>NZ_JAAVXC010000049.1:0-26688 GCF_013416725.1 Pseudomonas sp. SbOxS1
CCTGTGAAAGCTTAGTGGGCGATCACAGGGGGCGGCGGGGGTGACCATTTCATTAGCGACTCATTTTTTCAAACGCCGGAGTGCCGGCCCAGCAAAAAGTAAGCAAAAGGCTTTGCCCCACCACTTGGTGCCTCGCTAGGGCTCGGCATGCCCTCACTCCGGCATTGCTCCGTGGGTCGCCGCGATGGGCCCTCCTTGGCCCAGCGCGGCTAAACCGGCATCCATGCCGGTTTCCCCACTGCGCAATGCCTGCGTTCGGCCAGCGTGGTTAACGGGGCACCCAGATCAAAAACAAAAGCGAGGCGGCCTTATAGCCGACCTGACTTTTACGGGTGTACCTGATCCCCTGTAGGAGCCAGGCTTGCCGGCGAAGAACGATAACGCGGTGCAACAGACGCACCGCAGCGCCTGGTTCGCCGGCAAGCCTGGCTCCTACAGGGGGGTTGTGTACATCCATAAAGGACAGGTCGGCTATAAGGCCGCCTCGCTTTTGCGTTTGATCTTGATCTGGCTTTTGATTTTCTTGCCCCCTCGAGAGGCCGAGTGGAGGTTCTGCGCAGTGGGTAAACCGGCATGGATGCCGGTTTAGCCGCGCTGGGCCAAGGATGGCCCATCGCGGCGGGCCCACGGAGCAGGACCGGAGCGAGGGTACCCCGAGCCCCAGCGAGGGGCCGAACGCCAGGGGCAAGAGCCCCTGGTTACTTGGGGCTCTTCCAAGTGACTCGCTGTAAGAGCGAAACCATTAGTGGCCGTTACCGCAGGAATGGATATGTACTCCGTCAACAAAATCCCCATTGGCCATCAGGACGCCTTCGCCGGCAAGCCTGGCTCCTACATTGCTTATGCCGGTGTCTTGGCTTGACGATGATCGGCAAAAAACGCCTTGCCCTTGCCGATCCGGTCCGACGCCTTGGGCATATTCGCCGCCTGGGTCTCCTGCGCATCGACATACCAATAGCAATGACTCACCGCCCGGGTAATCCCCACGTAGGCCAGGCGAAGAATCTCGTCCTTCTGGGCATTGTCATAAGGCTCACTGTCGCCAGCCTTGCCCAGGCCCGCCATGCGGTAAACCTGGTTCTTGTAAGGCGAACGGGTCAGGTGCTGGCAATCGCCGAGCAGGAACACCGCGTCCGCCTGCAGTCCCTTGGCGCTGTGATAAGTCAGCTGCTTGAGGCGCCGGGCCTCATACGGCAAGCTAGAATCAACATTAACTACCGACTGAATATGCTGCTCTATCAATGACTTATCGCTACTTTTTCGATAAAGCATCAAGATTGAATCACCTTTTCGGTAGTGCTCCATCAAGCGTAGGGCCATGCCCTGATCGTCCCGGTCCAGCACATTGACCGGCAGCAAGGCCTTGGACTCGCCGCTGGCCTTGGCCTTCTTGCCGGCAATCGCCGGCGCGGCTCGCACGATGTGTTCGGCGGCGTCGATGATGTGCTGGTGGCTGCGATAGTTGTCGCTGAGCATGACCTTGGTGGTACTCGGCGACGAGAAGGTCTTGTTGAACTCCATGAAATAGGTCGGCGAACTGCCGCGCCAACCGTAAATCGACTGCCAGTCATCGCCCACGCACAGCAATGACGAATGCTGGGCGCCGCGCCCTACGTGCATCGCCGGGCCACGACTGCGAATTTCGGCCAGGCTGGCGCGGATCCACGAGACGATTTGCGGCGAAACATCCTGGAACTCGTCGATCATCAAGTGCGACAGCGGCCGCAACAGCTCGTCGCTGAGCAGCTTGAGGTTTTCCGGGGAATGTTCGCTGAACAGCGCGAACATGCGGTTGTAGGTCATGACCGGCGGTTTCTGGTCGAGCAAATGATCTTCGAGGGCTCGCCAGTACAGACTCAAGGCCTCGAAGAAAAACCGGTCCGGGTCATCCTTGGCAAAGCTCATCTGGCCCACGGCAGTCGGCACATCCAGGCCGAGGTTTTCGATAAAGCCGGCGGCTGCGACAAAACAGTCCAGCAATGGCGCGGATGCCAGCTCTCCCTTGACCTTGTAATCGAAGCCAGGCCCGGCGCTGGCATCGCCGCCAAAGGACGCCAAGACGCGCTTGGATGACTCGTAATTATCAAGCCATATCAAAGGTTTACGACAGAAAGCTTGAAACAGCGTGCGCTTCACCGCGGTTTCCGCACGCAGCGTCAGCTTGGCATTTGGCCGGGTCAGCTGCGGATTTTCACCCGGGTCGAAACCCAGTACCACCCAAGCGTCCAGCGATGGAATGTAACCGTGGCAGTGAAAGGCGCTGCCGTTGATATCGAACGCCTGGCGCTTGGGCTCTATGCCTTTGATCGGCCAGGCGCCGGCGCGAAACCACAAGTCTTCGACCAGGTCGCAAAGTTCTTCATCGCGCTTGGCCGCCAGCTCGGTGACGGCCACGCGCTTCTGTACATCGGGGTGATCGCGCTCCAGCTCCTTGAGTTGCAAGGCGTGACGGGACAGTGGCTTGATCAGCTCGCGAAAACGCTCATCGCGGCTGTGCAAGGCGTGATAACAGGCGTTGAGTTGCTGACGCTGGGCGTCATTGATGCGCAGATCGAAGGGGTTGCTGTCCACCTCGTCATCCGCACCCTGAGCCCGATGACTGAGATTTTCGAAGGCTTGCAGCCGTTCGAAGCCCGGCAGGCTGCGAACCATCGGCAGAATGCGCGAATGGAAGGTACGCACGAGATCACGCGCCTCGCGCGCACCCAGCGTATGGCCCCAGAGCGCAAACAGCTCGATCAGCTTATTGATGAAGTCCTTGCGCGACTCGCGGGTAAAGGTCACCACGGTCATCGAGCTCAGCTCGAACCCCAGGTAGTGACGCAGCAACAGGATACGCAGGACCAGCGTCGTCGACTTGCCCGCACCCGCACCGGCAATCACCGAGGTCGATGGCGTGTCACTGAAGATCATCTTCCACTGCGCGGCGCTGGGCTGGGCATGTGCCGGCAGCAACCGGGCGACGTCGGCCTTCATGCGTTTCTTCAAATCGGCGGTCAATGGCAGACGCCAGTCGTCGAACAGATGGTCGTCGATGTTCGGTGGCCGGTGCTCGGTGCAGCGCGAGTCGCGAATCAGCAAGACCTGCCGACCCTCTTCCAGCCCCTCGAGCTTGCCTTCCTTGTATCCGTAGTCCACCCCGGCGCTGTGCCCGCTGCGAAAGCCGTCGGCCTGGCCGTGCAACCAGGACGCGCGGTGTTGTGCGCGCAGGCGTGTCAGGCCATGACCGAAAAAGCGCGCGGCCAGGCGCTTGAGCCATGGCATCTCGGCCAGGGGACGAAGTTCAGGCGGAAGATCGGGGGTGTGTTGCGGCACGCGGACGGACTCCAGGGTGTGAGGCTGTTGAGGGCTATGGTGTCTGTATTTGCCGTTCAGTTCTAGTGAAATGCTTATGCCTCATCGGCTTATGGACGATATTGAAGGCTCGATGAGATGTTTTCGAGGCCTATTTCAATCAAGTAATTCGATTATTATGAGGCACTTTTTACGCTTTTTATCGATTGTTGCCTGATGGATGATGCCCATCATCAACCACCGGTCTCGATTCGTGGCCAGGCCCCCGGGCCCCATGACGAACCTTTCAGGAGACGATCATGCTTGAACTCAGACCTTTCAACTCGCTCGGCGGCGCGCACCACGGCTGGTTGGATGCCCATCACCACTTTTCGTTCGCCGAGTACCATGACCCCAAGCGCATGAACTGGGGCAACCTGCGGGTATGGAACGATGATGTGATTGCTCCGGGCACAGGCTTCCCGCAGCACCCTCACCGGGACATGGAAATCATCACCTACGTCCGTGAAGGTGCCATCACCCACCAGGATAACCTGGGCAACAAGGGGCGCACTGAAGCGGGTGACGTTCAGGTCATGAGTGCCGGGACCGGGATTGCGCACAGTGAATACAACCTGGAAGCCACGCCGACCAAGATTTTCCAGATCTGGATCATTCCAAACGAATCCGGCCTGGCACCGTCCTGGGGCGCCAGGCCGTTTCCGAAAGGCCAGCGCGAAGGTTTCGTGACCCTGGCCAGTGGCAAGGCCGGGGACGATCAAAGCCTGCGGATCCGCGCCGATGCGCGCTTGGTGGCGGCGAACCTGAAGGCCGGTGAAACCGCCGAGTATCGCCTGGACAGCGGCCGTCGCGCTTACCTGGTACCGGCCACCGGCGTCATTGAAGTCAATGGCTTGCGTGCACAAGCTCGAGACGGTGTCGCGGTTGCCCAGGAGCAGGTGTTGCGGGTGACGGCCATTGAGGACAGCGAGATTGTGTTGGTGGATCTGGCTTGATGCTGTAAATCGGACAAAAAAAGGGCGACCGTGGGAGGTCGCCCTTTTTTTTCGGCGGGAATACATCGGTGCTCATGCTGCCGCCTTCGCGGGCAAGTCGGATCGCCGCCCGCTCGCTCCTACAGACACGTGACACCCGCGAAAGGGCCGTCAATCATTTCGCGGAAATAGCACCATCCACAAGGGTCTGCGCCTCAGCCACCAACTGCTTGAGGTGGTCGTCGCCGACAAAGCTTTCCGCATAGATCTTGTAGATATCCTCGGTGCCCGACGGGCGCGCCGCGAACCAGCCATTTTCGGTCATGACTTTCAGACCGCCAATGGCCTGGTCGTTACCCGGTGCATGGCTGAGGATGCTCTGGATCGGTTCACCCGCCAATTCGGTCGAGGTGACCTGATCCGGCGACAACTTGCTCAACAGGGCCTTTTGTTCCGGGTTGGCCTTGGCATCCACCCGCACCGAGAACGGCTCGCCCAGTTCATCGGTCAGGGCCCGGTAGGCCTGGCTTGGATCACGACCGGTGCGTGCGGTCATTTCAGCTGCCAGCAAGGCCGGGATCAGCCCGTCCTTGTCCGTGCACCAGACACTGCCGTCCTTGCGCAGGAACGAGGCACCCGCACTTTCTTCGCCACCAAAGCCCAGGGAGCCGTCGAACAGGCCATCGGCAAACCACTTGAAGCCGACCGGCACTTCATACAGGCGGCGCCCCAGGCGCTTGGCCACGCGATCGATCAAGCCGCTGCTGACCACGGTCTTACCCACGGCGGCATCGGCTCGCCAGTGCGGACGGTTCTGGAACAGATAATCGATCGACACGGCCAGGTAGTTGTTCGGCGCCAGCAGGCCGCCAGAGGGGGTGACGATGCCATGACGGTCATGATCCGGGTCGCAGGCGAAGGCCACGTCGAAGCGCTCCTTCAGGCCGATCAGCCCCTGCATCGCGTGGCTGGACGATGGGTCCATGCGGATCTGGCCGTCCCAGTCGACTGTCATGAAGCGGAAGGTCGAGTCTACCTGCTTGTTTACCACGTCCAGGTCGAGACGGTAGTGCTCGGCAATCGCCGACCAGTAGCGCACGCCTGCGCCACCCAGCGGGTCGACACCCAGGCGCAGCTTGGCATCACGAATGGCGTCGAAGTCGATCACATTGATGAGGTCGGCGACATAGGTGTTGAGGTAATCGTGACGATGGGTGGTGCTGGCCTTCAGCGCCTGCTCGTAGCTGATGCGCTTGACCCCGGCGAGCTTGTTCGCCAGCAGTTCGTTGGCCTTGGCTTCGATCCACTTGGTGATGTGGGTATCGGCCGGGCCGCCATTGGTCGGGTTGTACTTGTAGCCCCCGCTTTGTGGCGGGTTGTGGGACGGGGTGATGACGATGCCATCCGCCAGGCCCGAGGTACGACCGCGGTTGTAGCACAGGATTGCATGGGAAACGGCGGGTGTCGGCGTGTATTCGTCCGCTTCGGCGATCATCACCGTCACGCCATTGGCGGCCAGCACTTCCAGGGCGCTGGCGCCGGCCGGCGTGGACAACGCGTGGGTATCGATGCCGACGAACAAAGGGCCATCGATGCCCTGGGCCTGGCGATACAGGCAGATGGCCTGGCTGATCGCCAGGACGTGCCATTCATTGAAACTCAAGTCGAACGAGCTGCCTCGGTGCCCGGACGTGCCGAAGGCCACCCGCTGGGTCGAAATGGCGGCGTCGGGCTGGCCGGTGTAATAGGCCGTGACCAGTCGCGGGATGTCTACCAACAATTCTGCCGGTGCAGGCTTGCCCGCAAAAGGACTGAGTGTCATGCAATACCTCTGGAATAGAGTTCAGGAGTAGGAGCGGAGTTTACTGGCAGTTTGACCTTAGCGCGATGTAATCGATCCATTGATGTCATTTTGCAAAGGCTCAATCGATAGCTTCCAGACGCAAGGCGTCCCCCAGCAAGCCCAGCGCGGCGCTCAGTTCCTGATCATTGCCAAAGCCATGGCTCAAGCGCAAGTGTTGCCCATGCAGGCCTTGCAGGCTGAACAGCTCGCCGGGCGCGACGACCACCTGTTGCCTGAGCAACCGCTGGAACACCCGGCTCATATCGACCCGGCGCAACGAGCGCAGCCAGATCGTCGCCCCGCCCTGGGGCTCGACGAACTGCAAGGCGTCGCCCAGGCGTTCCTGCAGAAGCCGGGTCATTTGCTCCTTGCCGTCCTTGAGGCGCCGGCGCAGTACCTGCAGGTGCTGATCGATGCGTCCGTTGCTGTACAAGCGGGCAATGGCTTTCTGGCGAATCGGCGACAGGCGAAAGGAACGCAACAGAAACTGCCGTTGCAGCTCGCTGCTCATGTGGCGAGAGAGCAGATAACCATAAGGGGCCTCCGGGCCGATGATCTTCTCGAACGTGGAAAACACCATCAGGCGCTCCGGGGCCAACAGGTCGCGAAATCGCCGCTGATCGAGCTCGAACCCGAGTTCGCCATAACAATCGTTTTCCAGCACCCAACTGCCATGTCGTTCCAGCAAGTGCGCGATCGCCTGCCGGTTGTCATCGGACGCCTTGCTGCCCCGGGGCATGTTCAACCCGGACGACACCATCACCAAGCGCACCGGCTGCGCTTCCAGCAGGTCCCCGAGGCGCTTGCAGTCCAGGCAACCGTCACCCAGCAACGGCCATTCGATCACCTTCACCCCGGCCGCCTGAAACAGGCGCAGTATCGCCCAGTCACAGGGCGACTCGACGACCACTGCGGCATCCTTGAGACCCAGCACGACGATCAGGATTTCCAGCACACCACGAAGATCGGCGCCGATGTAGACATCATCGGCATGCCAGCAGCGTACCGGCGAGCTGGTATAACGCGCCGCCAATGCGGTACGCAGTTCAAGTTCGCCACAGGGCTGCGCAGACGGCTGTGGCTGGCGCGGGTATTGGCGCAGCAGCTCCCGTTCCAGCAGCAACAGTGGGCTGTCGAGCGGTTGCAGCAACGCTGGCTCATCCGCGCTGAGGACCAGCATGGCGGGAAGACGGGCGTTGACATACACACTCTCGAGCAAGTCACTGCCATCGTAGAGCGTGCTGTTGGGGGCCACCGGCAACGCGTAGTAACCGGACTTGGCCACCGAATAAACCCGTCCCTCCTTTTCCAGTAGCGCGTAGGCGTACTGGATGGTCGAGATCGACACGTTCAAGCGCTCGGCCAGTTCACGCAAGGATGGCAGGCGTACACGGCTGTCGCTCACGGGCTCGCTGATCAGGCTGGTCAAGTAGCGGTAGACCGCCTGATAGGCAAAATCGGTTTCACGTTGTCCTTTCATGGCAGCGGACCGCTTGCGTGGCGGTGGCTGTCGTGAACATTTGAAAAGACCGGCAACATGCGCACGTTCAACGTCCTGCCGACCATTCACCGGTCACTGACGCCTGTTCGCCAGCTTGCACGGACTCCGAGGCAGGGCTGTCGGGCGGGCTCATCGACTTGCCCTCCTGCACCACCGGTTCCATGCGATACAGCTTGCCGATCAGGCTGACAGGCAAACCGCTGACATCGACCATCCACTGCAGGACCTGCTCCGCAACCGGATGCCCCTGCATGGCCCGATGCAACTCGGGCAGGGCCACGAGCATGCCCGGATGACATTGGCGCAGGAAGCGCTCCAGTGTCGCCCCCTGCCCTACAAAAGGTGCAGACAGCAGACACACCCATTGCGCCTCATTCAGGCCAAAGCCCTGTTGAGCCTCTTCGGCGATCAGTGCGCGCTGGGCGGCCAGTTTGTGTGGGTTGCCATACGCCTCGTCAGCGCGCTCGCACAAGCGTTCCGATAGCTGATTACGGCGCATCATCACCAGGGCGCGCTGCAGGTACTGCGTAACACCTGCCAAATAGGTGCTGCCCTGGACGAAGCAGGATTGCAAACCCCGCAGGTGCGCCGAGACTGGCACGCTGACGTATTGATTTTCGCCAAGATGAGCCGCCAGTTCATCGGCCTGGAAGCCGAGAAACTCGGTCAGTAGCGGCCAGCGCTCTTCAAGGTGGCTGACCAGCACGTCGTGGATATCGATGTAGGTCGTGCGACGACAGGCTTCAAACTGTTCTGCCGGACGCCAGGCCTGCTGGCCGTAGTCCTCATAGAACGCCTGATAACAGTCGCTGCCAAACTCATCGAGTAACGGGAACAACCCACCGTAATCCGCCTCCTGACGGTTCGATGTCTCGAGGCCAGCCTTGGCGGCCGCGCGCTTGAGCCCTTCGATGAACCGCTTCTGCTGGCGCGGTGAGTCGCCACTGACCAGAGCATCGACGCCATTGAGCCAGCGGGCGATTTGTCCATGGAACTCGCCTGTGGCCAGGTAAACGTCGTCCCACAGGTCCAGCGATCCGTCCACGACGCGACGATGGCCCATCATCAGCAGGTTCGTCCGGCTGGATTCACGTCCGCCGCGGGATACCGGTGCCCGGTGATCGAACGCCAGCACCTCCCTGTTATCAACCATCAGCACTTCGACCCGCGGATCGTCATAGACGAACAAGGCGTTGTAGCTGCGATGGATGTTGTCCAGCGCGAGCTGGCTCATGCCATTGAGCCGCTGGGTCGCCACCCGCAACTTGAACGTCGTGGGCGCCCGGGTGGCAATCGTCAACTGTGCGGCCCGCAGCAGTGCCAGGGTGTAGCAACTGTCACGCGATCCGCACTGGACCGCCAATACCTTGTAGTCACCAATCCGTTCCATCCCTCCGGCAGCGACAGCCAGGCGCTGGATCAACAACTGCAATGCCGTGCGCTCGGCGCGTGAAAAAAAACTCAACAAGCGTTGCAGCACTTGTTGATAGACATAGTTCATCGCCTGGTCATGGATATGGGTCATTTCTATTTACCTGATATTCAAAAGTCCGATACAACGCAAACAACTTCACGCAAAGCGCAAGGAATGCCCGAAGGAAGATTAATTACTGAACTTTATTACCAAATGCTAACAATAAAGTTTTTTGTCATCATTTGAAATAATTGACCACTGCAGGTGCGGCAGGCCCGCAAGGGCTGACGCGCAGTAGCTTGGCGGGGGCTTGTTGCGATTGCCTTCGGCATCCTAGGAAATGCCCTACAGCGTCCCACAGACGTTTAATACAAAAAATGAGGAAGGTAGCTTCTCGTAATAATGTGGCGACCACGCCAAAAATCACTAGTTGTCGAACTTGCGTTAACGACGCCCATTGAAAAGTATCGGCTAGATACCTGGCCATGACTCATTCCTTGAGATGAAAGTAATCATGCAATTATCAGTACTTGGATGTTGATTAGAAGCTACAGATCGAGAGCAAAAACCGGTTCAGTTGCTGAACCGACCCACCTTCAGGCTGGTGGGACGTCTCATGTCGGGGGGGCAAAGGGCTAAAAACACAAGAGTCCGTGCAGGCACGGACTCTTTGGGGGGGATCAAGCAGGTTCGACTTGCAGGGCAACCCTTTCGCGGCATGGGCATTCGTCCATGTAGCGGTGCGCTTCGACGAATTCGGTGAACGGGAAGACCCGGGTCTTGAGCGGCAGCAGCACGCGATCGGCGGTCAGCTGGTTGATGTCGCGCAAGGCACGTTGCAGCGCTACCTGGTCCTGGATGATGCCCAGCTCTGGTTTGCCGGTGAAGTTACCGATGCAGTGCACGAAGAACTGAATGTTCTTCTGGAACGCCGCACACGCCGGGAATGGCGTCTGGTTGCCGCCCTGCAGGCCATACAGCACCAGGCTGCCGCGCGGTGCCAGGACATCGCCGAGCAACGACATCTGCGGGCCACCCAAACCATCGAACACCACATCCACACCGCGGTTGTCGGTGATCTTGTTGATCCGCATCAACAGGTCTTCTTCCTCGGTGACGATGACTTTCTCGGCACCCAGGGACAGCAGATATTCACGCTCTTCCGCGGATTTTGTCGCGGCGATCACTCGTACGCCCAAGGCCTTGCCCAGTTGTACGAAGGAAGGGCCGGCGCAGTGGCTGGCGTCGGTGACCAGGGCAAATTGCCCGGGTTTGACCCGCGCCAGGTCGACGTAGCCAAAATAGGCAATCAACAGTGGCGTGTAATGCACGCTGGCTTCGATCGGGCTGAGCACGTCCGGGTAGCGGGATACCGACGAGCGCGGCAGTACGATCAGCTCGCCGTAGACCGGATAGTCGTTCGGGCTTTGGGCCGGGAAGCTGGCGACCTTGTCACCGACCGCCAGGTCATCGACACCCTCACCGACAGCCGTGACGATACCGGCCATTTCCTGGCCAATACCGGCAGGCAGGCGAGCGTGGGACGACGCCAGGTTCTGGCGCCAGAGTGTGTCGTACCAGCTGATGCCAATGGCTTCGACGCGCACCTGCACTTCGCCCGGAGCAGGCAGAGCCGCCGCATGCTCTTCGCATTTGAGCACCTCGGCTGGACCAAACTTGTGAAAACGGATCGTGCGGGACATCGCAAACCTCGCCAATTGAACCTCTAATGCCTTGAACTCTAGCTGGGGTTTTGACCCAACACTATCAGTGGCTATTAATAGTCGACATGCCTGTCATTGATTCCGCAGCTGCAGCAACATCATCAAATGTCGTAAGAAACCGGAGCAGCTGGTGTGGGAAAATTGAATTACTCGGTGCAGAGTACCAGCCTTTCCCCTTAATATTCCTGCTGGCCATTGTTCTCATATGGCCGCTCACGTCAAGTTTGCTGACTCTGCCAGGACTCAAGATGAATCGTAATGACCTGCGTCGTGTCGACCTGAACCTGTTGATCGTGTTCGAAACCCTGATGCACGAACGCAGCGTGACCCGCGCCGCGGAAAAGCTGTTCCTCGGCCAGCCGGCCATCAGCGCGGCGCTCTCGCGCTTGCGCGGGCTGTTCGACGACCCGTTGTTCGTGCGCACCGGCCGCAGCATGGAACCGTCCGCGCGGGCGGTCGAGATCTTCGCCCTGCTCTCTCCGGCGCTGGATTCGATTTCCACCGCCGTCAGCCGTGCGGCCGAATTCGACCCTGCCACCAGCACCGCAGTGTTTCGCATCGGACTGTCGGACGACGTCGAATTCGCCCTGCTGCCCATGCTGCTCAAACGCCTGCGCGCCGAATCGCCAGGCATCGTGCTGGTGGTGCGGCGCGTCAACTACATCCTGATGCCCGGTTTGCTGGCCTCCGGCGAAATATCTATCGGTGTCAGCTACACCACCGACCTGCCCGCCAATGCCAAGCGCAAAGTGCTGCGCCGCAGCTCGCCAAAACTGTTGCGCGCCGACACCGTGCCCGGGCCCTTGAGCCTGGATGACTTCTGCGCACGCCCCCATGCGCTGGTGTCGTTCGCCGGTGACCTGAGCGGTTTCATAGATGAAGAACTGGAAAAGCTCGGGCGCAAACGTCATGTGGTGCTGGCGGTGCCGCAGTTCAACGGGTTGAGCTCGTTGTTGAGTGGTACTGATATCGTCGCCACCGTGCCTGACTATACGGCCGATGCATTGACGGCAGCCGGCGGTGTGCGGGCCGAGGATCCACCGCTGCCGGTGCGCAGCTTTGAATTGCACATGGCGTGGCGTGGGTCCCAGGATAATGATCCGGGGGAGCGTTGGTTGCGGTCGCGGATCCAGATGTTTTTTGGGGATCCGGATAGTCTGGCCTGATTGTGTGTTGAGGCTGATGGCCTCTTCGCGGGCAAGCCTCGCTCCTACAAAGTTGTGCAATATCTGTAGGAGCGAGGCTTGCTCGCGAAGGCCGCGACTCGGTTTCAAGCCTGATCTTTACCTTCATGGAAACACAGAGTTTCCATCAACCCCATTGATCGAGACCTTGGCAAAGGCGCAGGCTAGAGAGCTACCCGGCCTCTCCTATCATTCCGAATGATAGTTACCTTCGCCTCATTCGATTCGTTCGATACCACCCTGCCGCGCATCATTCGCCAATCTTAATACATTGGCGGATGCATCCATGGAACAGTCACTCAAACATTTGCGCTTGCCGTTGGCCGTGTTGGCCGTAGTGGTGATGAGCGCTTGCGGCAAGACGCCAGAGACTGCCGCTACCCCGTCCGCAGCCAAGGTCAGCGTGGCCAAGGTGCTGGAGCAGCCGGTCAACGAGTGGGACGAATTCACCGGGCGCCTTGAAGCGCCGGAAACCGTAGAGGTTCGTCCACGGGTCTCGGGCCAGATCGATGAAGTGACCTTCACCGAAGGCGCCCTGGTCAAGAAAGGCGACCTGCTGTTCCAGATCGACCCGCGTCCGTTCCAGGCCGAGGTCCGTCGCCTCGAAGCCTTGGTGGCCCAGGCCCGCGCCAACGCCACCCGCAGCGAAAACGAAGCCCAGCGCGGCGAACGCCTGCGCACCAGCAATGCGATTTCCGCCGAGCTGGCCGATTCGCGCACCAGCGCTGCCCAAGAGGCTCGCGCCGCCGTCGGCGCCCTGCAAGCGCAGCTCGACCTGGCGAAATTGAACCTGAGCTTCACCCGCGTTACCGCCCCTATCAGCGGCCGCGTCAGCCGTGCACAAATCACCGCCGGCAATTTGGTGACGGCCGATACCACCCCACTGACCAGCCTGGTGTCCACCGACAAGGTCTATGCCTACTTCGATGCCGACGAGCGCGTGTTCCTCAAGTACACCCAGCTCGCCCGCCAGGGTAAACGCGGCGCCACCACCCCGGTGTACATGGGCCTGTCCAACGAAGACGGCAACCCGCACCAGGGCGTGATGAACTTCGTCGACAACCAGGTCAACCCGAAAACCGGCACCATCCGCGGTCGCGCCGTGTTCGACAACAGCGACGGCAGCTATACCCCCGGCCTTTATGCTCGCCTGAAACTGGTGGGCAGCGGCACCTACAACGCCATGTTGATCAACGATGAGGCGGTGGGTACCGATCTGGGCAAGAAGTTCGTGCTGGTGATGGACGCCGACAACAACACGGCTTATCGCGCCGTGGAGCTGGGCCCGAAAATCGAAGGTTTGCGCATCGTGCGTAACGGCCTGAACTCGGGCGACACCATCATCGTCAAGGGCTTGCAACGGGTACGCCCAGGCTCACCGGTCACCCCGGAAGTGATCCCGATGGCCACCGAGCAAACCCTCGCGGCCCTGGCCCAACAACGACAAGCGCTGGAAGCCAGCAACCTGCCCCAAGTCGCGCCTGCCAAGGTCGCGCCGGGCACCGTTGTGAAACTGGCTGCCGCGACCCCACGCGGTTAAGGGATAACGACTCCGATGAATTTTTCCCAGTTCTTCATTTCACGGCCGATCTTCGCTGCGGTGCTGTCGCTGCTGATCCTGATCGCCGGCGCCATCTCGCTGTTCCAGCTGCCGATCAGCGAATACCCGGAAGTGGTGCCGCCGACCGTGGTGGTGCGCGCCAACTTCCCGGGTGCCAACCCGAAAGTCATCGGTGAAACCGTGGCTGCTCCCCTGGAGCAAGCGATCACCGGCGTCGAGAACATGCTGTACATGTCCTCGCAGTCGACGGCCGACGGCAAGATCACCCTGACCATCACCTTCGCCCTGGGTACCGACCTGGACAACGCCCAGGTGCAGGTACAGAACCGCGTGACCCGCACCGAACCGAAGCTTCCCGAGGAAGTGACGCGCATCGGCATCACCGTGGACAAGGCGTCGCCCGACCTGACGATGGTCGTGCACTTGACCTCGCCGGACAAACGCTACGACATGCTGTACCTGTCCAACTACGCGATCCTCAATATCAAGGATGAGTTGGCGCGCCTGGGCGGTGTCGGTGATGTGCAGCTGTTCGGCATGGGCGACTATTCGCTGCGCGTGTGGCTCGATCCCAACAAGACCGCTTCGCGCAACCTGACCGCCACCGATGTGGTCACCGCCATCCGTGAACAGAACCGCCAGGTGGCTGCCGGTGCACTGGGCGCGCCACCTGCGCCGAATGCGCAAAGCTTCCAGTTGTCGGTGAACACTCAGGGCCGCCTGGTCAGTGAGGAAGAGTTCGAGAACATCATCATTCGCTCTGGCGACGACGGTGAAATCACCCGCCTGAAAGACATCGCTCGGGTTGAACTGGGTTCCAGCCAGTACGCCTTGCGTTCCTTGCTCAACAACCAGCCAGCGGTGGCGATCCCGATCTTCCAGCGCCCGGGCTCCAACGCGATCGAGATCTCCAACGAAGTTCGGGCGAAAATGGCCGAGCTGAAGAAGAGCTTCCCCGAGGGCATGGACTTCAGCATCGTCTACGACCCGACGATCTTCGTGCGCGGCTCCATCGAGGCGGTGGTTCACACCCTGTTTGAAGCGCTGATCCTGGTTGTCCTGGTCGTGATCCTGTTCCTGCAGACCTGGCGCGCCTCGATCATTCCATTGGTGGCGGTGCCGGTATCGCTGATCGGTACCTTTGCCGTGATGCATCTGTTCGGTTTCTCGTTGAACGCCCTGTCGCTGTTTGGCCTGGTACTGGCGATCGGTATCGTGGTGGACGATGCGATCGTGGTGGTGGAGAACGTCGAACGCAATATCGAGCTCGGGCTGACTCCGGTCGAAGCCACCAAGCGCGCCATGCGTGAAGTGACCGGGCCCATCATTGCCACGGCGCTGGTGCTGTGCGCGGTGTTCGTTCCGGCAGCGTTCATCTCCGGGTTGACCGGGCAGTTCTACAAGCAGTTCGCCCTGACCATTGCGATTTCGACGGTGATCTCGGCCTTCAA
Source organism: Pseudomonas sp. SbOxS1 (assembly GCF_013416725.1). NCBI lineage: Bacteria > Pseudomonadati > Pseudomonadota > Gammaproteobacteria > Pseudomonadales > Pseudomonadaceae > Pseudomonas > Pseudomonas sp. SbOxS1. Next base: position 14,947 of record NZ_JAAVXC010000049.1, read on the forward strand.
CTCCCTGACCCTGTCGCCAGCCCTGGCCGCTGTGTTGCTCAAAGGCCATGACGCGCCGAAAGACCGTTTCTCCAAGGTCCTGGACAAGATGTTCGGTGGCTGGTTGTTCCGTCCGTTCAACCGCTTCTTTGAAAAAGCCAGCCATGGTTATGTCGGCACCGTTGCCCGCGTGATCCGCTCAAGCGGCATCGCCCTGCTGCTGTACGCCGGCCTGATGGTGCTGACGTTCTTCGGTTTCTCCAGCACCCCGACCGGCTTCGTACCCGGCCAGGACAAGCAGTACCTGGTGGCGTTCGCGCAATTGCCGGATGCGGCGAGCCTGGACCGCACCGAAGACGTGATCAAGCGCATGTCCGACCTGGCCCTGAAACAGCCTGGGGTGGAAAGTGCGGTGGCCTTCCCTGGCCTGTCGATCAACGGTTTCACCAACAGCCCGAACGCCGGCATCGTGTTCGTGACCCTCAAGCCGTTCGACGAACGTAAAGACCCGAGCATGTCCGCCGGTGCGATTGCCGGTGCCTTGAACGGCCAGTTCGCCGGGATCCAGGAAGCCTACATGGCGATCTTCCCGCCGCCACCGGTACAAGGCCTGGGCACCATCGGCGGTTTCCGCCTGCAGATCGAGGACCGGGGCAACCTGGGCTACGAAGAGCTGTACAAGGAAACCATGAACGTCATCGCCAAGAGCCACAACGTGCCGGAACTGGCCGGGTTGTTCACCAGCTACACGGTGAACGTGCCCCAGGTCGATGCCGCCATCGACCGGGAAAAAGCCAAGACCCACGGCGTGGCTGTCAGCGACATCTTCGACACCCTGCAGATTTACCTGGGTTCGTTGTATGCCAACGACTTCAACCGCTTCGGTCGCACTTATCAGGTCAACGTCCAGGCCGAGCAGCAGTTCCGTCTCGAGTCCGACCAGATCGGCCAGCTCAAGGTGCGTAACAACAAGGGCGAGATGATCCCGCTGGCAACCTTCATCAAGGTCAGTGACACCTCGGGGCCGGACCGCGTGATGCACTACAACGGCTTCATCACCGCTGAAATCAACGGTGCCGCAGCCCCGGGCTACAGCTCCGGCCAGGCGGAAAAAGCCATCGAGAAACTGCTCAAGGAAGAACTGCCCAACGGCATGACCTACGAATGGACCGACCTGACCTACCAGCAGATCCTGTCCGGCAACACCGCGCTGTTCGTGTTCCCGCTCTGCGTACTGCTGGCGTTCCTGGTGCTGGCGGCACAGTACGAAAGCTGGAGCCTGCCACTGGCGGTGATCCTGATCGTACCGATGACCCTGCTGTCGGCCATTACCGGTGTGATTGCTTCGGGAGGCGACAACAACATCTTCACCCAGATCGGCTTGATCGTACTGGTGGGGCTGGCCTGTAAGAACGCGATCCTGATCGTCGAGTTTGCCAAGGACAAACAGCTCGAAGGCATGAACCCGCTGGCTGCGGTACTGGAGGCTTGCCGTCTGCGTCTGCGGCCGATCCTGATGACTTCCTTTGCGTTCATCATGGGTGTGGTGCCCCTGGTGTTCTCCAGCGGTGCCGGGGCCGAGATGCGTCACGCCATGGGTGTGGCGGTGTTCTCCGGGATGCTCGGGGTGACCTTCTTCGGTCTGTTGTTGACGCCGGTGTTCTACGTATTGATTCGCAACTTTGTCGAGCGTGGTCAAGCGCGCAAAGCCGCCCGTGCCCTGAAGCTGGAGTCGCATTGATGAGTTTGAAAGCTTTCCTGCCGAGCCTGCTGGTACTGGCGCTGAGCGCCTGTGCCGTCGGCCCGGACTACAAGACCCAAGCCCTTGAACCGGCCAACATCACCACGGCCACGCAGGGCGCAGCCGGCCAGAAGAACTTCGATCGCTCGCGTTTCGAAGGCATCTGGTGGCAGCAGTTCGAAGACCCGACCCTCAACCAGTTGGTGACCGAATCCCTCAAAGGCAACCGTGATCTGCGCGTCGCCTTTGCTCGATGGAAGGCTGCCCGGGCGATCCGCGATGACGTCAGCAATGACGCCATGCCAACCGTCACCAGCCGGGTCAGCAGTGACCTTGGCAAAGGGCAGATTCCTGGCGAGACCACCGACCGGGTCAATAGCGAGCGCTACGACCTGGGGCTGGACATGGCCTGGGAGATCGACCTGTTTGGCCGCATCCAGCGCAACCTGGAATCGGCGAATGCCGAGCAACAGGCACTTGAGGCTGATCTGTACCAGCTGCAAGTGACCATGATTGCCGAACTGGTGGACGCCTACGGTCAACTGCGCGGCGCACAACTGCGGGAAAAGATCGCCCTGGCCAACCTGAACAACCAGCAAGAGTCGCGCAAGATCACCATAAGCCTGCGTGATGCCGGTGTCGGCGATCAGCTCGATGTGGAACGTGCCGATGCGCGCCTGGCTTCGGTGGAAGCCAGCGTGCCGCAATTGCAGGCCGAACAGGTGCGGCAAAAAAACCGCATTGCCACCCTGCTGGGCCAGCGCCCGGACAAGTTGGCCGTGGATCTGAGCCCCAAAGACTTGCCGGCGATTGCCAAGGCCTTGCCGATTGGTGATCCCGCCGAGCTGCTGCAACGCCGTCCGGACATCCTCAGCGCCGAGCGCAAGCTGGCATCGGCCACGGCGCGTATCGGCGTGGCCAAGGCCGACCTGTTCCCGCGTGTCAGCCTCAGCGGCTTCCTCGGCTGGACCGCCGGGCGTGGCTCGCAGATCGGTTCCTCGGCGGCCAACGCCTGGGCACTGGGCCCGAGCATCACCTGGGCGGCGTTTGACCTGGGCAGTGTAAAAGCCCGCATACGCGGTGCCGACGCCGATGCTGAAGGCGCCCTGGCGACCTACGAGCAGCAGGTGTTGCTGGCCCTGGAAGAATCGGAAAACGCCTTCAGCGACTACGGCAAACGCCAGCAACGGCTGATTTCGCTGATTCGCCAGAGCGAATCGAGCCGCTCCGCTGCCAACCTCGCCGAGATCCGCTACCGCGAAGGCACCGCCGACTTCCTCGTGCTGCTCGATGCCCAGCGTGAGCGCCTGGCGGCAGAAGACACCCAGGCCCAGGCCGAAGTCGACCTGTATCGCGGCATCGTCGCGATCTACAAGGCCCTCGGTGGCGGCTGGCAACCGGAGACGGTCGCCAGCAAATAAGCGTTTCTACAGAGCTCCTTTGGTTGGCCGCAACCAACCAATTTTTTGCCCCGCGCCCCATTCGGTCGCGGGGCTTTTTTTGCTCTAAAAAACACCTCCTTCCCCTGTTCAACAATGATGGTGACGGACTCACCGCTATCGCGAGCAGGCTCACTCCTACAAAGGTTTAGCGGTTTTCCCGGACGGTCACGGTGGCCGTTGTGCCCGCCCGCAGCTTGTCTTTGCCGGCATAGTCCGCGTCGATCCGTATCCGCACCGGCACCCGCTGCGCCAGCTTGACCCAGGTGTAGCTGGGGTTGATGTTGGCCAGCAAACGCCCGCCGGGCAGGTTTTCCCGGTCGGCAATGGCGAAGGCAATGCTTTGCACCGTGCCGCCAAATCGTTCGCCACTCATCAACTCGATGTCGACCCGGTCACCCTCCCCGATCCTCGGCAGTTTGGTTTCCTCGAAATAGCCGCTGACGTAAAACGAATCGCTGTCCACCAACGCCACCAGCGCACCGCCTGCGGTCGCGTAGTCGCCCTGGCGGGTCAGCAGGTTGGTGACGTAGCCGCTGACCGGCGATTCGACCCGGGTGCGCTCAAGGTCGTGCTCGGCCTCGGCCAGTGCGGCGATCGCCAGTTGCACGTTGGCCTGGGCAAACCCCAGGTTCGCCTGGTTGCGCAGCAAGTCGGCCTGGGCCACAGAGACATCGGTGCTGGATTTTTCCCACTCTTCACCGGAGATCGCCGAGCGCTCCTTGAGGGTGCGCCGGCGCCGCTCCTCGCTCTGGCGCTGGCGCAGCAACGCCTGGCTGGCAACGATGGTTGCTTCGGACTGCCCCAGTGAGGCCTTCGCCACTTCCACCGAACGTTTGGCGTGCTCCACCGCCAGGGCGTAGCGTGAGGGATCGATTTCCAGCAGCAACCGGCCCTTCTCCACATGCTGGTTATCCTGCACGCCGAGGCTGACGATGCGTCCCGCGACATCGGCGGACAAGGTCACCACGTCGGCACGCACCCGTGCGTCCCGGGTCCAGGGTGCGCGGGTGTAGTGCTCCCAGGCAAACCAGCCGAGCACGAAAGCCAGCACCACCACCGCCACCGTAGTGAGATGGGCAAGGATCTTCTTCACGGCATCAGGCTCCCATCACCAGGATCAACGTCGCGCACACGCAGACGTACAGGGCGCCTTCGAACAAGGCTTCATGCCAGACGAACTGCAAAACGCCCAGGCGCCGCAGAATCCAGTCCAGCACCAGGAAAACCGGCACCCCCAGCAGCAACGCCTGGGCGATCGGCGGCAGGTAGACGCCGCCTATTTCCAGATCAATGGGCAAGCTCGGGTACTCCTTGCAAGGTGGCGGGTTCGAAGTGGCCACGGTGGCGTTCCAGGAACGACACCACGATCAACAGCGCCACGCGCATGCGAAACACTGACCAGAGGCGTTCATGAACGCTCGAATGCAGCGCGTCCAGTTCATCACCCAAGGCGTGCAGGCTGTCGAGCACCCTGTCCACGTGAATGTCGGGACGGCCGGCGATCAGCCTGCCGGTTTCGCGCACCGTGGCGAACAATCGACTTTGCAACTGCGGGCTAAGCAATGTGTTGTCCTGCCCCTGTTGCCGCAGCTGGTTCAAGGCGATGCCCAGCGCCATGCACCCCAGGCTGACATCGAACAGGTCACGCGCTGGCTTGTCCTGGATGGCGGGCAACAGTCCCAGCATCATGGTCAGGCGGTCGACCATGCGGCTCTCGAAGGCAAACTGGTTTTCATCGGTGGCCGGGGTTTTCAGCAAGGCGTAGACCTGCTCGCAGTTCTCCTTGAACAACCGTCGAATCCGCAGCACTGGCCTGAAGGGAAAGATCAGTGCATAGACACTCAACGCCAGTGTCGCAGCGCACACATAAGCGCCGGCAAACTCGAACCACTGGATGGCGCTGTTTTGCCCGATGCCGGTATTTTGCGGGCCCAACAACAGGCACGTCATCAGCCCCAGGCCAATCCCCGTGCCCGTCGTGGCCGGACTGGCCAACCCCACCGCGACGGCATATAGCATGGGCGCCAGCAGCAGCGCCAAAAGCTCGAAACTGCTGATCATCGGCACCAGCGCGAACTGCAGCAGCGACGACAGCACCAGCGCCAGCGCCAGCCCCCGGGCATAGCTCTGGGCAGCCAGCAGAGGCCGGGGAAACGTCGCCATCAGCGAGCAAAGAATCCCCACCACGACCATCCCGCCCCGGGCGCCGTCCCATCCGGTTTCGATCCAGATCAGCCCGGCCACCATCAGTGCACAGTAAGCGCGGATGGCATTCATCGTCGCCAGGGTGAAATCCAGGTGCAAAGGGTTGGCCTGGCCGCGATAAACGCTACTGGCCTTGCGCCCGCTCTGGATCACATCGCTCAATTCCAGAATCGTTTCAAGCTGCTGCAGCATGCGCGCCTGTTCCCAACGCAACGACCATGACAGCGAGCGCAAGGTGGCCTTGAAGGGTTCGACCAACTGCTCCGAGCGGTACGCCAGTGCATCGAAACGCTGTTGCAACGCAGCAAACTGGCGCCGCTGCTCGCCGGGCATCGCGCGCCCCTGCCGGGCCAGTTCATCGAGAATGACCAGTTCATCGTCGAGCAACTGCCGTATTTCCCCGGGTATCTCGCCTTCCCAGCGTTCGAGCAACAATTCGCGCTGATGGCGCAAGGCGGTGAGCCTTGCCGTCAGCAGCACCAGCTGGTTGCCGAGCAACTGCACCAGGTCGTCGGCGCTGCGCAAACGCGGCGCGTCGTAATACAGGTGCCGGCGCACTCCCTCCAGCGCACTGATCTGCCCCAGCAACTGCATTTGCCGACGGTGGAAGTCGGCCTCGCTTTCCTCGGTGCGAATAACGGCGCCGGCATGGGTCGCCAGCAGCTTGATCACCTGGTCGATCCGGTCGAAATACTCCTTGGCCACGGCCTCGGGGCGCGCGGTGAGCAAGCTGACCACGCAGACGCAAGCCACCGCCAGCAGCGTCTCGGTCACGCGGGTCACGGCCAGCAGGAAGGTACCGTCCTGATCGGGCACCGCCAGCAATCCCACGACCACGGCCGTGTAGCCACTGAGGACAAAGGCCTGGGAACTGGTATAGCGCAACAAGGTGCCACCGGCGGTGCACAGCGCCAGCCACAGGGACAAGGTCATGATGAAAGGCAGCGGCGCCTGGGGGAAAATCGCCATGATCAGCACGGCCACCGCCGCCCCCAGGGTGGTGCCGATGACCTGGCCGAAACTGCGGGCCAGCACCATGCCGGCCAAGGGTTGACTGATGATGACCACGGCCATGATCGACCACTTGGGTTGTTCAAGGTCGAATACGAACGCCAGGTACAGGGTCAACAGCCCGGCCGCGATGGTTCTCAAGGCGAACAGCAGCACCCCGCGCCCGGGGTTGAGCATCGCCTTGAAGTATTGCAGCAGCGCTTGCATGGGTACGCCCGTCCAGTCCACTCCAGCAAGCGTAGTCACAGCATCGGGGTCTGGACAGGTTTGCGTATCGCATCAGGGTTTGACTCAAGGCTCCACCTGACCGAAGCTGACAGCTTTGCCAAAGCCTGCCAGCTTCCGGATCCTGCATGCCCCAGTCCCGCCGCTACCTGCTCATCAGCCTCTGTGTCCTGTTTGCCATCGGCCTTGCCTGGATGTTCCTGCGCAGCAGCACCCCGGTGGTGCCCGAAGCAATCAAGCGCGGTTACACCGAAGCGCTGACGGCAGCCCGCAACGGCCAACCGGGGGCCGCGCGAGTGCTCTACCAGCAATTGGCCCGCCCGGATATTTCACCCAAGCGACGCGTCTGGCTGCATGCCGAGCTGCCCAACTATCCCAGCTCCGTGGCGCTGAAGCTTGCGGATGCGGACTTGCAACATGAGGCGCCCGAGGTCCGCATCGCGGCGATCAAAAGCATTAGCGCGCTGGTGCCCAGCGGCCAGCGCAGCCTGTTGCTGGGGCCGTTGCTCGATGACGGCGAGCAGAACGTGCGACTGGCCGCCGTCAATGCGTTGCTGGGGTTGTCGCCTGATGATCTTGGCCTGTACTTCGCTCCGCTGGAGCAAGCCATCGACGCCTGGCAGCAGGTGTTGAAAAACGCGCCTGAAAGCGCCGACAACCAGTACCAACTGGCGCGGCTGTACCTGCACAACGCCCAATTGAAAGAGGCGCAAGAGGCGCTCGAACACTCGTTGCGCCTCGATCCTGGCAAGTTGCCGGCGCTGGTGATGCAGATCGAGGTACTGGACAAACAGGGCCAGGCCGACGCCGCCCGCCAACTGTTGGCCAAACAGCTCAAGGCCCAACCCGACTCGGCCTATCTGCAACATGCGCTGGGGCTCTGGTTGCTGCATCACGGCCAAAGCGAGTTCGCCCTGCTCGGTTTGTCCAAGGCCGTGGAGCTTGAGCCGAACAACAAGGACTACCGCTACGACCTGGCCACCACGCTGCATGGCGAACAGGAACTGGAAGCGGCGCAGAAACAGCTGCAGGAAATCGTCCAGCGTCACCCGAACGATCGTCGGGCAAGGGTGCTGCTGATCAATTACTGGAAAGAAAGCGGACAGTTGCAGAACGTGCAGATATTGCTGGCGCAGCTTGAGCAAATGAATCCGGACGATCCCGCGTTGCAGCAAGGGCTGTAAAACAGGTTTCGCCTGTAGGAGCCAGCGGGCGGCGATCCGACTTGCCGGCGAACCAGGCGCATCGGTGTGTCTGTTGCACGGCGTTATCGTTCTTCGCGGGCAAGCCACGCTCCTACAGGCGAACCGGCCGCCACGGTGTATCTGTTGCATCGCGTTATCGTTCTTCGCCTGTAGGAGCCAGGCTTGCCGGCGAACCGGACGCCACGGCCTGTCTGTTGCACCGCGTTTCCGTTCTTCGCCGGCAAGCCTGGCTCCTACAGGCCAACGTCCCCCTCCAACAAAAAGTTGAACGCTCATTACGCCCCGGGGTCCAGTGAACAGGCAGCCCGCAACGCTTCACGCGCGCTGCCTCGTTTCCCCTAGTCATGAGAGGGCATTTTTTGACTACATCCAACGAGTTGACCAGCGTAAAAGCCGCCACAGGAATTGATGGTCTTGATGACATCCTCGATGGCGGACTGTCCCGCGGCCATGTGTTTTTGCTCGAGGGCGAACCCGGGACCGGCAAAACCACGGTCGCCCTGCACTTTTTGCTAGCCGGCGCCCAAGCCGGTGAGCGCTCGTTGTACATCACCCTGTCCGAAACCGAACGCGAATTGCGCCAGGGTGCGCGCTCCCATGGCTGGGAGCTGGACGATAACGTCCATATCTTCGAACTGACACCCCCCGAAAGCCTGCTGACGGCCGAGCACCAGCAATCGCTGCTGTACTCCTCGGACCTGGAACTGGGTGAGGCCACGAAACAGATTTTCGAAGTGGTCGAACGCGTCAGGCCGACCCGCGTGGTGCTCGACAGCCTGTCCGAAATTCGCCTGCTGGCGCAAAGCTCGCTGCGCTACCGTCGGCAGATCCTCGCCATCAAGCATTATTTCGTGCGCTACGAAGCCACGGTGCTGCTGCTCGACGACCTGACCACCGAATCGTTGGACAAGACCGTGCACAGCGTGGCCCACGGCGTGATTCGCCTGGAGGAACTGACGCCCAACTATGGCGCCGAACGCCGTCGCGTTCGTGTGGTGAAATACCGTGGCCAGAAATACCGCGGCGGCTTTCATGATTTCACCATCATGGGCAACGGCGTACACGTGTTCCCGCGCCTGGTGGCCGCCGAACACCGTGGCGACTACCTGCGACAGCAGTTGACCAGCGGCATCCGCGAAATGGACGCGCTGCTCGGCGGCGGTATCGAGACGGGCTCCAGCACGCTGATCCTCGGCCCGGCCGGCACGGGCAAGTCGCTGATCTCGATGATTTTCGCCGCCGCGGCCGTGAGCCGAGGCGAAAAAGCTGCACTGTTCATCTTCGATGAAGAGCTTGGCCTGCTGTTCGCACGCATGAAGAACATCGGGATCGACTTGAGTGCGCTGCAAGACAGCGGCAATTTGCTGATCGAGCAAGTGGACGCCGCTGAACTGTCCCCCGGCGAGTTCTCACACCGGGTGCGTCGCTGCGTCGATGAGGGCGACATCAAGACCGTGGTGATCGACAGTATCAACGGCTATCAAGCGGCGATGCCGGAAGAAAACGCCCTGGTACTGCACATGCACGAGCTGCTGCTGTACCTCAATCGCAAAGGCGCGGCGACCTTCATGACCGTCGCCCAGCATGGCCTTGTCGGTGACATGCAGGCCCCGGTGGACATCACCTACCTGGCCGATACGGTCATCCTGTTGCGCTACTTCGAAGCCCTGGGCAAGGTAAGGCGAGCCATTTCGATCATCAAGAAACGCACCGGCAGCCATGAATCGACCATCCGCGAATACAAGATCAGCGCCAACGGCATGACCATCGGCGAACCGCTGGAAACCTTCCAGGGCGTACTGCGCGGTGTCCCGACCTACCTGGGCGCGAGCAATCCCCTGCTCAGGGATGAAACACCGTGACAGTCAATGAAGCGACGAGCGAGCGTGCGATCATTCTTGCCCCCCTGGGGCGTGACAGCCAGATCGCCTTGACCTTGCTCAACGAGGCGGGCTTCGGCGGGGTCGTCAGCAAGGACCTGCCGGGGCTTTGCCACGAACTGCAGCAAGGCGCCGGCCTGTTGCTCATGTCCAGTGAAGCCTTGTTGCGCAGCGACCTTGAGCCGCTGCTGGGGCTGATCGAGCAGCAACCGGCCTGGTCGGATTTGCCGATCGTGTTGCTGACTCACCATGGTGGCCCGGAACATAACCCGGCGTCACGTTTTGGCCCGCTGCTGGGTAACGTCACGTTCCTCGAACGCCCCTTTCACCCGGAAACCTTGATCAGCATGGTCACGGCCGCCCTGCGCGGTCGAAGGCGACAGTATGAAGCCAGGGATCGGTTGGTGGACTTGAGCATGAGTGAACTGCGCCTGCAAAACACCCTCGAGACCCTGGAGCAACAGGTCGAAGAGCGCACCGCGCAGCTGCGGCACAACGAGGAGGTGCTGCGTCAGTCGCAAAAAATGGAAGCGGTCGGCCAACTCACCGGCGGCATCGCCCATGACTTCAACAACATGCTGACCGGCATCATCGGCAGCCTGGAGTTGCTGCGCCGGCGTCTGGCCCGCGGGCGCACGGAGGATCTGGACAGCCTGATCGACCTCGGCGTGACGTCCGCCAATCGGGCGGCGAGCCTGACCCACCGTCTGCTGGCTTTTTCCCGTCGCCAGTCGCTCGACTCCAAGCCCGTGGACATGAATAACCTGGTGGTCTCCATGGGCGAGCTGTTGCAACGCAGCATCAACGAAAGCATCGAACTGGACATGCGGTTGAACGAGCAGCTATGGGTCGCCGAAGCCGATCCCAATCAACTGGAGAGCGCCTTGCTCAACCTGGTCATCAATGCCCGCGACGCCATGCCTGATGGCGGAAAACTCCTGGTGCAGACTTCGAACCGCAAGTTGGACGCCGATTTCACCAGACCCCACGCTAACCTCAAGCCCGGCGACTACGTGGTATTGAGCGTCACCGACAATGGCTGCGGCATGCCGCAAAGCACGATCAATCGAGCCTTCGATCCGTTCTTTACCACCAAACCCATCGGCCAGGGCACAGGCCTTGGCCTATCGATGATCTATGGCTTCAGCAAGCAATCGGGCGGGCATGTCGCGATTCAAAGCGAAGTCGGCCAAGGTACCACGGTGAACCTGTATCTGCCGCGTTTTGGCGGTGACCTGCCTCAGGACAACCCGATCAACGTCGAACATGCGCCTTACGCGCAAAATGGCGAGACTGTGCTGATCGTCGAGGACGATCCGGCGGTTCGGCTATTGGTCAGCAACGTGCTGGGTGATCTGGGGTATGCCTTTGTCGAGGCCAGCGATGCCGACAGTGCGATGCCGATCCTCGACTCGACCCAACGCATCGATCTGCTGATCAGTGACGTCGGCCTGCCCGGCATGAATGGTCGGCAACTGGCAGAGATCGGCCGGCAGATGCGGCCGGACCTGAGGGTCCTGTTCATCACCGGTTATGCCGAACACGCGGCGGTGCGCGGCGGGTTCCTGGACCCGGGCATGCAGATGATCACCAAGCCGTTTACCTTCGACCTATTGACGGCCAAGGTGCAGGAGATGATTCGCGTGTAGGAGCCGGCTTGCCGGCGAAGGCGTCTCCATGGACGCCAAAAGCTTCGCTGGCAAGCCAGCTCCTACAAGGGATCAGGACAGCATTTCCTGCATCTGTAGGAGCCGGCTTGCCGGCGAAGGCGTCCTCATGGGCGCCAAAAGCTTCGCTGGCAAGCCAGCTCCTACAAGGGGTCAGGACAGCATTTCCTGCATCTGTAGGAGCCGGCTTGCCGGCGAAGGCGTCCTCATGGGCGCCAAAAGCTTCGCTGGCAAGCCAGCTCCTACAAGGAATCAGGACAGCATTTCCTGCATCTGTAGGAGCCGGCTTGCCGGCGAAGGCGTCCTCATGGGCGCCAAAAGCTTCGCTGGCAAGCCAGCTCCTACAAGGGGTCAGGACAGCATTTCCTGCATCTGTAGGAGCCGGCT
>NZ_JAAVXC010000005.1:0-62266 GCF_013416725.1 Pseudomonas sp. SbOxS1
CTGGGCGCCATGGTCAGCCGGGCGCATTACGAGAAAGTCCGCTCCTACCTGGAGCAGGCTGGTCTCGAGAAACTGCGGGTGGTTTTCGGCGGCAACACCCAGGGCGATATCTTCGTCGAGCCTACCGTGGTCGACGGCGTGGGCACCGATAGCAAGCTGTTCCAGGAAGAGATCTTCGGCCCGGTACTCGCCGTCACGACCTTCACCACCCTCGACGAAGCCATCGCCCTGGCCAATGACTCGGTGTATGGCCTGGCGGCCTCGGTCTACACTGACAACCTGCGCCACGCCATCAAGCTGTCGCGTGAAATCCGCGCCGGCATCGTCACGGTCAACTGCTTCGGTGAAGGCGATGCCTCGACACCGTTTGGCGGCTACAAGGAGTCCGGGTTTGGCGGGCGCGACAAGTCCATCTGGGCGCACGATCAGTACACCGAGATCAAGACGATCTGGATCGACGCGTCTGAGTAATCATCCAACCGGATGACCGCGATACGCACACTCATCCCGAATACCACGAATGTCGGGATGAGTGCTGCACTTAGAGTATATGCAGCGTAAGCCGCATAAAAATGGCAAGAATAAAAAACCAACTCTGTCTGTTGCAATCATAAATACAACAGCTTGACGGGATCAGGTGCATGCTATTACTCCGTGCGAAAAGCGCTTTGATGCGAATTCTGAAAATACGGCTAATCCCTGATGGCGAGAGGAGAGCAGCACTTTGAAACAAGGCTGTAAAATAACAAGCTCCCAACCAAGAGAATAGCTACGGATATAACCTATATTCTCGACACTAAATAAATGACGACTCATCGTACTGCCTTAACATCTGCCCATGTCACCGCAATATTATTCGGCTTAACCGGAATTTTTGGCGCCTTGATCCATGCCAATGCCAGTGTCATAACATTTGGCAGGGCTGCGTTTGCAATGTTCGCTCTGTTTGTATTTGCCCTGGTGCAACGACGGCCAATATTTCGCGAGTTAAGTGCATTCAAATTCGGCTTTTTCATCCTTTCCGGCCTGCTACTGGCTGCGCATTGGATAACATTTTTCATAGCGATAAAAATTGGCGGTGTTGCAGTAGCGACATTAGGCTTTGCCAGTTTTCCAGCATTCATTGCAGTGTTGGATGTTGTAATCTTTCGTGACCGGATCCATCTATCAGAGTCGATTTTACTAATTCTTATTAGCTTGGGCCTGATCCTTGTCACGCCTTCGTTCGGCTTGGGGAACCAGGGAACCGTTGGACTTCTCTGGGGCCTGGGCTCTGGGCTGTCTTTCGCTTTGTTGGCCATCGCTAACCGGCGAGCAGCCAAAGGCGTGGACGCCGTACAAGTTGCATTTTGGCAAAATGCCATAGTGGCGTTGGTGATGATTCCTTTTTCCGCATTCAGTCTTGTCGAGCTTCGTGCATTCGACTGGCTCAATCTTGCGTTGTTAGGGATATTTTGCACCGGGCTTTCACAGTATCTTTTCGTGAAAAGCCTTGAGGGTTTGAATGCTCGAAGTGCAGGCATGATCATTTCGCTGGAACCCATCTATGCGATTGCCTGTGCATGGTGGTTGTTCAATGAGGCGCCGTCTTATCGCATGCTGGCGGGTGCGACAATTATTGTCCTGGCGATCGTGTTTTCTCCCCAGGGGCACTCAGGGCAAAACAAGGCAGTCACTCAGTAATCTCCTATTCAACCTGTTCGCTGCCGAAATCGCCTTGATGGGTTCATTTTGAACGGCTTGGCGGATGGCTGGTCGTGTCGCAAACGGATAAGCGAGCGACGTACCGGGTCATCTCGGCGGCACAGGTCAGGCCGTAGCATCCTGTTTGCCATAAGGAGTTAGATGGTTCATGTACTTGAAATAACAGGAGCTGCAATATGCATGACAATAAAATATCACGCCCCTCAATCGCTCGGTTTTCTCTCTCTTCCTGACGCTCTGCCGCATTAGAAATACGTGGTCATTAATGTTCAGATTTGTTCTTCGCAACATGTTTGCGAATCGCTGAACTGTGGCCGCTCGCCTTCAAAAAAATAACAAGGGCTCACTAATGTCAAATAACAGCACACTCTCGACGGATGACAATCTGGCTGCTGGATTCAAGCAGCGGCATGTCACGATGCTTTCAATTGCCGGCATCATCGGCGCCGGTCTTTTCATCGGTTCCGGCCACGCCATTGCAGCGGCTGGGCCATCAGCTATCGTGGCCTACGCCCTGGCGGGATTGCTGGTGGTACTGGTCATGCGCATGCTGGGCGAGATGGCGGTTGCAAGTCCTGATACGGGCTCCTTTTCCACCTACGCCGATCGCGCCATCGGGCCTTGGGCCGGCTTTACCATTGGTTGGTTGTACTGGTGGTTCTGGGTACTGGTGATTCCGCTCGAGGCCATTGCCGCCGGCGTAGTGCTCAACAGCTGGTTCCCTCAGGTCGAGACCTGGATGTTCGCGGTGGGCGTCACGGCTCTGCTGACCCTTACCAACCTGTTCAGCGTCGCCAAATACGGTGAGTTTGAATTCTGGTTCGCCATGGTCAAAGTCGTGGCAATCGTTTCCTTCATTGCCTTGGGGGCCTGTGCCATTGCTGGCGTTCTGCCGGGCCGGGAGGTCAGCGGCGTCAGTCGCCTGGTGACTGAATTCGGTGGCTTCATGCCTAACGGTTGGGAAGCGATCATCGGCGCGCTGCTGACCACCATGTTCAGTTTTGTCGGCACGGAAGCTGTCACTATCGCCGCGGCAGAATCGAAGGATCCGGCTAAAAATATCGCCCGGGCGACCAAGTCGGTGATCTGGCGAATCTGTATTTTCTACCTGCTTTCCATTTTCGTGATCATTTCCGTGGTGCCATGGAATGACCCGCTGCTGCCGGTGCAAGGGTCGTATCAGCGAGCGCTGGAAATCATGAACGTACCCTATGCGAAAACCATCGTCGATATCGTGGTGCTGTTCGCCGTTGCCAGCTGCTTGAACTCCGCGATCTACATTTCCTCGCGAATGGTCTACTCGCTGAGCAAGCGCAACGAAGCCCCTGGTTTTCTGCAGCGCACCTCATCCGCAGGCGTACCTCGGGGTGCTGTGATCGCCAGTACGGTGATCGGTATCGCCACGACAGCCTTGAACTTCTTTGCCCCGGCACAGGTGTTCGCGTTTTTGCTCGCCAGTTCCGGCGCCATTGCCCTGCTGGTGTATCTGGTGATTGCATTCTCGCAATTACGCATGCGAGCGAAGCTGGACAAGACCAATGCCAGGATTGAATTCAAGATGTGGTTGTTCCCTTGGCTGACCTGGCTGGTCATCGCTTTTATCGTCTTCGCCCTGGGCACAATGGTCATGATGCCTGCGCACCGTAGCGAGGTGCTTTCTACGGGAGCCTTGACTGTCGTGATCGTGGCATTGGGACTGTTGAATACCCGTCGTCACTCCCACAAGACGGCCTATTCGCCCGCCCCGGCAAAGCTCTAATTGATTAACGATTGATCCCGCTGATCGAGCAGCGACTGGATGCCAGCAGTCGCTGCTCTATTTTCTATCAGGCTTTGCTGGCGGCCAGGTAGGCGCCCAGGCGCCGGCCCATTTCCTCGCCCAGCGCCTGCAAGCCACTGAGGGGGCGGACCATCACTTCGAAGTCGACGATTTTTCCCTGTTCGTTGAAGCGGATCATGTCGATGCCCTTGAGCTGCTTCTCGCCGACCTTGGCGCTGAATTCGAGGATCACATTCAAGCCGTCGGCGCTCGCCAGTTCGCGGTGATAGGTGAAGTCTTCGAACACCTTGCACACGGTATTGAGAATCATCGAAACCACCGGCGCACCCGGATACGGCGTGTGTGCCATCGGCGAGCGAAACACCGCTTGCGGGTCCAGCAGCGCAGGCAAGTCCTTCAAATCACCGGTGCGGATCATTGCGTGCCACAGGCTCAAGGATTCTGCGGCTTTGGGGTGCAGTTGCAGTTCAGACATGGTCAACTCCTGTTTTTTGTTGTTGTTCAAACTTTGCCTTACGGGCGCCATGGATCAGCCGGTGAACTCATCGTCGAAAATGCTTTCGATGGGTAATGCAAACGTCCGGGCTATCTGGAACGCCAGTGGCAGGCTTGGATCATAGCGGCCATTTTCGATGGCGTTGATGGTCTGTCGCGAGACATTGAGCATCGCCGCCAGATCCACCTGCGACCACTTGCGTTCGGCACGCAATTCCTTGAGTCGATTTTTCATTGGTAGCGACGTCGGGCGAGGGCGAGCCCGATGATCCACATCAAGCCCATCACCGGCCACACGCAGGTCCAGGAGATGTGGGGGAAGCCGACATTCTCCAGAAAACCGTAGCTGAAAGTCAGCAACGCGGAAGCGGCAAAGGCAAACCCGAGTGCCTCGAATTGAATGCGCAGGTGCATTTCATCCAGCGTCCGCATCATCCGCACGATCGCCCAGCACATCAGCGCCGCGGGAATCACCGGCAACAACGTGATGACGATACGCAAACCGGTACCCAGGTCTTGCGGATTCTTGAGCAGGGTCAGCGACAGGATCAAGAACAGCATGTACAGCGCCAGCGCGGCGCCCATTTCCATGTAGTAGCGTTTCATTGCATCGTCCTGATGTAAAAGTACCTTTACATATTCGCCGGGGTTTCGGTGAATGTAAAGGGTGTTTTACATCGGGGGTTTCCGGATGCTTACACCTGTAGGAGCCAGGCTTGCCTGCGAAGGCGTCTTTGAATATTGCGCCGATCTTTCGGACGCCTTCGCTGGCAAGCCAGCTCCTACAAATCCGTGATGCACAATTCCCCCGTAGCGCGGATCAGCGCCTGGCCATGCAGGACATCCTTGATCAGGCTCGAGCGTTGCTCCGCCAGCCATTGCGGGCATTCCGGGTCGACGCGATAGGGCACGAAAGCCGCGTATTGCTGCAACAGGCGGGCTTGCAGTTCGTCCTGCTTTGCCCGCAGTTGAGTGAGGTCCGGCCGTGGCAAGTCGGGTGCCTTGTGCGCCGCCTGCCATTGCGCGATCAGTCCGTACTGCACCAGTTTGTTGGCTTCGATCTGTGCGGCGATCAACTCGGCGGCTTCGTCCGGGTTCACGTTGCTGGCGGTTGCCTGCTTCCTCGCGTTATTGATGAGCAGGGTTTCCCGGGCGGTATCCTGGATCGGTTTGCCACTGTCCCACTTGGTCAGCGCCACCAGATCGGAAATGTTCAGGCGCTCGTTGATGGTGTCCAGCAGCGGCTGCAGCGTTTCGGGTGCCGGGGAGGGCGTGGCGGCATTGGCGACGCTGGCGAGTAAGCCGAACAGCGAGCAGGTCAGGACTTGCGGCAAGCGTGGGCAGTGGAACATAAGCAACCTCTTGGGCACGGGATGCGCATGAAGTCTTATGTATCACAGCTGAGTCAGATGAACGATAGTTCAAGGAGCACTTTGGCAATCGCCCGCCAGCAACCGCTCGATCTGCGCCAGCTCCCAGGTGCTGAGCAAACTCACCGGGTCGGTACCGAAACGCTGTCCACCGTCGAACGCGCGGCCATCCGGGCTCTGGCAATGCAGGCAGTGGCGCAGGTGAGTGTGGTCGACATCGAGGCTCAAGCGCCAACCCTCGATGTCGACTAATACCGGACTCGCTTGCCCATCAAGGCGCTTGAGCGGGCGCAGGCCCAGGGCGGCGTCGCGCAGTTGCTGGTAAATCTCTCGGGCGGTGAGGGGCGGCACAGGTGGCTCCGGCGGGATGGCGGCATGGCTGGAATCGGGCACACAGGATAGACGATCACGAACCAGGGAAAGAACCCCGCGACAAAAAGCCCGGCTGATCAGGCCGGGCTTTTTGTGGGTGCGGTGCAGCGATGGGGTCAGGCGACGGTGTTGCCTTGCAGGCGGTCAGAACCATCGGCGGCAATGGTGTTGCCTTGCAGGCGGTCCGAGCCATCGGCGGCAATGGTGTTGCCTTGCAGGCGGTCAGAACCATCGGCGGCAATGGTGTTGCCTTGCAGGCGGTCCGAGCCATCGGCGGCGACGGTGTTGCCTTGCAGGCGGTCGGAGCCATCGGCGGCAACGGTGTTGCCTTGCAGGCGGTCGGAGCCATCGGCAGCGACAGTGTTGCCTTGCAAGCGATCCGAACCATCGGCAGCCACACGATTCTCGATCAAACGATCCGAACCACCTTCAGCCACCCGGCTTTCAATCAGACGATCCGAGCCACCTTCAGCCACGACAGGCTGAACAGAGGTAGCGGCAAAAGCGTTAACTGCGAAAACCGAGAAAGCGATGCTGAGGAGGGTTTGGCGTTTCATGATCGTGTGCTCCGGGGTGTTGTTGTCTGGTATGGAGCTGATGTTACGCCGCGGATTTTTTAAGAGAACTTCATTGACGTGATGGTGAACATCGATGCGATTGATAGGGGCGGTGGCATACCCCTCGTGAGCGTGATGACAGGACTCAGCCTGTCGTCGGCTGTGGTGCCCGGCCAGGTGCGCAGGGGTATGCTGGTTTTTTGCAGGGTCCACACTCTGATCGAGAGGATAAACCGATGCACGACTATTACGATCTGGGCACCTACAGCCGCCCCGTGACAACCGGTTCAGCCCAGGCCCAACTCTGGTTCGACCGGGGCCTGATGTGGTGCTACGGCTACAACCACGACGAAGCCATCCGTTGTTTCCAGAAAGCCCTGGAGCAAGACCGCAACTGCGCGATGGCCTACTGGGGCATCGCCTATGCCTCGGGGCCCAACTACAACAAGCGCTGGGACGCCTTCATCGAGCAAGAACTCAAGGAAGCCGTGGCCCAGGCGCGCCTGGCGACGCAAATCGCGCTGGTGCACCTCGACGGCGCGACGCCGGTGGAGCAGGCCCTGATCCACGCGCTGCAGCAACGCTACCAGGCCGAACAGGCGAACAGCGTTGACGAGCTCTTCACCTGGAACGATGCCTATGCGGCGTCCATGCGCGATGTCTACCACAGCTTTACCGACGATCCCGACGTGGTGGCGCTGTTCGCCGAAGCGCTGATCGACCGCACGCCCTGGCAGTTGTGGGACCTGAAAACCGGTCAGCCGGCAGCCGGCGCCGATACCCTTGAGACGGTGGCCGTGCTTGAGCGCGCCCTGCAACGCATGGAGCAACAGGGCGAGGCACCGCACCCCGGCGTGCTGCACATGTATGTCCACACCCTGGAAATGTCGCCGTACCCGGAACGGGCCCTGCGCGCGGGCGACATCCTGCGCGACCTGGTGCCGGACGCCGGACACCTGCGTCATATGCCATCGCACATCGACGTGCTCTGCGGCGATTACCGCGGGGCCATGATCACCAATCACCGAGCCATCCAGGCCGACAGCCGCTATCTGGCCGAGGAAGGGCCGATCAACTTCTACACCCTGTACCGCAGCCACAATTACCATTTCAAACTCTACTCGGCGATGTTCCTCGGCCAGTACCAGCCAGCCCTGGAAGCCGCCGTGCAACTGGCCGATACCATCAAGGAAGACCTTTTGCGGGTGGAAAAACCGCCCATGGCCGACTGGCTGGAAAGCTTCGTGTCGATGAAGCTCCATGTGCAGATCCGCTTCGGCAAATGGCAAGACATCCTCGCCACGCCGCTGCCCGAGGACCAGGCGCTGTACTGCGTGACCACGGCCATGCTGCACTACGCCAAAGGCGTGGCCTACGCTGCCTGCGGGCAAGTCGCCAGTGCCGAAACCGAGCATCACCTGTTCCTCGAGGCCTGGGCCCGGGTGCCGGACACACGCTACCTCTTCAACAACCAATGCAACGACATCCTGGCGGTGGCCGCGGGCATGCTGCGCGGTGAAATCGAGTACCGCAAAGGTAACGTCGACGAAGCCTTCGCTCACCTGCGCGAGGCGCAATCGCTGGACGATCACCTGCCGTACGACGAGCCCTGGGGCTGGATGCAACCGGTGCGCCACGCCCTTGGCGCGCTGTTGCTGGAACAGGGCAGGGTGGAGGAAGCCCTGCAGGCCTATCGTGCCGATCTGGGCCTGGACAACACCCTCAGTCGCGCCTCATGGCACCTGGACAATGTGTGGAGCCTGCACGGCTACGTGGAATGCTTGAAGCGCCTGGGGCGCGATGGCGAAGCGGCCGCTGCGCAGGTTCGCCTCAACCTGGCCATGGCGCGGGCGGATGTGGAGATTTCGGCATCGTGTTTTTGCCGGATCGGCAAACATTGTTGCCCGTAGGCGTTTAAATGTGCGCCCGAGCCAGTACCGGGCCCGGGCGCACATTCTCGTCAAAAAAACCTCAGTAAACCTGCGGCACGATGATTTCTGCAGGTGTCGGATTGCGCGAGTAGTCTTCCTGGCGCACCCGTTGCGGCAGTTCGATCACCGGTAGCTCCACTTCCTCATAAGGCATCTGCCCCAGCAGGTGATGGATGCAGTTCAGGCGCGCCTTTTTCTTGTCGTCGGCCTGCACCACCCACCAGGGCGCTTCGGCGATATGGGTGCGCTCGAGCATGATTTCCTTGGCCTTGGTATAGGCTTCCCAGCGTCGACGGGACTCCAGGTCCATGGGGCTGAGTTTCCACTGCTTGAGTGGGTCGTGAATGCGACTGAGAAAGCGCAGGTGTTGTTCCTGGTCGGAAATCGAGAACCAGTACTTGATCAACTGGATACCCGAGCGTGCGAGCATCCGTTCGAACTCCGGCACGGTGCGGAAGAACTCTTCATATTGCTCGGCGTTGCAGAACCCCATGACCTGTTCCACCCCGGCGCGATTGTACCAACTGCGATCGAACAGGACGATTTCACCCGCCGCCGGCAGGTGCGAAACGTAACGCTGGAAGTACCATTGCGTGCGTTCGCGGTCGTTGGGCGCGGGCAGGGCGGCCACGCGGCACACTCGCGGGTTGAGGCGCTGGGTAATGCGCTTGATCACGCCTCCTTTGCCTGCCGCGTCGCGGCCTTCGAACAGAATCACCACCTTGTGCCCGGTCTTGACCACCCAGCTCTGCAACTTCACCAATTCGCCCTGCAGGCGGAACAGTTCGCTGAAATAGCGCCGTCGTTCCTGCTTTTCGCTGCTGTCGCTGATGTGGTCGTCAAACAGTGCGTTGAGGTCGTGGTCGTCCTCCAGCAGTTCCAGTTCCAGCTCCTCGTCGCCGTGATCGAGCAGCTCGCGATGGATGCGGTGCATCAGGTTGTCATTGCTGGACAGCATGGTCAGGGCTCCCGACGAAGTTGGAAGTAGCCATGCTAGCCCCGGCGATGTGACGAAGCGGTGAAGCAAAGAAGGCAGCACAATTAATCGCAGTGTCATCTGGGTGTCACTGAACCCATGGCAACATCCGCGCAACCGCCATGGGCGATCAGACTCGTCCACGGGCCGATGAATTTGCCGGGAACCCCACCATGAAAGGCGACGCCTCGCTATTTGCGGCCATTGACCTGGGCTCCAACGCGTTTCGCATGATGATTGGCCAGCAGGTCAAGCGCAGCCAGCAGATCCTGATCCAGGAAGTGAAAACCCTGCGCGAGCCCGTCCGTCTGGCGGAGGGTCTGCAGGGCGGCGCGCTCGACGAACTGGCGCTGGACCGTGGCTGGCAGGCCCTGGCGCGCTTCGGCAAAAAACTGCGCGGCTTCGAAGCCGGTCGCGTGCGGGCGGTGGCCACCAGTGCCGTGCGCGAAGCCGAGAATGCGCAACTGTTCCTCGCCAGCGCCGAGCGCCACCTGGGGTTTCGGATCGATGTCATCTCCGGGCATGAAGAGGCCCGGCTGGTGTACGCCGGTGTTGCCCATACGATTCCTGATCCCGAACGCATGCGATTGGTGGTGGACATTGGCGGCGGCTCCACCGAATTGATCCTGGGCAAGGGCGCACAGCCCCTCGTCACCGAAAGTATCGCCATTGGCAGCGGCACGCTGGGGGCGCGATATTTTGCCGGGGGGGTGATTACCGCCAAGGCGCTGCTCGAAGCCGAGCGCGTCGCCACCCTGCAGTTCGAAAAGGTCGCGCGGCGTTATCGCGCGTTGGGTTGGCAGCAGGCGATCGGCTCTTCCGGCACCGCACGCATGCTGGCCAAAGTGCTCAAGGCCAACGGGCTGAACGACGACGGCCAAAGCGGTATCACCTACAGTGGCCTGCTGCGCCTGTCATTGCGAATGCTGGAAGTCGGGCATGTCCGGCAACTCAAGCTGGCGGGCTTGCAAGCCCATCGCCTGAGCATCCTGCCGGGTGGCCTGGTGGCAATGCTGGCGGCGTTCAAGGTGTTCGGTGTGTTGCACATGACGCCTTCCGAACCGGGATTGAGGCTGGGGGTGCTGCATGGATTGATGTCCAAGCACTGAACCTGCGCTGCAGACGCAAAATGGAATCAGGGGGAAGTTCATGACAGACAAGACTCGAGTGCTGTTCGTTTGCGCGCACAATGATGTGCGCTCACTGATGGCCGAAGCACTGCTGCGCCACACCGATTCCGAGCATTTCGAATCCTTCAGCGCCGGGCTTGAAGCCACGGAAGTTGACCCGCGCACCCTGGAAACCCTGGACCATATCGGTATCGATAGCACCGGGCTGCGCAGCAAGGCCATCGACGAGCTTGAAGATCAAACCTTCCACTACGTCATCACGCTGTGTGACAAGTCTTCGGAAGCCGGCTTGCCCATGCCGGCGTCCGAAGAAGTCATCGTATGGAATTTCGAAGACCCGACGACCAGCGAAAGGCATGACCCTTTCCGCCACACCGTCCAGGAAATCCACGACCGCATCAAGATGTTCACCACGGTGAAGACCCGGGCGTGAGTTTCCTCAAGCCTCGCTGATCTGGTTGACGCTGGTGATCTGCTGCACCGCGTTATCGTTCTTCGCTTTGTAGGAGCCAGGCTTGCCGGCGAACCCAGGCGCCGCGGTGTATCTGTTGCACCGCGTCATCGTTCTTCGCTTTGTAGGAGCCAGGCTTGCCGGCGAACCAGGCGCCGCGGTGTACCTGCTGCACCGCGTCATTGTTCTTCGCTTGTAGGAGCCAGGCTTGCCGGCGAACCAGACGCCGCAGTGTATCTGCTGCACCGCGTTATCGTTCTTCGCGGGCAAGTCGGGTCGCCGCATCGCTCGCTCCTACAGATGACCACCCATCAGCCAGATCCCGCGCCTGTAGCGGACCACTAGACTTCACAAGGGGGATGAAGTCTACGCAACTCAACTCAGGAGACCTGTGATGAACAGTGCATCTTGGCTGGCGTTGGTAGTGGCGGCAGGGGCGATTTCAGGCTGCGCGAGCAGAACCGAAATTGTCGATGTCCCCCTCGACGCTACCCCGCAAAACGCAGAGCATATCGCTCGAGCCACCCTCAGCCCGGTGGGCAATCAAACCAGCATCTGGCTCACCGTCGGTGGAGTCCCCCACGACATGGCGGTCTCCAGCCGTCTCGACACCGCTATCTACGCAGGCTCGTGCCAGCAGTTGGGCGCACAACCGGCGTACAAGACCCGTCAGGCCAACAGCGTCGACTACCCGTCGCTGGCCCCGCGCACTCAGTATTGGGCCCAGGCACCGGTGGCGTTGAGCGAACTGACCAAGGGCAGCTATGCCTTGCTGGTTCGCAGCAGCCCGGCAGACGGTAGCCGCGCACTTTTCTGCGGCAACATCAGCGCTGGCTAGGGGCGCATCAGGCAAGTCGTTCGGTACTGTGGCCTGCGCAACGTGCGCAGGCCATGGCCCGGGTCCGGAAGAGGCTTCATGCGCCGTACCAGGCGGCCATGACCATGAGCGTGAGAAAACAGGCCAGTTGAACGGAAAAGAAACTGAATCGAACGGCCACGAAGCGGTTGGTTTGCACATGGCAGACATGCACCAGAGACTGGCACACCCGGGCAACCAGGATGAGTATGGACAGGTCGTCTACGGCGGGGCCGTCGAGACCGAGGGCTGAAATCACGACCACGATCGCGCCGAAGACCGGCAGATTCTCCACACAGTTCGCGTGTGCCCTGGTTGCGCGCCGATACCAATCCTCGCCTTCGAGCCGATCGCTTCGGAAAGAAGCAATCGGCACATTCGAGAACAGTATCCTGGCCCAGCGATAGACCCCGACGGTGGCCATCAACAGCAGCAACGTCCAGGTCGCGAATCCAAGCAACATCCACATCGGTATCGTCATGGCGGCCAGCCTCGGTCAGTGACTCATGATGGGGGCCAGTGCGGCCTGGATCCTCGACATCTGGGCTGGCGTTGTCATGCGCGTCAGCAGCCGGCCAAAGTGTGGATGCTGCACGCCCGAGATAATGTATTGCCAGCGGTAGGCGCCCAGCACACAGGCTTTGATGCGTGCGGTCTGGTCGACACTGAATGAACGTGAAGCATGGCGCATGAAGTACTCGGCATCGGCTGCCGATTGTGCCTGCAGGATGGCGTCGACGGCCGCCACCAGCGCTATCAGGTCGTCCACTGCCCGGTCGCACTCGGCGGGCGAAAGCTTTGCGTGCTCGGCCTTCCACTCCAGTTCATCGAGCACGACGTGCCGGCTCTCATCCATCCAGTGAAACTTGAAGACGTCCTTGAACAGCGGGCACAACTCCTCGCGCGGGGCGATGCTCTGGGCGTAGTGGCTTTGCACGAACAGCTCGATATGGCAGGTCAGCGCGAGCACCGACCAGGTGCTGGACGCCAGTACCGCCCGCGCCACATCGTTTGGATCGGCCACTTGCCGATAGCCCGTCGGCAGCTTCGAGCCAATCATCGTCTCCATGCGCCGGAACAGCTCCTGATGCTTGATCTCGTCGTTGGAAAATCGCACCAGCGCTTCGAGTGCGAGCTGATCGTCAAAGACATGGGCGCGACCCTGATCGAGCATTTTGGCACTGATAAAGCGCTCGACCAGGCCGAAGATGTACGCATAGGTTCGGCCCTGGATCTGGCTGAGCAGGCGCGACTCATGCGCGCTGAGAAAGCTCAGGCGGTCGACCAGCGACAGTGAGTCGGGCAAAAATTTGCGCGAGAAGTCGAAACGCCGATCCTGCAGCAAATCGCGATCGATCTGCCATTCGGCCTTCTTCGATGATCTGACCAACTGAGCGTATCGGGCGGCGTTGCGCGAATCAGGGGCGGGGAGGGTCGTGAAGGTGTTCATGTCGATCTCCAGCTTTCCAGGTTGAGGGCGGTTGCCGTCGGAGCCAATGACCCTGAAGAAGCCTCTGGGGAGAGTGCTGATCGCTGAGTCCGCGTTGGTGCTAATCTAGGCCTCGCCGTCCGGGTGAAGAATGACCGCTGCGCCTGATTACTTGCTCCAGGCTCCGTAGAGGAGGGGTGGCAATTGCTCGATGCGCTTTCTGATGTCTTGCGGGTGATCCGGCTGTCTGGAGGGGTGTTCCTCGAGGCGGAGTTCACTGCGCCCTGGTGCATGAGCGGGAGAATTTCTGCCGACGATTGCCAACCGTTCCTGGCGGCGCCTCGACATATCATTGCCTCGCATTTTGTCGCGGCGGGGCACATGCAATTGCGCATCGGCGATGACGCCCCCCTCGACGTGCGGGCCGGCGAACTGATTCTGCTGGCTCGCAATGACGTTCATACCTTTGGCAGCGACCTGGGCATCGCGCCTCTGTCGGCGCGCGACGTCATTACGCCGCCGCAAGCCGGCGGCATTTCACGCATCAAGTGCGGCGGGGGTGGCGAGGCCACACAGTTGCTGTGCGGCTTCCTTGGCTCTGAAACCCCCTTCAGCCCGTTGCTGTCGTCGCTGCCCTCGGTATTGAAACTGGACATGCGCGCGACGGCGTCGGGGGCCTGGATTGAAAGCTCGTTCCGTTTCGCCGTGAGCGAGACCGCGGCCGGTCGCGTCGGCTCGACGGCGGTCATCGCCAAACTCTCGGAATTGCTCTTCGTCGAAGCCGTCAGCCAGTACGTCGCGAGCCTTCCGGCTGAGCGGCGCGGGTGGTTGGCCGGTTTGCGCGATCCGCAGATCGGGCGCGCACTGGCGCTGCTCCATGCGCGTCCCACCGAGGGCTGGACTGCGGAAACCCTGGCGCTTGAGGTGGGCATGTCGCGCTCGGTGTTCGCCCAGCGCTTCACCGCATTGGTCGGGCAGCCACCGATGCAATACCTGACACTCTGGCGCATGCACGTGGCAGCTCAACAGCTGCGTGAAGGTCGTGGGAACGTGGCGCAAATCGGCTTTTCAGTCGGCTACGAATCCGAAGCGGCGTTCAGTCGCGCCTTCAAGCGCCAGTTTGGTGCATCTCCCGGCACCTGGCGCAGACAATCGGCATGAGAAGGTCCTAGCCCCCTCCCTTCGCGATCAGGCATGATCAGCGTTACATGAACCGGGACTTTCCTGACCTATGCCCGTCGACTTGCAAGCGCTCTACCCCAAATTGATCCATCTGATGCTGGACACGGTCTTCGTGGTCGACAGGGATAACCAGATCGTATTTGTCAGTGATGCCTGTCAGGCGCTGCTCGGTTACCGTGCCGAAGAGCTGACCGGCACGCCGATCACCGACTACATGCATCCTGACGACCTGGCGAAAACACGAGCCTCCATTGTCCGGGTCATGAATGGCCAGCCGCACTTCGATTTCCGCAACCGCTATATCCGCAAGGATGGCGGTGTCGTGCACATCCTGTGGGCGGCCTTCTGGTCCGAGGAGGTGGGCGCGCGGATCGGTGTGGCGCGTAACGTCACGGCCCTCTGGCAGGCGGAGGAGGAATTGCGCTTCCTCGCCCATCATGACCCGCTGACGGGGTTGGCCAACCGCGCGTTGTTCAATGATCGCCTGGATACGGCCCTGCGCACGGCCAACCGCCATGACAGCAGCCTGGCCTTGCTGTTTCTGGATATCAATGACTTCAAGGGCATCAACGATGTCCATGGCCATGCCGTGGGCGACCAGGTGCTCTGCATGATTGCCCGGCGGCTTCAAGGCTGCGTACGCGAGACGGACACGGTGGCCCGCATGGGTGGTGATGAATTCACTGTGCTGTTGACCGATATCCAGTCCCAGGGCGATGTGTGCGAGAAAGTCGCGCAGATTCTCGCCGTCATGGCCGAGCCACCGGACGATGGCTCTGGCGCACTCACAATGCCGTCCTGCAGTATCGGCATCGCCTGTTATCCCGCGGACGGGGAGGACGCCGATGCGTTGCTCAGCCATGCGGACGACGACATGTACCGGATAAAAAGGCAACGCTCCGCAGCCGGATGAACTAACGCCGTGCCGACAGTTGTTGCGGCGCCAGGAAGGCATCGTGGAAATAATTACGAAACGCTTGCATGGCCGGGCTGAAATCGCGCTCGCGATGCCAGGCCAGGCCGACGCTCATGGGGGTGACCTTGTCGGTGACGGTCAGGGTTTCGATGCGTTTGCCTTCCAGCGACCAAGGGCGGTGCACCAGGTCCGAGAGAATCGCCACGCCGCTGCCATTGGCGACCATGCTGCGCACCGCTTCGACTGAACTGGTGCGCACCCGCACGTTGGGCTGCTGGTGCGCGTGTTCCCAGTAACGCATGGCGCTCTGTTCGGCTTCGTCGACGGTCAACAGGATGTAGGGCTCCTGCGCAACGTCAGCCAGGCTGACGGCGGAGCGTTCGAGCAGGGGATGGTGGCTGGGCAGCCATAACCGGCGTTCGGAGTTGAAGAGGGTTTCCGAGACGATGTCCGGGTGCGTGAGGTTCGCGGTCAGCACCACCGCCATGTCGAATTTCCCTTCCAGCAGGCCTTGTTCGATGGCCGTGCGTTCTTGCTCGTGGACCTCGATGGCCACGTCCGGGTGCCAGTGTTCCAGCCGTTGCAGATGGTGCGGCAGAAAGTAGCCAATCACCGTGTAGCTCGCGGCCAGACGTAACAGGCCACTGGCCCGCACGTCCGGCAGCGGGCTGTTCAGCGCATCGTCGACGCTGCGCAAAATCACGTAGGCGCGGTTGAGAAAATGCCGCCCGGCGTCGGTCAGGCTCATGCCCTGGGCCGAGCGCTGGAACAACAGCGTGCCGAGCATGGCTTCCAGTTCCTTGATCGCAGTGGTCACCGCCGACTGGGAAATGTTCAGATGAATGGCCGCTTGGGAGATTTGCCCGATCTCCGCGGTGGCGACGAAATAGCGGACCTGGCGCAGGGTCAGTGACATGAAAACTCCGGCTTATGCGGTATCTGTTTTTCAGAGCTATCTGTTTTTCAGAAGAAGGCCCCTCTGATAATAGATCTTCCCAAGGGGTTGGCGGGAATTTAACGTGGCCTGCATGAAGTCACAAGCGTCAGGAGCAAGCGTCATGCAGGCAGTAGATTTCAACTCGGACATGGGTGAAGGCTTTGGCCCGTGGACCATCGGCGATGGCGTCGACAACGAACTGATGGGTTTCATCAGCACCGCCAACATCGCCACCGGTTTCCATGCCGGCGACCCAGGCACCATGCGCCGCACCGTCGAGCAGGCCAAGTGCCTGGGCGTGGCCATCGGTGCGCATCCGGGGTTTCGTGACCTGGTCGGCTTTGGCCGCCGCCATATCAATGCCCCGGCCCAGGAACTGGTCGACGACATGCTTTACCAGTTGGGCGCCCTGCGTGAACTCGCCCGGGTTCAAGGCGTGGCGCTGCAACACATCAAGCCCCACGGCGCCCTGTACATGCACCTGGCCCGGGACGAAGAAGCCGCGCGTTTGCTGGTGGAAAACCTGCAGCGCCTGGAGCCTGAATTGCTGCTGTATTGCATGCCCAACTCAGTGATCTGGCGTGTCGCCCAGGAACTCGGCCAACCGGTGATCCGCGAGTTCTACGCCGACCGCGAGTACGACCTCAGCGGCTCCATCGTCTTTACCCGCAACGTACGTGCCTACGATCCGGCCCAGGTGGCAGCGCGGGTGCTGCGTGCCTGCCAGGAAGGCGTGGTGCGCACCGTCGAAGGCGAAGACCTGGCCATCGAATTTGATTCCATCTGTTTGCACAGCGATACACCGGGCGCCCTGGCGTTGGTCCAGGCCACACGCCAAGCGCTGGATGACGCCGGGATCAAGGTTCGCGCACCGCGCTGAGCCCGCAAATCACAACGAAACACCAGGCACAGAGACGCCAGGGTTCAAACACCGATCAATTTTTATGCCTGCCTTTCTACAACTATTCCAAGAGGAACAGACATGGCCGAACAAACCGTTATTACCCCGTTGCCGGGCACTTTCTACCGTAAAGCCACACCGGACTCGCCGAACTACGTCGAGCCGGGCGCAGAGGTCAGCGCCGACACCGTGATTGGCCTGATCGAGGTCATGAAGCAGTTTTCCGAACTGACCGCCGGGACGGCCGGTCGCCTCAGCGCGTTTCTGGTTGAAGACGGTGATCCGGTGGAGCCGGGTCAGGTCATCGCCACACTCGACGACGCGTGAGGGCGACACCATGACTCAAGGTATTCGTAAATTACTCATCGCCAACCGTGGCGAAATCGCTGTGCGGATTATCCGCGCCGCCAAAGAACTGGGGATTCCCACCGTTGCCGCCTGCAGCGAAGCGGACGTCGACTCCCAGGCCGCGCGCATGGCCGACGAGGTGCACATCCTCGGCCCGGCCCGCGCCGATAAAAGCTATCTGAACGTCGAGGCATTGCTCGGTGCGTTGAAAGCCACCGGCGCCAATGCGGTCCATCCCGGTTACGGCTTTCTCTCGGAGAACGCTGATTTTGCTGAAGCGGTTGTCGCCGCCGGAGCGATTTTCGTCGGGCCCAGCGCCGAGACGATCCGGCGCATGGGCGACAAGGCCGAGGCGCGGCGCACCGCTCAAGAAGCGGGCGTGCCGGTGGTGCCGGGTTCGCCGGGTGAGCTGTTCGACGTCGAGTCGGCGCTCAAGGCGGCCGAATCCGTCGGCTTCCCATTGCTGATCAAGGCCTCCGCCGGCGGTGGTGGACGTGGCATTCGCCTGGCGGAAAACGCCCAGCAACTGAGCGAAGAGTTTCCCCGTTCCCAGCGCGAAGCCCAGGCCGCATTCGGCAATGGTGCGGTGTACCTGGAGCGGTTCATCGCCAAGGCCCGGCACATCGAAGTGCAGGTGTTGGGCGATGGCCAGCACGCGGTGCACCTGTTCGAGCGTGAGTGCTCGCTGCAACGTCGGCGTCAGAAGATCTTTGAAGAAGCGCCGTCGCCGGTTCTCAACCCGCAACAGCGCGAGACGCTTTGCTCTAGCGCCGTGCGCCTGACCGAGGCCCTTGGCTACAAGGGTGCCGGCACCCTGGAGTATCTGTACGACGACGCCACCGGCGAGTTTTTCTTTATCGAGATGAATACGCGGATTCAGGTGGAACACCCGGTCAGCGAACTCATCACCGGTATCGACCTGGTCCAGGCCATGCTGCGCATTGCCGGTGGCGAGCCACTGGGCTTCCAGCAAAGCGATATCCAGCTCAACGGCGCCGCGCTGCAAATGCGCTTGAACGCCGAAGACCCGGCACGGGATTTCTTCCCGAGCCCAGGCCTGGTCGAGTCGCTGGTCTGGCCGCAGGGGGAGGGTGTGCGGGTCGACAGTCATCTCTATCAAGGCTATCGCGTGCCGCCGTACTATGACTCTCTGCTGGCCAAGCTGATCGTGCATGGCCGCGACCGCAACGAAGCGTTGGCCCGTGCCCGAGTCGCGGTCGAGCAGACCACGCTCACCGGTATGGCCAGCACCCTGTCGCTGCACGGTGAGCTGCTGGAACAACCGTGGCTGCACAGCGCCGACTTCCACACCGGCACCCTGGAAACCTGGCTGGCCGCGCGCCGCAGCGGAGGTGAAGCATGAGCAGTCCAATCCGCTACAGCTTTGGCGCCGACGAGCATTTGTTCGCCGAAGTCAGCGACAGCATGTCACTTGAAGCGTTCTTCAAGGGCATGGCCGTGACCCGTGCGGTAGAGCGGCTGGCACTGGATGGCGTACTCGATGTGTGCCTGGCCAATGCCTCGTTCCAGATCCGTTTCGACCCGGACCGCATCGCGCCTCAGACCTTGCTCGAAGCGGTAAAAGGCGCAGAAGCCGAGGCTGTGGCCGAGCGCACGTTGCAGACCCGGATCATCGAGATTCCGGTGCTCTATAACGATCCCTGGACCCACGAAACCCTGATGCGCTTTCGCGACCGCCACCAGGACCCGAGCGCGACGGACCTGGAGTACGCCGCACGGATCAACGGCCTGGCCGACGTCGAGGCGTTCATTGCCGCCCACAGTGGCGCACCATGGTTCGTCTCGATGGTGGGCTTCGTCGCGGGCCTGCCGTTCATGTTCCAGATGGTCGAGCGCGAGCGTCAGTTGCAGGTGCCCAAATACCTGCGGCCGCGCACCGATACGCCGAAATTGACCCTGGGTCATGGCGGTTGCTTCGGCTGCATCTACTCGGTGCGCGGGGCCGGTGGCTATCAGATGTTCGGTGTCACGCCGGCACCGATCTACGACCCGCAGCAGAACCTGGCCTATCTCAAAGAGCACATGGTGTTCTTCCGCCCCGGTGACATCGTGCAGTTCAAGCCGATGGACCGTGAGGAATACGACTTTGCTGTGGCCGAAGTCGAAGCCGGGCGCTTCGATCTGCGGATCCGCTCGGTGGAGTTTTCACTGGATGCGTTCCTGGCCGATCCCGTCGGCTATCCCAAGTCGCTGCAGGAGGTGCTGGCATGATGAAGGTACTCAAACCCGGTCTCGCCACCTCGGTTCAGGACCTCGGCCGCGAGGGTTACTACCACTTGGGCATCCCGCCCTCCGGTGCGCTCGACCAATACGCGTTGAGCGCAGCCAACCAGTTGGTCGGCAATCCGGCGGGGGCGGCGGTGCTTGAATGCACGTTGCTCGGCCCGGAACTGGAATTTGCCCAAGACGCGTTGGTGGCCGTGTGCGGTGCGCACATGACGCCAAAGGTCGACGGCGTAGACATGCACCTCGACACCGCCTTCACGGTCAAGGCCGGGCAAGTGCTGCGCTTTGACTTTCCGAAGGCCGGCGCACGTGCCTATCTGGCGGTCGCCGGTGGGATCGATGTGCCGGTGGTGCTCGGCAGCCGTTCGACCTATGCACTGGGTGCGCTCGGCGGTTTCCAAGGGCGTCGCCTGATCGCCGGCGATGAACTGCCCGTGGGCATCGCCAGTGGCAAAGGCCGCGCCGGCGCCAGTTTACCGATGGCCCTGCGCCAATCCCTGGGGGGCGAAATCACCCTGCGCGTAGTGCCAGGGCTGTACTACGATCGCTTGACCCCAGCGGCGGCGGACAGCTTTTTCGCCGAAGCCTGGACCGTCGGTTCCGAGGCGGATCGCATCGGCTATCGCTTCAAGGGCGGCAGCGCGCTGACGTTCCAGCCGCGTGAACAACCCTTCGGCGCCGGTTCCGATCCGTCGAACATCGTCGACAGTTGCTACCCGATCGGCTCGATCCAGGTGCCCGCCGGCCTCGAACCCATCGTGTTGCACCGCGATGCGGTGTCCGGTGGCGGCTACGCGATGATCGGCACGGTGATCAGCGCCGACCTCGACCTGATCGGCCAGATGCAACCCAACCAGAAAGCCCGTTTCGTGGCGGTGACCCTCGAAGAAGCGCTGGAAGCGCGACGTTCCTATAAGAAAAAACTCAGCTGCCTCAGCAAGCTGTTCCCTTCCTGACGCTGCCCGTCGCACTGCGCGGGTAAAGCCAAACGGCAAGCCAACGCCGCACTACGGTGCGGTGGCGGCTGCCCGCGCTTCAACCTTTGACTGGTTCTGGAGTTCACGCATATGGCTGCTTTATCGCAATCGAGTCAAACCGGGCAGGACCCGGCCAATCACCCCGTTCCACCGCAAGCGCGCATGGGCCGACTGTCCCTGACCATGGCCTGGTGGGCGGTGTGCAGTGCGATGTTCTACATCGTGGTGGGCGCTTCCCTGGCGCTGTCCTATGGCGCGCGCAATGCGCTGATCGGCATGGTGTTGTCGGTGATCAGCTACGGGCTGGTCAACAGTGTGCTCAGCCGCTTCGCGATCCGCAGCGGCCTGTCAGTGGCGTTGTTCTCGCGGCTGTTGTTCGGCAGCACCGGGGCCTGCCTGGCCACCTTGATCTTCTTTTCCACGGCCATCTATTACGCGGTGTTCGAAGGTTCGGTGATCGCCGTGGCGCTCAATCACCTGTACCCGGAACTGGTCTATCCACTGGCCGCGTTGCTGGTGGTGATGTACAGCGTGCCGATGATCCTGGGCAGCGTGCAGCACTGGCTGGACAAACTCAATGGCGTGCTGCTGCCGGTCTACCTGGGTGGTTTGCTGGTGGCGGTAGGGCTGTCGATCAGCCGCTATGGCTACCAGCCGCAATGGCTGGATTTCGGCCCGGCAACCCCCAGTGCGTCTGGCTGGTGGGATTGCTTCGTCGCCTACATGGGCGTTTGGGTGCTGATGCTGTTCACCTTCGATTACGCACGTTTCGGCAAGCCTGAGGACGCTGAGTACCACGGTCGCTGGAACTTCGGCATGCCGTTCTACGCGGTGACCTTTCTGCTCAACGGTGCCGCGGGCATCTATCTGGTCAGCAGCATTCCCCATGAAGGCGCGTTGAACGAAGTGTCGGTGGTCATGGCGATCCTGCAGTTGATGGGCCTGTGGGGCTTGTTGTTTGTCTGGGCCACGCAAACCCGCATCAATACTGCCAACTACTACCTGGCGACGCTCAACATGCAGGCGTTCTTCGCCCGTTTCGGTGTGCGTGGTTCGTACTGGGCATGGGCCCTGGCGGTTGGGGTGATCGTGTACGGCCTGATGCTCGCCGATGTATTTGCCTATTTGCTCAAGGCGTTGGCCTACCAGGGCATTTTCGTGGTGGCCTGGGTCGGCGTGGCGCTGGCGCAGATTCTTTACGGACGCAGTGACGTGGCGGCGCTGGAACGCGTGGCGGCCTTCAACCCGGTGGGCCTGACGGCCTGGTTTGGCGCCACGGCAACGGGCCTCGCCCTGATGTACAGCGGTGGTGGCCTGGGCAGCTTTTCGGCGCCCTCGACCGTGGTCCTGGCGTTTGCCCTGCAGGCCGGCTTGTCACGTCGTAGCCGGTTGCGCCTGCAGGTGGCGCAGTAGGGAGCAGTCGTACATCTCGCTGCGGGTGCCTTGTCCATACGGCACCCGCAGCAGCTACCGGGTCATGACAGGCGTGATTCGCCTGTCGTACGGCTCAAATACCCGGCAGCAACGCCGATGCGCGAGAACACCAGCCACGCAAACAGCAGCACGCTCACGCCAATCAGGATCGATGCGACGCCAATCAGTGGCTCGATCGACGCAAAGCCCTTCAGGCGCAGGGTCAGCGCGCCGAGCATCACCGGCACCCCCAGGTTATACGTCCAGAACTGCACGGCAGCCGCGCGACCTTCGGTCATGCCCGGGTGCACTGTGCCGATGACGCCGAATAGCGCCATCGACACCCATCCCAACAGATTGATGTGGGCATGTACGGCGAAGAGCGAGTGGTCGCCGGATGCGCCCATCGTCACCCCCAGCATCACGCCAATGGCAAAGTAGAGGGCAGCGAGCCGAAACCAGGTCCGCGAACGGGGAGTGTGATTCATGGCATTTACCTCAAGCGCCCTGAGGCGCGCTCAGTTGCTGGAAAATCCCTGAAATCGTGATGCCCGCAAGTGCCGCGCACAGGGGCGGTGGCAGATCCCGTGCCGTGCGTCTAATATGAGACACATGTCTCATTACAAGACAAGGTATCATTTATTCCATGTCGAGCCCCCAGTCAAGACCCAAGCCAGGCCCGTTTATCGGCGAGGGCGATGCAACAGGCCGTGTCAACCAGAAGCTGCGCACCCGCCAGGCGCTGATCGAGGCCGCCATCGCCTTGCGTGACGAGGGCCTGCAGCCCACGGTGGCGCAAGCGGCCGAGCGCGCCAGGGTGTCGCGTGCCACGGCCTATCGCTACTTTCCCACGGTCGAGGCGCTGCTCAGCGAGACGGCGGCCGACCGTGACATGCCGCCACTGGAACGCATCTGGCTGCCGGGTGATGATCCGGTAAAGGGTATGGGCCTGGCGGCGAACGCGTTGAACAAACTCTTGATCGACGACGAGATCGGCCTGCACGTGATGGAGCGTTCGTTCATGACCGTGTGGCTCGAAAACGAGTCCCACGAGCCCCTACGACCGGGCCGACGGCTGAGCTACATCGAGCCGATAGTCGACTCGATGAGGGACGTGCTGTCAGCCAAGGCGCGTAAACGCCTGAAGCAGGCGCTGTCGATCGTCATGGGCACCGAGGCATTGATCGCCGTGCGCGATATCGGTGGCGCGAGTATCGAAGAATCACTCGCCACTACCGCCTGGGCAGCGCGGGCCCTGGTTCGCCAGGCGTTGGATGAGGAGGAGAAAAAACGTCGAAAGCGTGGCTAAAGAGCGTTGTGGATTTGATCGTTCCCACGCTCCGCGTGGGAATGCCGCCAGGGACGCTCCGCGTTCCGCTAGCAACGCAAGACTGGGGTCCGCGCAATGGTGACGCAGAGCGTCACGGGATGCATTCCCACGCAGAGCGTGGGAACGATCAACGGGAGGGAGCGCCTGTCAGTCCGCCTTCTCGTCATCGGCCGACACTTCAGTCCAGCTGTCATCCGGATCAAAGCGCTTCATCGCCTGCGCCAGCTTTTCACTCCCGGGTCCCAGGTCTTTTTCGAAGACCTGTCCTTCATGGCTGATCATGAAACTCATCACCCCGGTTTCACCGTATTTCGCCGGCCAGGCGATCAGTGCAAAGCCGCGGCTCATCTTGTCCCCGATGAGGTAGCTGTAGGCCCCGCCCGGTGCGGAAGGCCCCTGGCCCAGCAGGATGCGGAAGCGGTAACCATGCCAGGGCTCGCCGGCAATGGTTTTGCCGAACTCGGGGCCTAACGGACTGATCTGCCCGCTATCGTCGTCCGCCCAATAGAGTCCGTCGTGCTTGCCGGGGGTACTGAAGATTTTCTGCGCGTATTCGAGTGCGCCGTCACCGTCACGATCCACCGAGGCGTAGTCCATCTGGGCATCGTGATAGGCCAGCGCCGATTGCACCGCGGCCAGCTCGTTGCGGCCAATCTGCCGTGTACGAAGTTCGGCACTGCCGGCCTTGATGTCGAAGCGCCAACCCTTCGCGACTTTGACGATGGGGATCGGCAGTGTCCAGTGCTCCTTGCCCACCGACAGGATCGCCTTGTTGTCGCCGGTTTTTTCAATCTGGTGTTGCTCGTGGTATTGCTTCAAGAACGCCTCCACGTCTTCACGTTCCGCGCCGTCGCGAGGGATGAAGCTGCGCCAGTCTTCACCCAGCAACTCGGCCAGGCGCTTCTGATCGGCGTTTTTCGTACCCAATGCTTCGACGAACGCCTGGGCGGCCTTTTCCGGCGTTGCAAATTCCTGCTGCGCCGTGGCCATGCACGACCAGGCCAGGGCGACCGTGATCGCCAAGGCATGCACAAACACGCTCTTGCGTGCCTTTACTCGAGGATGGTTATTCAACGGCGGCCCCCCCTTGAACGCGCTGCGCCGGACGGCCGACTGATCTGATGCCCGGCTGCCCGCGAGGCATTCGGGCGCTGGAAGGAAGCCTGGCTGGCCCGGCCACGATTGGCTTGCAGGTTGGCCTGGGACGGCGAACGCGCGCCGGCGAAGGCATTGTTGCGGGCACTGCCTCTATTGACGGCCGGTGCGGCCTGGCGGTTTTGCGCCGCCTGGCGCGTTTGGGCGCGTTGATTGGCCTGGTTCTGGTTCCTGGGTTGCTGAACCCTCGATTGCTGATTCTCCCGGGTATTTCTGGCAGTACCCTGGCTTCGGTCAGCCGCCCTCGGTCTATCGGCCGCTTTCGGCCTGTCTGCACCGGCCTGCAGCCGATTGCCGGCCGCGGCCCGGGACTGGGCGTCGCGCGCCCGATCACGGGCCTCCAGGTTGCTGGTGGCAGGTCGTTCGATGCCGTGCCGGTCCATTGAACTACGGGCTCTATCACGCGCCTGGGCGCGCTGGGCATTGTCCCCACGATAGGCCTGACGCTGACTGGCGCCGTCCAGCTGCCGGCCAAACTGTTCGCGGCTCCTGTTGTCTCGATAGGGCACGCCATTGCGATGGGCGGCGTTGTGCTGCCACTTGTTCTGGTTGTTGGTGATCCGGTTGTTGGCATTGATGTTGTTGTAGCGATTGACGTCGATGTCGACGTCGTTATTGCCCCAGTCACATTCACCCCACAACGCACCGACGATGGCCACCCCGGTGCCAAACGCCAGCCCGGCCATCAGCGCCTGGCCAGGGTAATAGGCGGGCGGTGGTGGATAGTAGGCAGGCGGTGACGCGGGATAGGCCCAGGTGCCGTAGGTGGTTGTCGGGTTATAGGTGGGGACGTACACCACCTGCGGATCGGCCGGCTGAATGATGATGGTCGAGCTGCTGCTCGCAGGGGCCGGAGCCTCCGTCGTGGTCGTGGTGGCCGGTGCGGGGGCCGGTGCCGCGTTCTGGATCGTCACGTTCTGATACTGGTTGCTCTGCAGGTTGCCGGCGGCCTGGGCCTGACGACGCAAGCGTTGCACGGCATTCATGAGATCGTCGGGCTGCGCCAGGAAGGCATCCCCCAGGCGTTGAACCCAGACCGGATCCTGCCCCAGCGTTGCCAGGAGCTGCGGGAAGGCAACCAGCGCCTGCACACTCGGATCCCAAGGCTGGTTTGCCACCTGCTTGACCGCGTCATCGCCCTTGGCGTCCGGGTGAGCCTTCGACCAGGTGACCGCCTCGGCGACTTCCCCTGGGTAGGTGGACGCCATCAGTAGCTGTGCCAGCAATGGGTCCGGGTAGAGCGCGATGGGCGCCAGCATTTGATCCAGTTGTTCCTGGGTGAACACCGGGTCTTTGGCAGGCACCGTGGCCGCTGCCGTATTGGCAGGGCTGGCTGTCGGGGCGGGGGCCGGATCCGCGGCCTGCGCCACGCAGGGAGCACCGCTGAGAAAAAACATCGCTGACAACACGTAGAAAAATGGGGTACGCATCACCGCTCCCTGTGGTCAGGCAGATTTGAAATGAGTGGATCAATGCCAGGTAAATGCAAGCCGATTGTGCAAACCCCTGGCCTCAACTTCGACGCCGTCCATTGATAGTAGCAAACATAAAAATTCTGCCCGAAATACGTTCGGTTCCCGGACCAATAGCAGTCGATGCGTCTGCCCAGCCTAACTTTACCGGCCTGGCGTTGTGGGACCCTCAGGTGCGTACTATCGTCAAATTTCACATTGGCAGGCACTTCTGTCTCGCGCGCGAGATGTCACATACCCGTTGTTGATACCAGGGCCATTGCGCCCATCCAGAAAAGGTAGCGCACATGAAGCAGGCCCTTGCGTACTGTACCAAACGGGTGATTGCCGGCTTGCTGGTGATCATCCCCATCTACCTCGCCATCCTGGTGTTGTTCAAGGGCATGAAGTCCCTCGAACAACTGGTTCGACCGTTCACGCGACTGCTTCCGCAGTGGCTGCCTGCCGAGCAACTCCTGTCCCTGATACTGGTGTTGTTGATCTGCTTTTTGATCGGCGTGGCGCTGCGCACGAAATTGGGCGAAATAGCCCGTCAGAGGGCGGAGAAGGGCCTGTTCGAACGCATTCCCGGATACGGGTTGTTCCGAAGCCTGACCCAGCAGATAGCGGGGGACAGTAACCAAACCGTCTGGAAGCCCGCCCTGGTCGAGATCGAAGAGGCTCTCGTCCCGGCGTTCATCATCGAAGTGTTCGACGACGGCCGCTACACCATTTTCGTCCCCTCGGTACCCACGCCACTGGCCGGCGCGGTCTACATACTGGAGGCAAGCCGCGTGCATCCCCTGGACGTGTCGTTCACCGATACGTTCAAGGTCATCTCCAAATGGGGCGCGGGCGCCAGGGAACTGGTGGCGGCCATGGAGAAGGGTGGGAACCCTGAGCCTGGATTGCCGGTGGGCAAGGTGGATGCCGGGCCTTGATGAACGGCTGTCACATCATGCAGGGTGAAATGCAGCGAATACGAAAAAGCCCGGCTGATCAGGCCGGGCTTTTTGCTTGTGCGGTAAAGCGATGGTATCAGGCGACGGTGTTGCCTTGCAGGCGGTCAGAACCATCGGCGGCAACGGTGTTGCCTTGCAGGCGGTCAGAGCCATCGGCGGCAACGGTGTTGCCTTGCAGGCGGTCAGAGCCATCGGCGGCGACGGTGTTGCCTTGCAGGCGGTCGGAGCCATCGGCGGCAACGGTGTTGCCTTGCAGACGATCCGAACCATCGGCAGCCACACGATTCTCGATCAAACGATCCGAACCACCCTCGGCC
Organism: Pseudomonas sp. SbOxS1; assembly: GCF_013416725.1. Taxonomy (NCBI): domain Bacteria; kingdom Pseudomonadati; phylum Pseudomonadota; class Gammaproteobacteria; order Pseudomonadales; family Pseudomonadaceae; genus Pseudomonas; species Pseudomonas sp. SbOxS1. The sequence goes on from NZ_JAAVXC010000005.1 coordinate 27,188, forward strand.
ACCCGGCTTTCAATCAGACGATCCGAGCCACCTTCAGCCACGACAGGCTGAACAGAGGTAGCGGCAAAAGCGTTAACTGCAAAAACCGAGAAAGCGATGCTGAGGAGGGTTTGGCGTTTCATGATCGTGTGCTCCGGGGTGTAGTTGCTTGGTATGGAGCTGATGTTACGCCGTGCAGTTTTTAAGAGAACTTCATTGACGTGATGGTGAACATCGATGCGATTGATAGGGCTGGCGCGAGACCCCTTGTGAGCGTGATGATGTGGCGCGAGGCCTTGATTACAGTGCGTATCAACGGTAATGCGCGATTACGCCGTTATCATCAAGGCCAACGACCCCTTGAGATTGTCGATTAAAAAAGGGCGCCTTCGGTGAATGCACCGGGATCAGGTCTGGGGCAATTGCGCCGACCAGTGTTTCATCTCCTCGGCAATAAAATGCTCAACCAAATCGCTATACATTTTTTCGATTGCGTCCGGGTTCAGGCCTTCGGCTTCGGCCCATTCACGACGTGTCGCAAGCATGGTATTGAACCGCTCCCGGGCACGCACCGAGGCCGCAGAGGTCTTGAATTTCGAAGCAGCAAGCACGTACTGGAATCGCCGACCTAACAGCTTGATAACGGCTTGGTCGAGGGCATCGATCTCGCGTCTGATGTCCTCCATTCCTGTGCATTGCGCGGGTTGCAATTGGGTGAAAACTTCCATGTAGGTAACTCCATTATGTTTCAGACCATTGTCGAAGCGCCGCCGAAGCATGCTTCGCATTTAATTTCACATTAGAACTCGTTGCATGATCCCTATTTCATTGGGGGCGCGCGCGTTGTCTGGCACCTTCTATCTTGATTACCTTCACATTTATCCGTCCCGTTTGTACGCAGAGTACGATTCCCCAGTGCAACTACTGAAACCGGCGATGCAAATCCGGAAAAATATCCTGGGCAAACCAGGCGGGCAGGCCGGGTGTGACGATGCGGGATTTGGGCGTTCGGCTTTCCACCAGGCCGACTTTGATCAACCGCGACAGCTCATCGATTGCCGGGCGTGGTGTCAGTCCGGTGAAAGTCTTTATTTCGTTGCGCGGCAGACTACCTTGGGTGATCAGCGCAATAATCGCAGGCGCACTTTCCGGACGAATGCCTTGTTGTAGAAGTTTCTCGTTGTAGCGAAACGCGCGTATCACTCGCTCTCGCAGCTGGGACGGGTCGACCGCTGCGGTCATGTAATCCACCTGATCGTGACAAACCTGCAGCATGAACTCGATAAACTCGAAGTAGCGACGCTGGGATAACTGGCCTCGTCCGTCCAAATCACCTTCTCGTGGACGGTCGGCCATGGTCAGTGCACTGTAGTAATCCTGATGCCTTCGTGCGAGACCGCGAGATAGCGACCAGAGGGTTGGCTCCAGCCCCAGATGCACCAACTGTAAATGAGTGATCAGTCGAACAACTCGACCATTACCGTCGGCAAAGGGGTGAACCCATGCGAGGCGATGATGGTAGGCAAGCGAAGAAATAAGCTGACGACGCGGGTCTGTCTGCCGGCCGAAGCCGGTCTGGAGGTGTCGCAGCATACTGTCAACTGCACAAGCGTGCGGTGCATCATGATTACCGACTACAACGTTCTGGCCTGTGATCGATCGGAGTGTGCCTGGCTGCATTATCGAGCCATCGGACAACGTACGTTCCGCATCGCTTGCACCGCGAAAAAGCCGGTTATGTGCAGTGCTTACGAGCTCTGGGGCGAACATGGCGTTCCAGGGAAATGGTCCACGCTGGCTTAGCGTTCGCTCGAACAATGCTTGCACCGCCATTTGTTCAACCGCCAGGTTTTTAAGTCGCTTGCGATCCTTGACCGGGGCTGTCTGCGCTTTCTGCATATCGGCAGGCTCGGTGTACTGCCCCTCGATCAGATTCGAGTAGTAGGTATTCGTGATTTGCAGGAGCCGCCCAAGGCGTGCGGCGGTTTCAGGTGGTAAGCGTCCAGCTAGAAATTGCGTCTTTCTGGGTAATGCATCCGCAAGGGCGATGATCGATGGGGGTAACGCATCGGGAAGTATCGGATCGAGCCAGGATTTTGATGTGATCAGGGACATAGTGTTTTGCACTGTGTGAAAAGGCTTCACATTTTATTTCACATACCTGATCTCTTAACAAGCACTGATTTATTGGGTTTCCGGCAGTTGTTAGGTGTTTTCAGCAGGATTATCTTCACATTTTATTTCGCAATATTTCGACTCGCCGACCTCCCCAGCTGACGGAGGTGGCGCAAAATTCAAGGTGCGAACTCAGCCGTTTGCTGTGAGGAGGTCATGATGAATCTGGCAATGCGTCGAAGTGAAAAGAATTTAAAGTTCCTGACAACTATTCCTCCACGCCAACACCCGACCCTCCCAATTCTTTCGGCACATCCTTGAACTTCGGCAACCCATCCTTAATACGCAGCACCGACTCCTGATAATGCACATGAACCCCAGGCGTGTACTCAAGATCCGGGATGACCGCGGCATACACATCGATGAGTCCCATCCCCGGGTGCTCGGTGAACAGATGCCCGCCGCACGTCTTGCACCACTTGCGGTAACTTTGTGGTGTCTTGTTGTAGGTGCCGATGTTGTCGGCGCCCCGAGTCACTTGCAGCGCCTCGGGTTTCCACAGGGTGAAGGCATTGACCGGCCCCGCTGACCAGTGCCTGCACGACTCGCAATGGCAATAACCCATCGCGGCCGGCTCACCGCTGACGGTGAACTCGACGGCACCGCAAAAACAACGGCCTTTGTAAGACTGTTCAATGTTCATGGCATGACTCCTTGATCAATGGTCAGGGCATTGCTCGCACAAAAGGTACTTGCCTTCACTCGTCGACATAGCGCACCGCCGTCGTCGGCGTGCGTCGCACCTGCAGATCGAAAATGTCCGGGCGCGCATAGTGCCCGGTGACGTCGAGCGCCCGCCGAGCCGGGGCCACGAGTGAGACGTCGATGTCCGCATATAGAATGCCTGCCTCTCGGTGCAATGGACCTGCCACGATCCGACCTTGCGGATTGATCACCACCGAGTCGCCGTCGTTGATCCATTCATGCGGATCGGCAAACAGTTGCGCACGGGATGGGAAGTCGTCGGGAATGTCGCTGCCGCGCAGCGCGGTGCCACTGCCGAGCACCCAGCAGCGGCCTTCGAGGGCAATGTGACGCATCGTACAGATCCAGCCCTCGCCGGTGTCGTAGGTGGGCGCGACGTAGATTTCCACCCCTTGGGCATACAGTGAATAGCGCGCCAGCGGCATGTAGTTTTCCCAGCAGATGAGCGCCCCCACGCGGCCGACCGGTGTATCGACCGCGCGCAACCCGGACGCATCACCGAAGCCATGCACCATGCGCTCGGGATTGGTGGGCATCAACTTGCGGTGTCGGTTGAGCACTGCTCCGTTCGCGCCGATAACGACTACGCTGTTATAGAGCGTGCCGCCACCATTGCGCCGGTCGCATTCATTGATGCCGCACACGATCGTCACTGCGTGAACCCTGGCGGCCTCGCACAATGGGCTCAGGTCACCGTTCACAATATCAACGGCGTTGGCCAGCAACCGCGTATGCAACTGGCCTATGACAGCGCCGTCCTTTCCCGCCGCCAGTCGCCAGATCCATGACGGGTAACCTGGAATGAACGATTCGGGCAAAACAACCAGCGAGGCGCCCGCCGTCGCGGCCTCAGAGACTGATTGCACGGCCCGCGCGATCGTCGCGCTACGATCGAGCAGCACGGGCGGGCGCTGAATGATGGCGATCTTGGTCATGACGTTCTCCAGGGGCGGTTGGCTGTCGGAGACTTGAGCGTGCGCGTGGCGAAGTCGCCGGGCTAGTTCAGAATCTGAAGCGTTGCAGCGGTGGGAGTGCAGGCGATGGACGAAAGCTATGGTCAGTTCTGCACAGTCGCGCGCGGTGCTGAAGCACTGTGCGAGCGCTGGACGCCCCTGGTCGTGCGCGAACTGCTGTGCGGCAGCAAACGCTTCAATGAACTGCACCGCGGCGTACCCCGGATGTCCACCGGCTTGCTGGCACAGCGGCTGCGCCACCTGGAAGAAATCGGCGTGGTGCATCGCACGGCGGTGGGCAAAGTCTGGGAATACAGCCTGACCGACGCGGGCGAGGAATTGCGCCCCATCATCATGGCGCTGGGGCATTGGGGCGCGCGCTGGATCGGCAGTCGCCTGCGCGACGACCAGCTCGACGCGGGCCTGCTCATGTGGGACGTACGCCGGTTCGTGCGCCTCGAGACATTCCCGCCCCGGCCGGTAGTCATCCAGTTCAAGTTCCGCGATGCGCGGTCCGGCGAGCAAGCATGGTGGCTGGTGGTCGAGGAGGGTGTGGCAGACCTGTGCCGCGACGACCCCGGGCGTGACTTGACCCTCGTCGTGGATTCAAGCGTGCGTGCCTTGACCGAGGTATGGGCGGGCGACCGCACACCGCAGGAGGTCCTTCAATCGCGAGAGCTGCGTGTAGATGGCTCAGCGCAGGACGCGCAAAACCTTTGGCGCTGGCTGGGCACGAGCGCGTTTGCCGGTACCCGGAGCGCAGCGCGTTAGCCATTCAAACAAACGGGCCGCTACAGCCCACTGAACATCCCGATGATCACGGCATTGACCAGGTCAATGAAAAACCCGCACACCAGCGGCACGATGAGAAAGGCCTGGTGAGCCGCACCGTACTTCTGTGTCACGGTCGTCATGTTGACGATGGCTGTCGCGGTGGAACCCAGCGCAATACCGCCGAAACCTGAAGCGATCACGCTGGCTTCATAATTGCGGCCCATGAAGCGGAACACCAGAAAATACGTATAGAGGACGGTCAAGAGGATCTGCAGGGTCAATGCGCAAGCAATGAACAGCAGCGCGCCGCTGAGCTGCCACAACTGCAAGCCCATCAACGCCATGGTCAGGAACATGCCCAGGCATACGTCGGAAATCAGCGACAGGCCCTGGCTGGCGCCGCTCCAGGATTTCAGGCGCTGCTCGCCGATCAGCCCCCGGACGAGGTGGTGAATGACGATACCGGCAAACAGGCAACTGACGAACTTGGGCAGGGTGATCCCGCTGTCGACCAGCAGCAGGTTGAGTCCATAGCCGAGCATCAAGGTCAGATTGAGCCACATCCACGCCCAGAGCACGTCGTAGTAGTCCAGTGGCTTGCTCTGCTGTTGCTCGAGAATGCCTACCTCCAGCGCCGCATCCCCGGATGGCGTCAGTTGATGGCGACGGATCAGACGGTTGGCGATGGGGCCGCCGATCACACAAGCGGCAATCAGGCCGACAGTGTTGCTGGCGATCCCCAATTCATGCGCGTTCTCGATGCCCAGCCGTTCGACGAACAGCGGTGCCCAGGCCAGGGTCGTTCCAACCCCACCGGTGAGGGAGATCGAACCCACCATCAGGCCAGCCTTGGGATCCAGCCCGAATACCTCGGCCATGCCCATGCCCAGCGCGTTCTGCAGAAAGATGAACACTGCGGCGAGCACCAGCAGGATCAACAGCGGTCGCCCACCCTTGACCAGCTGGCGCATGTCCGACCTCAAGCCGATGCCGGCGAAGAAATACAGCAGCATGGTGTCGCGAACTTGCAGGTCGAACTCGACCTGGATATTCAGACCGAAGTACAACAGGCTCGTGACTGCCGCACAGACAAAGCCACCGACCACCGATTCTGGAATACAGTATTGACGCAGCAAGGTGCTGTGCTGGACCAGCGTCTTGCCCAGGAAGAGCAACAGGATGGCGAGGGTGAAACTCACCAGGCCATGAACAGCGAAGAGTTGGGCGGTCATCTATAGCCTATTGAAAAACCTGAAAAAAATATTATCCAGAGTCGATCGCACGGCTTTACGACCTGGATCAATGAAAGTACAGATCGCCGACGAATCCGGATGCGCTCAAGGTCCGGTTCGCCGAAGTGAGTCAAGCACCTGATCCCGGAACACGCAATCGCCGGGGCAGGGGAGCGTACATCCTTGAGACTGGCCAGGAGCCTTGTATGAAAGTTGGCGTGATCTCTGATACCCATGGCCTGCTCCGCCAAGAAGCGCTCGCGGCATTGCAGGGCTGTGAACGGATCATTCACGCCGGCGACATCGGCAAACCGGACATTCTCGAACAACTGGCGTTGATCGCGCCGCTGCATGTCGTGCGCGGGAACAATGACCTGGCGGCTCCATGGGCGGAGCATCTCGCCGATCACCTGAGTTTCGAGCTTGAGGGATGGCAGGTTTTGCTGGTGCACGACATTGCCGATGTCCCGGCAGCGCTGGAACCAGGCACGAGGCTGGTGATTACCGGGCATTCCCACAAGCCCTGCATTGAATGGCGCGGTGAACGGCTATTTCTCAATCCAGGCAGCGCAGGGCCGCGACGGTTCAAGTTGCCGGTGACGTTGGCGTTGCTTGAGGTGCAAGAGGGGGCGATTGAACCACGTCTGGTTTCGTTGCTGGAGTGAGCGTTTATTTAGGGGCGGGTGTTGCACGCCTTTGACAAAGGGGGCGACAAGCAAGGCTGAACCGAGGGGTAAAAGGGACTGGGAGAACTTGTATGTTTCAGCCATTGGCTGAATCAGACCGAAAGGGAATTTTTTGGAAGGTAGCAATCGGCCAGAAGCAGACGGTGACGAATCAAATCCAACGATCTATCCAGTCTGCTTGGCGTATCCGCCTGATGAGTCTTGCAATGGTTATGCAAATAGGGGTAGATCGCTTCAATGCGTTAATTCATCACACGTCTCGCCGCCAGGTCAATTTATGCCGCTGAGCTTTCATAAAATGCATGCCAATGGTGATGATTTCGTTATCGTCGACTCGCGAAATTCACCCAATCCAATTACCAGCAATATGGCTCGGCGAATGGGGGATCGGAACCGGGGAGTCGGCTTCAATCAACTCGCGGTGGTGTTTGACTGCGATGATGCAGATGCGCGTTTGATGTTCTGGAATGCCGATGGCTCACCGCTGGACGCTTGTGGCAGCGCAACGCGCGGGGCCGCGGATATGTTGATGCGTGGCTCCAACATGACTTCAGTAACGCTGCGAACCAACCGTGGCTTGCTAACTTGCAAGCGAACTTCAACCGGCGCCATTTCTGTAGACATGGGAAAGCCGCTTTTGGGCTGGCTGGATGTTCCTCTGGCTTTGGAAATGGATACTTTGCTGCTGCCACTGGCCGGTAACCCAACAGCCTGTAGCATGGGAAATCCGCACTGCACCTATTTTGTCGATGATCTGACGGCCGTTGATATTGCGACGATTGGACCGACACTTGAAACCACGTCCTTGTTTCCCCTCAGGACGAACGTGCATTACGTCCAGATCATTGACCGAAAGCACATCCGGTTGCGAATTTGGGAGCGCGGGGGAGGTATCCCGCTGGGTTCAGGCTCCTGCTCTTGTGGCGCCGCGGTTAACGGCATTCGTCGTGGCTTGTTAGACAATTGCGTTGAGGTTGAATGTGACGGCGGAGCTGTAACGGTTCAATGGGACGGCGTGGGATCAGTCTTTCTCACCGGGCCGGTAGAGACGACTTTTTCAGGAATAATCGCGGATGCTTTGTTGAAAGCTTGATTTTCAGGCAGGCCGCTATTGGCCGGCTTCCAGCTGTCGCAAGCGTCTGCTTTGAAAGCAACTCCTTCTTCAGCGCCCCGCGAGCCTGAGACGGTCATCAGCGCCCTGATCGAAAACGCGCGCCAACTCCCCGAGGAACTCTACCAATCGCTGACGTGGGATCGCGGCAGAGAGATGGCGGCAGAGGCGTACATCGAGGGTCTGGACGGGCAACTGACTGCCGATCAGTTGGCTGTGCGGTTGCGCGCGGCGCGGGACCAGACGTTGCTCCAGTATAGTTGTCGCGTAGATCGCTTTTGCACGTGAAGGGAAATTTCGCCAGGTCATCGAGGGATTCCAGGTCGTCGGGGTGCACGCCGGCTTCGGCGTAACGCTTGCGATAAAGCGCAAAGATTTCGAAGGCATGACGGAGGCTCCAGCGCAAACGACTTAGTTGGTGTTGACGTGGCCGTTTCCATGTAATCAAGCGCAACTAGCGAATTCATAAGAAGCCTCATTGATTATTTTTATAAGGGGCTGTCTCCGATTTCTTGGGCACTATTGCTGTGCAAGCACAGATTGCCTAGGGTGAACAGTGTCAAGCCTTGCGGCGCCTGGATGGTTAGCGTGCCCTCGAGGGGCTCTGCAAGTTGGATTTTTCGCTACAAGCTTGCTGGCAACTGCCGAGACTCGCTACGTTTGGACGCCAAGGGAGAGAATATTTTTAACAAGATACGGCGAGCGCGCCAATTGGAGCTACCCTCTGAGGAGGCATGTGGGTTCCTGCGAGAATAATATCAAATGAAAAACTCCGCCAAAATTATCGATGACTCATTTAAAATATTAAAAGCCGAATGGCCAAATTTAGTATTGTGGTCATTTCTGCTTTCACCGTTGATTGTTAGAATGCTAACAAACTTTCAATACTCTAAAATTGATTTATTGGTCTTTTACACCCTTGGTATGTCGGTGTTGTGGCTTTTGGCAATTAGATTTATTTCATCCAATCAGTTCAAGGTTCACATCATTCTGCTGCCATTTTATTTGGCAGCAGCTGTTGATCTATTTTTGGTTTTAAATTTCAACTCGAGATTAACGGCGGCCTATATATTTATTGGCTTGACAAACCATAAGGAGGCCAGCGAATTTTTACCGACCTATTGGCAGTCCATCAGTACCGTTTTGCTGATCTTCATATTTTGCTATGGGGCTGGATTAATAGGTCTGCATAAGCGCGAATTATATAAAAACAAAGGTATTTTTGTTCTGCTTGTTAGCGCCTTGATAGTGGGGTATGGGGCGTATTTTTATAAAACCGTCAAGCTTAATTCTTTCGGGAAATCTGCGGTCATGGATCTCCTTGCAAAAGATCAAAGCACGCCAGTAGGTTATTTATCGCAAATTGCCCTTTCCGCAGACTTGTATTTGGGGACGGAGAAACTTATCAAGCGCCGTCGAGAATCTGATGTAAAAATAACCAATATGTCGAATCAATCAAATATAGAAACCATTGTTTTTGTGATCGGTGAGTCATCACGGCCGCACAACTGGTCGCTCTATGGTTATCACAAGGATACAACCCCAAATCTCGGTAAGCAGGCGGGGATTTTCAAGTTTAATAATATTTGCACGACCGCCCCATATACCTCGTTCGCGGTTCCTTCAATGCTGAGCCTTGAGCCTATATCGGATTGGGAATCCATTGTGTCAACAAAATCATTGGTGAGTATATATCGCGAAGCCGGCTACATGACCTATTGGTTGTCTGTGCAGGAAGTTGATAGTTTTGGCGGAATAATTCCACACATCGCTGCAGAGGCACAGTACCGTCAATATCTTGAGAGAAGCTATGATGGAGCATTAATTTCAGAGCATGAAAAAATACTCAATAAAAGCGATGCACAAAAGAGAGCTATATTTATTCATGTCAAGGGTAGTCATTTCGAGTATTCACGCCGATACCCAGAACATTTTGCTAAGTTCCAGCCTTCAACAAGCAGCTTCAAAGACAAAATTACCGCGGAATATGATAATAGTATTTTATATACGGACTGGCTATTAAGCACAATTATTGATCAATTGAAGTCAAGCAAAAAGCCCTCTGTCTTGATTTATTCCTCGGATCATGGTGAAAACATGCTGGATGACAGTCGAGGGCTCTTGGGTCATGGAATAGGCAATGAATATGACCTCCCGGTTTCGGCATTTATCTGGGCGTCCGATAATGTTTCAAGCCAGCAATCGCTCAAGCTTTCAAAGCTGAGGGAAAGAGAAAGTCAGAAAATCAGCATCTCATCCTTGCCACATACTCTTTTAAATATCACTGGGGTTTTCACGAGTAAGTATAAAAGTTCGGATGATTTATTAAGTGATGATTTTGTAGCGTCGACATGTCCACATCTGCTCGGCGCAGGCTATGTTCCATCGTTTGATTTTGACACCCATTAAATAGCCCTCGCTGAACAACGCCGCAAGGCGTTGATCCATCAGGTTGACTTACTGATTTCAGGACTGGCGTGCATAGGGAGGGCGGTTACCGCCAACGCAATGCTCCATTAAAAATCTTCGGTCTCGGGCGCACGAAAGGCCTTACTGTAGAATCCGGACTGGTCGAAACAGCAAACCTGCTTCTTGCCGGATGCCAGCATCTCGCAGGCATCACCTATTCGTTTTGCGCGCGTCTTGAGTTGCTTGGCTGACGTAATCCAGTGTATCCAGTCTACCCGTGCAAGGGTCGTCGTATTCTTCCAGACTTCATGAGCCTCAGGATTGGCTGCCAGTGCCTCCTGAAAATCGGCTGGGATGTCAGGCTCGGGTTCCTTCTTCACAGGGGTCAGCTCCAGTGTCACGACATCCCCAACGGCCGCACTTGCGGCCTCGAGTAACTCGCGACCGACCTGCAGCCAATGGCTCAGCTTGCCATCCGGCTCAAGGGTCGCCTGGAAAGGGTGCCCATTGATTGTGCCGTCAACGGTCGTCCTTCCTCGCCTCGGAAGCTTCCCACTCGCGTCTTTTGGCAGTACTACGAACGCCCACGACGTATCACTGCCAGGTTTCGCCGGACGAAGGAGCTTTGCTTCGAATCGGGATTTCACATCGATTGTTGTCATTGCAACGCCTCCAGCTGATTCGCCTGACTACAGGAACGGGGGAAAGATTTATTTAGTCTTAGCTTCGTTTTTTAGCAAATAAAGGGCCCTTCGAGGGCCCTTTACAGTCAGCGTGTTTCAACCATTCCAGGAAGATTTCACTTCCCATCGACAGACCATCGTTCGATTAAAGCGCAGCCTCCAGATTCCGCCCGAACACCCGGTTGTATTCAGCCTTGGCAGTCTGCTCGGTAAATTCCCCCGACCATTTCGACACCACCACCGTCGCCACGCTGTTGCCGATGGTGTTGCAAGTGGCGATGGCCATGGACATGAAACGGTACACGCCAAACAGCAGGGCGAGGCCTTCCACCGGCAATACGCCAATGGCGGTCACCGTGGCGGCGAACACCACGAAACTGCCACCGGAGACGGCTGCCGCGCCTTTGGACGTCACCAGCATGATGGCGATGGTGCCCAACTGTTGCTCCCAGCTCATCGGTACGCCGTAGGCATTGGCGATGAACAGCACGCAAAGCGACATGTAGATGGAGGTGCCGTCGAGGTTGAAGGCATAACCGGTCGGCAGGACCAGGCCGACGCTCTGCTTGGAGCAGCCGAATTTCTCCAGTTTTTGCAGCAGGCGTGGCAGGGCGCTTTCCGAGGAGGCGGTGCCGAGCACGATGAAAATCTCATCCTTGATGTACTTGAGGAAGCGCCACAGGCTGAAGCCAGAAATACGGCAGACCGCGCCCAGCACCACGAAGATGAAGAAGGCGACGCAGACGTAGAACATCAGCACCAGGTTGGCCAATGACATCAGCACGGCGCTGCCATTGCTGCCGACGGCGTAGGCCACCGAGCCGAAGGCGCCAAGCGGGGCGAACTTCATGATCAGGTTGATGAACTCGAAGAAGCATTCGGAGACCCGGCTCAAGCCGTCCTCGATCACGCTGCGGCGCTCGGGCTTGAGGGCCAGCAAGGCAAAACCGAACAGTACCGAGATCACCAGCACTTGCAGCAACTGGCCACCGGCGAAGGCGCCGACGAAGTTGTCCGGGAAAATCCCGTAGATGAAATCCATGGTCGACGCTGGCGCGTGGCCCTTGGCGACGGCTGCACTGGCGGCTGCGGCGGTGGCGGAGCTCGGGTGTGCGTCATGCATGCCCGAGCCGATGTTCAGCAGGTTGCCCCACAGCAGGCCGATGGCCAGGGCAATGGTCGAGACGATCTCGAAATAGATCAGCGCGCGCAAGCCGACCTTGCCGACCCGCTTGATGTCACCCGCCGAGGCGATGCCATGGACCACGGTGAAAAACACCAGGGGCGCGACGGCTGTCTTGATCAGCTTGAGAAAGATATCGCCGAGAATCTTGAATTTGGCGGCCAACTCCGGGGCCAGGAAGCCGAAGGCAATGCCCAGCACCATGGCGGCGATGACTTGAAAAGTCAGGTCTTTGTAGAACGGCTTTTTGTTGACAGTGGTCATGTCTGCGATCTCGTTGTTTTTATTGGCGAGCAAAGTGCAGAAGGGCTCGACCCATGGCCGAGCCCCGTGAGATTAGCGCTTGACGGAGCCCTCGCGAGACAGGGCGATATCCACCATTTGCGGGGCCAGACCCAGATAGTTGGACGGGTCGGTAAGGCGCTTGAGTTCCTCGATATCCAGTTGCGCCGTGGCTTCGCCCTGAGCGAGCAGAGCATCGAGCAGGCTGGTGCCTTCATCGTTCGCCATGCGGCAGGCGGCATACACCACGTCATGCGCCACCTGACGGCCCAGGGCCGGCGCCAGGCCCATCATCACCGCTTCGGCCACGATCAGGCCCTGGGTCATATCAAGGTTCTTGCGCATGCGCTCGGTGCGTACTTCCAGGCCTGCGAGCATGAATTTCGCCTGGCCGAGAGAGGCGGCGCTCAAGGCGAACGCTTCGGGAATGGCGATCCATTCCGCCTGCCAAGGGCCAGTGGAGCGTTCGAAGTCCTGAATCATTGCATCGAGCATCAGGCCCGCGTGCTGACGCACGCCTTTGGCCGCGGCGTACATCAACTCACAGGAAATCGGGTTGCGTTTCTGCGGCATGGTACTGCTGGCACCCCGTCCCTTGACGAACGGTTCGTACACTTCGCCCAGCTCGCTGGTCATCATCATCATGACGTCCAGGGCGACTTTGCCCAGGGAGCCGGTGACCAGTCCGAGGAAGTTCAGGGTTTCCGCCAGGCCGTCACGGGCGACATGCCACGTGGCTTGCGGCACGCCCAGGCCCAGTTCGGCCATCAACGCTTCCTGGACTTCCAGGCCTTTGTCACCCAGTGACGCCAGTGTGCCTGCGGCGCCGGCGAACTGACCGATTTCCACCCGTGGACGCAGCTCCACCAGGCGTTCGGCGTGACGGTCGAACATGCTCAACCACACCGCACATTTGTAGCCGAAGGTGATGGGCAGGGCATGTTGCAGGTGGGTACGGCCAGCCATCGGCGTGTCGCGATAGCGCTTGGCGAGATCGGCCAGCAAGCCGCGTACGGCCTGGATGTCGCGCTCCACCAGTTGCAGTGCCGCGCGCACTTGCAGGACGACGGCGGTGTCCATGATGTCCTGGGTGGTGGCCCCCCAATGGACATAGCGCCCGGCTTCGCCACAGGTTTTCGACAGTTGTTCAACCAACGGCAGGATCGGGTAACCGACGATTTCGGTTTCGTGCTGCATCAGTGCCAGGTCGAGGGAGGCATAGGTTGCAAGTTCAGCGATCTGTTCGGCGGCCTGGCTCGGGATTACGCCACAGCGCGCTTCGGCGCGGGCCAATGCCACTTCCACCTCGATGTAGCGTTCGATCAGGGCTTTGTCGGAAAACACACCGCGCATCTCGGCGGTGCCGAACATGTCGCGAAAGAGGGCGGAATCGAAGACGGTGCTGGACATGGGGTAATCCTGATATGTTTGTTATTGATCGGACATATTCAATATGTCCGTACATAATAATTACGCCCTCACTGGTACACTGTCAACTCAGGTAACGCTTGGGACTGATGAAAGGTATGAACCAGACGCGCTATGCGGTCGTTGCAAAAGACTTGATGGAAGGGATTTCCAGCGGGAGATTTCCGGTCGGGACCTTGCTGCCCACGGAGTTCGAGCTGTGCGAGCTGTATGACGTGAGCCGCCACACCGTGCGTGCCGCCATCACCCAATTGCAGAACCAGGGGCTGGTTTCACGACGCAAAAGGGTGGGCACCCGGGTTGAATCCGCCACCCCCAGGGGCGGCTATTCGCAGTCGCTGGCGTCGGTATCGGACCTTGTGCACCTGGCTGAAACCCAGGTGCGCAGTATCCAGAGCGTGCAGCACTTCGTGGCCGACATCGCGCTGGCCAAGCGATTGGGCCTGGAACCCGGCGAGCATTACTTTTGCGTGTCCAGCATCCGGGTCGATCAGGAGAACCTGCGGGCACCGATATGCTGGACTGATGTTTATGCCCAGGACATTTACTCAGAGGTCATCGAATTGGCCGAACAGCATCCTGACGAGCTGATTGCCGCGTTGATCGAGCAGCACTTTGGTCGACACATCGATGTGGTGGATCAGCAGGTACGTGCGGTGTTGCTGTCACCGGAAATTTCTAAGAGCCTCAATGCTGAAGCTGGCTCCCCGGGTTTGAACATTGTTCGCCAGTACCGTGACGAGGAGGGGGCTGTGATGGTGGTGTCGGAAACCACCCACCCTCAGGACAGGTTTACGCTGGTTAGCCAGATGCGCAGGGAAAAAAACCTGACCTCCTAAGGCGTAGTAGCGAGTTCCGCAAAACGGCCCCTCGCCATGCGGATCTGACCCAACAGGATCTGTCGCAGCAGAAATGTTCGAATGTCGATATTGGCAACCGCGAGTTCTTTGGGGAGCAGTGATGCCTGGGTCATTCCCGGAAGCGTATTGATCTCCAGGAAGATGATCTCGGCATCGCGAACGATGAAGTCGCTGCGTGAATAGCCTTCGGCGGCGACTGCTTGATGGGCTGCGATAGCGTAAGACTTCAGTGCCTTGACGATCTGCGAGGGCAGGGTGGAGGGACAGCGTTCTTCAACCTGGTTGAGGTATTTGGAGATGTAGTCGAAGTCGGTAGCGTCGGGCAAGCGAATTTCCACCGGTTCAAGGGCGACAAGGCCATCGTGCTCGATCACGCCTACGGTGGCTTCGATTCCGTTGAGCAGGGGTTCGATCATGTAGGGCACCTCGGGTGGCTGTCTGAGGAAGCGTTCCCACTGATCTGCAGAGCGGATCATAAACAGTCCATAGCTGGAGCCATCGCTGACGGGCTTCGCTACGACGCCTGCGCATTCACTCAACCAATGGCGGCCCCAGGCGTCGAGCCTGGCGCCATCATCGGACAGGACAAGGTGAGGCAGTGTCGGAACACCACAGGCTTGGACGGCCGTTTTTGTCGCGAGCTTGTTGAAGGCCAGGCGCGAGGCCCGGCTTCCCGAACCGGTGAATGCGACGCCTGCTTCCTCGCACAGCAACGCAAGTGTGCCATCCTCACCGTCTACGCCGTGCAGCGCCAGCACCAGGGTCAAATGACGCTGCCGGGCTTGCTCGAGAGCGTCGTCGATATCGACGGCAAGCGGCTGGCGGTGCTCGTCGGGTTCCAGCGGGTTGATGAAAGGGTTGGGGTGGGTGAGCAGCCGTGCCCTGTCCACCCATTGAACACGGCGATCAGGCAACCAATGCCAGAGTTCCGCTTCCGGCAAATACGTGGACATATGCTGGGCGCTTGCCACCGAGACCATTCGTTCAGAACCTGCGCCACCAAACACAATTGCAACTTTCATGAACTGTTCCCGAGCGTTGCTGGAAAAGAAAAGCCCGGGTATCCCCGGGCTTCTGTTTTTACTTCAACAGCTTCGCAAGCACCGCTTCGGTTTCGGTCAGCAGGCGGGTTGCGTCCTTCTCGGAAAAGACCAGCGGTGGACGGATCTTCAGGGTGTTGGCGGCAAAGCCGGTGGCAGAAATCAGCACGCGGCGTTCACGCAAGCCATTGACGATCGCCGTGGTGAGGGCGGTATCGGGTGTCTTGGCTTCACGGTCGCTGACCATCTCCACACCAATGTACAGACCGGCGCCACGGACATCGCCAATCTGCTCATACCGGCTGGCGATATCATTGAAGCCATCGCGGATGAAACGCCCCACACGCTGGGCGTTTTCCAGCAGGTTTTCCTCACGGATGACATCGAAGGTGGCCTGGGCGGCGGCAATGGCCACGGTGTTGCCACCAAAGGTATTGAAATAGCGCATGTCCTGGCCAAAACGCGCGACGACTTCAGGCGACACCGCGATGGCCGCCACCGGGAAGCCGTTGCCCATGGGCTTACCCATGGTCACGATGTCCGGATCGATTCCGTGGCGCTGGTAACCCCAGAGCTTGTCGCCGGTGCGGGCAAATCCGGATTGCACTTCGTCGGCCACGAACAGGCCGCCGGCCTTGCGCACGACTTCGGCAACCGGGCCCAGCAGGTCGACCGGGTCGCTGTAGATGCCGTCCGATGAAAACACCGAGTCGACAATGAACGCGGCCAGGCCTTCGCCCCTGCGCTCCAGGTCGCGAATCTGTGCGCTCACCTGATCGGCGAACCATTGGCCCATGGTTTCCTTTGGAATGCGATACGAGTCCGGGCTCGGTACTCGGCGCACCCAGGTGCCCAAGGGTGAACTCTCGCCCAGCGACGGCGAGAAACCAGCGGTGAGGTGCGAGTTACCGTGATAGGCCTCAGACGTGATGATGATGCCTTTGCGCCCTGTATGGTGCTGGGCGATGCGCATCGCCAGGTCGTTGGCCTCCGAGCCGGTGCAGGTGAACATCATGTGCCCGGACTCGCCCACGCGACCGCCGAAGGTGCCCAGCAGTTGTTCGGCATAGTTGATGATGCCGTCCTGAATGTAGCGGGTGTGCGTACACAGGGTATGCACCTGGCGGCTGATGGCGTCTGCCACTCGCGGATGTGCATGACCTACGGAGACGACGTTGTTGTAGGCGTCCAGGTATTCATTGCCATGCTTGTCGTACAGCAGGACGCCTTCACCACGGCTTACCTGTACCGGGTTCTGGTAGAACAGGCGGTAGGCGGGGCCGAGCAGTCGGGTGCGCTTTTCGATCGAGAGCCGTGTTTCGTTGTCCAGATTCTTCAGGCTATCGGGGTTGAAGGCGTTGACCATGGTTGGGCGAGGGTTCGGGGAGTCAGACATGATTTACTCCAGGTTTTCAGCGCGGTGAGCCGGTGCTGATGAGTTAATGTTAGAGAAGTCTTTTCCATGCGGTACTGGAAGATCCGGTCGCGTGGTGTCAGGTCGGGTTCGGCTTATTTCGCCGTAGGCATCACGAACTCCGCACCCTTGGCGATGCTTTCCGGCCACCGTTGCATGACGCTCTTCTGTTTGGTGTAGAAGCGCACGCCTTCTTCGCCATAGGCATGTGTGTCCCCGAACAGGCTACGTTTCCAGCCGCCAAAACCATGCCAGGCCATGGGCACCGGAATCGGTACGTTGATGCCGACCATCCCGACCTCGATCCGACGGGAAAACTCACGGGCGACATTGCCGTCACGGGTGAAGCAGGACACACCGTTACCGAACTCATGGGCATTGATGAGTTTTACCGCTTCAGCGAAATCCTTGACCCGCAGGCAGCCGAGTACCGGACCAAAAATTTCTTCCTGATAGATGCGCATGTTTGGCGTGACATGATCGAAAAGAGTACCGCCAAGCCAGTAACCACCGGCGCAGTCCGGGCCTGCGGCGTCGCCATTGAAACCACGCCCGTCGACCAGCAGGGTTGCGCCTTCCTCAACGCCTTGTTCGATGTAGCCCTCGATGCGATCGCGCGCCGCGGCCGTGACGATCGGCCCCATTTCCGCCGCCAGGTTCATGCCATCGAGGACCTTCAGAGTTCGGGTTCGCTCGACGAGCAATGGCATGATCGCGTCGGCGACCTCGCCCACCAGTACGGCCACGCTGATGGCCATGCACCGCTCACCCGCCGAGCCGTAGGCCGCGCCAATCAGCGCGTCGACGGTTTTCTCGATATCGGCATCGGGCATGACCACCAGGTGGTTTTTTGCGCCGCCGAGGGCTTGCACACGCTTGCCGAAATGCGCGCCGCGCTCATAGATGTAGTTGGCGATGGGCGTGGATCCAACAAAGCTGATGGCCTTGACGCCAGGGTGTTCGATCAGGGCGTCGACCGCTTCCTTGTCGCCCTGGATCACACTGAATACGCCGTCCGGCAGACCGGCCTGCCTGAGCAACTCGGCGATGAAAAGCGAAGGGGTAGGGTCGGTCGGACTAGGCTTGAGAATGAAGCTGTTACCGGCCGCGATGGCCACCGGGAACATCCACATCGGCACCATGACCGGAAAGTTGAAGGGGGTGATGCCGGCCACCACGCCCAGTGGCTGGCGCAGGGTCCAGTTGTCGATGCCGGTGCTGACCTGATCGGTAAAGTCACCCTTGAGCAGTTGGGGAATGCCGCAGGCGAACTCGAGAATATCGATGCCTCGTGCGACCTCTCCCTGGGCGTCGGTAAACACCTTGCCATGTTCAAGGGTGATCAGGCGCGCGAGTTCATCTTTCTGTTGGTTCAACAGTTCAAGGAACTTGAACAACACGCGTGCGCGGCGAATCGGCGGGACATCCGCCCATTTCTCGAAAGCCTGCTGAGCGGCGGCCACGGCCATGTCGACGTCGCTGCGATTGGCCAGGGCCACCCGGCCGGTCACGATCCCGGTGGCTGGGTTGGTGACCTCTTGAAAGCGTTCAGAGGTCCCGCAAGTACGGGCGCCCAGGATGAAATGATCGATCGTTGGAACGCGGCTGGAGC
Source organism: Pseudomonas sp. SbOxS1 (assembly GCF_013416725.1). Taxonomy (NCBI): domain Bacteria; kingdom Pseudomonadati; phylum Pseudomonadota; class Gammaproteobacteria; order Pseudomonadales; family Pseudomonadaceae; genus Pseudomonas; species Pseudomonas sp. SbOxS1. The sequence continues at coordinate 45,714 of NZ_JAAVXC010000005.1, forward strand.
CACTCATGAAATGTATCCCTCTTGTTTTGGTATGGGGTGAACGTGGCCGGCTCCTGCCTTCGCAGAACGTGCCGGAACGGTTTCAGCATACGGAGACTGATGATTGTCGACAATAATCAATTATATAAAAACAGGATAATTTTTTCTTTTTTGACCAGTGGTCGTGGCTTTGAAAAGGGTTGATTTATGGTATTTAAGTCAATAAAAACAGGTAGTTGACTGTGTTTTTAGCAAGAAAAAAGGGTCTGGTATCCGGTCTTGCATAATTGTCGACAATAAACAATAATTCGCACAGCTGGCTCGGTGGTTGAGCGCCGACGGTGCTCAAGGCCAGGCTGGACCAGGTCGCGAAAACGGATGCGGTACGCCGGCCGCGATAAACAACCAGCAATGACAACAACAAGAATGGGTGCGAGGCGATGGGTTACATAAAGAACAGAGAGCAATTGCTGGCCAGAGGCGAGACGGCATTGCGTCGCCTTGCACTCGACATTGCCGAAGCAGGCATTGCCTATGCCGATCCCGGTAACGCATTGCGCCGACAAATCTCGATGGAGGGCGATGCCCTGCTCATCGAAGGGCGCTTGTACGGGGGAGAAGCGGGCAGCAGGATCTTTGTGGTCGGCGCCGGCAAGGCAAGTTTTCCGATTGCCAAGGCGCTCGATGAATTACTCGGCGAGCGTATCCACAAGGGCATCGTCACCTGCAAGTACGGGCAGGAGGGCACCCTCGATCACATTGAGTTGCGCCTGGCCAGCCACCCCATTCCGGATCAGGCTTCACTTGAAGCCGCGGCGGCAACGGTTGAGCTGCTGCGTGAAGTTCGCAGCGGTGACATTGTGTTGTGCTGTTTCACCGGTGGCTCTTCATCGCTGTTTGTCTCGCTGGTACCGGGCATCACGCTGCAGGACAAGGCTATTGCCAATGACATCCTGCTCACTTGCGGCGCCAACATCATCGAAATCAACGATGTCCGCAAACACCTCTCCACCGTCAAGGGCGCTCGCCTGATTCGCGATCTTGCGCCAGGTGTAACGGTCATCAACCTGACGGTATCGGACGTGATCGGCGATGCGCTGGATTACATCACCGATCCCTCCTTTCCTGATCAATCCACCTTCGCCGATGCACAGGCCGTACTCGACAAGTACCGCCTGTGGGATCGCATGCCGGTCGCCATTGCCTCGTTTCTGCGCATGGCGCCGCCTGAGCATGAAACTGTCCGGGAGCAGGAGCTGGAGCATCTGTCGCGGCACGACGTGATTCTCGTCAGCGCCGATGCGGCATGCATTGGCGCGGCCGATGAGGCGCGTCGGGCCGGTATCACCCCGTTGCTTCTCTCGACTTTCTTCGAGGGTGAAAGCAGTGCCCTGGGACGCAACCTGGTGGCCATCGCCAAGCAGATTGCCCTTGACGGACGTCCGCTCTCGCCCCCCTGCATTTTGATCGGCGGCGGTGAAACCACCGTGACCACCAGTGAGAAGCGTGGCACGGGCGGGCCGAACCAGGAGTTCGCCGTTAGCGCGGCGCTGGAACTGGCCGGCACCACTGGCATCGCGGTGGTAGGACTGGACACCGATGGCACGGACGGACCGACGCAATATGCCGGCGGCGTTGCCGATGGCTCTACAGCAGGCCTTGCCATTGAACTGGGCGTCGACCTGCACCAGGCCTTGACCCATCACGATGTAACGCCGGCGTTGGAGCGCATATTTCATGTGGTTAAAACGGGCGCGACAGGCACCAACGTCAACGATCTGAAACTCGTGTTGGTGATGAATCCGGTCTGAGACAGCGAAAACAGTGCGGTATTTTTTGAGGAGAAGAAGAAATGCTTAATGGTGAAAAGCCAACCTGGCTGACGTTTGATTGCTACGGAACCCTGATCCAGTGGGACGAAGGTGTTCGCGCAGCACTCACGGAAATTCTTGAAAAGCGCGGTCGTACCGACATCGCCATCAAGGACATCATTGCCTGGCACGACGGCCGCGAACATGAGCTCGAGCAATCAGTGCCATTCATGAAGTTTCGCCAGATAGTCTCCATGAGTTTTATCGAGGCGATGGCACATTTTGGTGTGACGACCGACTCGTCCGACTTCGAGCTCCTGCTATCGAGAATTTCGGCCATGCCGCCGTTTCCCGAGGTCGTGGCGGCCTTGACGGAACTCAAGTCGATGGGCTTCAAGCTGTGCATTGTCTCCAACACGGAAGACGCCGTGATCGCCGGCAACGTTGCGCAGCTGGGTGGCGCGATCGACCGGGTGATCACCGCCGAACAGGCCCAGGCGTACAAGCCCAATCCACAGCTTTTCAATCATGCATACCGCGAACTGGGCATCGACAAGAGTGATGTGGTGCACATCTGCGCCTCGCCGTTGCTCGACCTCACGGCTGCCCGGGATATGGGCTTTCGCTGTGTCTGGATCGACCGCGGGACCGGGCGCAAGGCGCCACACGACTACACGCCTAACGCGGTACTTCCCGACCTTTCGCAGGTACCCCGGTTGTTCAAGTCGCTGGGCTGGTAAAGACATTACAAACGCTCGATGAAAACCCTACTGGAGGCAACATGTTTACTCGCTTGAACTATTCCGATCGTCCGGCGCCGGCTACGCAGTTTTCCGAAGCGGCCCTGGTCGACCGTGGCACCCGGCTGCTGATCACCTCGGGTCAGATCGGTGTCGGTCCTGACGGCCGTCTTGCCGAAACCGCGCAGGAACAGATCGAAATCACCTGGCAGAACATCCTGCAATTGCTCAAGGAAGCGGGCACTTCAACTGAGCATATCGTCAAGGCGACCACCTACCTGACCAGTACCGATGACATCGGTCTCTATCGCACGATTCGCAACAAATACATCCCCGACGTGCGTGCCTGTTCCACCCTGGTCATCGTGCCAGCGCTCGCGGACCCGGGCTACAAGGTCGAAGTGGAACTGATCGTGGCGGTTCCCGATCACGCATGACAAGGGCCATCCCTCGCGCAGACATGGTGTAGAAAAATGAACAAGAAAAAGCTCCATACGGTACTTCAACCACTGGACGTGACGGCCTGGACAGCAACGGCGGAGAGTGCGCCGCAGCTGCAGTCGTTGCGCGAAGATCTCACAGTGGATGTCGCCATTGTCGGCGCGGGGTTCACGGGTTTGTCCGCTGCGATCGAGCTGGCATCCAGTGGCGTGACGGTCGCGGTACTGGAGGCCGGCCTGGTCGGCGGCGGTGCATCGGGTCGCAACGGCGGACAAATCAACCCTGGACTCAAGCTTGATCCACATGTCGTTCTCGCCAAACACGGCGACATTGCCGAGCATGCGCTGGATTTCGCCGGCAAGGCTCCGGACAAGGTATTCGATATCGTCGCCCGGTATGACATCCAGTGCCATATCAAGCGCACCGGCTGGCTGATGCCGGCGCATCGCGAAAGTGCCGAGGCAGACCTGGCGCGTCGCGCCGAAGGCTGGATACGTCGAGGCGTCAAGGTGCGCACCCTCGATCGTGCCCAAACCTGCCGGATCACCGGTAGCCGAGCCTACACCGGGGCGATCATCGACCCTCGGGGCGGGAACCTGCAGCCATTGAGTTACGTGCGTGGCCTGGCGCGGGCAGCGCTCAGTGAGGGTGCCCAGCTGTTTGACAATACTCCGGTCCAGGACCTGCGAAGGGAAAATGGCAACTGGGTCCTGACGACCCCTTGGGGGAAGGTTCGCGCGCCCCAGGTCATTCTGGCCACCAATGGGTACACCGACGGTCTTTGGCCTGGCCTCAAACAGACGATCATTCCGATTCATTCATTCCAGATCGCAACGGTTCCTCTGGATGCATCCCTGGCCGCATCGATCCTGCCCGAAGGGCACCATGCGGCCGATACACGCCACCTTATTCAGTATTTCCGAAAGGATCCGGCGGGACGGTTTTTCCTCGGCGGCGAGGGCAAGTCCGGCGGTCCCAGGACGCCCGAGGATTTTTCGCATTTGTACCGCTCGATGCTGGCGACATACCCACAGCTTCAGGGTGTGCCGATCGAGTACGCCTGGTCGGGTCGCCTGGCCGTCACACCGGATTACCTGCCGCACGTGCATGAGCCCGCGCCGGGCATCAGTGCGGTGCTTGGCTGCCAGGGGCGAGGGATCGCCATGATGACGGCGATGGGGCAGTCCATCGCGGCTCATCTGCTTGATCGCACTTCGCAACTGGGCCTGCCGGTGACCCGGCTCAAGCGTATTCCGTTCCATGGTTTGAACCAGCTCTATGCATCCGTGGCGTCGAGTTACTTCCGGATGATGGACGTGAACTGATGGCGGGGATTTTTGTGATTGTTGTCCGGTGGTAGTTATCAGGTCCCTGCCCACGCTCCGTGGCGCAGGGCTTCGCATGAAATAACGATCAGGGGAATATCATGTTGCACAAATTCAGGTTCGCTCGTTGTATCGGCACCGTCGCAGTCTTGACCTGCGCAGTCACCGCAGGTCAGGCATGGGCCAGGGATCTCACCGTTGTCGCGTGGGGGGGCGTAACCCAGGATGCGCATCGGCAGATCTATTTTGAGCCCTTCGCCAAATCGGTCGGCAAGCCCGTCATCGAAGACTCATGGAATGGTGGCTACGGTGTTCTGCAGGCCAAGGTCAAGGCGGGAAAACCGAACTGGGATGTTGTTCAGGTCGAGTCGGATGTACTTGATCTCGGTTGCGCCGACGGCATCTTCGAAAAGCTCGACTGGAGCAGGATCATTGCCAAGGACAAGTTCCTGCCCGATGCCATCAGCCCCTGCGGTGCCGGCGTGTATTACTGGTCGGTTGCGATCGGCTATGACGCCGACAAGCTTGCGGCGGGGCCCACCGGTTGGGCGGATTTCTGGGACGTAAAGAAATTTCCCGGCAAACGCTCGCTGCGCAAGGGTGCCAAATACAACCTGGAATTTGCGTTGCTCGCCGACGGGGTCGCACCCAAGGACCTCTACGCAGTGCTCGCTACACCCGAGGGCGTAGACCGCGCATTCCACAAGCTCGACGAGCTGCGTCCGAACATCGTCTGGTGGGAAGCGGGCGGGCAGCCATTGCAATACCTGGCTTCCGGCGAGGTGGTGATGGCGGCGGTGTACAACGGCCGGCTGACCAACATCAGCAAGACCGAGCACAAGAACTACAAGCTGGTCTGGGATGGCAGCATCTACGCGCTCGACAGCTGGGTGATCCTCAAGGGCGCCGAGAACAAGGCCCAGGCCCAGGACTTCATCGCCTTCGCCAGCCGTGCTGAAAATCAGGCGAAGTTGCCGAGCATCGTGTCTTACGGCGTACCCAACCGTGATGCCGCGCCGTTGATTGCAAAAGCCGATTTTGTCGATCTGCCAACCAACCCGCAGAACATGAAGAACGCGATCGCGCTGAACACCACGTTCTGGAACGACCATCTGGAAGACCTGACGGCACGCTACAACGCCTGGTTGGCGAAGTAAGGGCATGCCATTGGGATGAGGCTGCCGGCGATCGCTGCAGCCCATCCCGACACCGAGGCGCCGGCAGCTGCTACGGCTGCCGCACGATAACAACAATAGGCTCAGAGGGTGCCCATCGTGAATGACTTCAGAATACGTTTCGCAGGCGTCACAAAGGACTATGGATCGATCAGTGTGATCGACAATCTTTCCCTGGATATCAAGGAGGGTGAGTTTGTCAGTCTTCTTGGGCCGTCGGGTTCCGGCAAGACGACGCTGCTCATGATGCTCGCTGGATTCGAAACAGTCACCGGCGGCGACATCATCGTCAATGGTGTCATCGTCAACGACCTGCCTCCCCACAAGCGCGACATGGGCGTCGTCTTCCAGAACTATGCGTTGTTCCCCCACATGACCGTGGGCGAGAACGTCGGTTTCCCGCTGCGCATGCGCGGTATCAATCGAACAGAGATCAAGAAGCGAGTGGCGCGGGCACTGGACATGGTGCAGCTCTCCGCGCAATGCGATCGCCGCCCGACCCAACTGTCAGGTGGGCAGCAGCAGCGGGTCGCCCTGGCGCGGGCGCTGGTGTTCGAACCGCGTGTGGTGCTGATGGACGAACCGCTGGGGGCGCTGGACAAGCAGTTGCGCGAACAAATGCAACTGGACATCCGTGCGCTGCACAATCGCCTGGGGCTGACCATTGTCTTCGTCACGCACGACCAGTCTGAAGCGCTGACGATGTCTGATCGGATTGCCGTGTTCAACAAAGGCAAGATCGAGCAGATCGGTTCTCCAAGAGAGATCTATGACCGCCCCCAGACCCGCTTTGTCGCGGAGTTCATCGGCGAGACCAACCTGCTCGAAGGGCGACTGGTGAGCATCGATGGAGAGCGGGCGGATGTGGTGCTGGAGGGCGGCGTCAAGATCAGTGTGTCGTCCTCGGGGCTGAGTGTGGGGCAGAACGTGCTGGTCTCGGTCAGACCCGAAAGGCTCACGCTCATCGACAGCGTGAACAAGGTCAATTCCCTGCCGGTAAGAATGGTGGATGCGGTGTACCAGGGCGATCACCTGCGGGCTGAGCTGGCGGGGGAAAACCTGACGCTGACGGCGCGCCTGTGCCGGTCCGCTCCCGAGCGTTCCACGGGGACCCAGGTAGTGGCTTATTTCGATCCCCGGGATTGCTGGATGATCGCATCATGAAAACTCTTTCAAGCGCAAACCGTCGGTCTGCGGCGCTGCTGGTAGTCCCGTTGTTCCTGTTCATGCTGGTGTTTTTCCTGTGGCCACTGGGAACGGTGATGCAGCAGGCGGTTTCGGACAATTCAGTGCTCAATGTCCTGCCACTGACCCGGCAGGCGGCGGCGGACTGGGATGGGCAATCGCTTCCCGGAAGGGAGGTGGAACAGGCGTTGGTGGATGACATTCGCAATGTGTCCGACCAGCAAGCCATTGGGGAAATGGTGCGTCGCCTCAACAGCGCCTACCCAGGCTTTCGTACGCTGATCAGCCGGACCCAGGCGGCCGTGCAGGCCAGCGATGGCCCGGTCGACCTCCAGGCCGTGGATGCCCGCTGGGCGGATGTCCGTTACTGGCAAACCATCAAGGGTGCGCTGTCCCCGGTGACGGATCGTTTCCTGCTGGCTTCCGTGGATCTGCAGCGCGACGGGCAGGGCGCCATTGGCGAGATGTCGAGTGATGCGTCGGCCAACCGCGTCATCATGCTTCGCACGTTTTCCATGACGGCGACGATTACCGTGATCTGTCTGCTGATCGGTTATCCGTATGCGGTGTTGATGGCGAGTGCCAGTGGCCTGTGGCGCAACATACTGCTCGGCGCGGTGCTGCTGCCGCTCTGGACATCGTTGCTGGTGCGAACCACCGCGTGGTTCATCGTCCTGCAGGACAACGGCCTGGTAAACCGCTTGCTGATGATGCTGCACCTGACCGACACGCCCGTTGCGCTGATCTTCAACAGGACGGGGGTCATCATCGCCATGACCCATGTGCTGCTGCCTCTGATGGTCTTGCCGATCTACAGCGTGATCCTGGGAATACCACGCAACCTGATGCCCGCAGCAGGGTCGTTGGGTGCTCGTCCGCTGCGAGCCTTTTTCGAAGTGCTATTGCCGTTGAGCATGCGCGGCGTTACCTCGGGCGTCCTCCTGGTGTTCATGTCGGCCGTGGGCTACTACATCACGCCGGCGTTGATCGGCGGCCCGAAGGACCAGATGATCAGCTCGGTCATCGCCTTCTATGCGACGGGTGCCGCCAACTGGGGCATGGCCAGTGCCCTGGGCCTCGTGCTGCTGGTCATCACCATTGTGCTGTACGCGGTCTATCAGCGACTTTCCACCCGTGAGCAGGGGGCGACCCAATGAAAGCCAATCCTCTTCTGATTATTTTCGGCGCGTGCATGGTGGTGTTTTTGCTCGCGCCTCTACTCGCCGTACTGCCTCTGGCGTTCACGTCCAGCTCCTTCCTGGTGTACCCGATACCGTCGATGTCGCTGCGTTGGTTCGAGCGATTGTTTACGGCTCAAGCCTGGCAGATGTCGATCGTCAACAGCCTGATCATGGCGGTGGGGTCCACGGCATTGGCCACTTGCCTGGGGACGCTGGCTGCCCTGGGGCTGCGCAGAAAGACCACGCCCCTGCGTGGCTTGGCCAACTCCCTGTTCATGCTGCCGATGGTGGTACCGGCGGTGGTGCTGGGGGTCGGGATGCAGATGTTCCTGGAGCGCCTGGGCCTGACGAACAGCTACATCGGGGTGATTGTCGCGCACACCGTGCTCGCCGTGCCGTTCGTGGTCATCAGCGTGTCCGGCGCACTGGCCGGCATCGATCCGAGGATTGAATTGGCTGCTGCCAGCCTAGGCGCCAATCCCTTCAGGGTCCTGGGTACGACGACGCTGCCGCTGGCGTTGCCCGGCATCCTCACGGGGGCGGTCCTGGCATTTGCCACGTCGCTCGATGAGGTGGTGCTGACGCTGTTTGTCGCCGGGCCTGGCCAGCGCACGCTGGCCTTGCAGATGTTTTCCAGCATCCGCGAAAACATCAGCCCCGAAATTGCCGCGGCGGCGTTCCTCTTCATCATGGGCACCCTGTCCATTGGCGTGGTTTTGATCGTTGCCCGCAAGCGGCTTTACGCCGTGCGGGGGCGGGTTGTGAAGCTGGCGTAAAGGCGGCCTGGCGGTTGCCCATGGATGACACGGGCGGCGGCTGGCAGGTTAATCCTCAACTTTCTGGACTCTTGAAATGGATAGACACTTTGACACCTCGTATTACCATCAAATCGCAACGTCCTTGGTGCTGCCTGATCGGCCGTACATCAACGGACGGTTTGTCGAGGGATGCGATGTGGTCTACGAGAATGTAAATCCGGCGACAGGCCGAACCTTCTCGACGATCTCGTTCTGCAGTGCCAGGCATGTGGACCAGGCGGTCGACGCGGCACGCGCTGTGTTTGATTCCGGCGTCTGGTCCCGATCCCGGCCGGAGCATCGCAAGGATGTCCTGCTGACGCTTGCTCGCTTGATTCGCGAGAACGCCACTGAGCTGGCAGTGATGGAGTCACTGGACAGTGGCAAGCCGATCAAGGACTGCCTGCACGAGATCGGAACCGAGGTGCCGAACTTTTTCCAATGGTACGCAGAACTCATCGACAAGACCTTCGGCAAAGTCGCCCCCACCGGTGACGACGTGACAGCGTTTGTCGTTCAGGAAGCCATTGGCGTGGTCGGGGCGATCGTTCCATGGAACTTCCCGTTGTTGATGACCGCATGGAAAGTGGCCCCGGCATTGGCCGCCGGGTGCAGCGTGATCCTCAAGCCGGCGGAGTTGACCTCCCTGACGGCGCTGCGCCTGGCCGAATTGGCTTCGTTGGCCGGTGTCCCTGACGGGGTGTTCAACGTGCTTCCCGGCTACGGTCACGATATTGGCCAGGCCATGGGCCGACACCAGGGGATCGACGCCATGACCTTCACCGGGTCCGGCGTTGTCGGCGCCCAGATACTGGGCTATGCGGCGCAAAGCAACCTGAAACCGGTCGGCCTGGAACTGGGTGGAAAGAGTCCGTTCATTGTTCTTGAAGACGCGCCATTGACCGACGACTTGATCGCCAATGCGGTCAATGCGGCCTTCTGGAACGCCGGACAAAATTGCACGGCCAATATGCGGCAAATCGTCCATGCCAGCCGCAAGGAAGAGTTTTTGCATAAGGTCGAGGCGAAAGTGGCTGCGCTGAAAACCGGAGATCCCCTGGACCCTGAAACCGAGATCGGGCCGCTGGTTTCGTGGAAGCAGCGAGATCGGGTGCAAGGTTTCATCGACAAGGGCATGGAGGAGGGTGCGCGCCTGGTCACCGGCAATCGCAACCTCGACCGGCAAGGCTTTTACCTGGACCCTGTGGTGTTCGATAACGTGAAGGCCGATATGGTCATCGCCCGCGAAGAAATCTTCGGCCCCGTCCTGGGCGTCATCGGGGTGCAAGACGATGACGAGGCACTGCAGCTTGCGCGCGATACCGAATACGGTTTGCATGCCACGGTCTTTACCCGGGATATCGATCGCGCACTGCACTTCGCTCGCCAACTCCCCTGTGGCGTTGTCGGCATCAACGGGTTTACCGAGGGTGATGTAAAAACGCCTTTCGGTGGTTATCGACGTTCGGGGTCGCTCTCCCGGGACAAGGGTGTCGAAGCCATGCAGCAATACGTGCAGACCAAGACCGTCTGGATTCGATCGTTGCGCGGGGTTGACTGAGTTTCGGTGTTTTTTGCCGTGCCAGCATGGGGAGTAACAGCCGCCGGGTTACTCCTCAAGATCGACATTTACAGCGGGTCACCGCACGCCATCGTCGATAGAGAGCGCTAAAAATTGGCGACAATTTTGTTCGCTTATGATTGCAGAGTTGCTAACATTCAGGGCTCAAGAGTCTGATTGAGGCGAGAGTCGACGTGACGTTATTAAAAGTTCCCAAGGTCGTAAAGCGTCCTGCAGAAGTGCAAGCTGCCGATGTGCTGCGGGAGTCTATTATGTCGGGCAAGATCCTGCCCGGTGCGCGCGTGACCGAGGTACTGCTGTCCGAAGACATGGGGCTTTCCCGCGCAACGGTGCGTGCGGCCCTTCACCAACTGGAAAAAGAGGGGCTGACCACGCTCATCCCCTATACCGGCTGGACGGTCATCTCCTTGACGACGAAGGATGTCTGGGAACTCTATACGCTGCGTTCAAGCGTGGAGCGTCTGGCGGCCCAGCTGGTGGCAACCAACATCGACGCCAGCAAGCGTACGCGCCTGAATCGGCACTTTCAGACCCTGGTCGATGCTTGCCAATCGGAGAAACCGGAGAAGATCGCCGAGGCGGACTTTGCCCTGCACAAGGGCATCATTACCCTGGCGGACCATGGTCGCTTGCTGTCTCAATACGAATTCATCGAGCGTCAGATTCGTCTTTACATCCGATCCAGTGACTCGTTGATCGAGGATGGCGAGACGATTGTCGAGCAACATCGCCCGTTCGTGGAGGCGATTCTGGCGGGTGATGCCGAAGCCGCCGGCTCCTTGTCCGAGGCTCACAACCTCAGTGAGGGCAAGAAGCTGATCGATCACCTGCAAAAGTTGATGCCTGATGACTCACCCAATAGCTCCCCTGATGGTCGTTTGAAACATCTCAAGCCACGTGCCAAGGCTTCAACGAAGTAATGGCCACCACAAGCGTGTCTCCTGCATCGCAGTGAAGAAAAAACGGGCGCCAATAAGGCGCCCGTTTTTCCTGCAACCGCACATCTGGCCTGGAGCTAGCGCCGCAAAGGCCTGAAGAATGCCCTGATTTCTTCAGCAAGGATTTCGGGCTGCTCCAATGCTGCGAAATGACCCCCACGCGGCATAGGCTCCCATCGCTGGACATCAAATACGCGCTCGACCCAGCTGCGTGGTGGCATGGGCAGCTCTTTGGGAAACAACGCCACACCCAACGGAGTGTCCACTCGCTCGTTGTCCTGGAAAACCAGCGGTTCAAGTCGATTTTCCTTGTATAACCTCAAGGTTGCTTGAATGCTCCCGCTGAACCAATAAAGCGCAATGTCGCTGAGGAGGGAGTCAAACGGCACCACTTGTTCAAGATCGTCGGGATGATCTACCCACGAGTGGAATTTTTCGACAATCCACGCAGCAAGGCCCGCTGGCGAGTCTGCAAGCGCGAAAGCCAGGGTTTGAGGTTTAGTCGCGTGCAAAGCCGCGTATGCACCTTCGGCCGCCGCGAACTGGCCGCTTCGATTCAGGAAGTCCTGTTCTTTTTCGTTCAAGGGGGCCTGGGCCCCGCCTAGAGGTGGCCTGAAACTACCCGGGATGTAATTGAGATGGGCGCCTATCAAGTTGGGGCTGAAGTTACGAGCGAGCCACATCGATACACCCGCACCGATATCGCCTCCCTGAGCGCCAAAACGATCGTAACCCAGCTCTCCCATCAACGATGCCCAGAGTCCTGCGATTTGCCTGGAGCTGATACCCGCTTTGGTCGGAGCAGGAGAACAACCGTAGCCGGGTAGAGAGGGCACGACTACATCAAAGGCGTCTGAGGCATCACCCCCGTATTTCGCAGGATCAGTCAGAAGCGCGAGCAACCGTTCCATCTCCAGGAAAGAGCCCGGCCAGCCGTGGGTAATGATCAGTGGCATGGCGTTGGGCCCAATCCCCCGCTGGTGCAGAAAATGAATCTGCTCGCCGTCAATTTCCGCCAGGAACTGTGGCAACCGGTTTATTCGCTGCTCATGAATGCGCCAGTCAAATTGGTTGCGCCAATAATCCAGGAGGCGCGCAAGAAAGTTCGCGCTGGTACCGTCATCCCAACTGTCCGCCGCCAAGGTGTCTGGAAAGCGTGAAGCGCGCAGGCGTCGATCCAGGTCGTCAAGCTGCTCTGGGGTAATGGCAAGCGTGAAAGGGCGGATCGACATGACGATTCTCTATGTGACGGGATGTGGGGCGGCACGGTTTTGCGATCTGCAACCTTGCCTGTGTCGAAGACACCAGGGACACAGGGAACGGTTGAAAAAACTGCCCCTTTTGTGGTCCTTTCAGTGCGGTCAACGCTACTACAAATCCCGAGCCCAGGTCTGGCTGACGAGGTCTTTTCCGAAGCTGTGGACCTGTTCCTCTTCGACCAGTTGAAAGCCTGCCTTCTGATACAGCTTTCGAGCATCGCCAAGCACGCTGGTGGTCCAGAGGATCATGCGCTTGTATCCAGTCTGGCGTGCAAATCGAAGGCACTCTTGCAGCAACCGATTGCCGATTCCCATGCCTCTGGCGCTCGCATCCACGTACAGCATCCGCAGCTTGGCGGTTGTCTCGTCATGCCTGACGACAAAAACCGAACCGATGACCTTGCCCTCTTTTTCCGCGATCCAGCAGCGCTCGCAGGACGGATCGAACTCACGAAGGTACTTGGCAACGATTTCGGCCACCAGCGCTTCGAACTCTGAATTCCAACCGTATTCGCGTGCATAAAGTTCAGCTTGCTGCTGAACGACAACCCCCATGTCACCCGCTCGAGGATCGCGCAGAAGGTAGGAGCGATCGCTGCCGCCCAACAGCGTCTGTATCCGTGCCATGGCTTGGGTCAATTGCTCTTGCTGTGATTCCGGCAAGCGTTGCAGCATCACCACGACTTCCTCACGAGCGGCTTGCTCCAGGGAGGCCAGGACCGTGCGACCAGGGTCGGTGAGCTGGATTTGTGATGCTCGGGCATCGCTTGCCGAGCGAGTCCTGGCAATCAGTCCTTTTTTCTCGAATCCTCCAATGACCCGGCTCAGGTAGCCAGCATCCAGGCCAAGCATCTGGCAGAGGTCTGAACTCTTCAGGCCAGCACTGGCGCCCAATTCATAAAGGATGCGAGCTTCGGTCAACGAAAATTCGGCTTGAAGCAGATGCTCCTGCAGGGCGCCGATCTGGTGGGTGTAGAACCGGTTGAAGCGGCGTACCGTTTCGGCGCGCTCAAAAAGGGGCTCGGTCATGGAAGGGCTCACATGGTTGCTTATGGCAATTATATTGTTGACATAGGCAACTATGTCAATGCTGAAAAATGAATCCTCTCTGTGTGGGAATAAAGGACAATCGTAAGTACAGGTATTTGTTAAGTTTTTTTGATTTCGTGCTTGACGCCCGAGCAGTAAAGAACGTTTAATTGCGCCGCGGCCCAGATAGCTCAGTCGGTAGAGCAGGGGATTGAAAATCCCCGTGTCGGCGGTTCGATTCCGTCTCTGGGCACCACCTTTCGTTTTCAGGTGGTTCCAACACCACCTGAAACACCCAAGAACCCGCCTTGTGCGGGTTTTTTGTTATCTGCGGTTTTTCATTTACTCCGCCGCCTGCGCCCGCAAGCGCCGCCCAATCACATCCATCAAGTCACAACCATCGCGTAACGGAATCGCCAGCAGCTTGGAAAAGTCCGACAACACCACCGTGTCGCAACCTATCTCGGCACGAAAGGCGATGTTTTCCAGGACCTGTGTCACCGTGCGAATGCGGTAGTCCGCCATGGCTTGCAGAACGTCGAGTGGGGCTTGGGTGTCGATGAGCAGGGAGGCCGGGATCAGGTCGATTCCGGTGAGGGGCATGTATCTTTCCATAGGTGAACGCTCCGATCAGTGCAAAGGTTGACTGTCCCTCATTCGTCGCCAAACAAATGGGTGACAGCTGTACGCAGGTTGGCGAACCGGGATCGGAATCCGGCAGACCCGAAGGTCTCCCGCGCACAACTGCCATAAAGACAGCTTTGCGGACGTGCAAAAGCACCTGCAAGAAAGCACAGAGCTTTTGCACCCGATCAGTCAGGTCGCCAAACCCGGTCGCCATTTTGGACGACGGGGCGGACTATAAGCTTCATCGGATCGATGGGCAAGGTGAGGCATTCCGAGCTTTATGTAGGACCTGTGATGATGAATTCTCAGACCTTTCCCATCACTTCGCTGGAAATCCAAACACAGACCTGAGATGGTCATCGCCCGTTGGTTTCAGCCACCGAAGCTATCCTCAATCAACACGCCAGCCGTCGAGATGGACCTCTACCCAATGCAAACCCCAGCCCAACCGCAACGCGCCCTCTGGAAAACCTACCTGCTATTCCTCGCCCCCATGGTGCTGTCCAATTTCCTGCAATCCATGTCCGGCACCGTGAACAGTATCTACATCGGCCAGATGCTCGGCACCCAGGCCCTGGCGGCCGTGTCCGGCATGTTCCCCATCGTGTTCTTCTTCATCGCCCTGGTCATCGGCCTCGGCGCGGGGGCGGGTGTGTTGATCGGGCAAGCCTGGGGGGCGCGTGAGACGCATTTGGTGAAGGCCATTGCCGGGTCGACGTTGTTGTTGGGGTTGTTGATCGGGTTGGTGGCGGCGGTGGTGGGGAGTGTGTTTGCGCGGTCTTCCTTGGTGGGGTTGGGGACGCCGGGGGATGTGCTGGACGATGCGGTGGCGTATGCCCATGTGATGTTGTGGTTCATGCCGACGTTGTTGGTGTTTGTGTTGTTCACGCAGTTGCTGCGCGGGGTGAGTGATACGTTGTCGCCGTTGTTGGCGCTGGTGGTGTCGACCTGTATCGGCCTGGCGCTGACGCCGGCGTTGATTCGCGGCTGGTTGGGGTTGCCGCCGATGGGCATTCAGAGCGCGGCGTTTGCCGGGTTGGCGGGTAACCTGGCGGCGATGGGGTGGCTGGCGTGGCGTTTGATTCGCAAGGGCCATCCGTTGGCGCCGGACCGAGAGTTTTTCGCGGCGATGAAGCTGGACACGGCGATCCTCGGCAAGGTGTTGCGCATCGGCTTGCCCACCGGGTTGCAGATGGTTGTGCTGTCGCTGTCGGAGCTGGTGATCCTGGCGCTGGTGAACCAGCACGGTTCCCAGGCGACGGCGGCGTACGGGGCGGTGACGCAGATCGTCAATTACGTGCAATTCCCGGCGCTGTCTATTGCGATCACGGCGTCGATCCTCGGCGCGCAGGCGATCGGGGCAGGGCGCATCGAGCGGATCGGGCTGATCCTGCGCACGGGGTTGATGATCAACGTGTGCCTCACTGGTGGGCTGGTGGTGTTGGGGTATTTGCTGTCGCACTGGTTGCTGGGCTCGTTCCTCACGGAAGACGCAACGCGCAGCATGGCCGAGCACTTGCTGCACATCATGCTCTGGAGCCTGTTGGTGTTCGGCTTCCAGGCGATCATCGGCGGCATCATGCGCGCCAGCGGTACGGTGATGGTGCCGGTGGCGATTTCGATTGTGTGCGTGGTGGGCGTGCAGTTGCCGGTGGCGTATCTGCTGGATGCGCGGTTTGGGTTGCAAGGGGTGTGGATGGCGTTTCCGGTGGCGTATCTGGGGATGCTGGCGTTGCAGACGCTGTACTACAAGCTGGTGTGGCAGCATCAGAAGATTGAGCGGTTGGTGTAGGGAGGGCGGGCGCCAAGATCGCAGCCTTCGGTAGCTCCTTCAGGGGAACGCATTCACCAGCGATCAGGCCGGCCGGTAGGCCGCGTTGGCTTTTGCTTTGATTTTCTTGCCACCTCTCGCCCTGAGCCTGTCCGTCAAAGTCAACACATGTGGGCAATTGTTGTCGGAGTACATATCCATTGCTGCGGTAACGGCGGCTTATGGTTTCGCCCTTACGGCGACTCACTTTTCCAAGCGCCGAAAAGTAAGCAAAAGGCTTTGCCCCACCACTCGGTGCCTCGCTGTGGCTCGGCATGCCCTCACTCCGGCATTGCTCCGTGGGTCGCCGCGATGGGCCATCCCTGGCCCAGCGCGGCTAAACCGGCGTCCTGCCGGTTTCCCCACTGCGCAATGCCTGCGTTCGGCCATCGTGGTTAACGGGGCACCCAGATCAAAAGCCAAAGCGAGGCGGCCTTAAAGCCGACCTGATCTTTGCTGATACACCAATCCCCTGTAGGAGCCAGGCTTGCCGGCGAACCAGGCGCTGCGGTGTGTCTGTTGTACCGCGTTATCGTTCTTCGCCGGCAAGCCTGGCTCCTACAAGGGGAATGCGTACGGCTCCCGATCAGGTCGGCTTTAAGGCCGCCTCGCTTGCGCGTTTGATCTTGATCTGGCTTTTGATTTTCTTGCCCCATCGAGAGGCCGAGTGGAGG
>NZ_JAAVXC010000050.1:0-50176 GCF_013416725.1 Pseudomonas sp. SbOxS1
GAGAGAGGGCATGCCGAGCCCTAGCGAGGCACCGAGTGGTGGGGCAAAGCCTTTTGCTTACTTTTTGGCGTTTGAAAAAGTGAGTCGCTGTAAGAGCGAAACCATAAGCCGCCGTTACCGCAGCAATGGATATGTACTCCCAAAAACTCTCCCCCAGGCTTTAACGCGGCATGGATCAACGTCGGTAGTCACAGATTAACGGACAGGCTCAGGTGTAATGGAGCAAGGGATTGCGCCGCGGCTTTTCTACCCCATTTTGACGATGCGCCCGCATTGCCCCCTCCGTACAAATGCAGCGTATTGATTTCTTCGGAGGTAGACGCTGTGAAACAAGCCCCCCCTTATGTTCCCGGTCATCAATTGCTGGCTGGCAAATCGGTGTTGATCACCGCTGCCGCGGGTGCCGGTATCGGTTATTCGGCGGCCCGGCGCAGTGCCGAGGAAGGTTGTCGGGCGTTGATGATTTCCGATGTGCATCCGCGTCGCCTGGAAGAGGCGGTGGAGCGTCTCAAGGCCGAGACCGGCCTGCAGGCGATTTATGGCCAGTTGTGCAATGTCACCGTCGAAGACGAAGTGCAGGCCCTGGTGGCGGCGGCCGAAGAGGCGCTGGGCGGGGTCGATGTGCTGATCAACAACGCGGGCCTGGGTGGTCAGAAGCGCGTGGTGGAGATGAGCGACGAAGAATGGCTGCGGGTGCTGGACGTGACCTTGACCGGCACCTTCCGTATGACCCGGGCGATGTTGCCGCACATGCAGCGCCGTGGCGCAGGGGCCATCGTCAATAACGCCTCGGTGCTCGGCTGGCGGGCACAGAAGGAACAGGCCCATTACGCCGCCGCCAAGGCCGGGGTGATGGCGCTGACCCGCTGCAGCGCCCTGGAAGCCGCCGAGTTCGGCGTGCGCATCAACGCGGTTTCGCCGTCGATTGCCCTGCACGATTTTCTCAAGAAAGCCTCCAGCGAAGAGTTGCTCGCCAGCCTGGCGGGGCGCGAGGCGTTCGGTCGCGCTGCCGAAGTCTGGGAAGTGGCCAACGTGATGATGTTCCTGGCCAGCGACTACGCCTCCTACATGGTGGGCGAAGTGCTGTCCGTCAGTTCACAACAAGCTTGAGGATGGGCGCATGAGCCACGTTTTCAGCAGTGCCCAGGCGTTGCTTGCGGCCGAGGGCCTGGACCTGGGCCACACCGAATGGCTGACCATCGACCAGCAACGCATCGATCTGTTCGCCGAAGCCACCAGCGATCACCAGTGGATTCACGTCGACCCGGTGCGCGCCGCCAGCGGTCCCTTTGGCGCCTGCATTGCCCACGGCTACCTGACCCAATCGCTGGCCAATCTGTTCATGCCGCAGTTGATGACCATTGAAAACATGGCGATGGGGGTCAACTACGGCAGCGACCGGGTGCGTTTCCCGGCGCCGGTCAAGGTCGATTCGCGGGTGCGCGGCAGCGGCCAGGTCATCCGCGCCGAACAGCTGGGCGATGCCGTGCAACTGGTGGTGCGCATCACCGTTGAAGTCGAAGGCCAGGCACGTCCCGGCTGCGTGATCGACACCATCAGCCGCTACACCTTCAACCCTATTTTCGAGTGAGTACCCCATGGACCTGAATGAAGTCGTCATCGTCGCCACCGCCCGCACCGCGCTGGCCAAGTCGTTTCGCGGATCGTTCAACGACACCGAGGCCCCGGTGCTGGGCGGCCATGTGGTGCGCGCGGTGGTCGAGCGCGCCGGCATCGAGCCTGCGGATGTAGAGGATGTGATCATGGGCGCGTCGGTGCAGCAGGGCACCCAGGGCTTCAACATCGGCCGGCTCTGCGCCTACACCGGTGGTTTGCCGGACAGCGTGCCGGGCATGGCCGTGGACCGCATGTGCGCCTCGGGCCTGATGAGCATTGGCATGGCTGCCAAGGGCATCATGACCGGCGAGCTGAGCATCGCCATCGGCGGCGGCGTTGAGTCCCTGTCGCTGACCCAGACCAAGCACAAGAACGCCTACCGCGCCCGCTCCGAAGCCGTGCTGCAGGTGATGCCCAGCGCCTATATCCCGATGATCGAAACCGCCGAGATCGTGTCGCGCCGCTATGGCATCAGTCGCGCCGCCCAGGATGAGTATTCGCTGCAGAGCCAGCTGCGCACCGCCGCCGCGCAGCGAGACGGCCTGTTCGACGATGAAATCGTCAGCCTGAGCGTGGATAAATTGCTGTTCGCCGCCGATGGCCAGCCCAATGGCCATGAACGCGTGCAGGTGGTGAAAGACGAGTGCAACCGGCCCAATACACGCCTGGAAGACCTGGCGGGATTGAAACCGGTGTGGAAGGACGGCAGCTGGGTCGAGCAGGGCGAGTTCGTCACCGCCGGCAACGCGTCGCAATTCTCCGACGGTGCCGCGGCCAGCCTGCTCATGAGCCGTGCCGAAGCCAAGCGCCGCGGGCTGACGCCACTGGGCATCTACCGCGGCATTGCCGTGGGTGGCTGTGCACCAGAGGAAATGGGCATCGGCCCGGTGATCGCGATTCCCAAGCTGCTCAAGCGTTTTGGCCTGGACGTGAAGGATATCGGCCTGTGGGAAATCAACGAGGCCTTCGCCAGCCAGGTCCTGCATTGCCGTGATGCGCTGCAGATCCCGACGGAGCGCCTGAACGTCAATGGCGGGGCGATTGCCATCGGTCACCCGTTCGGCATGTCTGGTGCGCGGATGGTGGGCCACGCCTTGCTCGAAGGGCGGCGGCGCGGCGTGCGTTATGTGGTGATTGCCATGTGCATCGGTGGCGGCATGGGCGCCGCCGGCCTGTTCGAACTGCCGTGAGGCGAACCAGGCACCGACGTTCTGTCGATTAAATCCATGGGGGCCCGCCAGTCGGGTCCCCTGCTGGGGAATGGTTATGCAAAGTTGTGTGCCCAATGCACAGGTCCTGGCGCAAATGGGCCTGGAACTGGCCGAGTACGAACGGATCATCGGCAACATCTACGATTCGGCGATGGACACCCGCTGCCTGAGCGATGCGCTGCGCGAGATCAGGACCTTGTTCAAGGCCAATTTCGTGACCTTGATCCTGCGGGTCCAGGATGAGCCGCTGTTGTCACCCATGGTGGTGGCGGGCGATGTCGAGCGCGGGGAGGGCGGTATCAACCATTATGCCTACTACGCCAAATCCACCCTGTTCGACGGCCTGCCCACCGATACGGTGTTCACGGTCGATGAGCTGATGAGCGATGCCGAATGGTCCAGTTCGGCGTTTTACCTGCTGTTTTGCCAACCCCACGATTGCTACCACATGCTCGGTGCCGATATCCGCATGCCGGATGGCGGCACCGTGCGTTTGCGGATCAATCGCCCCCAGGGCCACCCCGGTTTCAGTGCCATTGAACGGGCCCTGTGTGCCATGTTGCTGCCGCATTTGCGCCGGGCCTTGCACATGCATTCGCTGCTCGATCGCAGTGAGTCCCTGGGCAGCCTGTATTCGCAGACGATCAGCCGCCTGGCGGTGGCGACCTTCGTGCTCGATGAAAACGGCAGTGTGCTGCAACTCAATCCCGTGGCCCGGGAAATTCTCGACAGCCAGGACGGCCTCAAGGTGGTAGGCGGGCGGCTGGAAGCGACCTACCCCAGTGATAACCGGGAGTTGGCGCGCCTGGTGCGCAACGCCTTCCAGCGCGCCAGGCAGGGCGTGGGCAAGGGCGTGCAGGTGGCCGAGGCAACGTCGATATCCCGCCCTTCGGGGCAGGTCAGCCTGGGCGTGGTGGTGGAGCTGATTCCGACCCAGGAGCTGGTCGAAGGCAATGGCAAGCCCACGGTGGTGGTGTATGTGCGCGATGCGGTGAGCAAGTCGCTGGTGAGCACGGTGCTGACTTCGCAACTGTACAACCTGACCCCGGCGGAAACCACGCTGGCCCTGGAACTGGCCAACGGCCTGTCGCTGGAAGAGGCCTCGGAAATCCTCAACATCCGTCGCAATACCGCCCGTGCCCACCTGCGTTCGATCTTCTCCAAGACCGGCGTGCGGCGCCAGACCGAACTGGTGCGGATCATGCTCAACAGCGTGGTGGCCCTAGGGGCGCCTCAGCCGGCGGTGAACCCTGCTTGCGCCAAAACGCGTTAGTCCGTGCGGACGATGCTGCCGGGCTCCTGGCCTGTCGATACTGGGCCACCGTTGTCGAACGTTAATAAGGAGAATAAAAATGAACGGCAGTAATCAGTCCCCCGGCTGGGCCTTGGCGTTGTTGTTGGGATGCTGTGCCATCGGCACGGTGCATGCCGCACCCGAGGACATCGAGCGCCTGGGCAAGGACTTGACGTGCCTGGGCGCGGAAAAGGCCGGCAATGCCGACGGCAGCATTCCACCGTTCAGCGGCAAGTGGCTGGGCGTTCCGCCTCACGTCGATTTCAAGGGCACCGGCAACCACCCGGTGGACCCTTACCCGGACGACAAGCCGCTGTTCGTGGTTACCGCGCAGAACATCGCCCAATACAGTGACTACCTGTCCGATGGGCAAAAAGCCCTGTTCAAACTGTACCCGGCCACCTACAAAATGCCGGTCTACCCCACGCGCCGGGATTTTCGCTTCAACGACGCGGTCTGCCAGGCCACCAAAGAGAACGCCAGCGTGGCGCGACTGGTGGATGACGGCGAAGGCGTGGTCGGCAAGACCGGCGGAACACCGTTCCCGATACCGCGCAGCGGCCTGGAACTGTTGAAGAATGCCTCGACCTTCACCCTGCGGGCCTGGACCGAGGAGTACACCTCCGACAACGCCTACGTGCTCAAGGACGGCAACATCAACTGGGGCCGCGTGCACTCACGCAACCTGGCGCCGTCGCTGGAGCCGGGCAAGATTGGCGAAACCACCGGCAACTCCGCGTTCTACCTCAACGAAACCCTGCTGCCGCAACGGGACAAGGGTGAGATCAACACCGGCACCGAATTCTGGAACGACAAGACCGAACCGCGCCAGGCCTGGCGCTACGATCCGGGTACGCGGCGCGTGCGTCAGTCGCCGGGGTATGGCTTCGACATGTCGTTCCCGGGCAGCGGTGGCTCGATTACCGTCGACGAGGTGCGCCTGTTCAACGGCTCGGGCCAACGGTATGACTGGAAGATCGTCGGCAAGCGCGAGATGTTCATCCCCTACGACACCTATCGTCTGCATGCCGCCAACCTCAAGTACGCCGACCTGCTGACCCCCGGCCACATCAACCCCGATGCCATGCGTTTTGAGCGCCATCGGGTCTGGGAACTGGAAGGCACGCTCAAGCCGGGCTTCCGCCATCTGTATGGCAAACGCAAGTTGTACATCGACGAAGATACCTGGTTCCCGATGCTCGCCGACAACTACGACAACCGTGGCGAGCTGTGGCGCACTTCGATGGTCAACTACTTCTACGCCTACGAAAGCCAGCGGCCGCAAGCGGGCGTGGGCCTGTACTACGACCTCAATGCCGGCAGCTACCTGGCGTTCAACCTGATCAACGAGCAGCGCAACGGCTACCTGTTGAACAAACCCGGTTTCAGTCCCCGGGACTTCGGCCCGGAGGCCGCCCGACGCTTCGGCCAGTAACCCTCCAGCGCGGCGCCCTTGGAGACAGGGGCGCCCTTTGAGAGTGGCTCGCGTTTGATCTAGTCCAACTGAAGGATGTTCTCCCGACAAGGCTGCTCAATGATGCTCGCCATGGGATCACCCTGTATTTCTTGGGGGCATAGCCTGCCCCGAAGTCTGCAATTGAGGAACAATAACAATGACGAAACTCGCTGAACTCAACATCGAGAACGCCCAGCGTACCCACCGTTACGCGCGCGGCTGGCACTGTCTGGGCAATGCCGCCGACTACCGTGATGGCAAGCCCCACACCCTGGAAGTCTTCGGCACCCGCCTGGTGGCCTTCGCCGACAGCCAGGGCACCATCAGCATTCTGGATGCCTATTGCCCGCACATGGGCGCCGACCTGTCCCAGGGCACCATCGAGAACGACCGCCTGGTGTGCCCGTTCCACCACTGGAAGTACGACACCGGTGGCAAATGCGTGGAGATCCCTTACTGCAAGCGCATCCCGCCCAAGGCCAAGACCCGCAGCTGGTTGACCTGCGAGGAAAACAACCTGCTGTTCGTCTGGAACAACCCGGAAGGACGTGCGCCGAAAGACGGCGTGGTCATTCCGCACCTGCCCGAGATGGACGATCCGGACTGGATTCATGACTGGAACATCGACACCATGCACATCGAAACCAACCCACGGGAGTTGGTCGATAACCTGGTGGATGCCCAGCACTTCGGCCCGGTGCACGGTACGCCGACCAAGTACTTCGCCAACGTCTTCGAAGGGCACATCGGCCATCAGATTTTCCATGGCGACTCCGAGCGCCTGGGCGGCGACCTGATCGCGCCATCGGCCTACTACGGCCCGGCTACCCACTTCACACAGATCAGCTCGATGTTCGGCGATGTGCGCATCCACGCCATCCTGCTCAACAGCCATGTGCCGGTGACGCCAAACAGCTTCGACCTGCGCTTCGGTTGCATGGTCAAGCGCGTGCCGGGCTGGACCGAAGAACAGAACCTGGAAGTGGCCAGGGCCTATGTCCAGGGCAATCGGGATTCGTTCTACCAGGACGTGGTGATCTGGAAGCACAAGATCCGCATCGACAAGCCGGTACTGGCGGAAACCGACGGCCCGGTCTATCAGTTGCGCGAGTGGTATGAGCAGTTCTTCACCGACGAGGATGACGTGCCCGCGTTCATGGCTGAGCGTCGCGAGTTCATTACGGTGGACGAGCGCTGACAGAGCAATAGGGCGCCTTCCAGCATCCATCATGCGAAGGCGCCGTTCCAAGGGCACTGCTCAGGCAGTTTCGATTCAAAGGTCATGAGAGCACAGACAATGAAAATAAAAAGTCTTCTCGCCTACTACATTCCTTTCCTGATCCTGTTTTTCCTGGTGGCGACCGTGCTGGTCTCCGTGCCACCGGAGTCGGCCAGCGTCAAGGCCTGCAAGCACTACGCGAGCTGCGTGGCCATGAGTTCGAGCGCCCCGAACTGGATTAATTTTCGCTAGGGGAGCTGATCGAGGCGTCAGCGGCTTCAGCAGCCAGTTTCAATCGGTCAGCCTTACTGATGTATTTAGGCTTTTTCGGGGCCAATTTGGCGCTGGCCTTCTTGGCCTTTTCCTTGAACAGCTGCTGCAGTTTTTTCTGACGGTTCATGTTTTTCCACCCGGCTTGTAAGTCCTTGAATGATACCAGCGTGGCCACCGCCTGGCAGGGCTTGTTGGCCATAGTGGTTTCAGGCGGTGAAGCCGAACAGGCGTCTTGGGGTTTCCCAAAGTATCTGCTGGCGGTCACTGGCACTCGGGAACATCTCGCCGAAGGTTGTCAGGACGGTGCCCAACTCCATGTGTTGACGCGCACGCAAGAACGGCCAGTCAGTGCCCCACATGCAATTTTCGGCAGTGAACGCCTGCAGCAATGCCAGCTGGTAGGGCTGGGCATCGGTATAGGGGGAGCTCATTTTCGAGTATTGCGACAGCCCGGAAAGCTTGACGAAGGTGCGTCCGTTGCCGGCCAGGGACAGCAGTGCCTGGAAGGCCGGCTGCTGCAAACCGGCACTGGCATCGGGCCGCCCGGAGTGGTCGATGAGCACACGGGCGCGCGTGCGCTGCAACAAGGGCAGCAGCGCTAGCAACTGGTCGTCTTTGACCTGGACCTGGGCAAACAGGTCCAGCTCGGCCAAGCGCTCCATCAGTGTGTCGACCTTCGCAAAGCGCTCGGGACCCAGCAGCGCGGCATTGAGTGCGACGCCGACCACGCCCTGTGCCTTGTATTGCGCGAGCGTTTCGCTGGAAACGTCGTTCGGCACCACGACCACACCTTTATGGCGGCCCTTGTTGCGAGCCAGCGTGTCCAGCAGACAACGGTTGTCGAAACCATAAGCGGAGGTCGGCTGCACTATCACTGAATGGCGAATGCCATAGGCCTGCATGACTTGCTCGTAGTACGCCGCCGGGCCAACCTCAGGCCCTGCCGGTTGATAGGTGGATTCAGCGGGATAGGGGTATTGGACGGGGTCGATCACATGGTGGTGGCAGTCGATCTTGGGTTGTGAAAACACACTCAGTAGCTGGGCATCCATGGCCATGCCTGATGATTGTTCTGCGCCTTGCTGACTATTGCGTGAGGCGGCCTGGCTCAGGATCGGCATGCCCAGCGCGGCGCTGGCGGTCAGCACTACGGAGCTTGTCTTGAGCAGCGAACGGCGGGAAAAACCGGATGCATCGAGGCGCGTGGTCATGTTCGAACCCTTGTTTTATTAGTATGTGCGGCTACAGGGAGTAGTGGCCTCGACCTTAACCAAGCACTTCCCGAGCGTCGTCTGTGAACTCATTAAGCGGGTATCGGTTTTTTTTATGAACGACCCCGGTTCCTGTGGATGCCAGTCGGGTCTACAGGCCTACGCCCTAAGTTGTGAGCCCTGCCGACAGGCGGTCTTACGCCACAGTTGTCGCGCGCTTGCGGCCATTCCAAAGCAGCTCGAAACCACCCCCAAGGCAGCGTATGGCGCCGCCCGTCAGCTTTCGATAATCGCCTCCGACACCTCGTCCCAGTCGCGGAGCGCGCCATGCACAACAATAAGAACTTCACGCATCGTTTTTTACCGGCGTTGATCGCCAGCCTGTCTTCCTTTGGCATGAGCGCCACGGCCCAAGCCGAGATCATGCTGTACGACAAGGACCAGACCACGTTCTCCACCGACGGCTACATCAACGCCTTCTATGTGAACAGCGATGTCGACCGTGCCGGCGACCAGTTCGACCGCCGTCAATCACGGGTGAAAATGGGCTTTTTGCCCAACTACCTGGGCTTCAACATGGGCAAGCAGGTCGATGACCTCAAGCTCGGTGCCCGCGCCTCCTTCTGGG
Source organism: Pseudomonas sp. SbOxS1 (assembly GCF_013416725.1). Taxonomy (NCBI): domain Bacteria; kingdom Pseudomonadati; phylum Pseudomonadota; class Gammaproteobacteria; order Pseudomonadales; family Pseudomonadaceae; genus Pseudomonas; species Pseudomonas sp. SbOxS1. Next base: position 8,910 of record NZ_JAAVXC010000050.1, read on the forward strand.
TGACCATCAACGACAGTGAAACCAACGGCACCGACACCGCCATCGATGTGCGGCAGTTCTACGGCACCGTGGCCAACCCGGGATGGGGCGAAGTGCTGATCGGCAAGGACTTCGGCCTGTTTGCCCGCTCCAACATCCTGCTCGACGAGATGCTCGCCGGCTACGGCCAGGTCAGCGATACCCTTGGATTGGTGGATGGCGGCGGGGTGTCGTTCGGCAACATCGGCACCGGTTACCCCTATCCGTTCCCGACCTCGCAGATTACCTATCGCACGCCGGTGATGGACGGTTTGCGCGTGGCGGTGGGGATCATGGACCCGGTGGACACCAACGACAGCAGCCCGACCGGCAAGGCCTACCAGGAAAACCCGCGCACCGAGAGCGAGATCACTTACCAGTTCGACCTCGCCGGAGCGCAGATCTACAGCTGGGTCAACGGCAGCTACCAGACCTCGGACAATACCGATTCCACCGTCGACACCGTCACCTCCAAGGGCGTCGGTTATGGCGTGCAGGCGAAAATGGGTGGTTTGTCCCTGACCGGCTCGGGCTTCCAGGCCAAGGGCATCAATCCGTTTTTCACCAACAACGCCGGCGAACCAACCCTGCGCAACGTCGACAGCGACGGCTACCTGTTGCAGGGCTCCTACAAACTGGGCAAGAACCGCCTGGCGTTGTCCTACGGCAAGACCAACGACGACGGCAACGGAGTGGTCGGCAGTGGCGCAGACTACGAGACCCGCGGCATCGCGCTGTTCCATGACGTGAATGACAACCTCAAGCTGGTGGCCGAGTACAACCAGTTCGAAATCAACGGCCATGACAGCAGTGCGCAGAACGAAGACACCGATACCTTTGCGGTGGGGGCGGTGTTGACCTGGTAAACCGCGAACCCCCTGTAGGAGCCCGGCTTGCCGGCGAAGGCGTCATCGAAATCGCCTTCGCCGGCAAGCCGGGCTCCTACAGGGGGTGGTGTTTGCTGGATCTGCGGCACAACTCTCATCCCATTGAAGCGGCTACCTGCTACCCAAGTAGCATTCGTGGCACTTGGCAGGCTTCGTACACTCGAGCCTCACACACACGCACCTGCGGGGGGCGACGATGGAGCAGGTCCAGAACGAAGGGATCGTCAGTGCGATGTCCCAGGCCACCGATCCGCAGCAGGTGGCGCAAGAGCTGGCGCGGCAGTTGCTGCATCCGCACCTGGGCTTCGTGCTGTTCTTCTGTTCCGCCGAGTACGATTTGCCGGGGCTGGGCCAGGCGTTGCAGCAAGGCTTCGGCGGCATACGCCTGGCGGGCTGCACCAGCGCCGGCGAAATCACGGCCCAGGGTTATGGGCGCAATTGCGTGACGGCGGTGGGTTTCGATCATCGGTACTTTTCCATCGCCCTGGAACTGATCGACGAAATGGAGCACTTCAGCCTGATCGACGCGCAGCAGATGGTCGAGCGCCTGGTCAACGGCTGTCGCAGCAACACCCTGGCCCCCATCAAGGGCAACAGCTTCGCCCTGACGTTGCTCGATGGCCTGTCCAGTCGCGAAGAAATGGTCCTCGCCGCCTTGAGTGCCGCATTGGGCGACATTCCGCATTTCGGCGGCTCGGCCGGTGACGACAACTACCTGACCCACACCCATGTCTACTTCGACGGCGGGTTTCACAGCGGCGCGGCGGTGGTGGTGCTGGTCAATACCTGGCTGGACTTCGAAGTATTCACCACCCATCACATCCTGCCGCGTGCGGAGAAATTGGTGGTGACCGGCGCCGACAGCGCCTCGCGGCGGGTCTTCGAACTCAATGCCGAGCCAGCCGCCGCCGAGTACGCCCGGCACATCGGCGTGCCGGTGAGCGAACTCGACCACCGGGTCTTCGCCGCGCACCCCCTGGCGGTGCGCATCAACGAGCAGTATTACGTGCGCGCCATCCAGCAGGTTCATCCGGACCTGAGCCTGAGTTTTTATTGCGCGGTGGAGAACGGCATCGTGCTCACCGCCATGACCCCGGGCCCGATGCTACCGAACCTGCAGAACCTGTTCGATGGCTTGCAGCAACGGCTCGGCGATCTGTTGCTGACCATTGGTTGTGACTGTTTCCTCAGGCGCCTGGAGCTGGAAGACAACGGCGGCCTGGACTTGATCGGCAGCTTTTTGCGCGAGCAGCGGGTGATGGGGTTCAACACCTACGGAGAACAGTTCAATGGCATGCACATCAACCAGACCTTCACCGGCGTTGCCATTGCCCGCGGCCGGTCCCGTGGACAGCGCTGAACTGCGGGCGCAAATCGCCGTCCTGCAGCGCGATAACCAGAAACTACAGCGCATCAACGCGGCGCTGATCGAGCGCATCGAGTCCGGCGTCACCCGTGGCAACGATCCGTACGCCGCCTTCCAGCACTCAGTGGTGCTGGCCGAGCAGGTGCGTGAACGCACCGATGCCTTGAACCAGGCCATGGCCGAACTCAAGGCCGGCAACCATTTGCTCAGCGACGCCCGCCTGCGCGCCGAGACGGCCCATCAACACCTGATCGATGCCATCGAGAGTATTTCCGATGCCTTCGTGCTGTTCGATGCCGAGCAGCGCATTGTCTTGTTCAACAGCCGCTTCAAGGCGTTCTGGAGCAACAGCCGGGTACGGATCAACGCCGGCATGCGCCTGACCGAGGTCAAGCGCCTGATGCTCAATAACGGCCTGTTTACCGAAGAACCCCGCGGGCATGCCGACGAAAACCTGCTGTATCGCTTGCAGGACGGTCGCTGGCTGCAGGTCAGCGAACGGCCGACCCAGGAAGGCGGGCGGGTGATCCTGTTCACCGACATCACCGACGTCAAGCTGAGTGAAACCGTGCGCCGCGAACAGGCGGTGGCGCAGAAGTCGCACTTGCTGCAACGGGCGGTCGACAACTTGTCCCAAGGGGTGGCCATGGTCAACGCCGAGGGTATTCTCGAACTGTGGAACCGGCGCTTCCTCGAGCTCAGTGGCCTGGCGCCGGTGGCGGCCCATCGTCCGTTTGCCGAAGTCATTGCCGACAGCGAATTGACCCTGCTGACCCCGGCCAGTCGTGGCGCAAACGGGCGGCCGGTGCAGGAGTGCGAGCAGCGCCTGTGCGACGGCCGGGTCCTGGAGATCCGCACCCATCCGTTGCCCACCGGCGGCTTCGTCAACACCTTCACCGACATCACCGAACGCTACCAGCACGCCGAAGCCCTGAGCGAAAGCGAGCGCTGGATTCGCCTGATCACCGACCACGTGCCGGCGTTGATCGCCTACCTGAATGCCGACCTGGTCTACGAGTTCACCAACAAGGTCTACGAAGAGTGGTACTGCTGGCCGCGGGGCGTGATGCTCGGCCAGAGCCTGCGCGAAGTGCACAGCGAGCAGCATTACCAGCGCCTGGAGTCGTACGTGGCGCGAGCGTTGGCCGGGGAGAGCGTAACCTTCGAATTCGCCGAGACCAACGTCAACAACCAGGAGCGCTACATGTTGCGCTCCTATGTGCCCAATCGCCTGGCCAGCGGCGAGGTGGTGGGGATCTTCGTGTTGATCCGCGACATCACCGAACGCCGCCGTACCGCCGAGGCGCTGCACCAGGCTTATCAGAATCTCGAACTGCGGGTGCGCGAGCGCACCGCCGAATTGACCACCCTCAACGACCAGTTGCGGCGCGAAATCGACGAGCGTCGCCGGGTCGAGTCACGCCTGCGTGAGGCCAAGCTGGAAGCGGAACAGGCCAACCTGTCGAAAACCAAGTTTCTCGCCGCCGTCAGCCACGACCTGCTGCAACCGTTGAACGCCGCGCGGTTGTTCACCAGTGCCTTGCTGGAGCGGCGCGAGCCGATGGCCAACGAGAATCTGGTGCGCAACGTCAGCAACTCGCTTGAAGATGTGGAAAACCTGCTGGGCACCCTGGTGGATATTTCCAAGCTCGATGCCGGGGTGATCAAGGCCGACATAGCGCCGTTCGCCTTGAGCGAACTGCTGGATAACCTTGCCGCCGAATACACCCAGGTGGCGCGCAGCGAAGGCCTGCAACTGCATTTCATCCCCTGTTCGGCCCTGGTGCGCAGCGACATCCAGTTGCTGGCGCGGATCCTGCGCAATCTGTTGAGCAACGCTATTCGCTACACCTACAGCGGTCGGGTGGTGCTGGGTTGCCGGCGTCATCATCACAGCCTGTCGATCCAGGTCTGGGACAGCGGGATGGGCATCGCGGAAAATCGCCTGGAAGAAATCTTCCAGGAGTTCAAGCGCGGCGATGTACAGCGCCCCGATCAGGATCGTGGGTTGGGCCTGGGCCTGGCGATTGTCGAGAAGATTGCCGGCATCCTCGGGCACCGCATTGACGTGCGTTCGTGGCCGGGCAAGGGCTCGATGTTTTCAGTGGAAGTGCCGATGAGCGCCACCGCACCCAAGCCACTGCCGAGCCTGCTGATGAGTGAACCGATGCTCGAACGATTGCGCGGAGCGCGGGTCTGGGTGCTGGACAATGACGCGACCATTTGCGCTGGCATGCGCACCTTGCTCGAAGGTTGGGGGTGCCACGTGGTGACGGCGTTGTCGGAAGAGGATCTGGCGCGGCAGGTGGACAACTACCATGCCGGTGCTGACCTGCTGATCGCCGACTATCACCTGGACAACGACCAGAACGGCGTCGATGCCGTCGCGCGGATCAATGCCCGCCGTGCCTGCGCGATCCCGGCCATGATGATCACCGCCAATTACAGCAATGAACTCAAGCAGCAGATCCGCGAACTGGGCCATACCCTGATGCACAAACCGGTGCGGCCGATGAAGCTGAAGACGGCGATGAGTCATTTGCTCGCCAGGCCTTGAGGTCTCTAGTGTTTGCTAGGGCCTCTTCGCTGGCAAGCCAGCTCCTACAGGATTGTGGTGATCTTGTAGGAGCTGGCTTGCCAGCGAAGGGGGCAACACCGTTTCAACGGCGCAAATAAGACCCGAAATCGATATCCCCGGCACTCAGGATCGCCTGCACCCGGTTGTGCACGTTGAGCTTGCGCAGGATCGCCGAGACGTGGGCCTTGACCGTGGTTTCGGCGATTTCCAGGGTGTAGGCGATCTGTTTGTTCGATTCACCCTTGGTCATGCGCTCCAGGACCTGCAATTGCTTGCGGGTCAGGGCCTGGAGCAGTTCGGGCGGGAAGCTCGGGGCATCGTTCATCCGCCGGTGCGTACTGCTTTTTGCGGTACGGATGATGTCCGGCGGCAGGTAGACATTGCCATTGAGAATCTGCTGGATCGCCTCGGTCATCTGCGCGCGGGGCGAGGATTTGGTGATGAAACCCACGGCGCCGTAGGTGATGGCCTGCAGGACGATCTGCTTGTCCTGCTCGGCGGAGACGATGACTACGGGAATCGTCGGCGCTTCGTTGCGCAGGTTGATCAGGCCATTGAGCCCGTGCATGCCGGGCATGTTCAAGTCGAGCAGGATCAGGTCCAGGTCGTCGTGTTCCTGAGTCAACGCCAGGGCACTGTCCAGGTCGGCGGTTTCCATCACCTCGCTACCGGCAAAGCCATCGCTGATGACGTTGTGTATGGCTTCGCGAAACAGCGGGTGATCGTCGGCAATCAGAATTTTGTACATAGCCTTTCACCTCATTATTTTGATTATGGTGTGGCAACAACACGCACGCGTAAAGCTCAGGGAAAGGGTTCGGGCAGGGCTGGCGTGACCGGTAGCCTGGCCGCTTGCCAGGCGTCGAGGCCATCGCGATACCAGTACAAAGACTTATAGCCCAGGCTGGCCGCGCGTTTGACCGCGTTCCAGCTCAACCAGCAGTCGGAGCGGCAGTAGAAGACCAGCGGTTGCATCGGGTCGCCGCTGGTCAGCTTTTTCAGGTTGCCCGCGAAATAGTCCTGCCATGGCGGCGTCAGCTCACCGTCGCCGGTGTTCGCCAGCCAATGGCTGCCGGGCAGGTTTGCGTGGGGCTGGTCTTCGATGAAGCGGCCTTGCAGCCATTGGCGGCGGTAGACGTCGATCAGCAGCGGGCGCGGGTTTTGTTCCAGCAGCGTTTGCAGGGCCGGGGTGTCGACGATGGTTGCGCCTTGCAGCTGGGTCGGTGTCGGGCTGCGGTACAGGTCGATGCGATAGCCATCATCGGAAAACAGCGGGGTTTGTGCGTGTGCGCCACCCAGCCACAGGCTTAGCGACAACGCAGCGAGTGTGGGACGCAACAGGTGACGTCGGGCACGCGGCATGGGGTAGGTCCTTATAGTTATGAACCCATTACATGCCAGTCGCGATGCGTTGGGAATGCGACGATAGACAGGTGGAAGCAGTACTAAAGTAGTAATTTTTCCCCGTTGAATGGGGATCAACTGTGGCGAGGGGATTTATCCCCGTTCGGCTGCGAAGCAGTCGCAGAGCCAGGCAACTCGGTATGCCTGAAGGAATGTTGGGGCCGCTTCGCAGCCCAACGGGGATAAATCCCCTCGCCACAGGTCCGCTCCCACAGGGGATTGGTGGGGTTAGCTGGATTTGCGCAGGGCGGCGTGCTGTGGGTTGAAGGTGAGCACGGCGAGCAGAGCGAACAGCAGCGTCAAACCCACGCACACCACCAGCGCCAGCGGATTGAACCGCTCATACAGCGCAAAGCGCACCAGCTCCACCGCATGGCTGAACGGGTTCACCGCGCACAACCAGTACAGCCACTCGCTGGCCTCGCGCATTTTCCACAGTGGGTACAGCGCCGAAGACAGGAAAAACAGCGGAAAAATCACGAAGTTCATCACCCCGGCGAAGTTCTCCAGCTGGCGGATCGCGTTCGACAGCAACAGGCCCAGTGCGCTGAGCATCAACGCCACCAGCAACAGCGCCGGCAGGGCAATCAGCAAACCCATGGCGGGCGGTCGCACGCCGTAGAGCCAGGCGATCGCCAGGAAGGCATACACCTGCAGCAGCGAAATCAGCGCGGTGGCCAGCAGCTTGCTGCACAGCAGGAAGGTCCGGGGCAGGGGGCTGGTCAGCAGCACGCGCATGCTGCCCATCTCGCGGTCGTAGACCATCGACAGTGACCCCTGCATGCCGTTGAACAGCAGGATCATGCAGGCCAGTCCCGGGATGATGTAGACCTCGTACGGAATGTAGGTGTCGTAGGGTTCGATGATGGCGATGCCCAGTGCGGCGCGAAAACCCGCGGCGAACACCAGGAGCCACAGCAGTGGCCGCACCAGGGCGCTGAGAAACCGCGTGCGTTGCAGCACGAAACGCAGCCACTCGCGCAGCACGATACCGCGCAAACATTGCCAGTAAGCGTTCATCGGGCAGCTCCTGTGGTCAGGCGAGTGAAGGCCGAGCCGAGGTCGCCACCGTGTTCCAGGCTCAGTGCATCGGCCTGCCCGCTGGCGACCAGGCGGCCCTGATGGAGGATCAACAAGTCATCGCCGGGCTGCACTTCGTCGAGCAGATGCGTGGTCCAGAGCACGCTGATGCGCTGCTCGTGGCACAGCGTGCGAATGTGCTGGTTGAGCGCCAGGCGACTGGCCGGATCGAGGCCGGCGCTGGCTTCGTCGAGCAGCAACAGGCGCGGTTCATGCAGCAGGGCGCGGGCGATTTCCACCCGTCGGCGATGGCCGCCGTTGAGTTCGCGCACCCGTTCGCCACGGCGTTCGCCCAGGGCCTGGCGAGCCAGTTCCGCATCGACCCGCAAGTCGGTCTGGCGGCGGGACAAGCCATGCAGCGCGGCGTGATAACGCAGGTTCTGTTCGACGCTCAGGTCCAGGTCCAGGGTGCTTTGCTGGAACACCACACCCAGCTGTTTCAGCGCCGGTCTCGGGGCGCTGCGCAATGAACAGCCGCCGACCCGTATGTCGCCGTGCTGCAGATCATAGAGCCGGGTCAGCAGCGCGATCAGGGTCGATTTACCGGCGCCGTTGGGCCCCAGCAGCGCGGCGAAACGACCGGGTGCCAGGCTGAAGTTCACCTGGCGCAAGGCCTCCCGAGGCCCGTAGGCAAAGCTCAGCTCGCTGACTTCCAGGGCGTTCATGGGGTCACCACCACGCCCCATGGATAACGTCCGACCTTCACCGATTTACTGACCTTGAGGTTGTCGACATCAATCACTGACACATCGCCGCTGACGCCGTTGGTGGCGAGCAACTGCTTTTGATCCGGAGTGAACGCCAGTTGCCAGACACGCCGGCCCACCAGCAGGTAATCGAGGATTTCGAAGGTCTTGGCGTCGACCACTGCCACGTGGTTGGCCGGGCCCAGGGCAACGAAAGCGTACTTGCCGTCGGCGCTGAGCTTGATGCCCACCGGCTGCACTTTATCCGGGTGCACGCCCTTGATCTGGAAGTTCAGGGTCTTGAGGATGTGGCGGTTGGCGACGTCGAGAATCGTCACCGTGCCACCGATCTCCGCCGAGGCCCAAAGCTGTGAACCGTCGTTGTTGAACTCGACGAAGCGCGGCCTTTGATCCACCAGCGTGCTGTCGGCCAGGGTCTGGGTGCTGGTGTCGATCCAGTGCAGCATGTTGGTGGTTTCGCTGGTGTTCACCGCCCACTTGCCATCGGGGCTGACGGCCATGCCTTCGGGCTCTACGCCGACGTTGATCTGCCCGAGTACCTTGGACGTCTCGGTATCGATCACCGTGACCAGCGCATCGTCTTCGTTGGAGACGTACAGCCAGCGATTGTTGGGGTGCAGGGCGAATTGCTCGGGGTCTTTGCCGGATGGCAGTTCCTTGATGATCTTGCGGGTGGCCACGTCCATCACCTGCACCCGGTCCGAGTCGCTGGCGCAGATGTACAGCAACTTGTTGTCATGGGACAGCAGCAGGCCACGGGGGCGCTGGCCGACGCTCAGGGTGTCGGTGACTTGCAGGGTCTGCATGTCGATCAGGCTCAGGCTGTTGTCCTTTTCGTTGGAGACCCAGGCGGTGCTGGCGGCGGCGTGGCCGGCGGCGAGCAGTAGGGCGCAGGAAATCAAAGTGCGGCGCATGGCAGTTTCCTTGTTGTAGTTGTTGTCAGGGAAAGCGGCAGCTGACCTCAGGTTTGTCGTAACCCAGGCTGTCCATTTCGTTGAAGGGGTGCAGGAAGCCGTCCTGGGGCGAGGTGCTGACCAGGGCCCGCGGCTGCACGATCGGAATCGGTTGACGCAGTTGGCCGTTCCACGGCCGGTAGCTGAGTTTGCGTCCCTTGAAACCGTCCAGCGGCAACTGGTCGCTGATTTCCAGGTCGCGGATCGCCATCGGCTCGGTCTGCCGCGATTTGCTCACGGCGCTGGCGATGCTGCGCACGGCGATCCAGGCTGCGAAATCTCGGTCATTCATCCAGCGTCCGGCCAGGGCTTCGAAGCGCTTCTGCAACTGTGCGGCGCCGTAGGTTTCCACGGTCTTGTGCCATCCCACCGGGGTCAGGCCCTGGGTACCGGCAACCGGGCGCGGGTACCAGGTCTGGTACGGCACGTACTCACCGAAATCGCCACGCTCATCGGCCACCAGCACCACGTCGTATTCGGCGGTCTGGGTGAACAGCGGCATGTCGGCCTGGGCGCTGCGTCGTTGGTCGTTATCGAAGCTCCAGGGTTTTTCCGCCACCAGTTGCAATCCGAAACGCTTGGCCGCGCGGCGCAGGGCTGCGGCATAGGCTTGATCGTCCGCGGTCGGGCCGACAATCAGCAGCGCCCGTTGCCATTTGCGCAGCACCAGGAATTGCGCCAGCGCGTCGGCGAGCATCGCCCGGCTTGGCAGGCTGTGCAGCACGTTGGGCAGGCAATCGGTGCTGCGCAGGCTGTCGTCGGGGCTGCCGGCGTTGAATAACAGGCTGTCGGGCAGCGCTGCACTGAGTTGGCGCAGGCTGCTGGCAGGTGCGTTCACCACGAACAGGCGCAGGCCTTGCTCATGCTGGGCTTTTGCGGCTTCGAGCAAGGCTTCGGGGCTGTCGACGCGGGCGCTGACCAGGCTGTAGGCATGATTGAGAAAGCGCCCGGTGCTGTTGCTGTCGGTGATCGCCAGTTCGGCACCGCGCAGCCCGGCATCGCCTGGTTCGGGGATGACGTTGGACAGCAGCGGACCGGGGTCCGGGCGATAACCCAGGTAGCCGATCCGCACCTGCAACGGCGCATCCGCCGCCTGGCTCTGGGTGACCAGCCCCGCGGCGCAGACAATCGCCAGCAGGTAGATCAAGGCGTAGGGGGCAAGCTGGCGCATGGGGCACTCCATTACAGGTAGCGCCAGCATAGGAAGCCCATGCAGTCGTGGAAATATGCAGAAAGTACCAACCAGCCAGTACCAAGGTAGTAGCCCGCACCGGCCGGCGCGGTTTTAGCATGATCAACAACGGCCACTGCTCTGGAGGGGATTGACCATGCGTATCGTCAAGGCACTGCTCCTGCCGTTTCTGCTGATCCTGACCCTGATCGGCGTCGACCGGCTCCACGGCCCGCGTCCCGTGCCGTTGCAGGTCATGCCCGCGACACCGGGGCGCTAGGCATGTCGGCCCTGTGGCGGATCAATCTGTGGGTCTGCGGCTTTTTCGCGCTGGTCACCTTGGCCTGCATGGCCTTGTTGGTGCATCAGGCACTGGAGGATGTGGCGCGTGAACTGCAATCGGCCGAAGCGGTGGTCGAGTACCTGAGCGAAACCGCCGAGCGTGACCCCGTCAGCCTGCAACCGCGGCTGACCCAAGGCTTGCGCCACGTTCGCGTGCACTGGCTGGCGGCGGATGAAAAACCACTGCAACCGGTGCAGGAGGGACTCGATGCCTGGTTGGGTCGCCTGCTGTTCGCCGAAGTCCGTCATGCTGCAAAAGTCCTCGATTTGGCAGATGGCCGACGGGTGCTGATTGCTGTCGATCCGCGTGATGAAATCGACGAAGTCTGGGATTCCCTGCAACAGCTGCTCAGCCTGTGCGCAATGGCCCTGGTGGTCAGTCTGCTGACCATCCGCTGGGCCGTGCGCCGGGGCATGGGTGTGCTCGATGAGTTGCTGCGGGCGTTGCAACAGGTGTGCGCCGGACAGCTCAAGGTGCGCCTGCGCCCTGAAGGGGGGCCGGAGGCGCGGCAACTGGCGACGCATTTCAATCGCATGACCGGTGCGCTGGAACAGGCCGGCAGCGACAACGCCCGGCTGACCCAGGCGTTGCTGGCCGTGCAGGAACAGGAACGTACGCAGCTGGCCCAGACCCTGCACGACGATCTCGGTCAGTACCTGGCCGGCATTCGTGCCCAGGCGTGCCTGTTGCGCCTGGCGGCCGATCAACCGCAGACCGTCGAGCGCACGATGCGCGAGCTGGAGCACAACTGCGAACACCTGCAACAAGGCTTTCGGGCACTGGTGCACAACCTCTATCCGGTGGTCCTGCAACATCTGCCGCTGGCCGAAGCCATCACGTTGCTGGTGGAGCAATGGCAGGGCCGGCAGGGCATCGATTGTCGGCTGCGGCTCAGCGCGCAGTTACCGACGCTCTCGGCACCGGACAAAACCCACCTGTACCGCTTGCTGCAGGAAGCCCTGACCAACATCGCCCGGCATGCCGACGCCAGTCAGGTGCAGGTGCGCCTGCAACATCACGGCGCCCGCTTGCGCCTGCTGGTGCGCGATAACGGTCGCGGCGCCGCGCAACCCCAGCGCCCCGGCGTCGGGCTGTATTCGATGCGCGAGCGTGCCCGCAGCCTGGGCGGCGATCTGCGCATCATCAGCCATCCCGGCGCCGGTTGGGCGCTGGCCTTGAACATGCCTTTGGAGGTTTCATGAGTATTCTGCTGGTCGATGACCATGCGGTAGTCCGCCAGGGCTACGCCAGCCTGTTGCGAGCGCTGTTGCCGGCGATGGAAGTTCGCGAGGCGGCAACGGGCGAGGAGGCGTTGCTGCGGGTCCAGGAGAGTGTGCCGCATCTGGTGATCATGGACTTCGGCTTGCCGGGCATCAGTGGCCTGGAAACCACCCGACGTTTGCGCCAGCGCCTGCCGCAACTGCGGGTGCTGTTTTTCAGCATGCACGATGAACTGCCCCTGGTGCGCCAGGCTCTGGAGGCCGGGGCATCGGGCTATCTGACCAAAAGTTCGGCGCCAGAAGTGTTGATCGAGGCGGTGCGCCGCGTGCTCGCCGGCCACGCCTACATCGAACAGCCGCTGGCCACTCAACTGGCCTGCCATGCGCAACAGGATGCCAGCGACCCGCGCTTGCAGAGCATGACCCAGCGCGAGCTGGAGATTTTCGTGATGCTCGCCAAAGGTACCCCGGCGCGGCAGATTGCCGAGCAATTGAGCATCAGCAGCAAGACGGTCTCCAATCACCTGACATTGCTCAAGAGCAAGTTGCAGGTGAGCTCCCATGCCGAACTGGTGCATTTGGGGATTGATATGGGGGTGGTGCGCAAGGCCGGTTGACGCGTTATCACAGACAACACAAATCCCCCTGTGATGATGATCGTTCCCACGCTCCGCGTGGGAATGCAGCCCGGGACGCTCTGCGTCCCAAAAAGCGTGACGCAGAGCGTCACAAGAGGCATTCCCACGCAGAGCGTGGGAACGATCGGTACCCGGTCACCTGTCCCACGTTGTCGGGCACCCCGTGCACCCCTCCATGTTCGCATCCTGAAAATTCGCATAGTGCTGGCGCGAGCCGCTGAGGTTGGCGTGCTCCAGGTTGCTTTCGCCCAACTTGGCTTCTTGCAGGTTGGCGTCGCTGAGGTTGGCGTCCTTGAGGTCGGCCTTGCTCAGCCAGGTCATTTCCAGGTCGGCGGCGCGCAGGTTGCTGTTGTGCAGTTTGGCCCCGGAGAGGCGGGCGAATTGCAGGTAGGCGGCGCTGAGGTCGGCGTTGGCCAATTGCGCGCCCTGGGCGAACAGCCCCCAGCCCTGGATCGCCACCAGCGTGGCGCCGGTGAAATCAGCCAGGCGCGCATTGCTTTGTTGCAGGCTGGCGCGGGTCAGGTTGGCGCCTTGCAGTTGGGCTTTTTCCAGGTTGGCCAGGTCGAGGCGGGCATGTCGCAGGTCGGCCTCGCGCAGGTTGGCGCCGCTGAGGTTCATGTTGCGCAGGTCCTGGTTGCGCAGGTTGGCGCCCTTGAGATTGGCGCCCGGGCACTGGCTGTGTTCGGCGATGGTGCAGCCGTTGATGATCAGTGGGGTGTCGTCGCCTTCGTCGGCGTAAGCCGTGGCAATGCTCAATAGAAGCAGTAGAGGCAGATATTTCATGGCAGGGTCTCCGGGTTCCCTTGTGGGAGCGAGCCTGCTCGCGATGGTCGTCAACGATGACGCGGGGTGTCTGGTGCCCCACGGCGGTCTCAGGTCCATCGCGAGCAGGCTCGCTCCCACAGAGATGGGTGGGGTGGTTTACTTCTGCGCGGTCTGGTTATCCCAGCTCGGAATCTTGAACACCCAGAACGATCCACCCTGGGCCACCGGTTTGGTCAGCTCCGCCATGTCGCCGCCCCACAACGGCACCGCGCCGCCATAGCCGACGGTCACGCCGATGTATTGCTCGCCGTCCTGTTCCCAGGTGATCGGCGGCGAGACGATGCCGCTGCCGGTCTGGAATTTCCACAGCTCCTTGCCGGTCTTCGCATCGAAGGCCTTGAAGAAACCGTCGCCGGTACCGGTGAACACCAGGTTGCCCTTGGTCGCCAGCACGCCGGCCCACAGCGGCAGGTGTTCCTTGTGTTCCCAGACCACTTTGCCGGTGGTTGGGTTCATCGCCCGCAGGGTGCCGACGTGATCGTCGTACATGCGCTTGATACGGAAACCCATGCCCAGGTACGCCGAGCCTTTCTTGTAGTTGACCTCCTCGGTCCAGTACTCCTCTTTCCACTGGTTGCCCGGAATGTAGAACAGCCCGGTGTCCTGGCTGTAGGCCATGGGGTTCCAGTTCTTGCCGCCGAGGAACGGCGGCGAGACTTCCACCGGCTTGCCCTTGGTTTCCCCCGGCAACGGCTTGGCCGGCCGCTGGCCTTCGTTCTCCACCGGGCGGCCGGTCTTGAGGTCGATGTGGCTGGCCCAGGTGATGTTGTCGACAAAGGGGAAGGCGTTCTGCAACTTGCCGTTGTTGCGGTCGACCACATAGAAGAAACCGTTGCGGTCGGCGTGGCCGGTGGCCTTGACCGTCTTGCCGTCCTTGTCCTTGTAGTCGAACAGCACCAGCTCGTTGTTGCCGGAGAAGTCCCAGGCATCGTTCGGCGTGTGCTGGTAGAACCATTTGACCTCGCCGGTGCTCGGGTCGACACCGACCTGGCCCGAGGTGTAGAGGCTGTCGTAGTCGTGCGGGTTGCCGTCCTTTGCGGTGCGCGCCCAGGTGTTCCAGGGGCCCGGGTTGCCGGCGCCGACGATGATGGTGTTGGTTTCGGCATCGAAGCTGGCGCTCTGCCAGGGCGCGCCGCCACCATGGCTCCAGGCCTCGACCTTGCCAGTTTCGGTGGTTGGGTCGTTCGGCCACGACGGCGCCTTGACGTCGCCGGTCGGGGTACTGTCCTTGCCGTTCAGGCGGCCCATGTGGCCCTCGACGAAAGGCCGCATCCAGACTTCTTCGCCGGTGTCCGGATCGCGGGCGTAGAGCTGGCCGACCACGCCAAATTCATCGCCGGAACTGCCATGGATCAGCAGCACCTTGCCGCTGGTCTTGTCCTTGATCAGCACGGGGGCGCCGGTCATGGTGTAGCCGGCGGCGTGGTCGCCGAATTTCTTGTTCCACACCACTTTGCCGGTGTTCTTGTCCAGGGCGATCAGCCGCGCATCGAGGGTGCCGAAGTAGATCTTGTCGCCGAAGATCGCCGCGCCTCGGTTGACTACGTCGCAGCACGGACGAATGTTGTCCGGCAGGCGATGGTTGTAGGTCCACAGGCGTTTGCCGGTCTTGGCATCCAGGGCGAATACCCGCGAATACGAACCGGTGACGTAGACCACGCCGTCGCTGACGATCGCCTGGGATTCCTGGCCGCGCTGTTTCTCGTCGCCAAACGAATAGGACCAGGCCGGGGTCAGCTTGAACACGTTCTTGTCGTTGACCTGGGCCAAGGGGCTCCAGCGCTGGGCGTTGGTGCCCATGCCGTATTGCAGCACATCCCTGGTGGTCAAGTGGTCGTTGGCAATGTCTTCCCAGCTCACATTACGGGTGGCGGTGGCCGGCGCGGTTTCGGCATAACCCGCGGCGCTCAGGGACAGGCTGCCGACCAGCAAAAATGCCTGTACGGCGACGGTCAGGGGGGAAAGGGCGGGTAGCGATCTTATTGTCATGGTTGCAGTTCCCAGTGGAGGTTTTGACCTGCACAGGGTGGGGCGCCGGGGCGGGCGGCGGATACGGAAAATGTCCCGCCGTTGCCGGGAAAAATTCCCATGGGCCACCTGATTTGGCAGTCCATCGAAGGCCTTACTACCAAGGGATTAGACGCCGGCCACCAAAGCAGCATGGGGCCGGAGCGCAGGGGTTTCTAAGATGGCTGCCATAGCCTCTGCCAAGAGGTTTTGCGTGCAATCCTGAGGGCATAACAATGACAACAAAACGCAACGCCTTGCTCGTCACCGGGCTGCTGGCCGGTCTTATCAGTGCAGGCTCCGTTTGGGCCCACGGCAATGTGGTGCCGCAGGCCGTCGAAACCAAGGGACTGACCCCGATCAAGGATGCCGGCGTGCAGCTCGATTCCGACGGTTGGGCCTCGGTGAATCCCTACCGCAAGTCCCCGGAACACGATAAGGCCGTGGAAATCGGCGCGTCGGCCTACAACCAGAACTGCGCGGCCTGCCATGGCCTGGAAGCCAAATCCGGCGGCATCGCCCCCGATTTGCGCATGCTCGATGTCGCTGACGCCGGTGATGAGTGGTTCGTCGAACGTGTGCGCAACGGTGCAGTGCGTGACGGTCGGGTGTACATGCCGAAGATGGCCGACTACCTGAGCCAGGAAGCCCTGTGGGCGGTGCGTACTTACCTGGACAGCGTCCACGTCGAGGAGTGACCCATGCGCCTGCTCGCGGTATTGATCAGCGCTGTGTGGCTGTGCTGCCAGTCGGTGCAGGCGCAAGTTCGCAACTATGACGAAATGATCGCCGCCGGGGAGTTGAAGGTGGCGGTCTACAAGGACTTCGCTCCCTACAGTTTCGAGCAGGCCGGGCAGCCCCGAGGCGTTGACGTGGAACTGGCCCAGGCGTTGGCCAAGGCACTGGGCGTGCGCCTGACGCTGATCTGGGCACCCGCTGGCGAGAAGCTCGACGACGACCTGCGCGATTACATCTGGCGTGCCAGCCCACTGCACAATCAGCAACTGGCCGACCTGATGATGCGGGTGCCTTACGACAAGGATTACGCACAGAAACGCAACGAGTTCGGCGAGATGGAAAACGGCCATGTGGTGATGTTCGGACCGTACCAGAATGAGCAATGGCAAGTCGCCTATGACCGGCGCCGCCTGGACAAGGTCGCCAGCGTCGCGGTGTTCGAGCAGCATTCGATCGGCGTCGAGGTCGACAGCGTGCCGTCGTTCTACCTGACCTCGGTGTTCAACGGCATGCTCGCCGGCAAGACCCGCCACTATCCGGGTGTGCCCCAGGCGTTTGCCGCGATGAAGGCCGGCGAGGTCGACGCGGTCATGGCGATGCGCGGCGAGATCGACTGGCAAGTGCATGAAGCCGCCGACCCGCAACTCGCCCTGGCAGAGAATGCGTATCCGAACATGGGCAAGCAGCTCTGGGAGATCGGCATGGCGGTGCACGAAAGCAATCGGCAACTGGCCTATGCCGTGGAGGAGGCGCTGGAAAGCCTGATCCGCGAGGGCTCGGTGAAAACCATCTACGGCCATTACGGCCTGCGCTACGACGTGCCCGAAATGTATCAATAGGAGCAGGCGATGAATTGGCAAAGGAGTTGTCTGTTGGCCTGCTGTTTGAGCCTGGCGGCCCATGCTGGCGCTGTCGACCCCGGCAAGGACCCGGTGCCATCGGTGATGTGGGGCTTCTATCACAAGCAAATGCTCGGTGATGCGCCGTTCGTTTTCGACGAGCGGGTCAAGCTGCTGGCGCCGCCGTTCGCCGAAGATGCCCGACAGGTGCCGATTGAAATCGACGCCCGGGCATTCAAGGGCGAGGTGGTGAAAATCCTCGCCTGGGCGGAACTCAATCCCTTGCCGAAAATCGTCGATTTCGAACCGCTGGCCGGTGTGCTGCCGTGGCTGTCGATCCGCATCCGCGTCGAACAGGCCACGCCCTTGCGCGCGGCGGTGCTGACCCGTGACGGCGTGTGGCATGTCGGGTCGACCCTGATCGATGCGGCCGGTGGCGGCTGCACCGCGCCGAGCGTGGTGCGCACCCAGGCCGGTTGGGAAGAGCACATCGGCGAAGTGCTGGGCGGGAGGTATCCGCGTGAGGACTTCAGCCGCGTGCGCTTGCAGGTGGCGCATCCGATGGACAACGGCATGGTCAGTGGCATCCCGGAATTTTTCCTCAACCATGCCGAACTGCGCGACCAGCACGATCAACTGCTGGCGCGCCTGGAACTGTTCCCCGCCGTCAGCGAAAACCCCAGCCTGGCCTTTGATCTCGAAGGGGCAGGGCAGACGCGCCTGTTGCTGCGCGATAACAGCGGCAATCAATTCGATGCGTCGATCCCCTGAACGCGAGGAGCCTGTCATGCGCTGGATGCTGCTGTTGTTCATCGGACTGGGCCTGCCAGCCATGGCCGATCTCGAATACTCGCTCAAGCCCCGGCAGATCGCCGAAGACACCTGGTTGCTGGAAGGCAGCACCGACAATTTCGCCAAGGACAATGGCGGCAACATCGTCAACACGGCGTTCATCGTCACCGAGCGTGGCGTGGTAGTGATCGATACCGGACCGTCGAAGCGCTATGGCGAGGCCATGCGCCGGGCCATTGCGGCGACCACCGACAAGCCGGTGATCCAGGTCCTGTTGACCCATCATCACCCCGACCATGTGCTGGGCAACCAGGCGTTTGCCGATGTGCCGATTGGCGCCTTGGCCGGCACCACCGAACTCATGCAAAAGCAGGGCGATGCCATGGCCGAGAACATGTATCGGCTGGTGGGTGACTGGATGCGTGGCACCGAAGTGCTGTTGCCGACCCGGACGCTGACGCCTGGTGTGGAAAGTTTTGGGAACCACGATTTGCGCTTGCTGAGCCTGGGTGGGCATACGGGCGCGGATCTGGCTATTCTCGACCAGCGAACCGGCGTGCTGTTTGCCGGGGACCTGGTGTTTTATCAACGGGCACTGACCACGCCCAACAGTCCGGGGCTGTCGGTGTGGCTGGCCGACATCGCGACCTTGCAGGGGCTGCCCTGGCAACTGATCGTGCCCGGCCACGGCCCGCTGGCCAGCGATCCGCAACCCTTCGTGCAGATGCGCGATTACCTGGGCTGGCTGGATCAACTGATGCGCGACGGTGCGGCCCATGGCAACGACATGGCCGAGATGATCCGCAGCCCCATTCCCGAACGATTCTCCGGGATCAGCCTCAGCCGTTATGAGCTGATTCGCAGCGTCAGTCATTTGTACCCGAGATATGAGCGGGTCCAGATGACGCGAGTGGATTCCAACGCCAGCAACTGACTCTTGATACCGATCGTTCCCACGCTCTGCGTGGGAATGCCTCAACGGACGCTCCGCGTTCGGCTTTTGATTTGGGACGCGGAGCGTCCCGGGCTGCATTCCCACGCAGAGCGTGGGAACGATCAGTCAACCCACACCAGAACCTGTACCAAGGAACTAGAAATCTCCACATTGCGGGCAATTGTTGTCCGGGCGGCGGCGCCCAAGAATCTGCACCACACCGGGAAAATTTCCCGGAAATAACAAAAACTGCAGAGGAAGCCGTCATGACTCAACCCGCACGTCGCCAGCCCTTCGTCTTGAGCCTGTTGCTCAGTGCCATGCTGTTGTCCGGTCAGGCATTGGCCGGGGTTTCTGACCAGGACATTCTCCAGGACCCGAAAAATCCCGAGCAAATCGTCACCAACGGCCTGGGTGTGCAGGGGCAGCGCTACAGCCCACTGGACATTCTCAACGTCGACAACGTCAAGGACCTGCGACCGGCGTGGGCGTTCTCTTTCGGTGGCGAAAAGCAGCGTGGCCAGCAAGCGCAGCCGATGGTCAAGGACGGTGTGATGTACCTGACCGGCTCCTATTCACGGGTGTTTGCCGTGGATGCACGCACCGGCAAGAAACTCTGGCAATACGACGCGCGCCTGCCGGATGACATTCGTCCCTGCTGCGACGTGATCAACCGTGGTGTCGCGCTGTACGGCGACCTGGTGATCTTCGGCACCCTCGACGCCAAGCTCGTGGCGCTCAACAAAGACACCGGCAAGGTGGTCTGGAGCAAGAAAGTCGCCGACCACAAGGACGGCTACTCGATCAGCGCCGCGCCGCTGGTGATCAACGGCAAGCTGATTACTGGCGTGGCCGGTGGCGAATTCGGCGTGGTCGGCAAGATCGAAGCCTACGACCCGAAAAACGGTGATCTGCTGTGGACCCGGCCGACGGTCGAAGGCCATATGGGTTACGTCTACAAGGACGGCAAAGCCGTGGAAAACGGCATCTCCGGCGGCGAAGCGGGCAAGAGCTGGCCGGGCGACCTGTGGAAGACCGGCGGCGCGGCACCGTGGCTGGGCGGCTATTACGACCCGGAAACCAACCTGCTGCTATTCGGCACCGGCAACCCGGCGCCGTGGAACTCGCACCTGCGCCCTGGCGACAACCTCTACTCGTCGTCGCGCCTGGCGCTCAACCCGGACGACGGCACCATCAAGTGGCACTTCCAGAGCACGCCCCACGACGGTTGGGACTATGACGGCGTCAACGAACTGGTGTCGTTCAACTACACCGAGGGCGGCAAGGAGATCAAGGCCGCGGCCACCGCTGACCGCAACGGGTTCTTCTACGTGCTGGATCGCACCAACGGCAAATTCATCCGTGGCTTCCCGTTCGTGGACAAGATCACCTGGGCCACTGGCCTGGATAAAACCGGCCGGCCGATCTACAACGAAGCCAGCCGTCCTGGCGCACCGGGTACAGAAGCCAAAGGCAGCTCGGTGTTCGTAGCGCCGGCATTCCTCGGTGCGAAAAACTGGATGCCGATGGCCTACAACCGCGACACCGGGTTGTTCTACGTGCCGTCCAACGAATGGGGCATGGATATCTGGAACGAAGGCATCGCCTACAAGAAAGGCGCGGCGTTCCTCGGCGCCGGCTTCACCATCAAGCCATTGAATGAAGACTACATCGGCGTATTGCGGGCAATCGATCCGAAAACCGGCAAGGAAGTCTGGCGCCACAAGAACTTCGCGCCGCTGTGGGGCGGTGTGCTGACCACCAAGGGCAACCTGGTGTTCACCGGCACGCCGGAAGGTTTCCTGCAGGCGTTCAACGCCAAGACCGGTGAGAAAGTCTGGGAATTCCAGACCGGCTCCGGCGTGCTCGGCTCGCCCGTGACCTGGGAAATGGACGGCGAACAGTACGTCTCGGTGCTCTCCGGCTGGGGCGGCGCCGTGCCGCTGTGGGGCGGTGAGGTGGCCAAGCGGGTGAAGGACTTCAACCAGGGCGGCATGCTCTGGACCTTCAAGCTGCCGAAAGACCTCGTGGCCAAGCACTAACCCCATCCCCCCCGCTGATCGTTCCCACGCTCTGCGTGGGAATGCCTCAACGGACGCTCCGCGTTCGGCTTTTGATTTGGGACGCGGAGCGTCCCGGGCTGCATTCCCACGCAGAGCGTGGGAACGATCAAACAGGGGGGCGGTGTGAAATATACGACCAAATAACGAGAGCCCCTCCTGCCAACGATGCATTCGTCTGGCGCGCGGGGCTCTCTAGTATCGGTTCATCGCCTGTACAGGCATCGACCCAGACAGAGGCCCACCATGATCTACGCCCAACCCGGAACACCCGGCGCCGTCGTGACTTTCAAGCCACGCTACGGCAACTTCATCGGCGGCGAATTCGTCGCGCCGGTCAATGGCGAGTACTTCACCAACACCTCGCCGGTCAACGGTGAAGTGATCGCCGAATTCCCGCGCTCCAGCGCCGCCGACATCGACAAGGCCCTCGACGCCGCCCATGCCGCCGCTGATGCCTGGGGCAAGACCTCGGCCCAGGATCGCTCGCTGGTGTTGTTGAAAATCGCCGACCGCATCGAGCAGAACCTGGAAATCCTCGCCGTCACCGAAACCTGGGACAACGGCAAGGCGGTGCGTGAAACCCTCAACGCCGACGTGCCACTGGCGGCCGACCATTTCCGTTACTTCGCCGGCTGCATCCGCGCCCAGGAAGGCGGCGCCGCCGAGATCAACGAGCTGACCACCGCCTATCACTTCCACGAACCCCTGGGCGTGGTCGGGCAGATCATTCCGTGGAACTTCCCGCTGCTGATGGCCGCCTGGAAACTCGCGCCAGCGCTGGCCGCGGGTAACTGCATCGTGCTCAAGCCCGCCGAGCAAACGCCGCTGTCGATCATGGTCTTCGCCGAACTGATCGCCGACTTGCTGCCGGCGGGTGTGCTAAACATCGTCCAGGGCTTCGGTCGCGAAGCCGGCGAGGCCCTGGCCACCAGCAAGCGCATCGCCAAGATCGCCTTCACCGGCTCGACCCCGGTGGGTGCGCACATCATGCATTGCGCCGCCGAGAACATCATTCCGAGCACCGTCGAACTGGGCGGCAAGTCGCCAAACATCTTCTTCGAAGACATCATGAACGCGGAGCCTGCGTTCATCGAAAAAGCCGCTGAAGGCCTGGTGCTGGCGTTCTTCAACCAGGGCGAAGTGTGCACCTGTCCGTCGCGGGCATTGGTCCAGGAGTCGATCTACGAACCTTTCATGGCCGAGGTCATGAAGAAGATCGTCAAGATCAAGCGCGGCAACCCGCTGGACACCGAGACCATGGTCGGCGCCCAGGCCTCCGAACAGCAATACGACAAGATTCTGTCGTACCTGACCATCGCCCAGGAGGAGGGCGCCGAGCTGCTCACCGGCGGCGCGGCCGAGCGCCTGGAAGGCGACCTGTCCAGCGGCTATTACATCCAGCCGACGCTGCTCAAGGGCCACAACAAAATGCGCGTGTTCCAGGAAGAGATCTTCGGGCCGGTGGTGGGCGTCACCACCTTCAAGGACGAAGCCGAAGCCCTGGCGATTGCCAACGACAGCGAGTTCGGCCTCGGTGCCGGCCTCTGGACCCGCGACATCAACCGCGCCTATCGCATGGGCCGGGCGATCAAGGCCGGGCGCGTGTGGACCAACTGCTACCACCTGTACCCGGCGCATGCGGCGTTCGGCGGCTACAAGAAGTCCGGCGTCGGCCGGGAGAACCACAAGATGATGCTCGACCATTATCAGCAGACCAAGAACCTGCTGGTGAGCTACGACATCAATCCGCTGGGGTTCTTCTAACCCTTTCAAAAACACCACAACCCCCTGTAGGAGTGAGCCTGCTCGCGATAGCGGTCCGACATTCAACATCAACGTTGAATGTCCAGACCTCATCGCGAGCAGGCTCACTCCTACATTGTTTTTGTGTGTCAGCACCCCCTACCAACGCACCCCCAAACCTCCTTCGAAAGTAGCATTCGGGCGCCCGGCGCACCGTGCATTAATGGTGCTACCGGACTCACCCGGCACAAGAAGAGGAATGACCCATGTGGACTAAACCCGCGTTTACCGATCTGCGCATTGGCTTCGAAGTGACGATGTATTTCGCCAACCGTTGATTGTCCGCCCGGCCAGCCGTTGCGTTGGCCGGGCCTGCCTTCTGGAGCATTGCCCATGCACATCCGCGTTCTCGGTTCCGCCGCTGGCGGTGGTTTCCCACAGTGGAACTGCAACTGCCGCCAGTGCACCGGTGTGCGTAATGGCAGCCTGCGGTCCCGGCGACGCACGCAGTCCTCGATTGCCCTGAGCGACAACGGTGTGGACTGGGTGCTGTGCAATGCTTCGCCGGACATCCGCGCGCAACTCGAGGGTTTTGCGCCGCTGCAACCGGCGCGCCGCTTGCGTGACAGCGCCATCGCCGGCGTGGTGCTGCTGGACAGCCAGATCGATCACTGCACCGGTCTGCTGAGCCTGCGTGAAGGCTGCCCACATGAGGTGTGGTGCACCGAGCGGGTTCATCAGGACCTCAGCAGCGGCTTCCCGCTGTTCACCATGCTCAGGCACTGGAACGGTGGGTTGCAGTGGCAGCCGATAGCGCTGGAGCGTGAGCCGTTCAGTATCGGCGCCTGCGCGCACCTGCGGTTTCACGCGATTCCATTGGTCAGCAACGCACCGCCGTATTCGCCCAATCGCGGTGATCCGCAACCGGGCGATACCATCGGTTTGTTCGTTGAAGACCAGCGCAGCGGCGCCTCGCTGTTTTACGCACCTGGCCTGGGGCAGGTCGATGATCAGGTACTGGCCTGGATGCAGCGCGCCGATTGCCTGTTGCTGGACGGCACTCTGTGGCGCGACGACGAGATGCGCATTTGTGAAGTCGGCCAGAGCCTGGGCAGCGAAATGGGCCATCTGGCACAAAGCGGGCCCGGTGGCATGCTGGAAGTACTGGAAGGTTTCCCTCGCCAGCGCAAGGTGCTGATCCACATCAACAACACCAATCCGATCCTCGATGAAGACTCGGCCGAGCGGGCGTTGCTGGAGCGGCGGGGGATCGAGGTGGCTTATGACGGCATGAGTATCGAGTTGTAGCGGATGGCCTCATCGCGAGCAGGCTCGCTCCTACAATGGATCGCATTCCCCTGTAGGAGCGAGCCTGCTCGCGATGAGGCCAGACCAGAAACCTCAAAGCCTCCAGGAGACCCGAAATGACCGATACAGCATTGACCCGCACCGAATTCGAAACCGCCCTGCGCGCCAAAGGCGCCTACTACCACATTCATCACCCATTCCACCAAGCCATGTACGCCGGCCGCGCCACTCGCGCACAGATCCAGGGCTGGGTCGCCAATCGCTTTTACTACCAGGTCAACATCCCGCTCAAGGATGCCGCCATCCTCGCCAATTGCCCCGACCGTGAAGTGCGCCGCGAATGGTTGCAACGCATTCTCGATCACGACGGGGTCCCCGGCAGCGAAGGCGGCATCGAAGCCTGGCTGCGCCTGGGCGAGGCGGTGGGGCTGGATCGCCAGCAAATTCTCTCCCAGGAGCTGGTGCTGCCCGGCGTACGTTTCGCCGTGGATGCCTACGTCAATTTCGCCCGTCGTGCCTGCTGGCAGGAAGCGGCCAGCAGCTCGCTGACCGAGTTGTTCGCCCCGCAGATCCATCAATCGCGGCTCGATGCCTGGCCGACCCATTACCCGTGGATCGACGTCGCCGGCTACGACTACTTCCGTACGCGGCTGAGCCAGGCCCGGCGCGATGTCGAGCACGGATTGCGCATCACCCTGGCACACTACGTCACCCTCGAGGCCCAACAACGCATGCTGCAGATCCTGCAATTCAAGCTCGACGTGCTGTGGGGCATGCTCGATGCCATGAGCATGGCCTACGAGCTGGAACGCCCGCCGTATCACACCGTCACCCGCGACAACGTCTGGCACCGGGGGATTGCCCTGTGAGCCTGATCGACCGCGAGCAGTCACCTTCATTGCGCCGGGGCTTTCGCCTGCAATGGGAGCCGCGCCAGGACTGCCACGTGCTGCTGTACCCCGAAGGCATGATCAAGCTCAACGCCAGTGCCGGGCAGATTCTCGATCTGCTGGACGGCCAGCGCAGCGTCGCGGCGATCATCGATCGGCTGACGGCGAGTTTCCCTGACGTGCCGGGAATCGACGAGGACGTGCTGGCCTTCCTGGAGGTGGCCCATGCGCAATTCTGGATCGAGTGACGCGCTGCCGGGGCCACCCTTGTGGCTGTTGGCGGAGCTGACCTATCGCTGTCCGTTGCAGTGTCCGTATTGCTCCAACCCCTTGGATTTCGCCCGGCACGGCGAGGAACTGAGTACGGAGGAATGGATTCGCGTATTTCGTGAGGCGCGGGACATGGGCGCCGCGCAATTGGGCTTTTCCGGTGGCGAGCCACTGGTTCGGCAAGACCTGGCCGAGTTGATCAAGGCCGCGCGGGACATGGGTTACTACACCAACCTGATCACCTCGGGCATCGGCCTGACCGAGCAGAAGGTGCGGGACTTCAAGGTCGCCGGGCTCGATCACATCCAGATCAGTTTCCAGGCCGCCGACGAAGCGGTGAACAACATGCTCGCCGGCTCGCGCAAGGCCTTCGCGCAGAAACTGGCGATGGCCCGGGCGGTGAAAGCCCAGGGTTATCCGATGGTGCTCAATTTCGTCACCCATCGACACAACATTGATGACATCGCCAGGATCATCGACTTGTGCCTGGAGCTGGAAGCGGACTTCGTCGAGTTGGCCACCTGCCAGTTCTATGGCTGGGCCGAGCTCAACCGCGTCGGCCTGTTGCCGACCCGCGAGCAATTGCAACGCGCCGAGCGCATCACCAACGAGTATCGCCAGCGGCTTGAGGCGCAAGGCCACCCGTGCAAGCTGATATTCGTCACCCCGGATTACTACGAAGAGCGTCCGAAAACCTGCATGAACGGTTGGGCCAATCTGTTCCTCGACATCACCCCGGACGGTACGGCGTTACCTTGTCACAGCGCCCGGCAATTGCCGGTGCAGTTTCCCAATGTGCGCGAACACAGCATCGAACATATCTGGAACGATTCGTTTGGCTTCAACCGTTTTCGTGGTGATGCCTGGATGAAGGAACCCTGTCGTTCTTGCGATGAGAAGCACAAGGACCTGGGTGGCTGCCGCTGCCAGGCGTTCATGTTGACGGGGGATGCGGAGAATGCCGACCCGGTGTGCAGCAAGTCGCCGCACCATGGCGTTATCCTCAAGGCCCGGGAGGAGGCCGATGCGCCGGGGCTGGGCATGGAACACCTGACGTTGCGCAATGAGAAGGCTTCGCGCCTGATCTACCGCGGCTAATCCGAGTGACACCTCCCTGTAGGAGCGAGCTTGCTCGCGAAGGCGGCGTAACATTCAAAATTGATGTCTTCTGACACTCCGCTTTCGCGAGCAAGCTCGCTCCTACAGGGGATCTGCAGCGAAGCTCGGCAGTTGACCTTGGTCTGATTGCATTAATGGCCGGATGGGTTAGTGTGGCTTTACCTTCCAAAACAATAAAAAACAGGCTTTCCAATGAGCCAGAGTCTCAGCCAGCTGCGTAAATTCGTTTCGCCTGAAATCATCTTCGGTGCCGGCTGCCGGCACAACGTCGGCAACTACGCCAAGACCTTTGGCGCGCGCAAGGTCCTGGTGGTCAGCGACCCCGGGGTAATTGCCGCCGGTTGGGTCGCGGATGTCGAAGCCAGCCTGCAAGCCCTGGGCATCGAATATTGCCTTTACAGCGGCGTTTCGCCCAACCCGCGGGTGGAAGAGGTGATGCTGGGTGCCGAGCTGTACCGGGAAAACCACTGCGATGTGATCGTCGCCGTCGGCGGTGGCAGCCCGATGGATTGCGGTAAAGGCATCGGCATCGTCGTCGCCCATGGCCGCAACATCCTCGAGTTCGAAGGGGTGGACACCATCCGCGTGCCCAGCCCGCCGCTGATCCTGATTCCGACCACCGCCGGCACCTCGGCCGACGTTTCGCAATTCGTGATCATCTCCAATCAGCAGGAGCGCATGAAGTTCTCCATCGTCAGCAAGGCGGTGGTGCCGGATGTGTCGCTGATCGACCCCGAAACGACCCTGAGCATGGACCCGTTCCTGTCGGCCTGTACCGGTATCGACGCGCTGGTGCACGCCATCGAAGCCTTCGTGTCCACCGGGCACGGGCCACTGACCGATCCCCATGCGCTGGAAGCCATGCGCCTGATCAACGGCAACCTGGTGCAGATGATCGCCAACCCGACGGACATCGCCCTGCGCGAGAAAATCATGCTCGGCAGCATGCAGGCCGGGCTGGCGTTCTCCAACGCGATCCTTGGCGCGGTGCATGCCATGTCCCACAGTCTCGGCGGCTTTCTCGACCTGCCCCATGGGCTGTGCAACGCGGTGCTGGTGGAACACGTCGTGGCGTTCAACTACAGCTCGTCACCGGATCGTTTCAAGGTCATCGCCGAGACCTTTGGCATCGACTGCCGGGGCCTGAACCAGCGGCAGATCTGCGGGCGCCTGGTCGAGCATCTGATCGCTCTTAAACACGCCATTGGTTTCCATGAAACCCTCGGTTTGCATGGGGTCAGTACGTCGGACATTCCCTTCCTGTCGCAACACGCCATGGATGACCCGTGCATCCTCACCAACCCGCGCGAATCCAGTCAGCGTGATGTCGAGGTCGTCTATGGCGAAGCCCTCTGACGAGCAACAACGGGCGCTGGCCGGACTGCTTGGATTAGGCAGCCATTCGGCGCGCAAGAGCCATTACCCGGAACTGGCCGCGCGCCTGGATGAACTGGAAGCCGAGCGCAACCGCTACAAATGGCTATTCGAAAACGCGGTCCACGGGATTTTCCAGGCCAGCCTGCAAGACGGCATGCGCGCCGCCAACCCGGCAATGGCGCGCATGCTCGGCTATCAAGACCCGCAGGAGGTGCTGTTCTCCCTGGCGGACCTGGCCAGCAACCTGTTTGTCGGCGGTGCGCAGGAGCTGGAAGACATTGGCGAAATCCTCACCCACCAGGGCAGCCTGCACGGCTATGAAACCCAGTTGCGGCGCAAGGATGGCAGCTGTCTCGACGTGCTGATGAACCTGCTGCTCAAGCCCGGTCAGGAAGGGCTGGTGGAAGGATTTGTCGCCGACATCACCGAACGCAAACTCGCCCAGCAACGCCTGCAGCAACTCAACGACGAGCTGGAGCAGCGGGTTACCGCGCGCACCGATGAACTGCTTGAAGCCAACCGCAACCTGCAACAGCAGATCACCCAGCGTAAACAGATCGCTGAAGCCTTGCGCGATGCCCGTGACGCCGCGGAGGCGGCCAATCACAGCAAGGACAAATACCTCGCCGCCGCCAGTCACGACCTGCTGCAACCCCTCAACGCCGCGCGGTTGCTGATCTCCACCTTGCGTGAGCGCAAGCTGCCCGAGGTCGAGCAGGTGCTGGTCGAACGTACTCACCAGGCACTGGAAGGCGCCGAGGATCTGCTCACCGATTTGCTGGATATCTCAAGGCTTGATCAAGCGGCGGTCAAGCCGGATGTCGCGCTGTACCGTCTCGACGAATTGCTCGGGCCACTGGTTTCGGAGTTCCAGTCCGTGGCCGAGGCCGCCGGCTTGCGTTTGCGTGTGCACATGGGCGACTACGCCATTTGCACGGACTTGCGCCTGATGACCCGGATCCTGCGCAACTTCCTCAGCAACGCCTGCCGCTACACCGACGAAGGCAGCATCCTGCTGGCGGCACGGCGCCGGGGCGACAGGCTGCGCCTGGAAGTGTGGGATACCGGGCGCGGGATCCCGGCCGATCGCCTCGATTCGATCTTCCTCGAATTCAATCAACTGGACGTCGGCCGTGCGGCCGACCGCAAGGGCGTGGGGCTGGGGCTGGCGATCGTCGAGCGCATCGCGAAAATCCTCAATTACCGGATCCAGGTGCATTCACTGCCGGGCCGGGGTTCGATGTTCAGCATCGAGGTGCCGATTTCCCGTGAGGTGCCGTTGCCCATCAGCCTTGCGGCGCCTCAACCGGGCACGGGCAATCCGTTGCCGGGCCGGCGCTTATTGGTGCTGGATAATGAAGTGAGCATCCTCGAGAGCATGGGTGCATTGCTCGGGCAGTGGGGCTGCGACGTCGTCACGGCCACCGATGAAGCTTCGGCGGTCGCGGCCCTGGCGGGCCAGGCACCGGAACTGATCCTGGCGGACTATCACCTTGACCACGGCGTGGTGGGATGTGATGTGGTCAGGCATCTGCGCGAGCATTACGCCCAGTCAATTCCTGCGGTGATCATCACTGCGGACCGTACGGATCAGTGCCGGCGCGCATTGCAACGGCTCGAAGCGCCGTTGCTGAACAAACCGGTGAAACCCGGCAAGTTGCGTGCGGTGTTGAGTCAGTTGTTGGGCGCGCCAGCTTGAGCGCAGCTGCACATTTCGATCATTAAGTTGTCAGTTTCGGTCATTGAGTGCCGACGGTGCGGCTCTTAGTCTGTCGAACATGACTGACGAGAGCCGTAGAGCTCCCGCTTTTTCCGTGATCGCTCGCTGTGGAGTTACCGATGACCGCCGCTCACTACCCGCACCTGCTGGCCCCGCTGGACCTGGGATTCACCACGTTGCGCAACCGCACCCTGATGGGTTCGATGCACACCGGCCTTGAGGAAAAGCCCGGTGGTTTCGAGCGCATGGCGGCGTACTTCGCCGAGCGTGCCCGTGGCGGTGTCGGCCTGATGGTCACCGGGGGCATCGGCCCGAACGACGAGGGCGGTGTGTATTCCGGTGCGGCCAAGCTGACCACCGAGGAAGAAGCGCTCAAGCACCAGATCGTGACCCGCGCGGTGCACGAGGCGGGCGGCAAGATCTGCATGCAGATCCTCCACGCCGGTCGTTATGCCTACAGCCCGAAACAGGTCGCGCCAAGCGCCATCCAGGCGCCGATCAACCCGTTCAAGCCTAAAGAGCTGGACGAGGAAGGCATCGAGAAACAGATCCGCGATTTCGTCACCTGCTCGACCCTGGCCCAGCAGGCCGAGTACGACGGCGTGGAAATCATGGGCTCCGAAGGTTATTTCATTAACCAGTTCCTCGCCGCCCACACCAACCACCGCACCGACCGCTGGGGCGGCAGCTACGAAAACCGCATGCGCCTGCCGGTGGAAATCGTGCGCCGTGTGCGTGAGGCGGTTGGCCCGAACTTCATCATCATTTTCCGCCTGTCGATGCTCGACCTGGTCGAAGGCGGCAGCACCTGGGACGAAATCGTGCTGTTGGCCAAGGCCATCGAGCAGGCCGGTGCGACGATCATCAACACCGGTATCGGCTGGCACGAAGCGCGGATTCCGACCATTGCCACCAAGGTGCCGCGCGCAGCCTTCAGCAAGGTCACGGCCAAGCTGCGCGGCTCGGTGAACATTCCGCTGATCACCACCAACCGCATCAACACCCCGGAAGTCGCCGAGCAGATCCTGGCCGAAGGCGATGCCGACATGGTGTCCATGGCGCGGCCGTTCCTGGCCGACCCGGACTTCGTCAACAAGGCCGCTGAAGGTCGTGCCGATGAAATCAACACCTGCATCGGTTGCAACCAGGCCTGCCTGGACCACACCTTCGGCGGCAAGTTGACCAGTTGCCTGGTCAACCCGCGTGCCTGCCACGAAACCGAACTCAACTATGTGCCGGTGCAGCAGATCAAGAAAATCGCCGTGGTCGGTGCCGGGCCTGCCGGCTTGTCCGCCGCGACCGTGGCGGCCGAGCGTGGCCATGCGGTGACGCTGTTCGATTCGGCCAGCGAAATCGGTGGCCAGTTCAACGTCGCCAAGCGGGTGCCGGGCAAGGAAGAGTTCTTCGAGACCCTGCGTTACTTCGGTCGCAAACTGCAGACCACCAACGTCGAGGTGTGCCTGAACACCCGCGTCGATGTGGCCAGGCTGGTCGAGGGCGGCTACGACGAGATCATCCTGGCCACCGGCATTGCGCCGCGGTTGCCGGCGATCGAGGGGGTGGAGAATGCCAAGGTGTTGAGCTACCTGGACGTGCTGCTTGAGCGCAAGCCGGTGGGCAAGCGTGTCGCGGTGATTGGTGCCGGTGGTATCGGTTTCGACGTCTCGGAATTCCTGGTCCACCAGGGCGAGGCCACCAGCCTGAACCGCGATGAGTTCTGGAAGGAGTGGGGCATCGATACGCACCTTGAAGCACGCGGCGGTGTCGCCGGGATCAAGGCGGCACCCCATGCCCCGGCCCGCGAAGTGTTCCTGCTGCAACGCAAGAAATCCAAGGTTGGCGACGGCCTGGGCAAGACCACCGGCTGGATTCACCGCACCGGTCTGAAGAACAAGCAGGTGCAGATGCTCAACAGCGTCGAGTACCTGAAGATCGACGACCAAGGCCTGCACATCCGCATCGGCGAAACCGGTGAACCGCAGGTGTTGCCGGTGGACAACATCGTGATCTGCGCCGGTCAGGATCCGCTGCGCGAGTTGCAGGACGGCCTGGTGGCGGCGGGGCAGAACGTGCACCTGATCGGCGGCGCGGATGTCGCGGCGGAGCTGGATGCCAAGCGGGCGATCAACCAGGGCTCGCGGTTGGCTGCGCAGTTGTAATCCGCAGGACCAACGTGCCAATGGCTTTCGCGGGCAAGCCCGCTCCCACAGGTTCCATGTTGTTCATGCATTTTGTGATCAACATTAATCCATTGTGGGAGCGGGCTTGCCCCGGGCGGCGTTCCGACGAAGGCGTCGTCAAGGCTGCTAAGATGCCGGCTCTTTACCCTGGGCCGGCATCAATGCTTTCTCCTCCCGCAAACTGGCTACCCCAAGCCCCCCTCGACCATCTCCCTCTCGACTGGCTCAAAACCGCCAACATCGAACTCGCCATCCTGCGCCTGGACCAGATCGACCCGCTGATCAGCGGCAACAAATGGTTCAAGCTCAACGAACACCTCAAGGCCGCTGATCATGCAGGCGCCAAGGGCATCATCAGCCTCGGTGGCGCGCATTCCAATCACCTGCATGCGCTGGCCGCTGCCGGCAAGCGATTCGGTTTTGCCACGGTCGGCCTGTTGCGCGGGCATGCTCAGCAAACGCCGACGGTGAACGATTTACAGGCGTTCGGCATGCAACTGCACTGGCTGGGTTACGGCGGCTATCGGGCGCGGCATGAAGCGGGTTTCTGGGAGCCATGGCAGGCGCAATATCCCGGTCTGCTTGCGGTCCCGGAAGGCGGCGGCGGTTTGCCGGGAGCCCAGGGCTGCGTGCAGCTCAAGGAATTGGCCTGCCGGCAACTGGCTGGCCTGGGGTGGAGCGACTACGACGGTTGGTGGCTGGCCTGTGGGACTGGCACGACCCTGGCCGGACTGGTCATGGCCGAAGCGGGGGAGCACCCGGTCTACGGCGCCCTGGCGGTGCCCGATGATCACGGTGTAGCGCAGCAGGTCGAACGCATCGTCGAGCAAGCGGGCGTGCATCATCCGTCTTATGAACTGTTCGACGCCAGCCGGGGTGGCTTTGCCAAGGTCGACCCGCTGTTGCTCGAATTCATCGAGCAGACCGAACAAGCCAGCGGCATTGCCCTGGAACCGCTGTACACCGGCAAGGCGTTGCTGGCGCTCAGGCAGCAGGTCGAGGCGGGGAGGTTTGCCCCAGGCACGCGGCTGATCTTTATCCACACCGGCGGTTTGCAGGGCCGCCGGGGATTCAGTCCACAAACCTGACAGGTGTTTCAGGTATCGCTGTTCACCCGCTTGGGCATCATCCGCAGCAAGGTGTTATCGCCCACCACATAGTGGTGATACAGCCCGGCAACGGCGTGCAGGCCGATCAGCCAGTAGCCGATGGTGCCACCGAGCACGTGCCAACCCTGCATCTGCTTGGCCAGGTCCTTGTTTTCCGCGACCAGAAGGGGCAGGTCGAAGCCGTAGAACATCACCTGGTTACCTTTGGCGCTGGTGACCAGCCAGCCAAGAATCGGCATGGCGATCATGAAAATGTACAGCGCCCAGTGCATCAATCTGGCCAGCACCGTTTGCCAGCGAGGCGACGCCGGAAAGATCTGCGGTGCCGGGCCGAGGCTGCGGGCGAACAAGCGTAGCCAGACCAGCACGAACACGGTCAGGCCGAGCATGAAGTGCGATTCCACGATCAGCGTTCGACCACCGCTGCCCTTGGGAAACAGGCCGCGCAGTTCGATAGCGGCGTAAACCAGCGCCAGCAGGACCAGCATCAACCAATGCAGCGCGATCGAGACGGTACTGTAGCGCGAGTCGGAATTTTTCCACGGCATACGGTGTTCCTCACAGGGGGGTAGCCACCGTTAACTGTAATCCTGTTTCACCGGGTTTGCCTGAGGCTATTTGACGCGCAATGCCCTCTGTAGGAGCCAGGCTTGCCGGCGAAGAACGATGACGCGGTGTGACAGGTACACCGCGGCGCCTGGTTCGCGGGCAAGCCTCGCTCCTACAGGGGGGGGCGGTGAATCAATTGGTCTGTGGCATCTCGCCTTTGGCCAGGCGCTGGTTGATGTCGGCAATCACTTGCGGCAAATCGGTGATGGTGTCGATCATGTAGTGCGGGCGCGAGCCTTCGAACAGGGCGTGGATGCGCTTGCGCTCGCTGTCCAGCGTGTCGCTGTCCAGGGCACGGTAGCCGTCGTAGTCCAGGCCCAGCGCGTTGCCCGAGCAGATCAGCGCCACGGTCCACATGCCGGCACGACGGCCTTCGAGAATGCCCGGCACGGTGTCGTCGATCTTCACGCAGGCGGCAACATCGTCGATGCCCAGGGCTATCACGTTGGCCAATGCCTGGGCGGGCCATGGGCGGCCGTTCGGCACTTCGTCGGTGGCGACCACATGGTCGGCCACGTAGCCGTTGGTGGCGGCCAGCTCGACGACTTTATCCATGACCTGTTTCGGATAACCGGAGCAGGAGCCGATCTTGATCCCCTGTTGGCGCAGGTTGGCGATGGTGTCCAGGGCGCCGGGAATCAGCGCCGAGTGTTCGGCGATTTTCTCGATCTGCAGTGGCATGAAGCGCTGGTAGATGGCGGTGACGTCATCGTCGGTCGGCGTACGGCCGAACACCTTGCGATAGCGCTCGGCGACTTGCGGCTGGTCGCACAGGGTGCGGATGTGGTCCCACTTGCCCATGCCCATCGGGCCACGGGCCTCTTCGATGGAGACCTGGACGTCGAACTCGGCGAAGGCCTCGACGAAAATCTGCGTCGGCGCGAACGAGCCGAAGTCGACCACGGTGCCGGCCCAGTCGAGGATGGCGGCTTGGAGTTTGGTTGGGGTGGTGTAGTTCATGGTGATCAAATTCCTGAATTGGCAATACGATTCAATGTAGGAGTGAGCCTGCTCGCGATGAGGCCCTGTCAGTCGACATCAATGGTGAATGTCGGGCCGCTATCGCGAGCAGGCTCACTCCTACAAGGGAAAGGGGGGGTTAGATCTCTAGGACTTCCATCTCGCGCAGCACTTCGGCAATCGCCGCCACCGCTTCGCGCATTTCCGAAGGTTGCACATGGCCGATGCAGCCGACGCGGAACGTCTCGATCTGGGTCAGCTTGCCGGGGTAGAGGATGTAACCCTTGGCCTTGACCCGCTCGTAGAACTCCTTGAACTGATAACGCGGATCTTTCGGGGCATGGAACGTGGCGATGATCGGCGCCTGGATGGCGGCTGGCAGGAAGCTGCGCAGGCCAAGGGTGGCCATCTCTTCCATCAGGGCCTGGCAGTTGGCGGCATAGCGCTGGTGCCGGGCGGGCAGGCCGCCTTCTTCATTGTATTGCAGCAGGGCTTCGTGCAGCGCGGCGACCACGTGGGTCGGCGGGGTGAAGCGCCATTGCCCGGTCTTGACCATGTAGGTGTGTTGGTCGTGCAGGTCCATCGCCAGGGAGTGCGAGTTGCCGGCGGCGTTGGCCAGGGATTCCTTGCGGGCGAAAACGAAACCCATGCCCGGAACGCCTTCCAGGCATTTGCCGGAAGCGGCGATCAGCGCATCGAACGGCACCTGTTGGGCGTCCACCGGCAGCGCGCCGAAGGAGCTCATGGCATCGATGATCAGGCGTTTGCCGTGTTGTGCGACCACCTGGGCGATTTCCGGCAGCGGATTGAGGATGCCGGTGCTGGTTTCGCAGTGAATCAGTGCGACGTGGGTGATGCCGCCGTCGGCCCGCAGCAGGCGGTCGACGTCGGCGGCGGTGGTCGGTTCGTCTTCGGCGGTTTCGAAGGTGCTGAACGAGCGCCCCAGCACGTCGCAGATCTTCGCCAGGCGCTTGCCGTAGGCGCCGTTGATCAGCACCAGGACCTTGCCGTCGCGTGGCACCAGCGTGCCGATCGCCGCTTCGACGGCGAAGGTGCCGCTGCCTTGCAGGGGCACGCAGTGGTGGCTGTTCGCGCCGTTGATGATCGCCAGCAGTTGCTCGCACAGGCTGGCGGTCAGTTGGTTGAAGCGGTCATCCCATGAACCCCAGTCAACCATCATCGCCTGGCGGGTGCGGGCCGAAGTAGTCAACGGGCCGGGGGTGAGCAGGATGGGGGCGGCAGTACTCATTCTCGTGTCCTCGCAATCGATGGGATGAAGCTACGGGGCTTAAATTGCAATTTGCCGAGCTATCAATCAAATTGTTTGTTGTTATGCCAGCCATCAGTGAGAGTTATTCATGAACCTGTTTCAGCTCCGCGCTTTCGATGCCGTGGCCCGTGAGGGCAGTTTCACCCGTGCCGCTGCTCGACTGTTCATCAGCCAACCGGCGGTCACCGGGCACATCAAGGCGCTGGAGGAGCACTACCAGATCACCCTGTTGCGCCGCACGGCCCGCCGGGTGGAGCTGACGGAGGAGGGCACCCGGCTGGCAGCGATCACCCGGGCGATGTTCGGCCTGGCCGAGGAGGCGCAAGCGATGCTGGAGGCCAACCGGCAGTTACTGACCGGGCGCCTGGAAGTGGCGGCGGACGGCCCGCACATGGTCATGCCGATGCTTGCGAGCCTGCGGGCGCGTTATCCCGGCATCACCGTCAACCTGCGCCTGGGCAATGCCCAGGAAACCCTGGCGGCGCTGTTGTCCGAGCATGCCGACGTGGCGGTATTGACCGAGGTCGAGCCGCGCAAGGGCCTGCACTTGCAAGCCCTGAGCGAATCGCGGATTTGCGCGCTGGTGCCCGTGGGGCATCCGTGGGCCCGGCGGCCCAAAGGGGTGCCGCTCAAGGAGCTGGACCAGGTGATCATGGTGTTGCGTGAACCGAGTTCGATTACCCGACGCACCTTCGATGACGCCTGCGTCCAGGCGAAGGTCAATCCGCGGGTGTTGCTGGAGCTGGACAGCCGGGAAGCGGTAACCGAGGCGGTCGCTGCCGAGTTAGGGGTGGGCGTGGTGTCGTCGGTGGAGGTCAGCCATGACCCGCGGGTGACGGCGGTGCCGATCATCGGCGAGGGCTTGGTCAATCGGCACATGATGGGGTGCATGGAGCGGCGGCGGGATTTGCGCTTGATCCAGGCGTTTTTCGGCTTGGCGCCCACCTCATAGACCGAGTTGCCCGCATCGCCAGCAGGCTGGCTCCCACAAGGGGTTTGCATTCGGCCACAGTGACGACTCACTACCACTGTGGGAGCCAGCCTGCTGGCGATGGGGCCAGACCTGTCTACACCAGGCTCTCGCGCACCATCTCCAGAAACGTCGCCACAATCCGCCGCGAGCTCTGCTCGCGCAAACACACCAGCGTTTCCGTCAGCCGCCGCTTGCAATCGGTGATCGGCAACGCGCACACCCGCGAGTCGGCGCCAAACTCAGCCGCCGACACCACGCCAATCCCGATCCCCACCACCACCGCCTCACGCGCCGCTTCCCGACCTTCGACCTGGATCGCCGGGCGAATGCGGAAGCCGGCGCCGGCCATTTCTTCTTCCAGGGTCTGGCGGGTCACCGAACCGATTTCGCGCAACACCAGCGGCGTGTCGTCCAGGTCTGCAAGGGTGATGGATTGGCGATCCGCCCACGGATGATTGCGCGACACGAACGCCACCATCGGGTCATTGCGCAGCGGCAACGAGATCAATCGTTCGTCGCTGACCTCGCGGCCGAGCAACGCCAGGTCGGCCTGA
Source organism: Pseudomonas sp. SbOxS1 (assembly GCF_013416725.1). Lineage (NCBI taxonomy): Bacteria > Pseudomonadati > Pseudomonadota > Gammaproteobacteria > Pseudomonadales > Pseudomonadaceae > Pseudomonas > Pseudomonas sp. SbOxS1. Next base: position 45,555 of record NZ_JAAVXC010000050.1, read on the forward strand.
TAGTTGAACAGCCGGAACAGCGACTCGTCCGTGTTGCCGGTTTCGATCTTCACGCTGATGCCGGGGTAGCGTTCGCAAAACCGGGCGATCTGTGGCAGTACATGCACCGGCGCATCCACCGCCAGAATCAGGCTGCCGGTCTGCAACGCCTGGGAATCCTGCAGCAATTCCTGGGCCTCGGCTTCGATCACGAACAGTTTCTGGGTGACGCTCAACAAGCGCTCGCCCAGGTCGGTGAGGCGCACCGAGCGTTTGTTGCGATGGAACAGCAACACACCGTAGCGCTCTTCGAGTTTGCGCACCTGGTCGGAAATCGCTGGCTGGGTGAGAAACAACCGCTCGGCGGCTTTGGTGAAGCTTCCATGCACGGCCACGGCGTGGAAAGCTTTGAGTTGGGCGTGGGAAACCGACATGGGCATCTCCAGTAACAAGCAGTGCTTATTTTGGAAATACGATAAATCGATTTCACTTATTAAACATTAATTGTTTTTATCCACCTCAGGCTCCGTGACTGCTCAGTCGAACAGCGCGAGTGCCATGGGCCTGTACGTGTAACCACAGGACTCATCTGACCGCAATCGCCTACAGGGACAAGGTGATTGCGCAGTGCTCAACAATAAGAACACAGGCGTTTTTCTTAAATCTGCCGGCACACTCAGACCCTGAGGTCAGAACCACAATGAACAAGCATTTCGGCACCCTCAAGCGTTGGCGCGTGCAGATCTTCGCGATCACCTGGCTCGCCTACGCCGCTTTCTATTTCACCCGCAAAGCGTTTTCCGTGGCCAAGCTCGGCATCGGCGAAGATCCGAGCTTCATGCTCGACAAGATGGCCATGGCCAACCTCGACGCGATTTACCTGACCGCCTACGCCATCGGCCAATTCACCTGGGGCATCCTGGCCGACCGCTTCGGGCCGCGGGTGGTGGTGCTGGGTGGCTTGCTGATTTCCGCGGCGGCGGCGCTGGTGATGGGCAGTTTCGCCACCTTGCCGATTTTCGCCACCTGCATGCTGATTCAAGGGCTGGCGCAGTCCACCGGCTGGTCGGGGTTGTGCAAGAACCTCGGCAGTTTCTTTCCCGCCCAACAGCGCGGGCAGGTCTTGGGATTGTGGAGTTCCTGCTACGCCTTCGGCGGCCTGGTGGCATCGCCGTTTGCCGGCTGGTGGGCCTATACGCTGATCGGCAGTTGGCATGCGGCGTTCATTTCCAGTGCGGCGGTGGTGGGGCTGGTCGCCGTGCTGTTTTTTCTTTTTCAACGCAACAAGCCTGAAGACGTGGGCTTGCCGGCCGTGGAGCCTGAACCCGCACTGAGCGCTGAAGAGGCCTATGCCCAAAGCAAAATCAGTGTGCTGGAGCCGCTAAAGGAAATCCTGCGCAACCGCACGGTGCTGGTGCTCGGCTTGGCGTATTTCATGCTCAAGCCGGCGCGCTACGCGATTCTGCTCTGGGGCCCGGTGATCGTTTTCGAACAGATGCCCTCGGTGGGCAAGGTCGGCGCGGCGATCATTCCCACCGCGTTCGAACTGGCCGGCTTGCTCGGGCCGATCATGATCGGCCTGGCCTCGGACAAACTGTTCGGCGCCCGGCGCATGCCCGCCTGCGTGCTCAGCCTGTTGGCGCTGACCCTGTCCCTGGGGTTTTTCATGGGCGCACTGCATACCGGCAGCGTGATGCTGGTGGTGGCCCTGCTGTTCGTCATGGGCCTGACGCTCTACGGACCTGACTCGATGATCAGCGGTGCGGCCGCCATCGATTTCGGCACCGCCAAGGCCGGCGCCACGGCGGCAGGTTTCGTCAACGGTTGCGGTTCGGTCGGGGCGATTCTCGGCGGATTGCTGCCAGGCTATTTCGATACCGTGACCGTGTTCATCGTCTTTGCCGGCTGCGCGCTGTTCTCGGCCCTGGTGCTGGTCCCGCACTGGAACAGCCGCCCCGGGAGCCAGGGTACCCGGCATGCCTGCGTACCGAACCAGGCGATGATCATCAAACCCCTGCGTACCTGAACGATCCGGTAACCGCGTCTGATGCTCAAGGCGCGGGGTCGGTGCGACTGATCAACCAGTCGAGCAGCAGGCCGGTGTCACTGCGTGGGGTGTCGGCACGCACCGCTGGCGGGCGGCGACGCTGCCCGCTGCTGGCGCAGAGCACCGGGCGGTCCGGGTCGCTGTCGAGAAAACTGACCCAGCCGTCGCTGCCGGCCATTGGCAGCGGGATCTCTTGCCCTGGGACCTGGGGCATTGCCAGTGCCACAGGTAGCCACAGCCCTGTGGCCGCCTCGGGATCGACAGCCGTGTCGGGCCATACACTCACCTGCAGGCGACCTTGATCATCCTGTTTCGCCTGCTGCCCGGCCCGGCCACAGACCCGGGCAGGCTGGAAACCGGGGATGCGCGGCCTGGCCTGGTCCAAGGGTGGGCGAAACACCGTCGACCAGGGAATGGCCGTGAACTGATTGCGATAGTGCCGGGCAATGCTGTCTTCGGACAGGATCGAACCCTGCTGGCCTTGATGCCGAGCCTGGCAGACCAGCCATTGGTCGTTGAACCCCGGCACGGGATGGTCGGCCACCTGCACGATGTGTGCGCTGCGTAACAGACACTGATTGCTTTGACCGTGAAGCTGCAGCTGCTGGCAACGCATGCGCTGCAGATCGCGGCGTTCGAGCTGATCCCGATGGCGCTGCTCCTGGGGAGGGCGAGGGGTGTGGGAAAAGGCGTGATTGGCCGCGGCTTCATCGACCTGAACACCGCGATTTTTCGCCTCCACTCGTGGGTAAACGGCTTGTGAGTCATGGCGCTGGAACAGCTCGCTGATGACCGGTGCAGTGCTTTCGCCTGTCTCATCGCCGTGGAAAGGCATCAGCAGCGGCTCTTGGGGAAAGCTCATGTTGTCGTCGGCCAATACCAGCACGTGCCCGTGGCGCGAGTGTTCGAAGTGATAGTGAATGCCTTCCTCCTCGCACAGGCGCTGCAGCAAGGCCAGGTCGGTTTCCTCGTACTGGATGCAAAAAGGTCGCAGGGGATAATGCCCGTCTGCCAGTTCCATGCGATAGCTGTCTGCGGGCAAGTCATGTTCCTCCAGCAGCTGGCGCAGGATCATGGGCACGCTGAGGCGCTGGAAGACCCGCCGCGATCTGTATCGATCCAGCGCTTGAAGGGCGGGCACCAGGACCAGTTTGTAGCCGACCCGGCCGCGCCCTCGATATTCGCAGCTGGCGCTGTGCAGCACGCCATGGATGCCCTGGCCTTGTCCCAAGTCGAGCAGCGCCGGTTGTTGCAGCAGCCGTTCGAGGTTGAGGGCCGGTGCCAGGCCGATCACGTCGATATCGAATCGATAGGGTTGATTGAGGGCCTCGTGCCCGCTGAACTGCACTACTTGCAAACTCAGGTGGTCGTCGAGGAGTGTGAGGGTGAAGGGACTTTCCTTGTCGTTGTGCATCGGACGCGCTTCTGCCATGGAGTACGGCCACAGAGAGTACAAACCCGCATGCCTTGTGGACATCGCCAACCGAAATTTCAGAATCGCCCTACAACCATCGGTAAAGATGTCGATCCGTGGTTGAGCCTGAGATTTTTTGGTCGATTGCCAACTTTAGGCCGTATAAACTTGGCGGCATGCGTCGGCCAATAGATGTTTCGGCGCCATAGACAAGAGAGTGAGTAATGGGCGCACAGTGGAAGGTTAAACACAAAGAAGCGGCAGCCAACGCCAAGGGCAAGATCTTCGGCAAACTGGTGAAGGAAATCACCATTGCTGCGCGCAACGGTGCCGATACCGCCACCAACGCACACCTGCGTCTGGTGGTCGAACAGGCGAAAAAGGCCTCGATGCCCAAGGAAACCCTGGATCGCGCCATCAAGAAAGGCGCCGGTCTGCTGGGCGAAACCGTGCAATACCATCGCGTCACCTATGAAGGCTTCGCGCCGCACCAGGTGCCGCTGATCGTCGAGTGCGTGACGGACAACATCAACCGTACCGTCGCTGAAATCCGCGTGGCTTTCCGCAAGGGCCAACTGGGCGCTTCCGGCTCGGTGGCCTGGGACTTCAACCACGTGGGCATGATCGAGGCCTCGCCGGACACCCCGGACGCCGATCCGGAAATGGCCGCCATCGAAGCCGGTGCCCAGGATTTCGAGCCGGGCGAAGACGGCGCGACGCTGTTCCTGACCGAACCTACCGACCTGGACGCGGTACAAAAAGCCCTGCCGGAGCAAGGTTTCACCGTGTTGTCGGCCAAGTTGGGCTACCAGCCGAAGAACCCGGTCAGCGGCCTGAGCGATGAGCAGATGGCTGAGGTCGAAGCGTTCCTCGAAGGCCTCGATAACCATGACGACGTGCAGGATATGTTTGTCGGCCTGGCCGGTTAACTTCCGCCCTCACGGCGACTGAAAAAACATCCTTGTAGGAGCCAGGCTTGCCGGCGAAGGCGGCCTGGCATCCGATTAATCTCTCGCAGATGTACCCGGTCCAAACAGTGGGAGCTGGCCTGCCAGCGATGACGGCCTGACAGCCGACCATTCTCCTGCATGTGTACATATCCATTCCTGCGGTAACGGCCACTTAGGGTTTCGCTCTTACAGCGAGTCACTTGGAAAAGCCCCAAGTAACCAAGGGCTCTTG
>NZ_JAAVXC010000051.1:0-108928 GCF_013416725.1 Pseudomonas sp. SbOxS1
TCTTGGATCTTGTGTCGGGCTGGCGGGCCTCTTCGCTGGCAAGCCAGCTCCTACAAAAATCATGCGACCTGTAGGAGCCGGCTTGCCGGCGAAGGTGGTCTTGGATCTTGTGTCGGGCTTGCGGGCCTCTTCGCTGGCAAGCCAGCTCCTACAAAAAATCATGCGACCTGTAGGAGCCGGCTTGCCGGCGAAGGTGGTCTTGGATCTTGTGTCGGGCTTACGGGCCTCTTCGCTGGCAAGCCAGCTCCTACAAAAAATCATGCGACCTGTAGGAGCCGGCTTGCCGGCGAAGGCGGTCTTGGATCTTGTGTCGGGCTTGCGGGCCTCTTCGCTGGCAAGCCAGCTCCTACAAAAACCATGCGACCTGTAGGAGCCGGCTTGCCGGCGAAGGCGGTCTTGGATCTTGTGTCGGGCTGTCGGGCCTCTTCGCTGGCAAGCCAGCTCCTACAAAAACCATGCGCACGCGATAACCATGTACACGCGATTGATTTGCGGCGCCTCGACGCACAAAAAACATGTGGCCTCTGGGTTGGTCACACCCGGACTCAAACCTTTTCAACGTGAAATTTTCTGCGCACTAGCCTTACCCTTTTCGACCGACAAAAGGAGGGCAACGGATTGCCCATTCGTTCGCACGCCAACCATCTACGCTCCGGACGTTACTCGCAGTCAGGACAGATATACCTGCTCACCGCCGTTACCCGTCTGCGCGAACCGATCTTCAGTGACTGGCGCATTGGACGTTTGATGGTGGAGCAATTTCGTCAGGCGCAGAACGAGGAGCAGGCAAATTCCCTGGCCTGGGTGGTGATGCCCGACCACTTTCACTGGCTGGTCGAGCTGCAGAACAACTCGTTGCCAGGCTTGATGAGGGCGACCAAATCCCGATGCGCGAGAGCCGTGAATGCCCGTTTGGGTCGCACGGGGCAGATATGGCAGAAAGGCTTCCATGACCGGGCGATTCGTCGCGAAGAGGATTTACGCGCCGTGGCGCGTTACATCATTGCCAATCCATTGCGGGCAGGGCTGGCCAGGCGGGTACAAGATTATCCATTGTGGGACGCCATTTGGTTGTAGGAGCCGGCTTTGAATTTTGTGTCGGGCTCGCGGGCCCCTTCGCTGGCAAGCCAGCTCCTACAAAAAACATGGGACCTGTAGGAGCCGGCTTGCCGGCGAAGGCGGTTTTGAATCTTGTGTTGGGCTGGCGGGTCCCTTCGCTGGCAAGCCAGCTCTACAAGGGCATACGCGTTATACAGGGGTGTCGGCGTTACAGCTTTTGCAGCTCCTGAGCAACGATGGCCACGGTCTCGGCGATTTGCTCGGGGGTGTGCAGGCACGAGACGAAGAAGCGCACGCGGGCGGCTTTTTCCGGGACGGCCGGGTGCAGGATCGGTTGGGCGTTGATGCCGCGTTTGGCCAGGGCGCCAGACAACTGCGTGGCCTTGAGCGAACTGCCGGTGATCACCGGAATCACCGCCAGCCCGGTACTGGTGCCGGTGTCCAGCCCTGCCTCACGGGCCAGGGCGAGGAACTGTTGGCCGCGCGCCTGCAAGGTCGCCACGCGCTCGGCGTCGTGGGCCATGCAGCGCACTGCCGCGAGTGCCGCCGCCGCCACCGAGGCCGGCATGCCGACGCTGTAGAGAAACCCCGGCGCCATGAACTTCAGGTGTTCGACCAGGGCTGATTCGCCGGCAATGTAGCCACCGCAACTGGCCAGGGTCTTGCTCAGGGTGCCCATCCAGATGTCGACGTCAGAACCCGCCAGGCCGAAGTGCTCGCGAATGCCCTTGCCGTTGGCCCCCATCACGCCCAGCGAGTGGGCCTCGTCGACCATCAGGAACACCTTGTGCTTATTCCTCAGCTCGACGAAGCGCGGCAGGTCCGGGTAGTCGCCGTCCATGCTGTAGATGCCTTCGAGCACCACCAGCACCCGCTCGAAATGCTGGCGTTGATCGCCCAGCAGACGGTCGAAGGCTTCGACGTCGTTGTGGGCAAAGCTCAAGCGACGCGCGCCGGACAACTGGATGCCTTGCAGCACGCTGTTGTGGATAAGTTCGTCGTGGATCACCAGGTCGCGCGGGCCGAACAGGTAGCCGATGGTGGTGACGTTGGTGGCATGCCCACTGACAAAGGTCACGGCGTCATCCACCTCGTACAGCCGGGCCAGTTCGGCCTCCAGCTCGCGATGGATCGGCCGGTCGCCGGACACCAGGCGACTGGCCGACACCGAGGTGCCGTAGTGATCGATGGCCGCCTTGGCCGCCTCGGCGACCACCGGGTGACCGGAGTAACCCAGGTAGTTGTAGCTGGCGAAGTTGACGAAGCGCTGGCCCTGGATCGTCGTTTCGGCGCCCGCCAGGCTTTCATGCAGCTTGAAGAACGGGTTGGCCAGGCCAAAGCGTGCCGCACCGTCATGCATGATCCGCAGTTGCTGGTAACCGGGATGCTGATCGAAGCGATAGAACTGCTCCGGCACCGCCCGCGCGTTGCGGCTCACATCCGCCAACGACGCCGGCGGCGCCCCATCGCCGCTCTGCCGCTGGCGCCGCTCCAGGGCTTGCTGGATCAGCTTGTCTTTCATCGAAGCGCCAAGCCCTGGTGAACTTTTAGAGGTCATAGTCAATTGATCAAACGGGAAAGTTGGGAATCAGGGTCGCGCGCGCCCTGGCGGACCTGGGCCGGTTCAGCCTCGGACAGTTCGACGCCATGGCGTGCCAGGGTCTGCGCCTGCAGGTTGTCTTCGGTAACGGGCGCAGCCTCGGCATCCTGGTTGCCGCGCAGCAGTTCAAGAATGCGCACGGTCAATTTGGCGATGCTGGAGGTTTCGCTCAGCTCCATCACCGGCAGGCGAATGCCGAAGCGCTCCTCGACCGCCACCACCAGCTCCACACTCATCAACGAGTCCAGCCCCAGTTCCTGCAACGGTCGGCTGCTGTCGAGCTTGCTGGTCGGCATGCGCAGGATCTCGCTGATTTCCTGCTTGAGCATTTCGGCAAACAGTTCGGTGAGTTCCTGGTCGTCCATCTCCAGCAACAGGCGCTGGATATCATCGACGTTGCTCTCTTCCTCCTGCTCGCCACTGTGCAGCCGTGCCAGTTCACTGAACTTCGGCGAACCGGCGGCCGGCAGGAAGCGCGACAGGGCTTTCCAGTCGAGCTCCAGCACACCCAACCCGGAGCGCTGTTGCAGCAGCAGGCGCTCCAGGGTGTCAAGGGCCGCTTGCGACTGCAAGGCGGCGCCGCCCATGCGACTTTGCAGGGCTTCCTTGACGTCCTGGTTGCGCGCGAGGAAACCGGCATCGTCGATCGCCCCCCACAGCACCGCCGTGGCCGGCAGCCCTTGCAGCAGGCGATGACGGGCCAGGGCTTCGAGCCAATGGTTGGCCGCCACGTAGTTGGCCTGCCCCGGGTTGCCGAACAGGGTGGTCGCCGAGGAGAACAGCACGAAGAAGTCCAGCGCCAGGTGCGCGGTCAGTTCGTGCAGGTACTGCGCGCCCTTGGCCTTGGGTTCTAGCACCCGTTGCAATTGCGCCTGGGTCAGGTTGCGGATCAGCCCGTCTTCGAACACGGTGGCCGCATGCACCACGCCACGCAACGGCGCCTTGGAAGTTTCGATACTGGCCAGCACGCTGCGCAACTGGGCGATGTCGGTGATGTCGCAGGCCAGCGCCTGGACCTCGATGCCCTGCTCGCGCCAGGCCGCCAGCGCCGGTAGCGCTTCTTCGGTGGCCGCGCCGCGACGGCCCAGCAACGCCAGGTGACGAGCGCCCTTGTCCACCAGCCATTGCGCGGTACGCAGGCCGAAACCGCTGAGCCCGCCGGTCACCAGGTAGGTGCCGTCGGCCGCCAGTTGCAAGGCCTGCGCCTGGGCCAGCGGTGCGTGGAACACCTGCTGGATCGGCGTGCGGTAGGTGACGACGATCTTGCCGATCTGCCGCGCCTGCTGCATGTAGCGGAACGACTCGACCACGTCGTTGGCGTCGAACTCACGGTACGGCAGCGGGCTGAGGATGCCGTCGCGGAACAGCTGCATCATGTCGCCGAACAGGCGACGGGTCAGGTCCGGACGCTCGCTCATCAGCTGGTCGGCGTCGATGCCGAAGTAGCTGATGTTGTTGCGGAACGGCCGCAGGCCGATCTTGGTGTTCTGGTAGAAGTCGCGCTTGCCCAGTTCGAGGAAGCGGCCGAATGGCTTGAGCACCTGCAGGTTGCGGTTGATCGCCTCGCCCGCCAGGGAATTGAGCACCACGTCGACGCCACGGCCGGCGGTGATCGCCAGGATCTCGTCGGCAAACGCCAGCGAGCGTGAATCGAACACATGCTCGACGCCAAGCAAGCGCAGGAAGTCGCGTTTTTCGTCGCTGCCGGCGGTGGCGTAGATCTCGGCCCCGCACCATTTGGCGATCTGGATCGCGGCAATGCCGACACCGCCCGCGGCGCCGTGGATGAGAATTTTCTCGCCCGGTTCCAGGCGCGCCAGGTGATGCAGCGCGTAGTACACGGTGAAGAAGGTGCTCGGGATGGTCGCCGCCGCCTCGAAGGACATGCCCTCGGGGATCCGCGCCACTGCATTGGCATTGGTGACCAGGCGATTGGCGAAACTCGACGGACCAAAGCCGACGACCCGGTCGCCCGGCTGGAAGTCACCTTCCACCTGCGCGCCCTTGGCGCGCACGACACCGGCGAATTCAAAGCCCAGGGTCGGGCCGGAGAAGCCGTTCTCGATGGCTTCGTCGGACAACAGGCCGAGGGCATACATCACGTCGCGGAAGTTCAGGCCGGTGGCCTGGACTTCGATGTCCAGTTCATCGCCCGCCGGCAACAACGGCTCGTGGGCTTCCCAGCGCAGGTTGCGCAATTGGCCCGGCAGTTCGAAGCCAAGGCTGACCTGGGTCGCAGTCTGTTGTTCGGCGCCGGCCTCCAACTGATCAGGACGCACCCGCAGGCGAGCCACGTAACGATCGCCGTCGGCACTGATGGCCAGTTCGGTTTCGTCATCGGCATTGAGCAAGGCCGGCAGCAACGCGTCGACCCCGGCCCCTTCGGCCAGGTCCAGCAGGCGCACGCGGCAACCCACGGTTTCGTTGGCGAGGGTGCGACCAAAGCCCCACAACGCCGCATCGGCGACGGATGCCAGGTCACCTGCGACCTGTGCCGCGGCCGGCAACAAATGCACCGCCGCACCACGGGTCAGCAGCCAGCAATCGGGGCTGATGCCCACCTGCTCGCACGCCTGGGTCAGTGCCGCGGCCAACATGCAGCGCCGCGCCTGGTCGTCCAGGCCGTGGCTGCCGAACAGGCCGCTGAGCAACAGCAGGTGCTGCGGCGCCGCCGTGGCGCGCAGTTGCTCGGCCAGGTCCTGGGCCGACGCTGGCGCCAGCCAGTCAACGCTTTGCCCCTGCTCGCGCAGGGCGGCGGCCAGTTGCTGGGCGAAGGCGTGTTCCGCGCCCTGCTCATCGGCCACCAGTAACCAACGCTGTGCCAGCAGTGGCTGCGGTTCGAATGCCGCCGCCGCTTCGGCTTCGCCCACCAGCACGTAGCTGCCGCTGGACATGCCTGGGCTCAATTCCAGCGCCTCGCTGACGCTCAGGCCGTGACGACGCAGTTCCTGTTGCCAGAAGCCCGGGCGCTGCTGCACCGACAAACTGCCCTGGTCCTGCCCGGCCAGCCACCACGAAGGTTGCGCACCGAAGACGAAATCCGCCCAACGGGCCGGATGCTGCGCCAACAGCATCAACTGGCCACCGGCCGACAAGCGCGCCGCGCCATGACTAAGGCCCGCGCTGATGGCTTGCAACGGCGCCAGGTCGCTGGCGACCAGCACCAGGTCGAAACCCTGGGCGGGTACCGCTGGCAGTTGCGCGGCGTCGCCGAGGCTGAGCAGGCGCAGGTCCGGGAAGTCGGCTTGCAGCAAGCTGGCCGGGTCCAGGTCGTCGGCGCTGTACTGGTAGTCGACACGGTCGAAGTCCAGCTGTGCACAGAGCTGCGCGGCGAAGGGCGCGCCACCGAAGCCAAGTTCGAGGATGCGCAGGCGCTGGCCTGCCGGCAATACGGCCAGGCGTTGTTCGATGTGGCTTTTGATCGCGTCCAGCAAGGCGTGGTAGCCGCTGGCGCCGAGCACCTGGCGGGCCAACTGGGCCGGCGAGGTTTCACGGGGCAGCAGCGTTTCGATCTGCACCGCACCGCTCAGCAGGTCCTGCAGGTGAATGCCGATACGGCCCACCGAGTGCACGATCTGGAAGTGCTCGGGATAACTGCGGAACAGTTCCTGCCAGATGTCCTGGGCACTTGGCTGCTCGCCCTGATCGGCCAGCTGCCAGCTGTCGCCGCTGGCAATCAGGCTGCCGTCGTCCAGCGCCTGCTGCAGCAGGTGATCGAGGTAGCCCGAGAAGCCTTGCGCCTCGGCCTGCCAGGTCGACCGTTGCGCGCCGGTGAGGCGGCCGCCGAGGGACTCGATGGCCTCCAGCACGAAGCTGCCGCACAGGCTGTCCAGCAGTGGATCGACTTCCTGGCTGTAACGCACCAGGGTCGGTTCATCGCTTACCAACGCCAGGCTGTGCGCCAGGGCGCTGTGCAATGGCGAGGCCGCTTGCGATAGCCCGCGGGCAGCCAATGGATAAGGTTTGGCGATACCGGCGAAATCCACCAGTTTCAGGTCGCCGCTGCGATCCTTGTGCAACTTGACCGCACGGAAGCGCGCGTCCTTGATGCACACCACCGCACGCCCCTCGGCATCGTACAGGGTGAAGTCGGCCAGCAGCGAATGCTCCGAACGGCGCACCAGGCGCACCTTGGCCAGGCACGGAGGCAGGCTGCCCGCGGCGAAGTTGATGCGCCCCAGTTTCACCGGAATGAACGCCAGGCCGTTACGCGCCTTCGGATCGCGACTGAGCAACTGGGTGATCAGCTGGAACGCGCTGTCCAGCAGCGCCGGATGCAGGTGCAGGGCCGCCAGTTCCGAAGCGATGACGCTCGGGGCGCTGAGCTGCGCCAGCACCTGGTCACCGTCGATCCAGCCGGCTTCGATGGCCTGGTAGGCCGGGCCATAATTCAGGCCGACCGCCGTGGTCAGTTGCAAATGTTCGTTACGGGTGAAATCCGCGGCGCGGTCCGGCAGCGCTGGCGCCGCTTCGTTGAGCAGCACACCACGGGCCTCGCCCGGCAGGCGGGCAACCACGTGGCGGGCCCAGGGTTCTTCCTGGGAGGTGCTGCGCGAAACGATCGACACCGTGCCGTCGCTGCTGTCGATCTGCACGCGCACGCGCTTGCTCGATTCGGCGTGCAGCACCAGCGGGCTGTGAATCTCAAGCTCTTCGATGTCGACGAACTCACCCGGCTGGTAGCACTGTGCGGCCGCCAGCACCAGCTCGGTGAAACCGGCGCCAGGGAACAGCACGGCATCGCCGACCTTGTGGTCTTCCAGGGACGGGAACAGTTGCGTGTCCAGGCGATTGTCCCAGGTCAGCTCGTGACCGGGTACCGCATGGCCCAGCAGCGGATGCACGCGATCGTGGTACAGCGTGCGCGCCGACTCCGGCGTGTCGCCGTGCCAGTGACGCTCGCGCTGCCAAGCGTAGTTGGGCAAACGCACGAAGCGCCCGGTGCTCGGGAACAGGCACGCCAGGTCGGTTTCAGCGCCACTGATCAGCACCTTGGCCACCGCTCGGGTGACCATCGGCGCGGCGTCGTCATGGCGCTTGAGCGTGGCGATGACCACGCCCTGTTGCTCGCGTGCCGCCAGGGCATCGCTGACATAGCTGCGCAGGATCGGGTGCGGACCGACTTCGACGAAGACGTTGTAGCCCTGCTCGCACAGGGTCTCGCTGGCGGACTGGAACAGCACCGGGAAACGGATGTTCTGCCACCAGTACTCGGCGTCCAGGCGCTCACCCTCGAGCAAGCCACCGGTGACCGTGGAATACATCGGGATGCGGCTGGCGCGCGGCGCGATATCGCGCAACGCCTCGACCACCTGTTCGGCGATCACGTTCATGGCTGGCGAATGGAAGGCGTAGTCCAGGCCCAGGCGGCGCACGAACACCTGGCGCTCGGTCAGCGCCTGTTCCAGACGCTCAAGCCCGGCCACGGAGCCGGCCACGGTGGCGCCCTTGAAGCTATTTTCGCCGGCCACGACCACATCATCCAGGCCCAGCTCCAGCAACAGGTTCGCGGTGTCACTGCCCGACAGGCCCACGGCGGACATCTGCCCGGACCCGGCGGTCAGCCCCTGCAGGCGACTGCGGTGGTAGATCACGCGGGTCGCGTCGACCAGGCTCAGGGCGCCAGATGCCCAGGCGGCTGCCACTTCACCAACGCTGTGGCCCATCACCACCTGCGGCACCACGCCTTTGCTTTCCAGCATGCGGGTCACGCCCACTTGCAGCGCGAACAGCGCCGGCTGAGCCAGTTCGGTCAGGTGATAACGCTCCTGGCCGTACTCGCCCGCCAGTTCCTTGATCAGCGAATAGCCGGCCAGCGGCTGGAACAGCGCGTCGACTTCCGCCACCGCGGCCTGGAACACGGCATCGGCGAGCAGCGCCTTGCCCATGCCCTGCCACTGCGAGCCATTGCCGGAGTACACGAACACCGGGCCCTTGGCCTGATCCAGCGCGCGACCGCTTTCGACCACCGAGCTCAAGGCCGAAACAGCCGGGTCCAGCGCGAAGTCCAGCAGCGCCTGGGCGCCTTGCTGTTGATCGGCCTCGAACACCACCACACGCTGCGGATGCAGGTCGCGACGCATCATTGCCTGGTACGCCACGTCATACAGGCCGGCTGCCGGGTGATCGCCCAGGTGCTGGGCGATGCTTTCGGCCATGGCCGCCAAGCCGGCGCTGTCCTTGGCCGTGACCATCAACGGCACCGGGCCTGCCTGGGCAACCGGTGCTACAGCCTGGGGCGTGTGGCTTTGCAGGATGACGTGGGCGTTGGCGCCGCCGAAACCGAAGGAGTTGACCCCCACCACCAGCGTGCCGTCCGGCTTGAGGGCGTGGTTGCGGGTGGCGACGTTGAGGTTGAGGTCGGCGAACGGAATACGCGGGTTGAGGTTCTTGATGCCGATGGTGGCCGGCACCTGGCGTTCGGTGACGCAGTACAGCGCCTTCATCAAGCCGGCCACGCCGGACGCGGCCTCCAGGTGACCGATGTTGCTCTTGACCGAGCCGATCAACAACGGCTTGTCCGCCCCGCGAGCCTGGCCCAGCGCCAGGCCGATGGCGCGGCTTTCGATCGGATCGCCCACCGGCGTGCCCGTACCGTGCGCCTCCAGGTAATCGATGTCGGCCGGCGAGATCCCGGCGCTGGCGTAGGCCTGGGTCATCAACGCCGCCTGCGCATCGGCGCTGGGCACGGTCAACCCGGACTTGCGCCCGTCGGTGTTGACCGCACTGCCGGCAACGACGGCGAGGATCTGGTTGCCATCGGCCACCGCCTTGTCGTAATCCTTGAGGTAGAACAGCCCTGCCCCTTCGGAGCGCACATAACCGTCACCGGCTTCGTCGAACACGTTGCAGCGGCCTTTACGCGACAGCATCGAGGCCTTGGAGAAGATCAGGAAACCGAACGGGTGCAGGTGCAGGCTGATACCGCCGGCCAGTGCCTGGTCGATATCGCCGCTTTGAATGGCCTGGCAGGCCTGGTGGAACGCCACCAACGAGGAGGAACACGCAGTATCGACCGCCATGCTCGGGCCGTGCAGGTCATAAAAGTACGACAGGCGATTGGCCGCGATGCTGAAGGTGTTGCCCGTGGCCGTCGAGGCGTCCACCAGCGACAGGTCGTGGGACAGGCGATAGGCATAGTCGGTGCTGGCAATGCCCAGGAAGACCCCGCAATTGCTGCCGCGCACGCTCGACGGTTTTACCCCGGCGTTCTCGAACACTTCCCATCCCAGTTCCAGCAACAGGCGCTGTTGGGGGTCCATGATTGCCGCTTCGCGGGGAGAAATGCTGAAGAAACCGGCGTCGAAGGTGGAGATGTCACCCAGCGTACCGGCCGCCAGGGTGTAGGCGGTGCCAGGGTTGGCCTTGTCGGGGTGGAAAAACGCATCGCGGGACCAGCGGGACGGGTCGACCTGCGTGATGAAGTCGTGCCCTTCCAGCAGGTTCTGCCAAAAAGTTGCGGAAGTGGAGCCGGGAAAACGGAACGAAGCCCCAATAATTGCAACTTTTCTACGCATGATTTTCTCCACCTTTTTATATTCTCAACGGTACCAACATCACTTCGTGCGATGGGTGCGTCGAACGCCCTCATGGGTTCAACATAACGTTGAGAAACTTGCTAAATTCCGTTGGGTAGCGACTCTATATTTATTGTTAGGAGTACTTTTCTGCCCGGCATCGACGCCCGCATCCCCTCAAGGATGAGCCACTAAAGCGCCAGCGCCAGGGGCGCAAAATCATACGCTGAGCGCCTGCCGAGGGAAACCCTTACAAACCGTTACATTGCGACCCGTCGTCGCATATTCACCCTTGATGATCGACGCCTGGCACCAGGAAAAAATAAATTCAATAAAAGCGCTGCACGGCCGACAACCTGTCAAAGCCTTGCGGATTAAACAAGCCATGCGTAATAACCAGCCCATTACTCAACGCGAACGGACCTTCCCGGCTCAGCAACGGTTGATTTCCACCACCGATGCCAAGGGCATGATCACCTACTGCAATGACGCTTTCGTCGAGATCAGCGGGTTTTCACGTGAGGAACTGATCCGGGCGCCGCACAACCAGGTGCGTCACCCTGACGTGCCCGCCGCGGTCTTCGCGCACATGTGGGGCACACTCAAACAAGGCTTGCCATGGATGGGCATTGTCAAGAATCGCTGCAAGAACGGTGACCACTACTGGGTTAACGCCTATGTGACGCCGGTCTTCGAAGGCAATCAGGTCATCGGTTACGAGTCGGTGCGGGTCAAGCCCACCGCCGAACAGATTCGCCGCGCCGAAGCGCTCTACCAACGCATCAACCAGGGCAAGCCAGCCATCCCCGCCACTGATAAATGGTTGCCGGTGCTGCAGGATTGGCTGCCTTTCATTCTGGTCAGCCAGTTGAGCTTCATGATCGGCGCGACGCTGAACTCGCAGTGGGGCTTTGCCCTGGCGGCGGCGCTTTCGGTGCCGTTGGGCCTGTTGGGCCTGGGCTGGCAGCAACGCGGCATCAAGCGTTTGCTGCGCCTGGCCGAGCAAACCACGTCCGACCCGCTGATCGCGCAGATGTACACCGACAGCCGCGGTGCCCAGGCCCGCCTGGAAATGTCGATCCTCAGCCAGGAAGCCCGCCTGAAAACCTGCCTGACCCGCCTGCAGGACACCGCCGAGCACCTGACCGACCAGGCGAAGCAGTCCGACGCCCTGGCGCACAACAGCTCCAGCGGCCTGGAACGCCAGCGCGTGGAGACCGAACAGGTGGCCACCGCCGTCAACCAGATGGCCGCCACCACCCAGGAAGTCGCCAGCCACGTGCAACGCACCGCTGACGCTACCCAGGAAGCCAACCGCCTGACCGGTCGTGGTCGCGACATCGCCGGGGAAACCCGTGAAGCCATTCAGCGCCTGTCGGTGGTGGTGGGCGAGACCGGCCTGACCGTGACGCAACTGGCCAAGGACAGCAACGAAATCGGCGGCGTGGTCGACGTGATCAAAGGCATCGCCGACCAGACCAACCTGCTGGCGCTAAACGCAGCCATCGAAGCGGCGCGCGCCGGCGAGATGGGCCGTGGTTTTGCGGTAGTGGCCGACGAAGTTCGCCAACTGGCCCAACGCACCAGCGAATCCACTGGGCAGATCCACGCCCTGATCGCCAAGCTCCAGCAAACCGCGGGCACCGCGGTGCAGACCATGGAAGCCGGGCATCGCCAGGCCGAAGAAGGCGTGGCGCGGGTGCTGGAAGCGGATCAGGCCCTGGTGGGGATCAGCGAGGCGGTGGCCAACATCACCGACATGACCACCCAGATCGCCGCCGCAACCGAAGAGCAAAGCGCCGTGGCCGAAGAAATCAGCCGCAATATCAGCAACATCTCGGCACTGGCGGACCAGACCTCGGAACAGGCGCAGAACTCGGCTTTGCTGAGTGAAGAGCTGACCAAGACGGCGAATACGCAGTATTCGTTGGTGGAGCGGTTTAATCGCTGACCTGAGCCCTCCCTTCTCCTGATCATTCCCACGCGTGCAACAAGGAATGCACTGAGTGACGCCCTGCGACAACTCCAAAGGCGGAACGCGGAGCGTCCCGGGCTGCATTCCCACGCAGAGCGTGGGAACGATCTGGGTGCGAGCCTGTTGATCGTTCCCACGCGCAGCAACGGAATGCATCCCCTCACGCTCTGCATCACCTCCAAGGGCGGAACGCGGAGCGTCCCTGGCGGCATTACTTTGCGCGCGCGGGAATGATCGGGTTGGGAGGCTGTTGATCGTTCCCATGCTCCGCGTGGGAATGCAGCCCGGGACGCTCTGCGTCCCAGTCGCGCCGCAGTTTGCAGTGGTGCACGTCAATACCAGCGCTGAATCTCGATCAACCCGTCCATCCCCACATAGTTCCTCGCACTGGAGTAACGCCAGTGCTCCGGCAAATCCACATACCCTCGTTTCACCGGGTTGTTGTGGATGTACTCGAGCTTCTGGCGCATCACCGACTCACTGAAAACCATTTCCGCATGCGAACCCTCCTGCCACAGCTGATAAACCCGATCCCGCTTGTGCGCCCGCTTGCTGAAACGCAACCGCTGTAAGGCTCTATCCGCACCTTTGCTTTGCAGGTCATTGATGATCTGTCTTGCGGTGAAGGATTTGAACTGGTTCAGGCATTTGCCCAGGTCAGGTGCCTGGGCAACGAAGTGCAGATGGTTTTCGAGGATCACGTAACCGAACAACTGCAGGCTGTGGTGGGTTTGCTGGTAACGCCAGCAGTCCAGCAGGTGGTCGACGATGTAGGGGCGGATGAACAGCGGTAGCCATTCCATGAGGGTGCAGGTGAGGAAGTGGGGCTTGTCAGGCTCGGTGATGGAGTAACGGCTTCGACCCATGCGATTCGTCCTTGAATCTTGCAGTGCGATGGAAATGGAACGCGGAGCGTCCCTGGCGGCATTCCCACGCAGAGCGTGGGAACGATCAGGGTGCGTGGTGACGAGACGGTTATGCAAGTGGCTGAACGCGATGGTGCAGGTAGGAAATTTCTGCAGGCGGGCCTGGTAGTCACTGATCGTTCCCACGCTCTGCGTGGGAATGCCTCAACGGACGCTCCGCGTTCGGCTCTTGATTTGGGACGCGGAGCGTCCCGGGCTGCATTCCTTTGCTGCGCGTGGGAACGATCATCGACCGAGAAATGCCGATACTCTACTCGCCGCAGCCGCCAAATGCTGCTCATGAGTAAACCCCGAAGCCTTCAGCGGCTTCAAATCATGATCCCCCGCCACCAGCCATAACACCTCGATACTCGGTGACAACGTGTAGCCCTCGACCGCCTCACGATTGCCCAACGCATCGCGCTCACCTTGCACGATCAACGTACGTGTCTTCAGCGCCGCCAGATGCTCCACCCGCGGTTTCTCCGGCTTGCCCACGGCATAAAACGGATAGCCCAGGCACACCAACGCATCAGCACCCAGTTCATCGGCGAGCAAACTGGCCACCCGCCCGCCCATGGACTTGCCGCCAATGGCCAGGGGCCCAGTGACGTGGCGTCGCACCTGGGCATACACCTCGCGCCAGCATTCCAGCAACTTTGGCATCGGATTGGGCGGGCGTTTGCCGCCGTCGACGCGCCGCTGCGACATGTACGGAAACTCAAAGCGCAATACGTTGACGCCTTGTGCCACAAGGCGCGCGGTCATGTCGTTCATCCAGTCGCTGTCCATCGGCGCACCGGCGCCGTGGGCCAGGATCAGGGTCGCAGTGGCCGTGCCCGAAGCCGCATCCCACAACCATCCATGTTCCTGCACGCACTGCGCCCATTGATCCCCGTCAATACCGGCCTTGTGCTGTTTGTCCATGCTTGCCTCGCTTTTAGTCTGCCTATAACTCCAGGCGAAGGGCGCGCCGTTGGCGCCCACTTCGGCTGAACCGTGGATGGGGAACCATGAACACTTCTATCAGTACCGCCTACAACTATAAGGTGGTCCGCCAATTCGCCATTATGACGGTGGTGTGGGGCATCGTCGGCATGGGGCTCGGGGTTTTTCTCGCGGCCCAATTGGTTTGGCCCGAGCTCAACTTCAATTTGCCCTGGACCAGCTTCGGCCGCTTGCGCCCGCTGCACACCAACGCGGTGATCTTCGCCTTCGGTGGCTGCGCCCTGTTCGCCAGTTCGTTCTATTCAGTGCAACGCACCTGCCAGGCCCAGCTGTTTGCACCGAAAATCGCCGCGTTCTGTTTCTGGGGCTGGCAACTGGTGATTGTCCTGGCGGCCATCAGCCTGCCGCTGGGCTTCACCAGTTCCAAGGAATACGCCGAACTGGAGTGGCCGATCGACATCCTGATCACCATCGTCTGGGTCGCCTACGCCATCGTGTTCTTTGGCACGATCATGCAGCGCAAGACCAAGCACATCTATGTCGGCAACTGGTTCTTCGGTGGCTTCATCGTCACCGTGGCGATCCTGCACATCGTCAACAAC
The DNA here is from genome assembly GCF_013416725.1 of Pseudomonas sp. SbOxS1. Taxonomy (NCBI): domain Bacteria; kingdom Pseudomonadati; phylum Pseudomonadota; class Gammaproteobacteria; order Pseudomonadales; family Pseudomonadaceae; genus Pseudomonas; species Pseudomonas sp. SbOxS1. Next base: position 14,607 of record NZ_JAAVXC010000051.1, read on the forward strand.
ATGGAATTGCCGGTCAGCTTCACCAAGTCCTACTCGCTGTACTCGGGTGCCACCGATGCGATGGTGCAATGGTGGTACGGCCACAACGCCGTAGGCTTTTTCCTCACCGCCGGTTTCCTGGGGATGATGTATTACTTCGTGCCTAAGCAGGCCGAGCGCCCGGTGTATTCCTATCGCCTGTCGATCGTGCACTTCTGGGCGCTGATCACTTTGTATATCTGGGCCGGCCCCCACCACCTGCACTACACCGCCTTGCCGGACTGGGCGCAGTCGCTGGGCATGGTGATGTCGCTGATCCTCCTGGCGCCGAGCTGGGGCGGCATGATCAACGGCATGATGACCCTGTCGGGCGCCTGGCATAAATTGCGCAGCGACCCGATCCTGCGCTTCCTCGTGGTCTCGCTGGCGTTCTACGGCATGTCGACCTTCGAAGGGCCGATGATGGCGATCAAGACCGTCAACGCCCTATCCCACTACACCGACTGGACCATCGGCCACGTACACGCCGGCGCGCTCGGCTGGGTAGCGATGATTTCCATCGGTGCGCTGTACCACATGATCCCGAAAATCTTCGGTCGCGCGCAGATGCACAGCATCGGCCTGATCAACGCGCACTTCTGGCTCGCCACCATCGGCACCGTGCTGTACATCGCCTCGATGTGGGTCAACGGCATCGCCCAGGGCCTGATGTGGCGTGCGGTGAACGAGGACGGCACGCTGACCTACTCCTTCGTCGAAACCCTGGTGGCCAGCCATCCGGGCTTCGTCGTGCGACTGGTGGGCGGGGCGATCTTCCTCAGCGGCATGTTGCTGATGGCCTACAACACCTGGCGCACCGTGCGGGCCTCGCAGCCTGCCGACGTCGTCGCTGCCGCGCAGATGGCCTGAGGAGTCCGCCATGAAACACGAAACAATCGAGAAAAACGTCGGCCTGTTACTGCTGCTGATGATCCTGGCCGTGAGCATCGGCGGCCTGACCCAGATCGTCCCGCTGTTCTTCCAGGACGTGACCAACAAACCGGTGGAAGGCATGAAGCCCTACACCGCTTTGCAGCTCGAAGGTCGCGACATCTATATCCGCGAAGGCTGCGTCGGTTGTCACTCACAGATGATCCGCCCGTTTCGCGCCGAGACCGAACGCTACGGGCACTACTCGGTGGCTGGCGAAAGCGTGTGGGATCACCCGTTCCTCTGGGGTTCCAAGCGCACCGGTCCGGACCTGGCCCGGGTGGGCGCGCGCTTCTCCGATGACTGGCACCGCGCGCACTTGTACAACCCGCGCAACGTGGTGCCGGAATCGAAGATGCCGGCCTACCCGTGGCTGGTGGCCAACCCGGTCGACAGCGGCCACACCGAAACCAAGCTCAAGACCATGCGCACCCTGGGCGTGCCATACACCGACGAGGACATCAGCGGTGCCGTCGCCTCGCTCAAGGGCAAGTCCGAGATGGACGCGCTGGTCGCCTACCTGCAAGTGCTCGGCACTGCGATCAAGAGCAAGAGGTGAGCCATGGTCGTTGAAATAAGTACCGGAATGATCCGCGGCCTGGGCACCGTCGTGGTGTTCGTGGCCTTCGTCGGCCTGACGCTGTGGGTGTTCAACGCCAAGCGCAGCCCGCAATTTGCCGAAGCGCGCCTGCTGCCGTTCGCCGATGAACCACAAGCCGAGACCCCCGAAGAATCCGCCACAAGGAGCACCCGGCCATGACCACTTTCTGGAGTACGTGGATCTGCGTATTGACCATCGGCAGCCTGATCGGCCTGACCTGGCTGCTGATCGGCACCCGCAAGGGCGAAACCAAGGGCAGCGTCGACCAGACCATGGGCCACAGCTTCGACGGCATCGAGGAGTACGACAACCCGTTGCCGCAATGGTGGTTCATGCTGTTCGCCGGCACCCTGGTGTTTGCCGTCGGCTACCTGATTCTCTATCCCGGCCTGGGTAACTGGAAAGGCATCCTGCCCGGTTATGAGAACGGCTGGACCGGCGTGCACGAATGGGAAAAGGAGATGGACAGGGCCGACGCTCGATTCGGGCCGATCTTCGCCAAATTCGCCGCCATGCCGGTGGAAGAAGTGGCCAAGGACCCGCAAGCGCTGAAAATGGGTGGGCGCCTGTTCGCCTCCAACTGTTCGGTGTGCCATGGCTCGGATGCCAAGGGCGCGTTCGGCTTCCCCAACCTGGCGGACAGCGACTGGCGCTGGGGCGGCGACGCCAACACCATCAAGGCCACCATCCTGGGTGGACGCATGGCGGCGATGCCGGCCTGGGGCGAAGTGCTGGGCGAGGCAGGGGTGAAAAACGTCGCCGCCTATGTGCGTCACGAACTGGCCGGGCTGCCATTGCCGGCGGACAACAAGGCCGATCTGCAAGCCGGGCAACAAGCGTTCAGCACCACCTGCACCGCCTGCCATGGGGCAAGCGGCCAGGGCACCGCCGCCATGGGCGCGCCGAACCTGACGCACCCGGCCGGCTTCATTTACGGCACCAGCCTGACCCAGCTCGAGCAGACCATCCGCCACGGTCGCCAGGGCCACATGCCGGCGCAAAATGAGTTGCTCGGCAACGATAAAGTACAATTGCTGGCTGCTTATGTGTACAGCCTGTCACACAGACTGAATACACAAAACCTGCAAGTCGAAGGCAAAAAGCAATAGTTCGCAACACCTGCACTGCCGCATTCTTTCGGATGCGGTAGTTCCCCGCCCCTTTGCGACCCATTGTCGCACCCTGTCAAACCTCACCTTTCGAATCCCCGGATTCGGGTCTACGCTTGGTCGATGCGAACTGGCCCGTGCCGGTTCCAGGTCCGCCTTGCGCGATGTGTTCGCCCCATCGGCTGACTGACAGGCCGCAAACGCCGGTAGATACCGGCTGTCGTGCCAAATGCCGTCGGTCGCCAATCAGGGCTTTTGAACACACCCCGTTACAAGTGACCTGAACCCCCTCGCTTTTTCCGTTCGCTGCGACATTTTGTCCGAGGCCATTTTTGTCCTTACGCGGCGCATGGAAAGGCCGCAGAATCAGCATTTGAACGCATTGACCCAGGTCATGGCGCGTTGCAATGACCCCCTGCTTTCTCCATACTTGCGGCCGATTTTTAATCCTAATAAAACACCCAAACCGTGGAACCTTAGAATGAGCACAGCAATCAGTCCGACTGCTTATAACTATAAGGTAGTCCGCCAGTTCGCCATCATGACGGTGGTCTGGGGGATCCTTGGCATGGGGCTCGGTGTCTTCATCGCCTCGCAACTGGTCTGGCCGGAGTTGAACTTCGGTCTGCCATGGACGAGCTTTGGACGCCTGCGCCCGTTGCACACCAACCTGGTGATTTTCGCCTTCGGTGGTTGTGCACTGTTTGCCACTTCCTATTACGTCGTGCAGCGAACCTGCCAAACGCGACTGATTTCCGACAGCCTCGCGGCCTTCACCTTCTGGGGTTGGCAAGCGGTGATCGTCGGCGCCATCGTTACCTTGCCGCTGGGTTACACCACCACCAAGGAATACGCTGAGCTGGAATGGCCGCTGGCTATTCTGCTGGCCATCGTCTGGGTCACCTACGGCCTGGTGTTCTTCGGCACCATCACCAAGCGCAAGACCAAGCACATCTATGTGGGCAACTGGTTCTACGGTGCCTTCATCGTCGTGACCGCGATGCTGCACATCGTCAACCACATGTCGCTGCCGGTCAGCCTGTTCAAGTCCTACTCGGCCTACTCGGGCGCGACCGACGCGATGATCCAGTGGTGGTACGGTCACAACGCCGTAGGTTTCTTCCTGACCACGGGCTTTTTGGGGATGATGTACTACTTCGTGCCGAAACAGGCCGAGCGTCCGATCTACTCCTATCGCCTGTCCATCGTGCACTTCTGGGCGCTGATCACCCTGTACATCTGGGCCGGCCCGCACCACCTGCACTACACCGCTCTGCCGGACTGGGCCCAGTCCCTGGGCATGGCGATGTCGATCATCCTGCTGGCGCCAAGCTGGGGCGGCATGATCAACGGCATGATGACCCTGTCGGGCGCCTGGCATAAGCTGCGCACCGACCCGATCCTGCGCTTCCTGGTGGTGTCCCTGGCGTTCTACGGCATGTCGACCTTCGAAGGTCCGATGATGGCGATCAAGACCGTGAACTCGCTGTCGCACTACACCGACTGGACCATCGGCCACGTACACGCCGGTGCACTCGGCTGGGTAGCGATGATCTCGATCGGCGCGATCTACCACATGATCCCGAAACTGTTCGGTCGCGCGCAGATGCACAGCATCGGCCTGATCAACACGCACTTCTGGCTCGCGACCATCGGTACCGTTCTGTACATCGCTTCGATGTGGGTCAACGGCATTACCCAGGGCCTGATGTGGCGTGCAATCAACGATGACGGCACCCTCACCTACTCGTTCGTCGAAGCGCTGCAAGCCAGCCACCCGGGCTTCATCGTCCGCGCCCTGGGCGGTGCGTTCTTCGCCGCCGGCATGCTGTTCATGGCCTACAACGTATGGCGCACCGTACGCGCCTCGAACCCGGCTGAAGCCAAAGCCGCCGAACAGATTGCCGTAGTTGGAGCTCACTGATGAAGCATGAAGCAGTCGAGAAGAATATTGGCCTGCTGGCCTTCTTCATGGTTATCGCCGTCAGTGTCGGCGGCCTGACCCAGATCGTTCCGCTGTTTTTCCAGGATGTCACCAACAAGCCGGTCGAGGGTATGAAGCCCCGCCCTGCCCTTGAACTGGAAGGCCGGGACGTGTACATCGCCAACGGTTGTGTCAGCTGCCACTCGCAGATGATCCGCCCGTTCCGTGCTGAAACCGAACGTTACGGCCACTACTCGGTCGCCGGTGAAAGCGTGTGGGACCACCCGTTCCTGTGGGGTTCCAAGCGCACCGGTCCGGACCTGGCCCGTGTCGGCGGTCGTTACTCCGATGACTGGCAGCGTGCGCACTTGTACAACCCGCGCAACGTGGTGCCTGAGTCGAAAATGCCGGCCTACCCGTTCCTCGTGGAAAACAAGCTCGACGGCAAAGACACCGCCAAGAAAATGGAAGTGTTGCGCGCGCTCGGCGTTCCTTACACCGACGAAGACATCGCCGGTGCCAAGGATGCCGTGAAGGGCAAAACCGAAATGGACGCGCTGGTGGCCTATCTGCAAGGCCTGGGCACCATCATCAAAAGCAAACGGTGATCTAAATGGATATCGGGATGATTCGTGGCCTGGGCACCGTCGTTGTGATGGTGGCCTTTGTCGGTCTGGCCTTGTGGGTGTTCAGCCCCAAGCGCAAGTCGGAGTTTGAAGACGCCACCTTGCTGCCTTTCGCGGATGATCCCGAAGCCATCAAGCACGTCGAGCAAGCTTCTAGGAGTAACAAAGAATGACTACATTCTGGAGTCTGTATGTCACAGTCCTCAGTCTCGGTACGATCTTTTCCCTGACCTGGCTGCTGCTGTCGACCCGCAAGGGCCAGCGCACCGAGTCGACCGAAGAGACGGTTGGCCACTCCTTCGACGGGATCGAGGAGTACGACAACCCCCTGCCGAAATGGTGGTTCATGCTGTTCGTGGGCACCATCATCTTCGCCCTGGGCTACCTGGTGCTGTACCCGGGCCTGGGCAACTGGAAAGGCCTGCTGCCGGGCTACAACTACCTCGATAACGAGAAGCAGACCGCGTTCGCCAACGGCCAGACCGGCTGGACCGGCGTTCACGAATGGGAAAAGGAAATGGCCCGCTCGGACGCCAAGTTCGGTCCGATCTTCGCCAAGTTCGCTTCCATGCCGATCGAAGAAGTAGCGAAAGACCCGCAAGCCCTGAAAATGGGTGGTCGCCTGTTCGCCTCCAACTGCTCGGTCTGCCACGGTTCCGACGCCAAGGGTGCCTACGGCTTCCCTAACCTCACCGACGCCGACTGGCGCTGGGGCGGCGAAGCGGAAACCATCAAGACCACCATCATGGGCGGTCGCCACGCGGTCATGCCAGCGTGGGCCGAAGTGATCGGCGAGCAAGGCGTGGCGGACGTTGCCGCTTTCGTCCTGACCAACCTCGACGGCCGCAAGCTGCCGGAAGGCACCAAGGCCGACCCGGTTGCCGGTGGCAAGTTGTTCGCGGCCAACTGCGTGGCCTGCCACGGTCCGGAAGGCAAAGGTACCCCGGCAATGGGCGCACCTAACCTGACCCACCCGGCCGCGTTCATCTACGGCTCGAGCTTCGCTCAACTGCAGCAGACCATCCGTTACGGTCGTCAGGGCCAGATGCCTGCGCAAGAGCAAATGCAGGGTAATGACAAGGTTCACCTGCTGGCCGCCTACGTCTACAGCCTGTCTCATGGCGAGAAGGCTCCGGTGGCGGACGCCCAGTAAGGCATACGCCTGAAGCGATAACGAACGGCCCCGCCAATGAGAATTGGCGGGGCCGTTTTGTTTAGGGCACCGGTTTCATAATCTGAAACCTATATTCGATGGGATTGCGCGCCGGTCAGGGGTAACGTCGACTGACCTGGCAACCGGCATGAGGCGGGTGTGCCAGGACAAGGAAGTTAAACGTCATTAAACAAGGAATACATACCATGTCTGATCAAGAACACATCGTTGACGACTGCAGGGGCCCGGTACTGCCTGAACCTGTGAAAGTAGAAATCTCTCCGACTGTTGAGCTCGTCATCCCCGAGTGCGAAACACCCGAGGAACCTGCATCTGGGAAACCTTCGCAGCGTCGTGCCAACTTTGCCATCCCCCCCGAAGGCGAGGGTGGCGAGCACGACAGCTCGTGGAGGATTGACTAGCCTCAAGCCGTGCCGGCATGAGGCGGGGTCTGCCAGGACAAGGAAGTTAATTGTCATTACACAAGGAATGCATGCCATGTCTGATCAAGAACACATCGTTGACGTCTGTATGGGGCCGGTACTACCTGAGCCTGTGAAAAGCGTTCCGGATGTTGTGTCCGTTACCACCGAGGGCGAAACACCAGGGGAACCTGAAGCCAAGGATGCTACGCAGCGTCGTTCCAATTTTGCCGCACCCAGCGGTGGCAAGGGCAACGGCGGCAAGGGCAGCGGGCTCGACAGCCTGGGGCAAGGTAACCTGCCTTAAGCCGTAACCCGTGAGCGCGGCGGATATCCGCCGCGCTCCGAAGCCAGGCCCCCACACCTCGGCCGTGCAATACCGTTGAGCTATAGTCAATTGACCTGCATCATGTTTTGTTACATTCGCTACACCATTCGGGTTTTTTCCCCAACGCGACCAAAGGTCGCACCCTTGAGATAGAGCGACAGGCGTATCATTGCGCTACTGCAACACCTCTTTTTGACCGCGGTCGGCACGTACTGGCCGGGGCATTTTTCCACTGCCGTGGGATGCAATGATGAGCAACCAGATTCCGGTACACGACGTCACCCCGCCCACCAAGAACGCGAACAACAGCGTCGACCTCTACGCCTCCAGGGAAAAAATCTACACCCGCGCCTTCACTGGCCTGTTTCGCAACTTGCGCATGGCGGGCGGCGCTTTCCTGTTCCTGTTGTATTTCGGTACGGTGTGGCTCAACTGGGGTGGGCACCAGGCCGTCTGGTGGAATTTGCCGGAGCGCAAGTTCTTCATCTTCGGCGCGACCTTCTGGCCACAGGACTTCATCCTGCTGTCCGGCATGCTGATCATCGCCGCCTTCGGCCTATTCTTCATCACCGTGTATGCCGGCCGCGTCTGGTGCGGCTACACCTGCCCGCAGAGCGTCTGGACCTGGATCTTCATGTGGTGCGAAAAGATCACCGAAGGTGACCGCAACCAGCGCATCAAACTCGACAAGGCGCCGATGAGCGCCAACAAATTCCTGCGCAAATTCAGCAAACACAGCCTGTGGCTGTTGATCGGCTTCGTCACCGGCATGACCTTCGTCGGCTACTTCTCGCCGATTCGCGAACTGGTGATCGAGTTCTTCACCGGCCAGGCCGATGGCTGGTCATATTTCTGGGTCGGTTTCTTCACGCTCGCCACCTACGGCAACGCCGGCTGGCTGCGTGAGCAGGTGTGCATCTACATGTGCCCGTACGCACGCTTCCAGAGCGTGATGTTCGACAAGGACACGCTGATCGTCTCCTACGACCCGCGCCGCGGCGAAAGCCGTGGCCCGCGCAAGAAAGGCATCGACTACAAGGCCCAGGGCCTGGGTGACTGCATCGACTGCACCATGTGCGTCCAGGTCTGCCCGACCGGCATCGACATTCGCGACGGCCTGCAGATCGAGTGCATTGGTTGCGCGGCGTGCATCGATGCCTGCGACGCCATCATGGACAAGATGGAGTACCCACGCGGCCTGATCAGCTACACCACCGAGCACAACCTGTCCGGGCAGAAAACCCATAAACTGCGCCCGCGCCTGATCGGCTATGCCGTGGTGCTGATGGTGATGATCGGGGCACTGGTGACCGCGTTCTTCATGCGTTCGCTGGTCGGTTTCGACGTCAGCAAGGACCGCGTGCTGTACCGTGAGAACGCCGAAGGCCGGATCGAGAACGTCTATAGCCTGAAGGTCATGAACAAGGACCAGCGCGACCACACTTATGTACTGGAGGCCACCGGCCTGCCGGACCTCAAGCTGCAAGGGCGGCGCGAGATCAAGGTCGCGGCCGGCGATATCATCAGCCAGCCGGTGGAACTGTCGGTGGCGCCGGAACAATTGCCATCGAGCACCAACGAGGTGAAATTCATCCTCAAGGACGCCGATGACGCCAGCATCCACGTTGAAGCCAAGAGCCGATTCATCGGCCCACAAAATCGTTGAGAGAAGTGATCATGCCCGCAGCAACTGCCGCAAGTCCCTGGTACAAGCACCTTTGGCCGTGGATCATCATCGGGATCCTGGCCTGCTCGGTGACCCTGACCTTGTCCATGGTGACCATCGCGGTGAAGAACCCGGACAACCTGGTCAACGACAACTACTACGAGGCTGGCAAAGGCATCAACCGCTCCCTGGACCGTGAACTGCTGGCGCAGACCCTGCTGATGCGCGCCAGCATTCATCTGGATGACGTGACCGGTGAAGTCGACCTGCGCCTGAGCGGCAATAGCCAGCCTGCCACGCTTGAGTTGAACCTGATCTCGCCGACGCAACCGGAGAAGGATCGCAAGGTCACCCTCACCCGCAGCGACACCGAACAGGGCCGCTACATCGGCCAGCTGGGCGACAAGATCGAAGGCCGCCGCTTCATCGAATTGCTCGGCAGCCAGGACGACCACATCTGGCGCATGTTCGAGGAAGAATTGGTCAACCACGACAAGGAATTGCTGCTCGGTGATGAACCGTTGCAAGGCGCGGAAGACCTGAAAAAATAAAGCCTTACCTTGATCGTTCCCACGCTCTGCGTGGGAACGCAGCCAGGGACGCTCCGCGTCCCAGCCGAAGCGGACGCAGAGCGTCCGGGGAGGCATTCCCACGCAGAGCGTGGGAACGATCATCGGACAACGCCTCATGACCACCCCAACCCCCTGCTACCACTGCGCCCTGCCCGTCCCCTCCGGCAGCCGCTTCACCGCCGTCGTGCTCGGGGAGTCACGGGAATTCTGCTGCCCGGGATGCCAGGCCGTGGCCGAGGCCATCGTCGCCGGCGGCCTGCAAAGTTATTACCAGCATCGCAGCGAAGCCTCGGCCAACCCCGAAGCGTTGCCGGTGCAATTGGTCGATGAACTGGCGCTGTACGACCGCGCCGACGTACAGCAACCCTTCGTTCGCCACGAAGGTGAACTGGCCGAAACCACGCTGCTGATGGAAGGCATCAGCTGCGCCGCCTGCGGCTGGCTGATCGAGAAACACCTGCGCACCTTGCCCGCCGTTGCCGAAGCGCGCCTGAACCTGTCCAACCATCGCTTGCACGTGCGCTGGGCCGACGGGCAATTGCCGCTGAGCCGGGTGCTCGCCGAACTGCGCCAGATCGGCTACGCCGCTCATCCCTACCAGGCCGACCGCGCCAGTGAACAGCTGGCCAGCGAAAACCGCCTGGCGCTGCGCCAGCTCGGCGTGGCCGGTTTGCTGTGGTTCCAGGCGATGATGGCGACTATGGCCACCTGGCCGGAATTCAACATTGACCTCAGCCCCGAGCTGCACGCCATCCTGCGTTGGGTCGCACTGTTCCTGACCACACCGATCGTATTCTACAGCTGTGCGCCGTTCTTTAAGGGCGCCATGCGCGATTTGCGCACGCGCCACCTGACCATGGACGTTTCGGTGTCGCTGGCCATTGGCAGTGCCTACATCGCCGGGATCTGGACCTCGATCACCGGCGTCGGCGAGCTGTATTTCGATGCCGTCGGCATGTTCGCCCTGTTTTTGCTGGCCGGGCGCTACCTGGAACGGCGCGCCCGGGAACGCACCGCCGCCGCGACCGCGCAACTGGTCAACCTGCTCCCCGCTTCCTGCCTGCGCCTGGGTGCCGATGGCCAGAGCGAGCGCATCCTGCTACGTGAACTGCAGGTTGGCGATCAAGTGCTGGTACATCCAGGGGCAATCCTGCCGGCCGACGGTAAAATTCTCGACGGCCAGTCGAGCATCGACGAATCGCTGCTGACCGGTGAATACCTGCCGCAGCCACGCACCCCGGGCGATGCCGTCACCGCCGGCACCCTGAACGTGGAAGGCCCGTTGACCGTCGAAGTTTTGGCCCTCGGTCATGACACCCGTCTCTCGGCCATTGTCCGTCTGCTCGACCGCGCCCAGGCGGAAAAACCGCGACTGGCGGAAATCGCCGACCGTGCTGCGCAATGGTTCCTGTTGCTGACACTGATCGCCTGCGCCTGCATTGGACTGTTGTGGTGGGAGCTGGACCCGTCACGCGCCTTCTGGATTGTGCTGGCAATGCTGGTCGCGACCTGCCCCTGCGCCCTGTCCCTGGCCACGCCAACTGCGCTCACCGCCGCCACAGGCACCCTGCACAAGTTGGGTTTGTTGTTGACCCGCGGCCATGTGCTGGAGGGCCTGAACCAGATCGACACGGTGATCTTCGACAAGACCGGCACCCTCACCGAAGGCCGACTGGCACTGCGTTCGATCCGCCCCCTCGACGCTCTTGGCAGCGATCAATGCCTGAGTCTCGCCGCCGCGCTGGAGAACCGTTCCGAACACCCGATTGCCCGCGCTTTTGGCCGCGCGCCGCTGGCCGCCGAGGAAGTCCACAGCACGCCGGGGCTTGGCCTTGAAGGGCTGGTTGGCGAACAGCGCCTGCGTATCGGCCAACCCGGTTTTGTCTGCGCACTCAGCGGCGCCGCGGTGCCATCAATGCCGGACGAAGCCGGCCAATGGCTGCTGCTCGGCGATAGCCAGGGGCCGCTGGCGTGGCTGGTTCTCGACGACCGTTTGCGAGCCGATGCCCCCGACCTGCTGGCAGCCTGCAAGGCGCGCGGTTGGCGCACCCTGTTGCTGTCCGGCGACAGCTCGCCAATGGTCGCCAGTGTCGCAGCCGAACTGGGCATCGATGAAGCCCGTGGCGGCTTGCGACCGGACGACAAGCTGCAGGTCCTACAACAACTGCACAAGGAAGGTCGCAAGGTGTTGATGCTCGGTGACGGGGTCAACGATGTGCCGGTACTGGCCGCCGCCGACATCAGCGTGGCCATGGGCTCGGCCACTGACCTGGCGAAAACCAGCGCCGACGCTGTGCTCCTGTCCAACCGCCTCGATGCCTTGGTGCAAGCCTTCAACCTGGCGCGACGCACCCGTCGGGTGATCATCGAGAACTTGCTGTGGGCCGCGCTGTACAATGGCCTCATGTTGCCGTTCGCCGCCCTCGGCTGGATCACCCCTGTGTGGGCCGCAGTCGGCATGTCGCTCAGTTCGTTGACCGTGGTGCTCAACGCCCTGCGCCTGACTCGCCTGCCGAGCGCGCCGGCTGCACGCACCACGCCAGAAACCCGCCCGCTGCCGGCCTGAGCCGCGCGGGCATGGAGTCCAGATGCCAGCTCTCTACGTGATGATTCCGGCCGCGCTGTTGATCGTGGCCATCGCTGTCTACATCTTCTTCTGGGCAGTCGACAGCGGTCAGTACGACGACCTCGACGGCCCGGCCCACAGCATCCTGTTCGACGACCAGGACCCGAACCACACCGCGGCGGTCGACGAGGCCAGCGGCCATCCGCCCAAACCCGACGACAAGGCTCCGCCCCATGCTTGAACTGGCGCCGCTGTTGGTATCGGCGGTCATTCTCGGTCTACTCGGTGGCGGGCATTGCCTGGGCATGTGCGGCGGCTTGATGGGCGCCCTGACCCTGGCCATCCCCAAGGATCAACGCAGCCGGCGCTTTCGCCTGCTGCTGGCCTACAACCTGGGACGCATACTCAGCTACGCCGCCGCCGGCCTTTTGATCGGCCTGGCCGGCTGGGCGGTGGCCAACAGCCCGGCGGCCATGTTCATGCGCGTGCTCGCCGGCCTGCTGCTGATCGCCATGGGCCTGTACCTGGCCGGCTGGTGGAGCGGGCTGACGCGCATCGAAAGCCTCGGCCGCGGCCTGTGGCGGCATATCCAGCCGGTCGCCAATCGACTGCTGCCGGTGTCTAGCCTGCCCCGTGCGCTGTTACTGGGCGGACTCTGGGGCTGGCTGCCATGCGGCCTGGTCTATAGCACCTTGCTGTGGTCGGCCAGCCAGGGCAATGCGCTGGACAGTGCGTTGCTGATGCTGGCGTTTGGATTGGGCACCTGGCCGGTACTGCTCGCCACGGGGCTGGCGGCTGAAAGAGTCACGGCGTTGCTGCGTAAACGCAGCGTGCGCATGGCGGGCGGGTTGCTGGTGATGTTGTTTGGGATCTGGACTTTACCGGGGCCGCATCAGCATTGGTTGATGGGGCATTAGATTGGCGGCGCGCCCTTCGCCTGTAGGAGCGAGGCTTGCCCGCGAAGAGGCCCGCTCAAACAATACAAATCGCCACCTTTGATGCAAATCAAGATCCGGAAATGGCACCTCCTCTAGACTGGCCACACTGCCAGCCTATCCGGGGGAATGCCCGCATGATGCTCGACGCCATTCGTTGGGACACCGATCTGATCCGCCGTTATGACCTGGCGGGACCGCGCTACACCTCCTACCCGACCGCGGTGCAATTCCACAGCCAGATCAGCCCGTTCGATTTGCTGCATGCCCTGCGCGACAGCCGCAAGGCCGTGCGCCCGTTGTCGCTGTACGTGCACGTGCCGTTTTGCGCGAACATTTGCTACTACTGCGCCTGCAACAAGGTGATCACCAAGGATCGCGGCCGGGCGCTGCCCTACCTGCAGCGCCTGGAGCAGGAAATCCAGCTGATCGCCTGTCATCTCGACCCCGCGCAGAAAGTCGAGCAACTGCATTTCGGTGGCGGCACCCCGACCTTTCTCAGCCACGACGAACTGCGTCAGTTGATGTCGCACCTGCGCAAGCACTTCAATCTGCTCGATGACGATAGCGGTGACTACGGCATCGAAATCGACCCTCGCGAAGCCGACTGGTCGACCATGGGCCTTCTACGGGAATTGGGTTTCAATCGGGTCAGCATCGGCCTGCAAGACCTTGACCCGGCCGTGCAGCGCGCGGTCAATCGCCTGCAGAGCCTGGAAGAAACCCGCGCGGTGATCGACGCCGCCCGCACCCTGCAGTTTCGCTCGATCAACATCGACCTGATCTACGGACTACCCAAACAGACCCCGGAAAACTTTGCCCGCACCGTCGACGAAGTCATCAGCCTGCAACCGGACCGCCTCTCGGTGTTCAACTATGCGCACCTGCCGGACCGCTTCATGCCGCAACGGCGGATCAATATCAACGAGCTACCGACCCCGGCGCAAAAACTGCAGATGCTGCAGCGCACCATCGAGCAACTGACCGCCGCCGGTTACCGCTACATCGGCATGGACCACTTCGCGCTGCCCGACGATGAACTGGCGATCGCCCAGGAGGAATCGACCCTGCAACGCAACTTCCAGGGCTACACCACCCACGGCCATTGCGATTTGATCGGGCTGGGCGTATCGGCGATCAGCCAGATCGGTGATTTGTACTGCCAGAACATCAGCGACCTGAACCAATACCAGAACACCTTGGCCTCTGCGCAATTGGCCACCAGCCGTGGCCTGTCGTGCAACGCCGATGACCGCCTGCGCCGCGCGGTGATCCAGCAACTGATCTGCAATTTCAGCCTGGAATTTGCCCAGATCGAACAGGCCTTCAACATCGATTTTCAAGGCTATTTCGGCGAACTTTGGCCACAATTGCAGGGCATGGACAAGGATGGCCTGATTGAGCTGACCAGCGAAAGCATCACTGTGCTGCCGGCAGGTCGCTTGCTGGTGCGCTCGGTGTGCATGGTGTTTGACGCCTACCTCGAGCAACACAGTCGCCAACGGTTTTCCCGAGTGATCTAAACCCTGCGGCAAATGCGCCGCGCGCTGGCATCAACGTCCTGCAGTGGGTTACCCTTACGTCTTATGTGTGATTTCCCACAAGGATTGAAGAAATGTCTGAGCCAGTAAAACTGCGCGCTCACAATCAGGCCCATTGCAAGGATTGCAGTCTGGCCCCGCTGTGTTTGCCACTTTCTCTGAATCTGGAAGATATGGATGCGCTGGACGAAATCGTCAAACGTGGCCGCCCGCTGAAAAAGGGTGAGTTTCTGTTCCGCCAGGGCGACAAGTTCGACTCTGTCTACGCCGTGCGCTCCGGCGCCCTGAAGACCTTCAATCTGAGCGATGCCGGCGAAGAACAGCTCACCGGCTTCCATTTACCGAGCGAGCTGGTCGGGCTGTCGGGCATGGACACCGAAAAACACCCGGTGTCGGCGCAAGCGCTGGAAACCACCTCAGTGTGTGAAATCCCCTTTGAACGCCTCGACGAACTGGCCCTGCAACTGCCGCAGTTGCGCCGTCAGCTGATGCGCGTGATGAGCCGTGAGATCCGTGACGACCAACAGATGATGCTGCTGCTGTCGAAGAAGACCGCCGACGAGCGTATTGCCACCTTCCTGGTCAACCTGTCGGCGCGCTTCCGTGCCCGGGGCTTCTCGGCCAATCAGTTCCGCCTGAGCATGTCGCGCAACGAAATCGGCAACTACCTGGGCCTGGCGGTGGAAACCGTTTCGCGGGTGTTCACGCGCTTCCAGCAGAACGAGCTGATCGCCGCCGAGGGCAAGGAAATCCGCATCCTCGACCCGATCCAGCTCTGCGCCCTGGCGGGTGGCTCACTCGAAGGCTGATTAGGCCGATCGCGGCTGAGCGAAACGGTTCAGCCGCCGTTATACTGTGTCGTTTGCAGCCTGCCAGGACACCTTCGATGGTCTTCGACTCCTTCGACATCAAATCCCTCATCCGCCCCGTGATCGACTTTCCGAAGCCCGGCGTGATCTTTCGCGACATCACCCCGCTCTTCCAGTCGCCCACGGCCCTGCGCCTGGTGATGGACAGCTTCGCCCACCGCTATGTCGAGGCGGATTTCACCCACATCGGCGCCATGGATGCCCGGGGTTTCCTGATCGGCTCGGTGCTGGCTTATCAGTTGAACAAGCCGCTGGTGCTGTTTCGCAAGCAAGGCAAGTTGCCGGCCGACGTTCTGGCCGAAGGCTATGCGACCGAGTACGGCGAAGCGTTTCTTGAAGTGCACGCCGACAGCCTGTGCGAAGGCGACTCGGTGGTGATGTTCGATGACCTGATCGCCACCGGCGGTACCCTGATTGCGGCGGCGAACCTGATTCGACGCATGGGTGCGCGGGTGCATGAAGCGGCGGCGATCATTGACTTGCCGGAGCTGGGTGGTTCGCAGCGCCTGGAAGACATGGGGATTCCGACTTTCTGCCTGACGCAGTTTGCCCTGTCTGATAAGTAAGTAGCGACTGTACTGACGCCTTCGCTGGCAAGCCAGCTCCTACAAGTGCATGGTGCGCCGCTCCCGTGTAGGAGCGGGCTTGCCCGCGAAGGCGTCAGTCGCTACACCACAAGACTCAAAGCCCCATCTGCTTGCTGATGATTTCATTCATCACTTCCCGCGTCCCCCCGCCAATCGACAATATCCGGTTATCTCGGTACAACCGCTCCACCAGGCTCTCGCGCATGTAACCCAGGCCACCCAGTATCTGCACGGCATCGTGGGTGATGCGGTCCGCCGTGTCCGTGGCAAAGTTCTTGGCCATGGAAATTTCCTTGATCACACTCTTGCCCGCCGCCATTTTCGCCGCCTGCCTGTAGGTGAACTCCCGTGAGACTTCGAGTGCCGTGGCCATGTCCGCCAGGCGATGCTTGATCACCTGGAACTTGCCGATCGGTTTACCAAAGGCTTCACGCTCGCGCGCCCACTTGAGGCTCTCTTCCAGGGCAAGCTGCGCGGTCATGTTGGCCATCAACGCCAGGGCCAGGCGTTCGTTCTGGAAATTGCCCATGATGCAGGCGAAACCCATGTTCTCGCTGCCGATCAGATTTCCTACGGGCACCTGGCAATCATCGAAGAACAATTCGGCAGTGTCCGACGCCCACCAGCCCATTTTCTTCAGTTGCCGACCCACGGTGAAGCCCGGGGTGCCCTTTTCGATCAGCAACAGGCTGATGCCGGCGAAACCCGGCTCGCCGGTGCGCACCGCGACGGTGTAGTAGTCCGCGCGCACGCCGCTGGTGATGTAGGTTTTACTGCCGTTGACCCGGTAGAAGTCGCCCTCACGCACCGCGCGGGTTTGCAGGTTGGCGACGTCGGAACCGCCGCCGGGTTCGGTGACGGCCAGGGCGCTGATTTTCTCGCCGGACAACACCTTTGGCACGACGCGATCTCGGACGCAAGGACTGGCCCACTTGAGAATCGGCGGCAGGCCGATGTCCAGCGAGCCCAGGCCCGCCACCAGGCCACCCGAGCCACAGCGCATCAGCTCTTCGCTGGCGGCGATCTTGGCGAATACATCCCCCTCGTGACTGCCGCCCAGGCTTTGCGGGTAACCGATGCCGAGGATGCCCGCCGCGCCAGCCTTGAGGTAGAGCTCACGGGGAAAGCTTTCAGCTTCTTCCCACTGCTCGATACCCGGCAGTATCTCGCGCTCGACGAAGCGCCTGACGCTGTCGCGGACCATTTGGTGGCTGGGGTCGAAGTATTCCTCGAAGGCAGGCATCGGCGAACTCCACTGAAGGGTTCAGCGAAGTTAACCGAGCGCTTGCTTGGTTTTCAACAGGATTGTGTGAATCAGATAAACCGAGGCGCGCCCTTCGCGGGCAAGCCTCGCTCCTACAAAGGCAGAAGCAACAGAGAACCCGTAGGAGCGAGGCTTGCCCGCGAAGGCGTCAATGGCAACACCGCATATCTTCAGAGAGAAATCGGCTTACGCCCCGCAAACGAATGCGCCAGCGTGCCGCCATCCACCAACTCCAGCTCGCCACCCAGCGGCACGCCATGGGCGATGCGCGAAGCGATCAGGCCTTTGCTGCTGAGCAACTGGGCGATGTAGTGCGCGGTGGCTTCGCCTTCCACGGTCGGGTTGGTGGCGAGGATGACTTCAGTGAACGTGCCCGCCTCCTCGATCCGCGCCATCAATTGCGGAATGCCGATCGCCTCCGGTCCCAGCCCGTCGAGCGGTGACAGGTGCCCCTTGAGCACGAAGTAGCGGCCACGGAAACCGGTCTGCTCCACGGCGTAGACATCCATCGGCCCTTCCACCACGCACAGCAGGGTGTCGTCGCGGCGGGTATCGGCGCATTGCGGGCAGAGGTCGTCTTCGGTCAGCGTGCGGCACTGACGGCAGTGACCGACCCCATCCATGGCCTGGTTCAGGGCCAGTGCCAGGCGCGAGCCGCCACTGCGATCACGCTCGAGCAACTGCAACGCCATGCGCTGGGCGGTTTTCTGACCCACGCCTGGCAAAACTCGCAGGGCGTCGATCAGTTGGCGAATCAAAGGGCTGAAGCTCATGGGGAAAAGTCCGACGAAAACAACGAGACGCGGTTTATACCCGCGCCTCTGTTGAGCGTCAATTCACAGCGTCAATTAGTCGTTGGGCGCGACCCGTACCACCAGTTTGCCAAAGTTGCGACCTTCCAGCAGCCCGATGAACGCCTCGGGCGCCTGTTCCAGGCCATCGACCACGTCTTCGCGAAATTTCACCTTGCCATCACGCACCCACGGCGCCATCGCGCTGATGAATTCCGGCTGACGGTCGCCGTAGTCGTCGAACACGATAAAGCCCTGGATTCGCACCCGCTTGGTCAACAGTGTGCGCTGCAATTGCGGCAGGCGATCCGGGCCGCTCGGCGCTTCGCTGGCGTTGTAGGAGGCAATCAGGCCACAGAGCGGAATCCGCGCCTTGGGGTTGAGCAACGGCACCACGGCGTCGAACACCTTGCCGCCGACGTTTTCGTAGTAGATGTCGATGCCCTTGGGGCACGCTTTCGCCAACTCGTCGACGAAGTCCGGGCTCCTGTGGTCGATGCAGGCATCGAAGCCCAGTTCCTCAGTGACATAACGACATTTCTCCGCCCCGCCGGCCACGCCAACCACGCGCAGGCCCTTGATCTTCGCCACCTGGCCCACCACCGAGCCCACGGCGCCCGAGGCCGCCGCCACCACCAGGGTCTCGCCTTCCTTCGGCTGGCCGATGTCCATCAAACCCATGTAGGCGGTCATACCCGGCATGCCCAGCACACCCAGGGCCATGGAGGGGCTGGGCAGGCCCGACGGTAGCGCCATGATGCCGGTACCGTCGTTGATGCTGTGGCTCTGCCACCCCGTGGCGCCGACCACCAGGTCACCTTCATGGAACTTGGGATGGCGCGAACGCTCGACCCGGCTGACAGCACCACCGGTCATCACATCGCCGATTTCCACCGGCGCGGCATAGGACGGCGCATCACTCATACGCCCGCGCATGTAGGGGTCCAGTGACAGGTAAAGGGTCTTGAGCAGCACCTGCCCCTCGGCCAGATCGGGTAGCGCGACCCGCTCCAGGCGAAAATTCTCCGGTGTCGGCGCGCCGACCGGGCGTGAGGCCAGGACGATGCGTTGGTTGAGGGTCATGGGGTCGGACATGTCAGCGTCTCCTTTGATCGATGTTTATTCCCGGCACATGATCGTTCCCACGCTCCGCGTGGGAATGCAGCCCGGGACGCTCCGCGTCCCTTTCCAAAGCCGAACGCGGAGCGTCCGTTGAGGCATTCCCACGCAGAGCGTGGGAACGATCGGTCAGCCCCAGAAACAAAAATGCCAGGCAAGATGCCTGGCATTTTTTGTAGCTCATCTGATGCCTTAAGGCGAATCAGAAAGGCAGTTTCATGCCCGGTGGCAGTTGCATGCCGGCGGTCATGCTGCCCATTTTGTCCTGGCTGTTGGCTTCGATCTTGCGCACGGCGTCGTTGACGGCCGCGGCGAACACCGCCTCGAGCATTTCCTTGTCATCTTCGCTCAGGCCTTCGACCAGGCTTGGGTCGATGGTCACGCGTTTTACGTCGTGACGACCGGTCATCACTACGGTGACCATGTCGCCACCGGCTTTACCGGTGACTTCGGCGTTGGCCAGCTCTTCCTGCATCTTGGCCATTTTTTCCTGCATCTGCTGCGCCTGCTTCATCAGGCCGGCCATGCCACCTTTCATCATGGGAATCACCTCAAAAGTACTTGGATTAAACGGCGCCCGCCCGTGCGGGCAAGCGCCTTCAGTTATTAGCCCTGACTGACCAGGGCCTCGACAGGTTCAATAGTATCGTTACGGACCACGGCACCGAACTGCTGCATCATTTGCTGGATGAACGGATCACCGTGGATCGACTCCTCGGCCTCGCGCTGGCGGTCGGCACGCCGACGGGACGCCGCCTGGGCCGGGGTTTCCTGCTCGGGCTTGATCAGCTCCATGGTCAGGGTCAGGGTCCGCCCGTGATACTGGTTCAACGCTTCGTTGAGGCGACGTTGTTGAGTAGCGTTGAACAAGGCGCTGTGAGCCGGGTCCAGGTGCAGCAACCAGTTGTCGCCATCGACCGCGATCAGCGTGCAGTTGGCGGCGATGCTGCCGGTCATGCCGGAGATCGGCAGCTTCGGGAACAGCTCCAGCCATTGCAGGGCCAGGCCCGTGGCGGGTGCCGCGGCGGGCTCAGGCTCGGGTTCCGCGGCTGGCTCGGCGGCGTGCTCGCTGGCCAAATCGTCGAGGTAGCTGTAGGCCGAGTCCATGTCTGGCTCGATGTAATCCTCGTCCAGCGGCGGCTCGTCATCCAGGTCCATGCCCGGGGTGGCGGCATCGACCTGAGCCACCGTCGGTTCAGGAATCGGCGCGGCGGCCCACTCTGGCGCGTCCGGTACTGCGCTGTCCGGGGTCGGCATCGGCATTGGCGGCAACTCGGGCTGCTCGCTGACGGTTTCCAGCACTGGCTCGACGGCTGGCTGTTGGACGGCTGCAGGCTCGACCGGATCATTCCACGGCAGGTCGACCACTTCTTCGACTACGACTGCTTGGGCCACCGGATCAGGTACAGGCTCAGGTATTGCGACAGGCGCAACCGGCGCAGGTGCCGGAGCCACTGCCGCAACAGGTGCAACGACGACCTTTGCTACTACTGGCGTGGCAGCCACTGATTTGGCGGAATCAACCGTGGCCTGGCTGATCCCCACCGGCTTTAGCGGTTGCCTTGGCGCATCCGTGGTGTCGGCGGGCCGGAACGCCAGCATGCGCAACAGCACCATTTCAAAGCCGCCACGGGGATCCGGCGCCAGCGGCAAGTCGCGGCGGCCGATCAGGCCCATCTGGTAATAGAACTGCACGTCTTCGGCCGGCAAGGCCTGGGCCAGGGCCAGCACCCGGTCACGGTCGCCATGACCGTTGTCGACGCCTTCCGGCAATGCCTGGGCGATGGCGACACGGTGCAGCACATTGAGGATTTCCGAGAGCACGCCGTTCCAGTCCGGGCCCTGTTCGGCCAGGTGACGGACCGCTTCGAGCAAGGCCTTGGCGTCGCCTTCGATCAACGCATGCAGGACGTCATAGACCTGGCCGTGATCGAGGGTGCCGAGCATCGCCCGCACGTCAGCGGCCATGACCTTGCCTTCGCCGAAGGCAATCGCCTGGTCGGTGAGGCTCATGGCATCGCGCATCGAACCGTCGGCGGCGCGACCGAGCAACCACAGCGCATCGTCTTCGAACGGCACGTTCTCGACGCCGAGCACATGGGTCAAATGCTCGACGACCCGTTCCGGGGTCATGTTCTTCAGGGAGAACTGCAGGCAACGCGAAAGAATCGTTGCAGGAAGTTTCTGCGGATCAGTGGTGGCCAGGATGAACTTGACGTAGGGTGGCGGCTCTTCGAGGGTTTTCAACAGCGCATTGAAGGAATGGCTGGAGAGCATGTGCACTTCGTCGATCAGGTAGACCTTGAAACGCCCGCGGCTGGGGGCGTACTGCACGTTGTCGAGCAGTTCGCGAGTGTCTTCGACCTTGGTGCGGCTGGCGGCGTCGATCTCGATCAGGTCGACGAACCGGCCTTCATCGATTTCGCGGCACACCGAACACTCGCCACAGGGCGTTGAAGTGATACCTGTTTCACAGTTCAGGCATTTGGCGATGATCCGCGCGATGGTGGTCTTGCCGACCCCGCGCGTACCGGTAAACAGGTACGCGTGGTGCAGCCGCTGGCTGTCCAAGGCATTGATCAGAGCCTTGAGCACATGGGTCTGGCCGACCATTTCGCGGAACGAGCGCGGACGCCATTTACGTGCAAGAACCTGATAACTCATCGAAAACCGTCGCAGCGAAGGAAGCAGAAGCGGCTAATGCTAGCGGAGCAAGGCACAAATTGCATCCGGTGCGCTCGTCTAATCTGGCTAAGCTGCATTTTGCGGCCTTTTTGCTTCAAGAATAGTGGAGCGTTTATGCGGCTGGGCTTGGGGGCACTGCTGTTGATCAGCCTGAACGGGGTGGCCGCTGATGCGCCGTTGCGCTTCGTGGTGCCCGACAGTTGGGCAATGCCGATGGTGCAGCTTGAACGCGGCCGGCCGACCCAGGGCATCCTGTATGACGTGATGCTCAGCCTCGCGACCCAGGTCGGTGTACCGGCGCAGTTCCACGTCTTGCCTCGCGGCCGGGTGCAAAACGCCATGGAACAGGGCGAGGTCGACATTCGCTGCTACGCCGCGCAGTCCTGGATGCCGAACCAGTCCGGCGACTATATCTGGAGCATTCCGCTCTGGACCCAACCCGACTTGCTGGTCAGCCGGCCTGACGCGACGGCCTCCGTCATCCCGACAAACTTGCCACATCAATCGATCGGCACGGTCCTGGGCTACAGCTACCCGACCCTGCAACCGCTGTTCGACACCAACCGGCTGTATCGCGACGATGCCCGCAACCAGGAACAGGTGCTGGAGAAGCTGCATGCCGGGCGCAACCGTTATGCGGTCAGCAACCAATGGACCCTGGACTGGTTCAACCAGCGATTATTGCCGCAGCAGCAACTGCAAAGCGTGGCGTTCCTGCAGGAACAACGCGTCGGCTGCTACGTGCGCAACGATCCCAAGGTGCCGGTGCAGCGCATTCTGCGCACCCTGCTGCGCATGAAGATGTCAGGGGAGATCGATGACATCATTCGCCTTTACGTTGGCGGTAAGACTGAAGCCAGGCCCTAACCAAGGACGGCTTCATCCGCCACCCGCCATTGCACCGGGGCGACAAACCCCCTGACCCAGCCCGGCACGTCGGCGACGGGCATCGGCGGCGCAATGAAATCCCCCTGGGCCACCTCGCAGCCCAGCTGCAACAGCAACTCGCCGTGCTCGATACTTTCCAGCCCCTCGGCGATCACCTGGCGGCCAAATGCCCGGGCCAGGCCGATCACGGCCGTGGCCAATGCCAGGTCATCGCCATCATGGAGAATGTCGCGCACAAAGGACTTGTCGATCTTGATGGTCTGGGTGCGCAGGCGCTTGAGGTAACTCAGGGATGAGTAGCCGGTACCGAAATCCCCCAGGGAAAACTGCACCCCAAGCGCCTGGCAAGCCTGCAGGCAGGCACTGACATGCTGGATGTTCTCGACGGCGACCGACTCGACGATCTCCAGGTCAAGTCGCTGTGGGGCGACTTGCGCATGCCGCGCCAACAGGTTTTTGAGCCGCTCGACGAAGTCCGCCCGCTGAAAATGCCGCGCCGCGATATTGATGCTCACCGGCCAGTCATGCCCGGCCTGGCGCCATTTATCCAGCTGTGCCAACACCTGGTCAATGACCCATTCACCGATATCGATGATCAGGTCTGTCTCTTCCACCTGGGGCAAGAATTCCCGGGCGGCCACCAGGCCGTTTTGCGGGTGCTCCCAGCGCAGCACGGCCTCGAAACCGATGACCCGGCCATGGCGCATGTTGACCTTGGGCTGGAACTGCAGGCGCAATTCCTCGGCATCCAGCGCTTGGCGCACCCGTTCGACCGTCTCGTGAGTGGCCTTGACCTCGCGGTCGCGGGTCACGTCGAATAAATGAAAGCGCTTGCGACCACTCTGCTTGGCCACGTACATCGCTTGGTCGGCATGTCGCAGCAGGGTCCCGGCATCTACGTTGTCGTGAGGGAAGAGCGTGACGCCAATGCTGGCAAACACATTGATGTCCTTGCCATGCAGCGAGTACGGCACCGATATCGCCCCCAGTACCCGGTTCAGCGCGGCCCGCAGTTGCGCCAGGTCATGTACGTAACGCAACACCAGGACGAACTCGTCGCCACCCAGCCGCGCGACCACGTCCTCGCCACGCACGATGTTGCGCAGGCGCTTGGCCACCTCCACCAGCAACAGATCGCCAGTGGCATGCCCGTAGCCATCATTGACCGCCTTGAAGCCATCAAGATCGAGCATGCACACCGCCAGCGCAATGCTCTCCTGCCGGGAGAACTCCAGCGCCTGGTCCAGCAGGTCCGAGAGAAATGCGCGATTGGGCAGCCCGGTCAGCACGTCATGACCGACCCGCCATTGCAGGGAATGCAGCAGTTGACGTTTCTCGCTGATGTCGAAGCGAATCGACAGGTACCGCTCAACCCGCCCGGTGTCGGAATCGATCACCGGCACCATGGTGCTTTCGACCCAGTACAGGCTGCCATCCTTGGCACGGTTGCAGATCTCGCCCTTCCAGATATGACCCAGGGCGATGGTGCGCCACATGTCGACGAAGAACTCGGTGGCGTGCATGCCGGAATTGAGCATGCGATGGTTTTGCCCAAGCAGTTCTTCACGGCTGTAGCCGGACACTGCGCAAAACTGCTCATTGACGTGGGTAATCCGGCCGCTCAGGTCGGTCTCGGAAAAAATCGCGGCGGCATCCACCGCCCTGCGGTACTTCTCATCCATGAGTCGGGCTCGCTGTCGCTGGCGGTGGAACCTGTTAAAGGCAGCAACACCGATACTGGTAATATTCTGCAAGACATCAGGTGGCTCTCGCCGCCTTGCGTGAACGCGCAATAGTGGCTTTTTCACATCGTTCCATAATCTGAAACAAGCTCACTCAATGCCGCTTTTGGGCGACAATTCTACGAAATGCATCACATTTTGCAAAGCAAGGTGATGGATCATGCAGTTGTCTAATGCAAAAATCTATCGTTAAGTTCTTGATTCTAAATGGGAATTGAGCGATGCACATTTCAAGTTTGGGTCCAGCCATCCGGCGGTACCGCAAGGTCGCGGGGCTTACTCAGGCTGAACTTGGCGAAAGAACCGGTTTTGACCCCAAAACCATCAGCCGCTTCGAAACGGGCACCTATACCCCCAGCGTGGACGCACTGCTCATGTTCGCCAATGTGCTGGGGGTGAAGCTGAAAGCCTTCTTCGCCGACCCTGGCGATGAGGATGAACAGCGGGCGTACCTGTTCGATGTCATACATAAAGCCCCCCCAAAGGATCTGGGAAAGCTGATTGCAGCGGTTGACCAGGCCTTGTCCAAGCCTTAGCGCCAGAAAAGAAAAAAGGAGGCCGGCGTGTCGATCTCCTTTTTCATGTCGCAGCCATCGTCGATGTCCGAAAGAAGCGTCTTTACCCTACACCGCGCACGCTAGCTCGAATGAACATGTGCCAGGAAGTCGATAACATCATTCAGCTCTACGTCGGTGGCGAGCCTTAGGCTGACACCTGACAAAATGTTGCGCCTGGATCTGACTTGGCATGACCTTCAGCGGTACCCCAGCCAGCTCAATTATTCCTCATCGTCATCGTCATCATCCGATGAGATAGTGCCGCTGCCGCCTTGGACGAACGACTGACAACCTTCGTTAAAGGACTGAGATGGTGTTTCGCAGGCATCCTCATCATCGATGTCATTCTCTTCGGCCCAATCGTAGCCTGCCTGATGCCCTGAACAATCATCCGTACACTCATAACTGTCGAACGTAGCAGCAATTGACATCGTGCCCCACAGCGCCAGCGACACCACAGTGATCAGCGGCTTCATAATGAGCCCCTTCTGGAAGGTCTCTTGAGCGAAGCGGAACAACTCGACAACCGGTCGCCAGCCCTAACTTACACCTGATATGGGTCAAGAAAGATGGAATGCACCACGCTAATAATTAGGTGACTGCTTAAGTTCGATCTCATCAGGAGGAAAAATGCTTATACGAAAATTGTCTGTAGCTGTGGTCTCCACAGTATTTGCAATCGCCGCTCAAGCCGGGTTAGCTCAAGGAGTTTTTCTCGCGCCTACTGTGAATGACGCAAAAGTTGTTCAACACGGTGGCGGCTGCCGCAAAGCCTCACCCCCAGGTCAGTGCTGCCATGCTGGATCGCAGCCGTACCACTGCCACTGACTATTGTGGTCTATCCAAGGCTTGCGGAATTAGTACCAGCGGGACTTGCTCGGTAGTGCAGCCTCAATCGCCCTGCTAGAGGAAGACCACGGAGGTGAAGGCCTGGAGGGAGAAATTGAGTCGACTAGAATGCGCAGCACAGCGCACCACTCAGGTGTACCTAAACGCTGTTAAACTTCGAGATTTCTGACTGACAAATCCTTGTAGAACCAAGGACTTAGAGATAGGTGGCGACCCCACCAGCCACACCCCGGCACACAATGTCACCGCTGCGGCTGCTCCCTTCCAGGCCTGACCGGGTTCACGGCTGATCGTTGCGGGGGGACCGATGGGGTCACCATAACGACGCTCACCTGACGGCGAGCCGCGCCATTGTACCTATCTGCGACGAAGTTACAACCGTTCGTGCGGATTAAAAAATATGAGCGGGTTCAAGGACATGCATTGGCCTTCAAAACCTGGTGGTGGGTTGACAGCCGACCTGCTGTTTGTTGACCGCGTACATATCCATTGTTGCGGCAACGGCCACATAGGGTTTCGCTTTGACAGCGAGTCACTTGGAAAAACGGAACGCCGCCCGGCCCTAAGTAACCAAGGGCTCTTGCCCCTGACGTTCGGTGGCTCGCTCCGGTCCTGCTCCGTGGGTCGCCGCGATGGGCCATCCATGGCCCAGCGCAGCTAAACCGGCACCCTTGCCGGTTTACCCACTGCGCAGAACTTCCACTCGGCCTCTCAAGGGGGCAAGAAAATCAAAAGCCAAGGCAACAGCAAAAGCGAGGCGGCCTGACAGCCGACCTGATTGCAGGCCTGTCCGCGATCCCATTGTAGGAGCGAGCCTGCTCGCGATAGTCGTCAGCGATAACCTGTGCCAGCTGATTCACCGGCAAGCCAGCGCCTACCTTTCCCAATCGGCCTTCGCAATGTGCAACCCATGCGACCCCTTGTACGCCGCACGCTCCGGTTGGCTCCAACCCTCGAGCAGCGAATCATCCAGCCGATAGACCTCTACCCCCAACGGGCGGCACACGCTCAGCGGATCCTGTGCATCCGGCCCCCACATGGCCAGGGACAGATCCCCTCCCGGGCAGGTCGACAATGCGCAGAGCAAATCGATCTCGGCGAAGAACTCCAGGTAATCGCCCTTCTGCGCCGGGCAGGCCTTCATGAAGTACATGTCGTCGTGGTTCAGCCCCGTGCACTGGAAAATGTTCAGTACGTCATGCACGTCGAATTCGGTCAGACCATGGGGCAGTACCGCCCGGGTCAGGTTGGAATGACAGTGATGATGGAAGTCCTCGCCGGTGAGCATCTTGTTCACGTACGGGTCGCAACGGGTACCCAGCAAGTCGTGCAGGCGCCCGCCATGTTCATCGATACCGTAGGCGGCGAGGCTGTCGTCGGTGATGGTCACCAGCGGCCGCAGGAACGGCAGGTTCGACCAGAGTCGGTCGTGGGTGCTGACGTGCGCGCCCTGCAACTGCCGGGTCCGCGCCGCCCACAAGCGTTCACGCGGATCGTTAGCGTTCCACACATTGAAATCCCCTACTTGCGGCCCGACCGGTGTGGTGACGCGAAACACATGCCCGGCCGGCACTTTCCAGGCTCGGCCAGTGCGGATCGGCACTTCAAATGACTCGATCAGCGTGCGCCCGTCCTTCGCGTCGCGAACCCGCTCGTAGAAGGCCTTGTCCACCTGCAAGGCCGAGCCTTTGCTGACTTGATAGGCCGCCGGATAGTCTTTGTACATGGCACAGATCCTCGATCAGTGATGGGAAGCAGGGGCAAACAATTGCAACAACAGGTGTTCGGAATCGTCGAGATACAGGCTCATGGCGTCTTCGGCCCCGCGCTTGTCGCCCTCGACGAGCAGCTCATGAATCTGCCGATCGCGAGCCAGCCAGGGCGCCTGAAAATGTGATTCATCGGGGGCACTGCAGAACACCAGGCGCAATTGCGCGACGACGTTAGTGAAAAACTCGTCGAACAATGGGCTGCGCAACAACCCGACGATATGCTGGTGAAAGGCCAGACCATGGGTGGCGACGGCGCGCCAGTCCTCGCGCTCCCGGGCCAACTCGGCAGCCTCCAGGGCTTCGAGCATGCGATCGGACTCATACTCGCGCAGGGGTCGACTGGCACTGATGGCCTGCAATTCGAGCGTGCGGCGAACCCGGAACAGGTCCCGCACATCCTCGATCCCCAAGCGGCGCACCATCACCCCCTTGTTGCGCACATAGCGGGTCAGGCCCTCCTGCCCCAAGCGGTGCAAGGCCTCCCGAATGGTATTGCGCGAAGCGTTGTAGGCGGCCACCAGATCGCTTTCCACCAGAGCCATGCCGGGCAGTAATCGCCCACCAATGATGTCGCCGCGCAACTCCAGTGTGATCTGATCGGCCAATGACAGCCCGCTGTTCATACCCATCCCCCCGGATTGTTCAACAATCGTGGATGAATGAGTAATCACAATTTGTGCCATATTCCATTGGGGTTCGATCAAGTTCGACGCATCTGCATGCTTTTTAGAAATAGAAGTACAGTCACCATCCAATTTTCATTGGTTAATATGGCGCATTGATGTGGAGATATCAGATGCGTTACTCGCAGGACCATAAAGCCCAGACCCACCAACGCATCATCAAGGAAGCTTCCGTGCGCTTTCGCCGTGACGGCATCGGCGCGACCGGCCTGCAACCGCTCATGAAAGCGCTGGGCTTGACCCACGGAGGCTTTTATTCACACTTCAAGTCCAAGGACGAGTTGGTGGAAAAAGCGCTGCAGGCCGCCGGGGATCAAGTGGACGTCACCTGCGCCGAGCTGTTCGCCCAGGACCGCCCGCTGGAGGCATTCATCAATGCCTACCTGTCTGAATGGCACCAGACTTCGCCCCACGAAGGCTGCCCACTGCCGACCATGTCCTCGGAACTCGGCATGCGCGGCAAGCCGAGCCCGACTTCCGACGTGGTACTCCATGCACGACTGCGCCAGATCCAGGGCACCCTCGAGGGCGAAAACGTCGAGCACCGCAGCATCGTCATCATGTCCACACTGATCGGCGCCCTACTGCTTTCGCGCAGCGTCGAGAACCCCGAGCTGGCCGCCGAGATCCTCGAAGTGACCCGCACCTACCTCAATCAGTCCGGGACTAGCCAACCCAGCGCTTGAACAGCACGCTGGCATTGACCCCGCCAAACCCGAAACCGTTGGACAGCGCGTACTCGATC
Organism: Pseudomonas sp. SbOxS1; assembly: GCF_013416725.1. Classification (NCBI taxonomy): domain Bacteria; kingdom Pseudomonadati; phylum Pseudomonadota; class Gammaproteobacteria; order Pseudomonadales; family Pseudomonadaceae; genus Pseudomonas; species Pseudomonas sp. SbOxS1. Next base: position 43,549 of record NZ_JAAVXC010000051.1, read on the forward strand.
GCCATGGGCCGTGCGTGGCCGTGGACAATGTCCACACCCTCGCTGGCCGGGTCCGGGTTATCGAGATTGAGGGTCGCCGGCACGATCTGGTCGCGGATCGCCAGCAGCGTGAAGATGGCTTCGATCCCGCCAGCGGCACCGAGCAAATGCCCGGTGGCCGATTTGGTCGAGGTCACTGCAATGCCATTTTGCGAACCGAACAATGCCTTGATGGCCGCCAACTCCCCCAGATCGCCCACTGGCGTCGAGGTGGCGTGGGCATTCAGATGCTGCACTTGCTGCGGCGAAATCCCCGCCTGCGCCAATGCCAATGACATGGCCCGGCGTGCGCCGCTGCCATCTTCAGGCCCCGCAGTCAGGTGATAGGCGTCGGCGCTGGTGCCATAACCGACCACTTCGGCCAGAGGCTTAGCGCCTCGGGCCAAGGCATGTTCCAAGGATTCGACCACCAGCAGGCCAGCTCCTTCGCCCATGACAAAGCCGTCGCGATCGCGATCGAACGGTCGCGAGGCGCGCTCCGGGGTGTCGTTGAACGCGCTGGACAAGGCACGCGCCGCGGCAAAACCGGCAAGACTGACCCGATCGATCGCTGCCTCCGCGCCCCCACACACCGCAACATCCGCCTCGCCGCTACGAATCAAGCGCACCGCATCGCCGATGGCCTGGACGCCAGCCGCACAGGCCGTGACCGGCGCGCCCAGCGGGCCCTTGAAGCCATGCTGGATCGACACATGCCCCGCCGCCAGGTTGACCAGGAACGAAGGGATGGTGAACGGCGACAAACGCCGCGGCCCACGGCTGTCCGTAGTGCGTACCGCATCGGCAATCGCCCCGAAACCACCAACACCGGAACCGATGATGGTTGCCGTACGCTCCTGGGCATCCGCTGTTTGCGCCTGCCAACCCGCCTGCTCGATGGCCTGCCGGGCCGCCTCCATGGCAAACAGGATGAACCGGTCCATCTTTTTCTGTTCCTTGGGCGCTGTTGCCCGATCCGGATCAAATCCCGCTTCCGGATCCTCCGCCAGCGCTGGCACCGCCCCGCCGACCTTGGCCGGCAGATCGGCCACCACCTCGTCCGGCAAGTTGCGCAACCCGGAGCGCCCGGCCAACAAGCGCGCCCAGACCGCCTCGACGCCGCTGCCCAGCGGAGACACCAGCCCCATGCCTGTCACTACCACTCGACGATCACTCATACCGCAACCACCTCATACCGGTTCGCGCGCGTCATTTGTAACGCGCAGCCGCTTTGCTTTTGGAAAGGTTAGGCGCCAAAACAAGACGCGCCGCCACAAATGCATCCCAGTCGCCAGCATCCGGCAATGAAGGAATGGTCACCAACTCACCCTGATCCAGCCCAGCCAGTGCCGCATCGACCATCTCCCCCGCCTCCATCACCATCTCCTCCGGAATCTGCGAAGCATCGATACCCGAGCGCTCCCAGATCTCAGTGCGTGTTACCCCTGGCAACACAGCCTGGACCTTGACCCCGGTGCCGTCGAGTTCGGCGTTTAACGACTGGGTCAGGCTCAACACATAAGCCTTGCTCGCGCTGTACGTCGCATTGAAGCGCTCGGGAAACAACGCCACCACCGATGCAATGTTGATGATCGTGCCCCGCCCTGCCTTGGCAAAACTCGCGGCCGCAGCCGACGCCAAGCGCGTGACCGCCGTGATGTTCAACTGAATCATGCGCTCCATCTGGTCCAGATCGGCGTTGGCCAACAACCCATCTGCCGCCACCCCGGCATTGTTCAGTAACAGGCTGATACTCGAATCGCTGCGCAGACGTTGCTCAAGCTTCAGCACGTCATCCTTTTGCGTCAAATCCGCCTTGAGCACCTCGACCTGAACACCATGGGCATCGCGCAACGCGCTCGCCGCCGCTTCAAGCCGACCTTGATCACGGGCCACCAACAACAAATCAAAACCACGCGCCGCCAAGCGTTGCGCGTAGATTGCGCCGATGCCGGAAGAGGCGCCGGTTACGAGGGCGGTACCTTGGGACTGGGTGGAAGTCATGACGTTGCTCCTGGGAGATGCCAGAGGAATGGATAAGCGCCAGGTTCTCAGCGCGCTTCGACGGAAACCGTATTTATTATAGGCATAATTTAATTAGCATATGATAGTCGTAATTTTTTCATTCGCGACGAAAGGCATGCGCAGATAGCATCCGCCAGAATGCAAAAAGGCCGGTCAGTGACCGGCCTCCAAGGCTGACTTACAAGCTTAGTTCACCTGAAGCTTCTCGCGATTTTTATCCAGGAGGGCCTTGCCGAACCCCTTCACCTCAAGCAACTCCTCGACGGATGCAAACGGACCATTAGTTTCACGATACGTAACAATCGCCTTGGCCTTGGCCTCCCCCACACCGGACAACTCACGCTGCAAGGTCGGCGCATCAGCCTTGTTGAGATCCACCTTGCCTGATTGCGCACTCGCCGAAGCCTCCATCGCCACCGGTGCCTTGGAAGCCTCCGGCTTGGCCGCAGGTGCTGCGTTTGCGGTGATAGAGACACTGGTGAGCAGGGCAAAAACCAGGGAATAGAAATAGTCTATACGCATAAATGACGCTCCATGACATCGGTTGAGGAAGCAGCTTTTCCGCAGCTGCTTCCTCAAGTTAGGCGATGTGGGGAGGGTGTCAAAAATGTGTCTATTACGAGATGTGAGACAATCAGGGTTCGAGGCGACGTTGCTGGTAAATCCAGTCCACGATTTCGCCGTCGGGGGTGTAGCCGCTGACGGTGTCGCGCAGGAGTTGGCGCACCTGAGAATAGTCATCGCGTTCAACTGCCGATAACAGTTCACTCAACCTTGCCGTTAGCACGTCCCAACTCAGATAATCTTCACTCGCAGTCATGATCATCGGGTGTTGCGTTGCTGCCACGTTATCGCCAATCAACAACTCTTCGTAAAGTTTTTCGCCTGGGCGCAACCCGGTGAACTGAATGGAGATATCGCCATGATGATTCTTTTCCGAACGCACACTCAAGCCGGAAAGATGAATCATTTTCTCTGCAAGCTCGACAATTTTGACAGGCTCACCCATATCCAGAACAAACACGTCTCCGCCCTGCCCCATCGAGCCTGCCTGAATCACTAATTGAGCGGCTTCCGGTATGGTCATAAAGTATCGGGTAATTTTCGGATGAGTGACCGTAATTGGTCCACCCGCCTTGATCTGCTTATGAAACAAAGGAATGACCGAACCGGAAGACCCGAGCACATTGCCGAATCGCACCATGGTAAACCGGGTCTTGTTTACTCGAGAGACATTTGTCTGGTCGCCAAACATCACCGGCGCTACTTCCCGACTCAAGGCTTGCAACGTCAGTTCAGCCAGACGCTTGGTACTACCCATCACATTCGTCGGACGAACTGCCTTGTCCGTGGAGATCAGCACGAAGTTCGACACTCCGGCCTGAAGAGCAGCCTGGGCAGTATTCAACGTTCCAATCACATTGTTCAACACACCTTCAGCGATATTGTGTTCCACCATCGGGACATGCTTGTAGGCTGCGGCGTGGTACACAGTATCTACATGCCAGGTTTTCATGACGTCCAGCAACTTGTCCTGATTGCGCACGGACCCCAGGATGGGCAACAGGCGCACCGTCAACGACTCACGTGCGATTCGTTGTTCCAGTTCCGACAAAATGCTGTAGAGATTAAACTCGCTGTGTTCGAACAGCAACAGCGTGGTTGGGTGCAATGACAGTATTTGCCGACAAAGCTCAGAGCCAATAGAACCACCTGCACCGGTGACGAGTACGGATTGCCCCTTAATGCAATGTTCCAGCAAATCGCCTTGCGCCGGTACCGCATCGCGCCCCAGCAAGTCGGCGATATCCACTTCCTGAATATCGTCAACCTTGACCCGGCCACTGGCCAGGTCCATGAAGCCGGGTATGCTTCGAACATGCAGAGGAAACCCTTCCAAAAAACCCAGGATTTCTCGTCGACGGCCTCGATTGGACGATGGAATCGCCAGCAGGATTTCCTGAGCTCCAGTCACCTCGATCATTTGTTGAATATGCTTTGGCTTGTACACTTGCAAACCAGAAATCACCCGGTTCGCGATACTGTCATCATCATCGATGAAGGCAACCGGGCGCATCGCTCGCCCCATGCGCAAGGCAGCGACCAGTTGGTTACCAGCGGCTCCAGCGCCGTAAATGGCAACACGAGGAAGCCCATCATCGCGGTTGGTGAAAGGAACATGCTGAGCGGCGGTAAACCAGTCACCCAAAAAATACTGGCGCATGCCCAAACGTAAGCCACCGACCAGAATGAGGCTCAACCACCAATAGTTAAAAATGATCGAGCGGGGAACCACATTCTGATGGTTGCTGTACCAGTAAACTACAACCCCGAGAATAAGCGATGAAAGGCTCACAGCCTTGATGATAGCAATGAGTGCATCGTTCCCAAAATAACGCATCACGGCCCGGTACATTCCGAACCGGATAAAAAGCGGGATAGCAACAACCGGGGCAGCCAAAAACAACCAGAAATGCTGGGTAAACGGATTGCTCATCTCGTCAATACCCAGGCGCACAGCAAATGCCATCCACAGTGCTAGCCAGACGAGCAGGAAATCTGTGATGACTTGCAAGGTCCGCTTGTGCCGACGCGGCAAGCCAAGCAAATACGCCCGTACATTATCCATAACCTTATTTCGCACTCCCGAAAGCTCCCAGCCGTGAACCCTGAATATCAAGCATTTAAACACTTGAACAGCTGTTCGACACCATGAATACGGTCAAAAATCCCATTATGCTTTTTCCAGCTCGCCAGCATGGAATTTGATGGCGAGCAACAGAAGAGGTGCATAAGCCAAAATCAAACCTAGCAAACCATCAAGCCCCAGAACTGCCACGCTTATCGCAATCGGAAGCAACCAGACCAGATTGATTACCATGACAGCCAGGGTCACGGGCAAATGGCGCCCCATCTGACGCGACGCAAATTGGTAGGCGTGGCTGCGATGAGCTTCGTAAACCTTGTCTCCCCTCAGCAAGCGCCGAAATAGAGTGAACGTGGAATCGATAATAAACACGCCCAGCAAGATCAACCAGACCCATAACAACTGTGGATCGCTCCAGGCGGCCTGAAGCGAAAGAACGCCCAGAATGATGCCTAAAAACCCGCTACCGGCGTCGCCCATGAAAATCCGCGCTGGTGGAAAATTCCAGCAAAGAAACCCCAAGACAGCGGCAGCAAGCAGCAACGGCGTCCATACTAGCGCGTCGGCACCCGTGAGCCAGTAAACTAGGCATGCCCCCATGCAAGCGGTTACCGCCTCGACACCAGCAATACCGTCAATGCCATCCATGAAGTTGTAAAGGTTAAGCATCCAAACCAGGTAAAAAGCAGCAAGAACATGCCCCACCCAGCCAAGATCGAAGATTGCGCCAAACACGCTAACCGGAGCCAGGCCGTCTAGCCAAAAAAGCGCCCAAGCCGCTCCGATGAAGTGCGCCAATAACCGCCACCGGGCAGCAATATGACCATGGTCATCAAGGAATCCGACCATTGCAATCCAAGCTCCAGCCCCCATTAACGCCAACGCCTGTGACCACGAGGCAATTCCGGTCAACGCCAGGAATGGCATTGCCAGCAGGAAGCAAATGACGATAGCTACCCCACCTCCCCGTGGAGTAGGGATCGAGTGCGAACTACGCACATTCGGAACGTCGATCAGGCTGTTCTTAAGGGCATAACGCCGCAGAGCTCCAGTCATAGCCAAGGATAGAAGAATTACTATTGGTAGTATTAGCCAGAAGTACTCAGTAAAAATATTCATATTTGTCATTATTAAAAACACCACACACCGAAGACTTAGAGCGATTTGAAATTCCGACCTGCCTCGAGCAGGGCCTGTTGAGCAGATACGACAGGCACCCAACCCAGCGCAGAGCGTGACTTCGACGAATTAATCACTAGTGAATGGCAAAGTTGCTCGTACATGGCACGCTTTCCCAAGAGCGCAGCGCCGAGCGACAAGATTTGCGGCGAAACAGCAAACAGTCGCACGCGTTTTTCCATCCCGCGCCCTAACAAAGTTACTATTTCGCCTATCGATAAATCCTCACCATCAGACACTAGAAACAGGTTATTAGCCGCCGCAGGGTGCTTGATACATACCCGAATAAAATCAACCAGATTATCCAGGGCAATCATACTGCGCCGATTTTTTATCAGAGCAAACGGGAGCGGCATGCCCGCAGACACCACCTTTAGCAATCGTTGAAAATTACCCGGGGCGTCAGCAGCGTAGACGAGAGGCGGCCTGATGATAACAAGCTCCATAGAGGAGCCTTGGGTTAACGCTTGAAGCCGTTGTTCAGCTTCGAGTTTTGATAGCGCATAATCTGCATGGGGAGCTTCCGGCGAAGACTCATCAAACGCCGTGCCATCCGTAGATCGCCCATTCACACCGATAGAGCTAATGAAAATAAACCGCTTAACATTGGCCGCAATTGCTTGTTCGGCGAGCCGTAGCGTGCCATCGACATTGATCTCCTTGAATCCACGCAGTGCAACAGCCTTCGACTCAGCCAAATTATGCGCTTTGCCAGCGACGTGAACGACCACATCAACACCAGACAATAGCGGCTGCCAATCCGCCTGGGCATTCAAGGACGGAGAAACGGCAGTATTGGGGTTATTCGCAGAAGCCTTTCTGGAACAGCAGATTATCTGATCGTGCGGGGAACTAAGAACCTGGGCCAACCTTCGCCCTACAAATCCATTTGCGCCTGTAAGAAGGATTTTCATGCCTGGCTGGACCGAATGAGGTTATTAACGTTCGCAAAAAACTTGTCCAGCGCTAGCGCCTCTGAATAGTCTTCACGAAAAGTAGCAAGTGAGCGACCGCTATAATTAGCAAGGTCGATATCGCAAATAGTTGTTATCAGATCCGCCAACGCGCGCGCATCTGCGGGTTTGCATTGCCATCCTACTGCCGCTTCCCGAACGACCCTTGAAATTTCAGCATTGTCATCCATGACAGCCAAGAGCGGCTTGTCGGCGGCAAGAGAGAAATAAGCTTTGCTGGGTACACCTAGCCCGAGCATTCCCTCCTCAAGGGTTATCAAGGCCACGTCACATGCTGCCAGGCCCTGATTTTTGTCCTTGAGCGGCATGGAACCTACGTAGGCCACGTTCCTGCCGGGATTGTGATTTACAAAATCATTTACCTTCGAAACCAGAGCACCATCACCAATAAATATGAAGGCGGCACGATCGTCCTCAACAAGCGCTATGGATTCAAGAATATTTTCAATACCCTGGAGCCGCCCGATATTGCCGAAAAACTGAAAAACAACTTTATCCTGCCATCCCAATTCGTTTATGAACGGTGCTTCGCGACGAGGCAACGGGAAGACCTCTGTTTCATCGGCCCAATTAGGGACAAAAACCACCTTTTCAACGTCTTTGACTTTCTGACGCACCAATTCCTTCATATCTCGGCCGATGACAATCAACAGATCCGCCGAGTTATAAATAGCAGAAAACAATCTACTCACAATCGAGTAAACAGGGCTGGACACCTTCATCAGCCCTGCTGGCACCAGATTTTCAGGAAATACGTCATGAACAAGCACTCCCCACTTAAAGCCTTTGATAAGCTTTAAAAGCGGGAGCACCATGAGAAGCAACGCAGGGTTAGTGCCACTCAACAGAACATCACCCTTTTTTACGTGTCGCAAAATATGCCAACAGAACCCGACCATCAAACAAACTTGGCCCATCAAACGAAACAACAACTTGTTTTTGTTGAATTTCGGAGACGCGAATGCAACTTCTTTCACCGTGGCTTCTTCAAAAACTCTTGAGCGCGGACTAGAGCCTGGAAAAATTACGGTTACACCTCCAAGCTCCCGCCCAATCTTCTTTACAATTTTTGACCAAAAAAAACCGGTAGAATTTTGCCCTGCATCAACATACTCCGAAACAACAAAAACGTTTCCCATCGATACTTTCCACCCCGATCAGTATTTCTTCCACACTACGCGCATAACATAATCACGATAGCTGTGGATAACTCTGACCACCTTATCCGACACATTCGGCATGCTGTAATCCTGAACCAGACGCAACGTGCGTTCCTCACCGCGAGATTGCGCTTGCAACAACTGCAGGCCCTGCATGACTCGCTCTACCTCAAGACCAACCATCATGACGGCTGCTTCTTCCATGCCTTCTGGACGCTCATGTGCTTCTCGAATATTCAATGCCGGAAAATTCAAAATCGAAGATTCTTCGTTGATAGTACCGCTATCCGAAAGCACCGCTTTAGACTCAAGCTGCAACTTGTTATAGTCTTTAAAACCCAGCGGTTTAAGCAGACGTACATTCTGATGAAACTTAATCCCCATTGCATCAACACGCTTTTGTGTCCGGGGATGTGTAGAAACAATGACTGGATGGCCGAACGCTTCAGCAGTAGCATTCAACACATCTACCAACTTAAGGAAGTTGGTGTCGGAATCGATATTCTCTTCCCTGTGCGCACTGACCACGAAAAACTCGCCGGGTACAAGATTCAATCGCTGAAGAACGTCAGAGCCGTCAATACCTTCACGATAGTAGCTGAGCACTTCAAACATCGGACTGCCAGTTTTGACAACCATATCTGGAGACAGGCCTTCACGCAGCAAGTAGTCACGCGCGATCGTACTATAAGTCAGGTTAATATCTGCCGTATGATCGACAATGCGTCGATTGATCTCTTCGGGGACACGCATATCAAAGCATCGGTTTCCAGCTTCCATGTGGAAGGTCGGAATCTTTCGACGCTTGGCCGGAATGACGGCCATGCAACTATTGGTGTCGCCGAGCACCAGAAGCGCTTCAGGCTGCACCTCGGCAAGCACGCGATCGACGCTGATGATCACGTTGCCGATGGTTTCCGCACCGGTAGCACCTGCCGCGTTTAGAAAATGATCGGGCTTACGGATGCCAAGATCCTGAAAGAAGATTTCGTTCAGCTCGTAGTCGTAATTCTGCCCCGTGTGCACCAAAATGTGGTCACAGTCTCTGTCCAGAGCGGCCATGACGCGCGAAAGGCGAATGATTTCTGGGCGGGTACCCACTACGGTTACGACTTTCAGTTTTTTCATTTTTTAAACGTCACATTTTAATAAGTGATAAAAACGATCGACAATTCTAATCTGCAACTGCCGCTGGCGCCATCCATCAGCAGGATCGCTACCAAATCGGCAAAGCCAGTCGACGAGCGGCTCATGCGACCTGTCCCGATCGAAGTTTAGCTGATCACGGCATGATCAGCTCCGAATCGGCAGTGAAAGGCTGAATTTCGCGAGATGCATTTGAACTCATCTAGCTCATATCACCTGGAGCATGACTTGAAAATATCGACCAAATAAAGTCCTGAAGTACACCGATATTCCGGGTTCGATCGTCAACCGACTTGAGCCATCAACGTAGCAGAGGATTAGCGCTGCAAGCCACACTAAATACTACTCGCCATCGCAAACACTACAGCATGACTACTACTCAGTCTTAGCTACGAAACACTACCCGGTTTCAGGAAGGAAACCGGGCATTGTTTTCAACTATCAAGCTTCAGTGCCGACCGCTCGAGCGAAGGTATCAGGCGCTTCACGATCAAAAATCTCATTAGCCCATAGCATAACGATCATCTCTTCGGCCCCAGAGTTAGTGATATCGTGAGTCCAACCAGGCACAGTTTCGACAATTTCTGGATTCTCTCCAGTCGTGATCAACTCATAGAACTCACCGGAAACCACGTGACGGAAACGGAAGCATGCTGTTCCCTTGATCACCAGAAATTTTTCTGTCTTCGAGTGATGGTAATGCCCCCCTCGAGTGATACCCGGATGGGCAGTAAAGAAAGAGAACTGACCGGAATCACGAGTTTTCAGCATCTCCACGAATACACCGCGTGGATCACCATACTTAGGAACTTCGTAAGTGAAACGCTCGGGCGGCAGATAACTCAGATAAGTGGAATACAGCGCCCTTACCAGTCCAGTGCCAACAGGCTCGGTGATCATCGACTTGCGGCTGTCGCGGAAAGCCATCAACTGATCGGCCAACTCGCCAACAGTAATGCTGTACTTAGGCGAGACGCTGACAAATGGTTCCCCCGCCAAATTGCCATCCATGACTGCGATGAAATGAGCGACCACGTCATCGATGTAGACCAGATTGATACGAGCCTTCGGATCGCTGATCTGGATTGGAAGGTCGCGCGCTATATTGTTGCAGAAAGTCGCGACTGCCGAATTGTAGTTCGGCCGAGCCCACTTACCAAAAACGTTAGGTAAGCGGAACAGGTGCACTGCCGAACCGTGCGTCGACTTGAGATCCAGCAATACCTGTTCGGCACCAAGCTTGCTGGTGCCATATGCATTGTCCAGCTCTGCCTGACTGGAGGACGTATACAGGACGGGAATCTGACGTCCACTGTCACTGATCGCCTCGCACAATGCGCGGGTCAGATCTGTATTGCCAGTGTGAAATTCCTTTGGATCCTGCGGACGATTTACACCCGCCAGGTGAAAAACAAAATCCACTTGCGCAACCAAGGCAGGCAAGCTCGCCGGAGAGTCATCGCGGGTAAACCGCAAAACTTCCACATCGGCGCGCTCGCCCAAGTGCGTAATAAGATTCTGCCCTACAAATCCGTTGGCACCTGTAATAAGAACTTTCATTTTTATTCCTCAGGTGTTGCGTGCTCGCCACGCTGGATAGCGCGCATGAACTCCAGCTTCAACAGAAGTTGCTGCATTCCCTCGACGTCCAGACGCTCGGTATTATGCGAATTGTAGTCTTCAGTACGCGAGATCTTGGTTTCGCCCTGCTCTACAAATTTCGCATAATTAAGGTCGCGCAGATCCGGTGGAACACGGAAATACTCACCCATATCTTCAGCACAGGCCATTTCTTCACGGCTAAGCAGAGCTTCATATAGCTTCTCGCCATGACGAGTACCAATCACCTGGATAGGATGCTCAGGCTTGCCAACCAAGTCGGTCAGCGCTTTCGCCAACACTTCCACGGTAGCCGCTGGGGCTTTCTGCACAAACAGATCACCGTTATTACCGTGTTTGAAGGCATACAATACCAAGTCGACCGCGTCAGCCAGGGTCATCATGAAACGCGTCATGTTCGGATCAGTCAGCGTCAGAGCATTGCCAGCGCGGATTTGCTCGATAAACAACGGAATGACAGAACCACGTGACGCCATGACGTTGCCATAACGCGTGCCACAGATGACCGTTTTCGTGTCATCGACGTTGCGCGACTTGGCCACCATGACTTTTTCCATCATGGCCTTGGAGATACCCATCGCGTTGATTGGGTAAACTGCCTTGTCGGTACTCAGGCATACGACACGCTTCACTTCATTCTGGATTGCTGCTTCAAGAAGGTTCTCGGTCCCGAGTACGTTAGTCTTGACAGCCTCCATGGGATGGAACTCACAGGAAGGTACTTGCTTCAATGCAGCAGCATGAAAGATGTAATCCACACCACGGGTAGCATTAAGAACACTTTGGTAATCACGAACGTCGCCAATATAAAACTTCAGCTTTGAACTACCATAGCGCTTGCGCATGTCGTCCTGCTTCTTCTCGTCACGGCTGAAGATACGGACTTCGGCAATATCGGTGTCGAGGAAGCGCTTAAGAACTGCATTGCCAAAAGAACCAGTACCACCGGTAATCAGTAACTTCTTGCCTTTAAACATGATCTTTTCCTTTAATAGCATCTAACAGTTTAGCGACCTGCATATCAGGCATCTTATTTTCAATAATGAATTTCTTGGCCGACTCGCCCTTGCTAATAAATTCACTATCAGACAGCTTTGAAAGCTCTAACAATTTCAGTTTCAAACCATCATCACCCGGGGGTATCAGGTAACAAAAACCATAGTATTCTTCTGGTATACCGTCAAGCCTGTACATCAGCACCGGCACACCAGAAGACATGTATTCTATTATTTTCGACGGGAAGGAATACCTTGTGAATTCAGAGTCATTATCCCGCGGATTGATCAAGAGCGCGGCATTTCTTTGCAGCGCGAGCACCGAATCTCTATCTAGCTGCCCAAAATATTTGACATTCGCATTCGCAGCGACGACCCCCTCGACATACGTTCGATCATCACCATCACCGCAAATGAACAATTCGTAGTCGTCTATCCCGGAACTTATATAAGAATCCAACAGGTTTCTTATTCCATAACGACGATCCAACGTGCCTGTGTACAAGAAATATTTTTTGCGCTGCACTGTTTCGGAAAGGGAAATATAACGTTTATCCGCAATCCCTTCGATAACGACTTTTTTGATGCCGGTATCGAACTTATTCAACATATCTCTGGTAATTGCGACAATGCTGTCCGCCTTGCTCACGATCGAATAGGACACAAGAGAAAGCATATGAAAAACTAACTTCGTTACTCCCTTCCTGACCGCCATGTACTCCGGAAGGTCGGGAACGATGACACAAAGATGCGTATCTTTCTTGACTAGCTTCACGAAATAACACGCCAACAAAAATGGCAAATGCATGGAGTAACAAACCAGAACCTGGGGCTGATCTGGATTACCCTTCATTTCCTTCAAGATCGACTTGACTGCCAGAATGACCTTGTGGAGATTCTTCACAATGGTCAAATTGAAAAAACCGACATTAAGGACAGTGGCTCGCTCCAGGGACTCTCGAGCAGCCACCGGCCGATAAAACAGATCCTGGTAACGCTTCGGGTAGGCACCGATGAAAGGCAGGTTTATTACCGAAACAGCGCTCACGGAGCCACTTTGAGAGAAACCGGTTATATAGTTTTTCTGAAGCGTATCTGCAGCATACTGCACACCGCCCTTGGACTTCTGGGAAATATTATCTTTATCGCCCTCACTGAAAATCCCACCTAGAAACAAAATATTCATGAGGACCTCATCTGAACCAAAGCCGAAAGGCACAACAACACACACCTCCCACAAAAACAGCGCTCAACTATACCTTATCCAGAGCATCAATTCAAAATTAGATTATTCCTGAACAGTGGAACAACAGAGAACTGAGCAACGGGAAAAAGAAAGAAAAATATGAGATAAGTAGAAAAAATGAAAATATAAAAAACCAGCAACGAATAAGTGCGCCGAGGCAAGAACAATGAATTCAAGCAATGGAGCATATTAAAAAATAAAATAGTGCGGAATAGCCTGATAAAAATTTCCGACTCAAAATACAACACCAAGAAAAACAACGAAAACAAGTTTAAGTTTAATACAAATGCCAACTCCTTATCGCGACCTGAAGAGCACTCAATCCGACATAACGACCTCCTTTCCACCAGCACGACAAAAGTCATTAGCACCATGGAGGCCAGGTGAGCAAACACATTGGCGAATGAACTTTTCAGCGTCGTATTATAATAACTGAAATGAGCAGCCACATTCGCCGGCAGAGGCACACCAAGTCTCATCGACACATAAAACAAAACAAACACCAGGTAAACAACTAAAAACCTGCCCAGCGGCACCACTCTATTAAGCGGCATTAACATAAACAACATAAAAATCAGTGACGATTGATGAACCGTAGTCGCAACCAATACAAACAAAAAAAACTTCACCCTACAATAAGGCTTAGCCTCAAACAGCGTATTCATCCCCTGCAAAAGAATCGCAAAAGATAGAAAGTTTCGCATGAGTACGAAATCTAGAGAAAAAAAACAAATCAGATATAAAATCAAGGAAGCCAGTGGTGATACTGCTCGCTTGAGCATATATCTGAAAACCAAATACAGCGTGACTAGCGAAATCAATACCTGAAAGCTTTGAAAGGACAAGCCCGACTGACTGGCGATTACGTTTAACGAACCATACCCGACCTCGCCCCCCCAACTCGCAAGAGTGTCACGCGTCACATAATAGAGTTCGTAGACAGCCCTATCACCGTTCCAAGAGTTCCAACCATACAGAATCCACATCCCCAGCAAAACCGGCAATGCTAGAGCAATCGACAATAGCTTGCTTCTGGACATACCTACCTACCACTCGAAAACTTACTCTTAAGGAAATAAGAGATGCTTTCAGTCTTTTTTACACCCAGGATTTTCCTTATGAAACGAGACGCAATTGACCTCGGTGAAAAAAACTTTGGATGAAGGATTATCTTAGCCACCGCAATCTCAAAGGGGATATCGATCAGAAATGCGCTCGGATGCTTCAATGGAAAATCCATAGCCCTTGTTGGCAGACCGCAAAATCTTTCGACCATGACATCCTCCAACGTATTCCCGCCATGAGTGGAATCACTATCCACACCGATGTTCTTGATCTGATTGTACCTTGGGACAATCGCGTATACGTTATGGACACGCATTGTAAAACTCATCTGGTAGTCCCAGGAATAAAAGCGACCGACGCTCTCTTTGGCCTCAAGCTCATAATCAAGATTGTATTTATCCTGATAAAAGAGCCTTTTATACTGGTAATCGGCCTTTATTCTGTTCTTTATGTAATTATCGCGCCAAAGTTCCAACTCACCATCATACAACTTTGTAAATTTGTCAGACCAAGATGCCCAACCGCATGGCATCATGTTTTTGGTAAACACGTAACTGGAACTATCCTGCGGAGCATATTCCTTCAGGTAATTAGTTCCACACACCCACAGCACTCGAGAATCATGCTTGTACTTATTCAGCACATCTTCACAAAACTTGAAAAACGTCAATTCCGGAAGATTATCATCCTCCAGGAAAATGGCATATTCTTCGCGCTGAAAAACCCACTTGGCGCCTTCAGCGATATTTGAATAGACCCCAATATTTTTTTCTTCATACTTTCGAATTACTTCGCAGTCCCATGTAATAGCATCTTCAATGGAGCGCCTGCAGCGCTCTACGAGCACCTTCTCTTCCTCGTTCCTGCCGCCATCCGACAACAGATACAGCTTTGCAGGGGCAACTTTTGCAATTTGCTTAAGGACCTCCAAAGGCTTGTCTATGCGTTTGAAGAGAAACAAAACAACCGGGACACTAAATTTTTCCATTGCCATCACGCACTCCACCCAACCCTTAAGATCAACCTGCCAGTTAACGATGCTTCGGTACTTCGGGCTAAAACACCAATACACACACAATTAAACCATCGCCCGAAGCGCCTCATCCCATCAAGCTAATAGCTCTTTACCTTATTGACCAACGAATAACTATAAACTATCTCTAACAGAGCCGAGCTGACCAATGCCAACACAACAGAATACATGCTCCAACTGAAGTATAAGTAAATTGCACAAAGAGAATAGAATGAAACCACCGAAACCAGCTGATTCCTTAACACAAAGTCGTATCGCTGATGCGGGACAAATATAAAATAAATGTGACTGCCAACTATCAGAAAAGTCATTATATTAACACTAAGTAACATCGACAAATAATACGCCTCTTGCATATCATGGACCGATATTAATTTAACAACCCAATACCCCCCAACCGCGACGGACAACATGCAGAGCAACCCGATAAATACTTCAATTTTTATTATTTTATTAACGATGTTTTTTTGCGCCTTTTTCACCATCATAGGAAAAAGTGCAGCGTTAATATTTGAAGCCAGCAAACTTGGAACAGAAAATATTTTGTTTGCCAAGTCATAGACCGCGACTTCCTTCATACCAAACAATGAGCCTATTATGATCTCGACACTTTTCTGTTTGAGGGTATTTGTAGCGCTGGACCAGAAAAAAGGTTGCACTTCAAACAACAACACCCTTACTTCAGCCAGTGCAGGCCACTTTAGCGCTGAGCCAGATAGTTTGACCGCCATGCCAAATGCGATTACAGCTGAAAGCACGTTAGTTACAACGACAATAAATGTATAAACATCAATATCATCAACACCATCAACAAGAAAAAAGATTGCAGGCAACGATAAAAACTTTAAAGACAGTTGAATAATTGTCAGGATTTTCATTTTTTGCATGCCATGGAAATACCAGACAGGCAGGAATATGCACGAAAGCGTGTTCGCAAAACACAATAAAAACAGTAACCAACTACCCCTCATGAACGGAATATTCATCACCAAGAGTAAAAACACTGCAATCGCAAACAACTCAAGCAGTACTTTCGCAACCGTGACCGAGGAAATCAACGAAGCATGTAATTCTCGATCATTCTGATCAAGCGATATCAATTTTGCAGCATGCATATCAAACCCAAAGTTTATAAACACCATGAAGTACGCTGCAATACTTGTAGCAAAAACATAAAGCCCGTAATTTTCGAGCCCTACTGTGTTAATAACAAATGGATAAATAAGTATGTAAAAGAACGAATTGACTACCTGTAAGATAGTCATATGGGAATAATTACTAATAACCTTGATATTATTCTTGTAGATTTTATTGATCTGCGCCAGATTCAAACAACACCTCACATAAAGCTTACGAACCTATGTATCTTTAGATCAGCGCCCGAGACTTTCAACAGCAGTCAGAGCGCCCACACCTAAAGAGAGCTCTGAGAAAGTGTTTTTTCAGGAAGCAGAAAACGGACCAATGCCAGGAAAACGCCAAAACCAAAACCCACCACCAAACCCAACACCAAGATAAGGAGTTTTCGCGGCTTGATGGGTTGATCAGGCAACTCTACCAAGCCATCCTGACGGAAAACGGTAACACTCGCAGGGTCAATATCCAGTGTACGGTAAAACGCTAAGCGTTCCTGTTTCTGACGCAACTGACTAATGAAAGGATCGTCCGACTGTCTCTTCTGCAGGTTGTCAATTTCCGCTTCGAGGGCTTTGCTACCACGCATATACATCAGAGAGCCATCCATGCCGACGGACACTTCCGCTGATAGCTCGCCCTTTATGACTGGCGGTTTCTCCAGGCCAATAGACCTTGCGATAATCAACGCCTCCTTGAGTTGCACAATATGGTCTTCGCGCTCCTTACGTGAGCTTGATTGCTGCCTGTCGATTTCTCGCTCAAGGTTATTTGCTTTGATCGTCGCATCGCTCTTGATGTTACCAAGCACTTCCTGTTTGGCATGATCGCCAGCCATCACCGCAAACGCCGTCACCCATTTCACCGCATCATTGGGATTGGGAACTGTAGCGATGATAGAGAAGCGCGTCAGATCTTCTTTGCTGGTTAATGCAACCGCCAAAGACCTGTCGAATCGACCAAACATCGCATTCTGTGAACCAATGCGCTGCGACTCAGCAATACCCGGCAGGTAAACACTCTCAAACAGATCCCTGCGCAAGGCCTCAGACTGCAGATGCTTGAGGTAGACATCGTAGACATCCTTGACCGTTAGCACCGGCAAGCCAGTACCTTCCCCCCGCCCATAATTGAGGTTTGCAATATCATTTTGTGTCGGGGGCTGCACATAAAACGTTGTTTCGTAGGTCGGCGTTACGTACCAGGCGTAGCCAGCAGCTGCCAGGAGTCCAATGGTCGTGCACAGCACAATCAGAATTTTCTGCTTCCACAGCCCTTTGTACAGGTCTGTTAAATCCATCTCGTCGCTCTCAATCAAGCGGTCTCGATCGTTAACCATTATTCTCAATTTTCCTTGAATGCAACTCACCGGGCTCGCGGCGGAAATTCAACGACCAAGAGCCTGGTCACCCATGTCGGGCAACAGTAGAAGCGTAGCAGCTCGGTCGAGGGCGAAGGCACGTAACAGCGGTTACGGCTTGACACAACCACAACGGCTCGGTGACTTTTCCTGCATCGAAGCAGAGCCAACCGGCCGTCCGGCCACCGATTTTCGCCTAGAATATCTGATACTTACGCATCGGAAAACCAGCTTTAAGATTCGCCTTACACACTGAAGTTCACCCACACAGACTCCGCTTGTCGCATATCACAATCAAGACAAAGGGGCGAGGGGGTGAAGAAGCAAATACCCTCTAACAGCAATCACCGTAAAGTGTGCAGTAAAGGAAAAAATGAGTGCGCTAATTAATATCGCGCAATTTCAGTCCATTTCTCCTGCGACTACGCTTGACAACCAGCAAACTCACAGCTGGCCCAAAAAACAGCCCAACTAACAAGGCAGCAATCAGCAAAGCAGAAACAGGGAAGTGCGGCAGAGAGAAACCCAAAAAAACCAAGCCGACCGCTTCCTGATTTTCCAGGACAAATAACAGGACAGCCGCCGCCAGCAAAAGGAATACAAATACCAACAGTAGGCGCTTGATTTTATTCACCCCTCCCTCCCTGATACTCATTGCCGCCTTCTTCCTCCTCCTCATTCACCCGATCCCGCAACTCCTTCCCCGGCTTGAAATGCGGAACAAACTTGCCATCCAGGCTAACCGACTGACCAGTCTTCGGATTACGCCCTACCCGTGGCGCACGGTAGTGCAATGAAAAACTGCCGAACCCACGGATCTCGATACGATCGCCGGTGGCCAGGCATTGGGACATTTGCTCAAGCATGGTCTTGATGGCCAGCTCCACATCCTTGGATGAGAGCAGCCCTTGATGGGTGACAATTCGTTCGATCAACTCCGACTTCGTCATAATTTTCCCTTCTTTTTCAAGCAGCTAGATCAGCGCTTCAAAGGTTTTAGCATGCCCTGACAAATTTGAACAGCCCCATGCTGTACCCTGCTTTTTCTCCTTAGGCACTGCAATGCCCTACCCACCCACTCACCTGCAGATAACCAGCATCGTGCGCGTGATACAGCCCGCTGGATTGAAGCCGAAGAGATAATCCTCCTCTTCCTTGGCATCATCGGACCTTGCCACCACCTTGTAGCCTGAACCATTGCATTCTTTAACTGCGCGCTTTTGGCACCTATCCCACCCCGACCCCAGCCCCGAGCAATCGATCTCGATACCACTGACCCCACGCACGACATGCGTTCTTGCATTAGTTGTACAACCAGCCAATGCCAGCACCGCCATCACGACAACGAGCCTTTTCATTCGCATCCTTATGCCAGGCAGACAGCCTGACGGTCGCTTACCCCAAGCTAAGACTAGCTGCAAATAAGCGATTGATCCTGCTAAAGAAAGAGACAGTTTTGCTGAGGGAATGTTTCGTGGTTGGCGCGCAGAAGAACGCGCCTGCTGGGCATGGGTCAAATTCCAGGCACAAAAAAGGGCGACCGAAGTCGCCCTTTTTTACAGAAAGTCAGAACTTAGTTCTGTTTTTCCGCTTGTGCAGCACGCAGCAGGTCACCCAGGGTGGTGGCTACTGGAGCGTCACCAGCTACTGGCTTGTCGCGCAGGCTCTGGATAGCTTCTTTCTCGTCTTCAACGTCTTTCGACTTGATCGAGAGCTGGATTACGCGGCTCTTGCGATCAACGCTGATGATCTTGGCTTCTACTTCTTCGCCTTCTTTCAGAACGTTGCGCGCGTCTTCAACGCGGTCACGGCTGATTTCGGAGGCTTTCAGAGTCGCTTCGATATCGTCGGCCAGGGTGATGATGGCGCCTTTAGCGTCAACTTCTTTCACGATGCCCTTAACGATTGCGCCTTTGTCGTTCTCTTGAACGTACTCGGAGAACGGATCGCTTTCCAGTTGCTTGATACCCAGGGAGATGCGCTCACGCTCTGGGTCAACCGACAGGATAACGGTGTCCAGCTCGTCGCCCTTCTTGAAACGACGAACAGCTTCTTCGCCCACTTCGTTCCAGGAGATGTCGGACAGGTGAACCAGGCCGTCGATGCCGCCGTCCAGACCAATGAAGATACCGAAATCGGTGATCGACTTGATGGTGCCGGAGATTTTATCGCCCTTGTTGAACTGGCCAGAGAAATCTTCCCATGGGTTAGATTTGCACTGCTTGATGCCCAGGGAGATACGACGACGCTCTTCGTCGATGTCCAGAACCATAACTTCCACTTCGTCGCCGACTTGTACGACTTTCGAAGGGTGGATGTTCTTGTTGGTCCAGTCCATTTCGGAAACGTGTACCAGGCCTTCAACGCCTTCTTCCAGCTCAGCGAAGCAGCCGTAGTCGGTCAGGTTGGTTACACGAGCGGTAACGCGAGTGCTTTCTGGGTAACGGGCTTTGATAGCAACCCATGGATCTTCGCCCAGTTGCTTCAGGCCCAGGGAAACACGATTGCGCTCGCGATCGTACTTCAGAACCTTGACATCGATCTCGTCGCCAACGTTGACGATTTCGGAAGGATGCTTGATACGCTTCCAAGCCATGTCGGTAATGTGCAGCAGGCCATCGACGCCACCCAGATCGACGAATGCGCCGTAATCGGTGAGGTTCTTGACGATACCTTTGACTTGTTGGCCTTCCTGCAGGGATTCCAGCAGAGCTTCGCGCTCGGCGGAGTTCTCGGCTTCCAGGACGCTGCGACGGGAAACGACAACGTTGTTGCGCTTCTGGTCCAGCTTGATGACCTTGAATTCCAGCTCTTTGCCTTCCAGGTGCGTGGTGTCGCGCACTGGACGGACGTCAACCAGAGAACCTGGCAGGAACGCACGGATGCCGTTAACGTCGACAGTGAAGCCGCCTTTAACCTTACCGTTGATAACGCCCTTGACCACTTCTTCGGCTGCGAAGGCTGCTTCCAGAACGATCCAGCATTCAGCGCGCTTGGCTTTTTCACGGGACAGCTTGGTTTCACCGAAACCGTCTTCAACCGAGTCCAGAGCAACGTGAACTTCGTCACCGACGTTGATGTTCAGTTCGCCAGCGTCGTTGTAGAACTGCTCCAGCGGGATCAGTGCTTCGGACTTCAGGCCAGCGTGAACGGTTACCCAGCGAGCTTGGTAATCGATATCAACGATAACACCGGTGATGATGGAGCCTGCCTGAAGGTTCAGGGTTTTTAGGCTTTCTTCAAAGAGTTCCGCAAAGCTTTCGCTCATTTTAATTCCTGTTGATGAGGGCGAAGAATACGCCCATCTCCACACCCCAGACGGTGTGGGTTAGTTTCATTTAAAAGAAGCGCCACAGGACTATGACTGGTCCCCTGCGGCCTTCTTGGTCACCCGGCGATATCGCGAATGGCGATCTCGCTCATGATGCGTTCCAGCACCTGGTCGATGGATAATTCCGTGGAATCCAGCTGTATGGCGTCAGCCGCCGGTTTGAGCGGGGCTACCGCTCGCTGGGTGTCACGCTCGTCGCGTGCACGTATCTCATCTAGCAGACTCGACAGACTAACATCCTCGACCTTGTCCTTCAACTGCAAATATCGACGACGTGCCCGCTCCTCGGCGCTGGCGGTCAGGAAAATCTTCAGCGGCGCATCCGGAAACACCACCGTGCCCATGTCGCGACCGTCAGCCACCAGGCCCGGCGCTTCCCGGAAGGCGCGCTGGCGCTGCAGCAACGCCTCGCGTACCGCGGGCAATGCAGCCACCTGGGAGGCACCCGAGCCGATGCTTTCGGTACGGATCACATCGCTGACTTCATCACCTTCCAAGATGATGCGCTGCAGCTGACCTTCGGTCGCCGCGATGAACTGCACATCCAGATGAGCGGCGAGTTTCTTCAGCAGCTCTTCATTGGTCAGGTCGACGCCGTGGTTGTGGGCGGCGAAGGCCAGCAGGCGGTACAACGCACCGGAATCCAGCAGGTTCCAGCCCAGGCGATTGGCCAGGATCCCGGCGATCGTGCCTTTGCCCGAACCGCTTGGCCCATCGATGGTGATGACCGATGCACTGTTCTTCACGACTGGGCCTCTTGGGCAACGCGGATACCGACCTGCGCACACAGCGCGAGGAAGTTGGGGAACGACGTGGCGACGTTGGCGCAGTCATGGATGCGGATCGGTGCGGTGGCGCGCAGCGAGGCAACGCTGAAGGCCATGGCAATCCGGTGGTCGCCGTGACCGTGCACTTCGCCACCACCGATCGAGCCGCCATCAATGATGATGCCATCCGGGGTCGGCTCACACTTGACGCCAAGTGCCAGCAAGCCATCGGCCATGACCTGGATACGGTCCGATTCCTTGACCCGCAGCTCTTCGGCGCCGGTCAGCACGGTGCGCCCTTCAGCACAAGCGGCAGCCACGAACAGCACCGGGAATTCGTCGATCGCCAACGGAACCAGCGCCTCGGGAATCTCGATACCCTTGAGTTTAGCTGCACGCACGCGCAGGTCAGCCACCGGCTCGCCACCGACTTCACGCTGGTTTTCCAGGGTGATGTCAGCGCCCATCAGGCGCAGGATGTCGATCACACCGGTGCGGGTCGGGTTGATGCCGACGTGCTCGAGCACCAGCTCCGAGCCTTCGGCGATCGATGCGGCCACCAGGAAGAACGCCGACGACGAGATGTCGCCCGGCACTTCGATGTGGGTCGCGGTCAGCTTGTTGCCGGATTCGACCGACGCGGTGGCGCCGTTGACGCTGACCGGGTAGCCGAAGCCGCGCAGCATGCGCTCGGTATGGTCGCGAGTCGGTGCCGGCTCGGTGACGGTGGTCTTGCCTTCGGCGTACAGGCCCGCCAGCAGCAGGCAGGATTTAACCTGGGCACTGGCCATCGGCATGGTGTAGGTCAGGCCCTTGAGCTTGTTGCCACCACGAATGATCATCGGTGGACGGCCTTCAGCGGCGGTCTCGATCACGGCGCCCATCTCGCGCAGCGGGTTGGCCACGCGATTCATCGGGCGCTTGGACAGCGAAGCGTCGCCGGTCAGGGTGCTGTCGAAGTCTTGCGCGGCCAGCAGGCCGGACAACAGGCGCATCGACGTGCCGGAGTTACCCAGGTAGATCGGGCCCGGTGCCGGCTTGAGGCCATGCAGGCCGACGCCGTGAATGGTCACACGACCATGGTGCGGGCCTTCGATGACCACGCCCATGTCACGGAACGCCTGCAGGGTCGCCAGGGCGTCCTCGCCCTCGAGGAAACCTTCGACTTCGGTGACGCCTTCGGCCAGGGAGCCCAGCATGATCGAACGGTGGGAAATCGACTTGTCGCCTGGTACGCGAATCCGACCGGACAGGCGGCCACCAGGTTGAGCCAGGAAAATCAGATCGTTGGAATTCATAGCGTCCACATAGGCCCGACGGGCCAGGATTTTACTGAAATGCTCGCGGGCAACCCGGGCGCGCGTGAAAACGCCCAACAATTGGTGCCCATCCCCTGCATCGACCGCGTCGCGCAAGGCGTCGAGGTCGCTGCGAAATGTATCGAGTGTGCGCAGGACAGCGTCGCGGTTAGCGAGGAAGATGTCATGCCACATGACCGGGTCGCTCCCGGCGATTCTTGTGAAATCGCGGAAACCGCCCGCAGCGTAACGGAAGATCTCAAGATTTTCATTGCGCTTGGCCAGCGAGTCGACCAGGCCGAATGCCAGCAAGTGCGGCAGATGACTGGTGGCGGCCAACACTTCGTCGTGCCGCTCGACTTGCATGTGCTCGACATCGGCGCCCAGTTCGCGCCACAAGCGGTCGACCACGGCCAAGGCTTGCGGATCGGTCTGTTCCAGCGGTGTGAGGATCACTTTGTGGCGACGAAACAGTTCGGCATTGGAGGCTTCCACTCCGCTCTGCTCGGAACCGGCGATCGGATGCCCCGGCACGAAACGCGCCGGCATGCCGCCAAAAGCTTCGCTTGCCGCATGTACAACATTGCCCTTGGCGCTGCCGACGTCGGTCAGGATCGCTTGCCCCAGATCCATGCCGGCCAACCGGCCAAGCATTTTTTCCATGGCGAGGATCGGCACAGCCAGCTGGATCACGTCGGCGCCCTGGCAAGCGACCGCCAGGTCGTCTTCGCAGCGGTCCACTACACCCAGTTCAACCGCCAGCTTGCGCGACTGCGGGTCGAGGTCAACCCCGACCACTTCGCGGCACACGCCACTTTCGCGCAAACCCTTGGCAAACGAACCGCCGATCAACCCCAGACCGACCACCACCAGGCGTCCGATCATAGGCTCAGCAGATTGAGGCACAGTGACATCAACCACGAGCCATAACCTTGGTCAGCGCCTCGAGGAAGCGGCTGTTTTCCGCCGGCAGGCCGATGGTGACGCGCAAATGGTTCGGCATGCCGTAGTTGGCCACCGGACGCACGATCACGCCTTCGCGCAGCAAACCCTGGAACACCGGAGCCGCTTCGCGACCCAGATCAACGCAGATGAAGTTGCCTTTGGAAGGAATCCAGCTCAGCCCCAGATCACGGAAACCCGCTTCCAGTTGCTGCATGCCCGACTCGTTCAAGCGGCGACTTTCTGCCAGGTACTCGGCGTCTTGCAGCGCAGCGCACGCAGCGGCCAAGGCCAGGCTGTTGACGTTGAATGGTTGGCGCACGCGGTTCAGCACATCGGCGACCACGGCGGTGGAAAAGCCATAACCGACGCGCAATGCCGCCAGGCCGTAGGCCTTGGAGAAGGTGCGCGACACCAGCAGGTTCGGGTAGGCCGCCAGGAAGTCCAGGCCGTCCGGCAAGTCGCTGCCTTCGGCGTATTCGATGTAGGCCTCGTCCAGCACCACCAGCACGTGCTCCGGCACGTCCTGGAGGAATTCGTCCAGCGCCTCGGTATCGAACCAGGTCCCGGTCGGGTTGTTCGGGTTGGCGATGAAGACGACGCGGGTATTGGCGTCGATCGCCGCCAGCATCGCAGGCAGGTCATGCCCCCAGTCCTTGGCCGGGATCACTTTGGCCTGGGCGCCGACGGCCTGGGTCACGATCGGGTAGACCGCGAACGCATGCTCGCTGAACACCGCATTCAGGCCAGGTGCCAGGTAGGCGCGCGCCACCAGCTCAAGGATGTCATTGGAGCCGTTGCCCAGCGTTACCTGGTTCAGCTCGACGCGGCACTGTTCGGCCAGCAGGGTCTTGAGCGCAAAACCGTTGCCGTCCGGATAGCGGGTCAGCTCGACCAGGGCATCACGGATGGCGGCCAGGGCCTTGGGGCTCGCGCCCAGCGGGTTTTCGTTGCTGGCCAGCTTGACGATGCTGGATGGATCCAGATCCAGCTCACGTGCCAGTTCGTCCACGGGCTTGCCCGGAACGTAAGGCGAAAGTTGTTGCACGCCCGGCTGTGCCAGAGCGAGGAAATTGCCACTCATTTGCTACCGCCCCTTAGAGAACTGCTTTCGGGTAGGAACCCAGCACTTTGAGTGCTACTGCTTCCTGACTGATCTTTTCCAGCACACCTTTTACCAGCGGATCGCGGTGGTGGCCGACGAAGTCGATGAAGAACACATAAGTCCATTTACCGCTGCGCGACGGACGGGTCTCGATGCGCGTCAGGTCGATGCCGTTGTCGTGGAACGGCACCAGCAATTCGTGCAGCGCGCCCGGCTTGTTGCTCATCGAGACGATGATCGAGGTCTTGTCGTCGCCGGTCGGCGGCACTTCCTGGTTACCGATCATGAGGAAGCGCGTGGAGTTGTCCGGACGGTCCTCGATTTTCTCGGCCAGTCGGGTCAGCCCGTAGAGGCCGGCCGCCATGTCGCCGGCGATCGCCGCCGAGTTCCACTCACCCTTGACCCGCTTGGCCGCTTCGGCGTTGCTGGACACCGCCACGCGCTCGACATTCGGGTAATGGGCATCCAGCCACTTGCGGCACTGGGCCAGGGACTGGGCGTGGGAGTAGATGCGGCTGATGCTGTCGGTCTTGGTGTTTTCACCGACCAACAGGTGGTGGTGGATCCGCAGCTCGACTTCACCACAGATCACCATGTCGTGCTCGAGGAAGCTGTCGAGGGTGTGGTTGACCGCGCCTTCGGTGGAGTTTTCCACCGGGACCACGCCAAAGTTCACCGCACCGGCCGCCACTTCACGGAACACTTCGTCGATGGCCGCCATCGGCTTGCTGATCACGGCGTGACCGAAGTGTTTCATGGCCGCGGCCTGGGTGAAGGTGCCTTCAGGGCCGAGGTACGCCACTTTCAGCGGCTGCTCGAGAGCCAGGCACGAGGACATGATTTCGCGGAACAGCCGCGCCATCTCTTCGTTGCCCAGCGGCCCCTGGTTGCGCTCCATGACACGCTTGAGCACCTGAGCTTCGCGCTCGGGACGATAGAACACCGGCACTTCGCCTTCGGCCAGCGAGGCCATCTTTACTCGCGCAACTTCCTGGGCGCAGCGTGCGCGCTCGCTGATCAGCTCCAGGACTTTTTCGTCCAGGGCATCAATGCGCAGGCGCAGTGCCTTGAGTTCTTGCTCAGACATTAGCCGTGTTCCTTCTCGAACTCTGCCATGTACGCCACCAGCGCGTTGATCGCGTTGATGTCCACGGCGTTATAGATGGAGGCGCGCATGCCGCCCACGGAACGGTGACCTTTGAGGTTCAGCAGGCCACGTTCGTCGGCACCGGCCAGGAACGGCTTGTCCAGACGGTCGTCCGCCAGGCGGAACGGTACGTTCATCCACGAGCGGTCCGACTTGTTGATCGGGTTGCTGTAGAGGCCGCTGGCGTCGATGAAGTCGTACAACGTGCGCTGCTTGACGTCATTGAGCTTACCGATGGCCTCGACACCGCCCTGCTCTTTCAGCCACTCGAACACCAGGCCGGACAGGTACCAGGCCAGGGTCGGCGGGGTGTTGTACATCGAGCCGTTATCGGCTGCGACCTTGTAGTCGAGCATGGTCGGGCAAATGGAACGAGCCTTGCCCAACAGATCTTCGCGAACGATGTTCACGACGATGCCGCTCGGGCCGATGTTCTTCTGGGCGCCGGCGTAGATCATGCCGAAACGCGAAACATCGATCGGGCGCGACAGGATGTCCGAAGACATGTCGGCGACCAGCGGAACCTCACCCGTTTCCGGAACCCACTGGAATTCCAGGCCGCCGATGGTTTCGTTCGGCGCGTAGTGGACGTAGGCCGCGTCTTTAGACAGCTTCCATTCGTTCTGGCCGGGAATGGCGAAATAGTCGTAGGGCTTGGCGGTGGCGGCAACATTGACGTTACCGAAGCGCGACGCTTCCTCGATGGCTTTCTGCGACCAGATACCGGTGTCGATATAGTCGGCGGTGCCGCTTTCAGGCAACAGGTTCAGGGGAATCTGGGCGAACTGCTGGCTGGCGCCACCTTGCAGGAACAGCACTTTATAGTTCGACGGGATATTCAGCAGATCACGCAGATCCTGCTCGGCCTTGGTGGCGATGGACACGAACTCATCGCTGCGATGGCTCATTTCCATGACCGACAGGCCTTTGCCGTGCCAGTCGAGAAGTTCACCCTGGGCGCGCTGCAGGACAGCTTCGGGAAGCGCCGCAGGACCGGCACAGAAGTTATAGGCTCTCTTGCTCACATCCAATCTCGCTCTGATTTGGTGGTATCACGCAATAAATCAAATTATCAATCGACACAGGGTCCCTGCTGAAGCACAGCTTTTGTAGGAGTGAGCCTGCTCGCGATTGCATCACCGCGATGTGTCAGACATACCGCGGCGCCTGCATCGCGAGCAGGCTCACTCCTACAAGGGACTCCATGGGTGTCGAATTTTTCATTCAGGACAAACAACAAGGGGGCGAATTTTCATCCGCCCCCTGCTTACCCGCTTATTCCTGTGGTTCTTCGTCAGCAGCGGCGTCGAGTTGCTGGTCCTCGACGATGTCGTCGATCACGACATTGCCTTCGAACTCAGCACCTTCTTCACCTTCGAGCTCTTCACCCTCGACTTCCGACGGCTCCTGGACCCGCTCCAGGCCGACCAGCGTTTCATCGTTGGCCAGCTTGATCAGGGTCACGCCCTGGGTGTTACGACCCAGGCTCGACACTTCGTCGACACGGGTACGCACCAGGGTGCCCTGGTCGGAAATCAGCATGATTTCCTCGCCGTCGAGCACCTGGACCGCACCGACCAGACGGCCGTTACGCTCGTTGCTGACCATGGCGATAACGCCTTGACCGCCACGCTTGTACTCAGGGAATTCGGTGATCGCCGTGCGCTTGCCAAAACCACGCTCGGAAGCGGTGAGGATCTGGCTGCCTTCTTCGGGGATCAGCATGGAAATCAGCTTCTGCCCTTCTGGCAGGCGCATGCCGCGCACACCGCGGGCGGTACGGCCCATGGCGCGAACGTCGGATTCCTTGAAGCGCGTGACCTTGCCGCCGTCGGAGAAAAGCATGACTTCGCGCTCGCCATCGGTAATGGCCGCGGAAATCAGCACGTCGCCTTCGTCCAGCTCCAGCGCGATCAGGCCGACGCTGCGTTGACGGCTGAAGGATTCCAGCGGGGTCTTCTTCACGGTACCGTTGGCGGTGGCCATGAAGATGAAGTGACCTTCGGTGTATTCCTCGACCGGCAGCATGGTGGTGATGTATTCACCGTCATCCAGCGGCAGCAGGTTGACCAGCGGACGACCACGGGCGGCACGGGAGGCTTCCGGGATTTCGTAGGTTTTCAGCCAGTACACCTTGCCCTTGCTGGAGAACAGCAGCAGCGTGGTGTGGCTGTTGGCAACCAGCAGGTGAGCGATGTAGTCCTCATCCTTGACGCCGGTCGCCGACTTGCCTTTACCGCCACGACGCTGGGCCTGGTAGGCCGCCAGCGGCTGGGTCTTGGCGTAGCCACCGTGGGAAATGGTCACGACGCGATCTTCTTCCGGGATCATGTCGCCCAGGGTCAGGTCGAGGCGTGCATCGAGGATCTCGGTGCGACGCACGTCGCCGTATTCGGCACGGATCACTTCCAGCTCTTCGCGGATCACTTCCATCAGGCGCGTGGCGCTGTTGAGGATGCGGATCAGCTCGCCGATCTGGTTGAGGATCTCTTGATACTCGGCCAGCAGCTTTTCGTGTTCCAGGCCGGTCAGACGGTGCAGACGCAGCTCCAGGATGGCTTGCGCCTGCTCTGGCGACAGGAAGTACTTGCCGTCGCGCAGGCCGTATTGCGGATCGAGGTTTTCCGGACGGCACGAATCGGCACCGGCACGCTCCACCATCGCCACTACTGCCGAGGATTCCCAAGGGGTGCTGACCAGCGCTTCCTTGGCTTCCGACGGGGTCGGCGAGGCCTTGATCAGGGCGATGACCGGGTCGATGTTCGACAGGGCAACCGCTTGACCTTCGAGGATGTGGCCACGCTCGCGCGCCTTGCGCAGTTCGAACACGGTACGGCGGGTGACGACTTCGCGACGGTGACGCACGAAGGCTTCCAGCAGGTCCTTGAGGTTCAGGATGCGTGGACGGCCGTCGATCAGCGCGACGATGTTGATGCCGAATACCGCTTGCAGCTGGGTCTGGGCGTAGAGGTTGTTGAGGATGACCTCAGGCACTTCGCCGCGACGCAGCTCGATCACGACGCGCATACCGTCCTTGTCGGACTCGTCGCGCAGCTCGGTGATGCCTTCGAGTTTCTTCTCTTTTACCAGCTCGGCGATCTTCTCGATCAGACGCGCCTTGTTCAGCTGGTAAGGAAGTTCGGTGATGACGATCTGCTGGCGACCACCGACCTTGTCGATGTCTTCGATCATCGAGCGGGCGCGCATGTAGATGCGTCCGCGACCGGTGCGGTAGGCCTCGATGATGCCGGCGCGACCGTTGATGATCGCGGCGGTCGGGAAGTCCGGACCCGGGATGTACTGCATCAGCTCGTCGACGGTCAGCTCGGGGTTGTCGATGAGCGCCAGGCAACCGTCGATGACTTCACCGAGGTTGTGCGGCGGAATGTTGGTCGCCATGCCCACGGCGATACCGCTGGAGCCGTTGACCAGCAGGTTGGGAATACGGGTCGGCATGACCGCCGGGATCATTTCGGTGCCGTCGTAGTTCGGCACCCAGTCCACGGTTTCTTTATGCAGGTCAGCCAGCAACTCGTGCGCCAGCTTGGTCATGCGCACTTCGGTGTATCGCATGGCCGCGGCGTTGTCGCCGTCCACCGAACCGAAGTTGCCCTGGCCGTCTACCAGCAGGTAGCGCAGGGAAAATGGCTGCGCCATCCGAACGATGGTGTCGTACACCGCAGTATCACCGTGCGGGTGATACTTACCGATCACGTCACCGACAACACGGGCAGATTTCTTGTACGGCTTGTTGAAGTCGTTGCCCAGCTCGCTCATCGCGAACAGCACGCGCCGGTGCACGGGCTTCAAGCCATCGCGCGCATCCGGCAGTGCCCGCCCGACAATTACGCTCATCGCGTAGTCGAGATAGGACTGCTTCAGCTCGTCTTCGATATTGACCGGGAGGATTTCTTTGGCCAGTTCGCCCATGAGAAGCCTGATTCCTTTTTCTGGTGAAACTTCGTCTCATCCATATGGGACGAACGAAGCTCGCCGCTGCAGGCTGAGTGCCATGCACCGACTTACGACAAATCAACGAGTTATGCCATGGATCTGCGCAGTAAAGGTCACCCCGCGGGGCAACCTTGGAAACCGCCGGATGTTATCACAAGAGCCGCCACGCACCTATCCCCCTGATGCGCATGGAGCATAGTTAGTTGACCGATGACAGGCTTGAGGGGGATCAGAGGGGCTTAGAGCCGGATTGAATGCTGAATTGGGGTTGATTCTGGCTAATTCATTACCTTTTAGGGCCCCTTCGCGGGCAAGCCTCGCTCCTACAGGTTTTGTGAGCACCGCAAAACATTGTAGGAGCGGGCTTGCCCGCGAAGGCGATTGGTCAGACACCAGATACCTTTAATGCAGGCGCTTGCGGCACATCAACTGCGTCATCTTCGCCGTGTCCGGCCGCTCGACGATGCCTTTTTCGGTGACGATCGCGTCGATCAGGTCCGCCGGGGTCACGTCGAACACCGGGTTGAACGCATCGACATCCGCCCCGAGCCGCTGGCCACCCACTTCCAGTAACTCACGCCCATCGCGCTCCTCGAGCACAATGTCGTCGCCACTGGCCAGGTCCATGTCGATGGTCGAACTCGGCGCCACCACCATGAAGCGCACGCCGTGGTGCATGGCATTGACGGCCAGCTGATAGGTGCCGATCTTGTTGGCCACGTCGCCATTGGCGGTGATGCGGTCCGCGCCGACGATGACCCAGGTGACGCCCTTGATCTTCATGATGTGCGCAGCGGCGGAATCGGCATGCAGGGTCACCGGAATGCCTTCGTTGGCCAGCTCCCAGGCGGTCAGGCGCGAGCCTTGCAGCCATGGACGGGTTTCGCTGGCATACACGCGCTCGACCATCCCCTCGATGAAGGCGCCGCGAATTACCCCCAGCGCCGTGCCGAAGCCACCGGTGGCCAGTGCGCCGGTGTTGCAATGGGTAAGGATCGCCTGGGCGTTGCCCTGGTGCTTGCGGATCAGGTCGACGCCCAGTTGCGCCATGGTCAGGTTGGCTTCGCGGTCGCTTTCGTGAATAGCCAGGGCCTCGGCTTCCAGCACGGACAAGGGGTCCGCGTGCTTTTTCAGCCGTGCCAGGCGCTCGCGCATGCGGCCCAGCGCCCAGAACAGATTGACCGCGGTTGGACGGGCGTCGGCGAGCTGCGTGAAATCCTCCTCCAGCGCTGCCTGCCAATGGCCGCCCTCGGCGAACCGGGCGCGCGCCGCGAGCACAACGCCATAGGCAGCACTGATGCCAATGGCCGGTGCGCCGCGCACCACCATCGAGCGAATGGCCTCAGCCACGCCCGCTGCGCTGGTACAGGCGACCCAGGTTTGTTCGAACGGCAAAACACGCTGGTCCAGCAGGTACAAGGTGCCATCACGCCAATCGATGGCCTTTACCTTCTCAGCAGCCAACAGTCGATCGCGCATCCCACACCCCGCAGTCAGAAACAAAAGCCGCCGATTATAGCGATCCCCCGACGAAGACGCTCGGGTATACTTCGCCATCCTTTACAAAAGCCCTGGAACCGATCCTCGATGCCGAACACCGCCGTTGCGCTCGATCTGTTGTTGCTGCCGACCTGGCTGGTACCCGTCGAACCCGCTGGCGTCGTGCTCAAGGATCATGGCCTGGGCATCCGTGACGGGCGCATCGCCTTCATCGGTCCACGTCGCGACGCCCTGAAGCTTAACGCAACCGAAGTGCGCGAACTGCCGGACATCCTGCTCAGCCCCGGCCTGATCAATGCCCACGGGCATGCGGCAATGACCCTGTTCCGCGGCCTGGCCGATGATCTGCCGCTGATGACCTGGCTGGAAAACCACATCTGGCCGGCCGAAGCCAAGTGGGTCGACGAGGAATTCGTGCGCGACGGCACGGACCTGGCCATCGCCGAGCAGCTAAAAGGCGGCATCACCTGCTTCTCTGACATGTATTTCTTCCCGAAGGTTGCCAGCGAGTGCGTGCACAACAGCGGTATTCGCGCACAGATCGCGATTCCGATCCTGGATTTCCCGATCCCGGGCGCCAGCACGGCGGACGACGCGATTCGCCAGGGTGTCGAGCTGTTTGGCGACCTCAAGCATCACGAACGTATCAAAATCACCTTCGGCCCCCATGCACCCTACACCGTGGGCGATGAAAACCTGGAAAAAATCCGGGTGATCGCCGAAGAGCTGGACGCCTCGATCCACATGCATGTGCATGAAACTGCCTTCGAAGTGCAGCAAGCGCTCGAACAGCGGGGTGAACGGCCACTCGCCCGCCTGGCGCGCCTGGGCCTGCTGGGGCCGCGCTTCCAGGCGGTGCACATGACCCAGATCAGCGAGGAAGACCTGGCGCTGCTGGTAGAAAGCAACACCCATGTCATTCACTGCCCGGAGTCGAACCTGAAGCTGGCCAGCGGTTTCTGCCCGGTGGAGCGTTTGTGGCAGGCCGGGGTCAACGTGGCCCTCGGCACCGACGGCGCCGCCAGCAACAATGACCTCGACCTGCTGGGCGAAACCCGTACCGCCGCCCTGCTGGCCAAGGCCGTCGCGGGCTCGGCCACCGCGTTGGACGCCCACAGTGCCTTGCGCATGGCCACCCTCAACGGTGCACGCGCCCTGGGGATCGAAGCCGAGGTGGGTTCGCTGGAGCTCGGCAAGGCCGCCGACATCGTCGCATTTGACCTCTCGGGCCTGGCCCAGCAACCGGTTTACGACCCGGTTTCGCAGCTTATATATGCCAGCGGTCGCGATTGCGTGAAACACCTTTGGGTCGCGGGCAAGCAACTGCTCGACGACCGCCGCCTGACGCGCCTGGATGAACAACAACTGGTGGCCACCGCCAAGGCGTGGGGCCAGCGCATCAGCGGACGCAAAGAATCGTAAGCCCCCCGGACTCAACACCGGGGCTACAGGATTTTTCAAGTTTTAGAGGACTTAAACCATG
The DNA here is from genome assembly GCF_013416725.1 of Pseudomonas sp. SbOxS1. Lineage (NCBI taxonomy): Bacteria > Pseudomonadati > Pseudomonadota > Gammaproteobacteria > Pseudomonadales > Pseudomonadaceae > Pseudomonas > Pseudomonas sp. SbOxS1. The sequence goes on from NZ_JAAVXC010000051.1 coordinate 76,678, forward strand.
AGCAACGTCGACTACGCCGAAATCGCCAAATTCGAAGCCCTGGCCCATCGCTGGTGGGACCGCGAGAGCGAATTCAAACCGCTGCACGACATCAACCCGCTGCGCGTCAACTGGATTGACGAACGAGTCAACCTGGCTGGCAAGAAAGTCCTCGACGTCGGTTGCGGCGGCGGCATCCTCAGTGAAGCCATGGCCCAGCGCGGCGCGACCGTGACCGGCATCGACATGGGCGAAGCGCCACTGGCGGTGGCCCAACTGCATCAGCTGGAATCGGGCGTGAACGTCGAATACCGGCAGATCACCGCCGAAGCCCTGGCCGAGGAAATGCCCGAGCAGTTCGACGTGGTCACCTGCCTGGAAATGCTCGAACACGTACCGGACCCATCCTCGGTGATCCGCGCGTGCTTCCGCATGGTCAAGCCGGGCGGCCAGGTGTTCTTCTCCACCATCAACCGCAACCCGAAGGCTTACCTGTTCGCCATCGTCGGCGCCGAATACATCATGAAGCTGTTGCCGCGCGGCACCCACGACTTCAAGAAGTTCATCCGCCCTTCCGAGCTCGGTGCCTGGAGCCGCATGGCCGGCCTGACCGTCAAGGACATCATCGGCCTGACCTACAACCCGCTGACCAAGCATTACAAACTGGCGTCCGACGTGGACGTCAACTACATGATCCAGACCCTGCGCGAGGAGTAAGCCGATGCGTATCAGAGCAGTTCTTTTCGACATGGACGGCACCCTGCTCGACACCGCGCCGGACTTCATTGCGATTTGCCAGGCGATGCGTGCCGACCGCGGCTTGCCGCCGATCAACGACAAGCACATTCGCGACGAAATCTCCGGCGGTGCCAAGGCCATGGTCGCCGTGACCTTTTCCATGGACCCGGAGTCGCCAGGTTTCGAAGAGTTACGCCTGGAGTTCCTCGAGCGCTACCTGGTGGGCTGCGCGGTTCACAGCAAGCTGTTCGACGGCATGGGCGAACTGCTGGCCGACATCGAGAAAGCCAACCTGATCTGGGGCGTGGTCACCAACAAGCCGCTGCGTTTCGCCGAGCCGATCATGCAGCAGCTGGGGCTGGCCGAGCGCTCGGCACTGCTGATCTGCCCGGATCACGTGAAGAACAGCAAGCCGGACCCGGAACCGTTGATCCTCGCCTGCAAGATGCTCGACCTCGACCCGGCCAGCGTGCTGTTCGTGGGCGACGACCTGCGCGACATCGAATCGGGGCGCGATGCCGGCACCCGGACGGCCGCCGTGACATTCGGCTACATCCACCCGGACGACAATCCGCGGCATTGGGGCGCGGATGTGGTGGTCGATCATCCGCTGGAGTTGCGCAAGGTGCTTGATAGCGCCCTGTGTGGCTGCTAAGCCTGCATCCGATTTTTGGAATGCGGAGTGAATGCTGACGCCTTCGCGGGCAAGCCCGCTCCCACAGGGTCCGGGGTGATCACAAATTTTGTATCCTCAACAAGACCTGTGGGAGCGGGCTTGCCCGCGAATGGCCGCGCCGCGATCTGTCGTCTGTTTTCGTGAGGTTTTTTATGTTTGATTATTCCGCCCGCCCCGACTTGCTCAAAGGCCGGGTCATCCTGGTCACCGGCGCCGGCCGTGGCATTGGCGCTGCCGCCGCCAAAACCTATGCCGCCCATGGCGCCACCGTCCTGTTGCTGGGCAAGACCGAAGCCAACCTGACCCAGGTCTACGACGAGATCGAAGCCGCCGGCCATCCGCAACCGGCCGTGATCCCGTTCAACCTGGAAACCGCCCTGCCCCATCAATACGATGAGCTGGCCGCGATGATCGAAAGCGAATTCGGCCACCTGGATGGCTTGCTGCACAACGCGTCGATCATCGGTCCGCGCACCCCGATCGAACAGCTGTCCGGCGAAAACTTCATGCGCGTCATGCAGGTCAACGTCAACGCCATGTTCATGTTGACCAGCACCCTGCTACCACTGCTCAAGCTGTCCCAGGATGCCTCGGTGGTGTTCACCTCCAGCAGCGTCGGGCGCAAGGGTCGCGCGTACTGGGGCGCTTACGGGGTTTCGAAATTCGCCACCGAAGGCCTGATGCAAACCCTGGCCGACGAAGTCGACAGCGTGGCGCCAGTACGCTCCAACAGCATCAACCCGGGGGCCACTCGCACCAGCATGCGCGCCCAGGCGTATCCGGGTGAAAACCCGCTGAACAACCCTACGCCCGAGGAGATCATGCCGGTCTACCTCTACCTGATGGGGCCGGACAGCACCGGTATCAACGGCCAGGCGTTCAACGCCCAGTAATACCGTCCGTCGCTTTTGTGCCGCGTCGACTTCCCGACGCGGCTCTCCAGCGACAGCGCGCTTTCAGTCAAACAACCGTCGCAAAATTTCCATCCTCCACTTTAGCGCTTATCAACCCATTGATAGATAAGGGTTTTTATATAAAAGTTGCTAAATGGCACGACTTTCGCTGTGTATTTGCCCGAACCCGCTGTGGAAAAGCCGCGGCTTCGCGGCCAAATTGCGGATTACTAATCTGCGATAAAGCAGATTAAGCTTGTACGAAATGTCCCAAGGGACTGACGGACCAGTATGACGCGCGGCCAAGAGCCGCTCGCACCCAGCTTGTAAGACAGCCTTACTGCTCAAGGGCGCACGCCATATGAAACCACCTTCCCAGACCAACGCAATTGACTTTGACAGCGCCAAATTGCAACGCCTGGGGTTTGGTCAGCAGCCACCGATCCTGGAGAGGCCCGTCAGCCTTGCGCAACTGCGCCAGCAATTGAACCTGCAGCTGCAAACCAGTCTTGAGCCGCAACGCATACTCGGGCTGTTCTACCGCGAAATCCAGCGACTGGTGCCCCTTGATGCCTTGAGCTACCTGCACAAGAGCAGCGACTTGCGCCTGGAATTCGGCCTGCGAGGTCACCATTCGATCAGCTACAGCCTGAGCCACGAAGGCGAGCACCTGGGCGAACTGATCTTTCGCCGTAACCAGCGCTTCAGCGAACAGGAGCAGGCCAGCCTCGAGTCCCTGCTGGCCGCGCTGCTCTATCCGATGCGCAATACCCTGCTGTACCGCGCCGCCACCCAGAGTGCATTGCGCGACCCGCTGACGGACACCGGCAATCGCATCGCCATGGACCAGACGCTGCAGCGGGAAATCGAACTGGCTCGACGTCATATGCAGCCCCTGTCGTTGTTGATGCTGGACATCGATCACTTCAAGCAGATCAACGACACCCATGGGCACAGTGCCGGCGATGACGTGCTCAAGGCCGTGGCCGCCTCGATCAAGAACCAGCTGCGCAACGTCGACATGGTGTTTCGCTACGGGGGCGAAGAGTTCCTGATCCTGCTGTCCAACACCAGCCGGGAAGCGGCGGCCCTGGTCGGCGAGCGCCTACGGTTCGCAGCGCAGACCGAAGATTATCCCGCCGATGGCCGCACCGTGGAGCTGACAATCAGCCTTGGCTGCTCAACCCTGCTGCCCGGCGAATCCGCCGAGAGCCTGTTGCGTAGGGCCGACAGCGCACTGTACGTCGCCAAGCGCGAGGGGCGTAATCGGCTGACGATGGCGGGGTGATATCCGGGTCAGCGCACCGCGCCACGCAACTCACCCACCATTGCCTGCAACCGGGCCGGCTGCGCTGTTTCAACAGCCACCATCGGCCCCGCCACCAGCGTCACCCGCGACCACAAGCGGCGAAACAGCCCCTTGCCCGGATCGCGGCTGAAGAAGCTCCCCCACAACCCCTGCAATGCCAGGGGAATGACCGGCACCGGGGTTTCTTCGAGAATGCGCGTGAGCCCGCCCTTGAACTCGTTGATCTCGCCATCGGCGGTCAACTTGCCCTCGGGGAATATGCACACCAACTCTCCGTCCTTCAGGTACTGCGCGATGCGCGTGAAGGCCTTTTCGTAGATCTGGATGTCTTCTTGACGGCCCGCAATAGGAATCGTCCCTGCGGTGCGAAAGATGAAATTGAGCACCGGCAAGTTATAGATCTTGTAATACATCACGAAGCGGATCGGCCGACGCACCGCGCCGCCAATCAGCAAGGCATCGACGAACGACACGTGATTGCACACCAGCAACGCCGCCCCCTCATCGGGAATCAGGTCCAGGTTGCGATGCTCCACGCGGTACATGGAATGGCTGAGCAGCCAGATCATGAAACGCATGGTGAACTCGGGAACGATCCTGAAGATGTAGGCGTTGACGCCGATGTTCAGCAACGACACCACCAGGAACAATTGCGGGATCGACAGCTTGACCAGGCTCAGCAGGATGATCGAGACGATCGCCGACACCACCATGAACAGCGCGTTGAGAATGTTGTTGGCGGCGATCACCCGGGCCCGTTCGTTCTCGGCGGTGCGTGACTGGATCAGGGCATACAGCGGCACGATGTAGAAACCGCCGAACACCCCCAGGCCGAGGATGTCGAGCAACACCAGCCAGGCATGGCCAAAACCGAGGATCTCGAGCCAGCCATGACCGTCGACACTTTCCGCAATACCGCCGGAATGCCACCACAGCAACAAGCCAAACACGGTCAACCCGAAGGAACCGAACGGCACCAGGCCGATTTCGACTTTGCGCCCGGAGAGCTTCTCGCAGAGCATCGAACCCACGGCGATGCCGACCGAGAACACCGTGAGGATCAGGGTCACGACGGTTTCGTCGCCGTGCATCCACTCCTTGGCATAGGCCGGGATCTGCGTCAGGTAAATCGCCCCGACAAACCAGAACCAGGAGTTACCGACGATCGAGCGCGACACCGCCGGGGTCTGCCCAAGGCCCAGTTTCAGCGTGGCCCAGGACTGGCTGAAGATGTTCCAGTTCAGGCGCATTTGCGGCGAGGCCGCTGCCGCCCGCGGAATGCCGCGGCTGGCCAGGTAACCGAGTACGGCGATAGCGATGATCGCGGTGGACACCACCGGCGCATAGTGACTGGACGACATCATGATGCCGGCGCCGATGGTTCCGGCCAGGATCGCCAGGAAAGTACCCATTTCCACCAGGCCATTGCCACCCACCAGTTCATCTTCACGCAGGGCCTGGGGCAGGATCGAGTACTTCACCGGCCCGAACAGCGCCGAGTGCGTGCCCATGGCGAACAACGCCAGCAGCATCAACGACAGGTGATCGAACAGGAAGCCCACCGCGCCCACCGCCATGATGGCGATCTCCCCGAGCTTGATCAGGCGGATCAACGCGTCCTTGGCGAATTTCTCGCCGAACTGCCCGGCCAGCGCCGAGAACAGGAAAAACGGCAGGATGAACAGCAACGCGCACAGGTTGACCCAGATCGAACGGTCACCTTCGATCGACAGCTTGTACAGGATGGCGAGGATCAACGACTGCTTGAAGATGTTGTCGTTGAACGCCCCGAGGGACTGGGTCACGAAGAACGGCAGGAAACGCCGGGTGCGCAGCAAGGTGAACTGTGAAGGGTGACTCATCTTCCATGTGTCCCTGAAGCTTATGAATAGGTAGCGAGTGGCGTGGATACAGTCTTGGAATGTCGCACGCCGATCCAGGCCACACATTACCTAATCTTTGCCGGTTATTTCTTTAATCCTGCAATGCACGGCGAGACGAACAGCTCGCCGCGCCAGGCACCTTGCACCGTACGCTTGGCGACGATCAGCCACATCACGATCAGCAGGCTCACCAGCACACAACCAAAGACACTGAAAAACGTCAGGTGCAGCATGCTGGCCAGTTTCAACGTTGCCAAAGAATAGACACCCAACGGAAAGGTGAAACCCCACCAGCCGAGATTGAAGGGAATACCGGCGCGCAGATAACGCAGGGTGATCAGCACGGCCATCAGCATCCACCACAGGCCAAAGCCCCACAGGGTGATCCCGGCGACCAGGCCCAGCCCCGCGGCAATTTCACCGACACCCGGCAAACCGTTGGCGGCAAAGATCACCGGCGCATCGGCGCCCAACAGCAACATGCCCAGTGCACCGGTACCAATCGGCCCGAGTGCCAGCCAGCTCGAAGCGGCCATGTTTTCGTGGGGCAGTTTATGCAGCGCCATGCGCAGCAGCAGAATCGTCAGGATGCTGAACGCCACCGGCAGGGAAAATGCCCAGAGTACGTAGCTGGTCACGAGCATCACCAGTTGCCCATGGGCATCGGCCAGGTGCGGCGCCAGCAAACCACCGCTGGCGGCCGCCACTTCCGCCGCCACCACAGGGAGCAGCCAGACCGCGGTCATCTGATCGATGCTGTGCTCCTGGCGAGTGAACATCAGGAAGGGAATCAGCACCCCGCACGCCACCGACATCGCCACGTCCAGCCACCACAAGGCCTCGGCCAGGTGGATCACACCCTCGCCCCAGCGCGGCAAGCCGAACAGCAGGAAGCCGTTGATGATGGTCGCCAGGCCCATGGGGATCGTGCCGAAAAACATCGACACCGTGGAGTGGCCGAAAATCCGCCGCGCCTCATCGAAAAACATCACCCAGCGCGCCGCGTACAGCGCCGTGAACAACAGGAACAGACCGATATTGAACAACCAAAGGGTTTCGGCAATGGCGCGCAGCACCGGACTGGCAACGGGCAATTGCACCAGTGCCAAGGCCAGCACCCCGGTGCCCATGGTGGCGGCGAACCAGTTGGGGGTGAACTGGCGGATGACTTCGCGCGGGTGCTGCAAATGGCTGAACGGTTTGATTCCGGATTTAATGGTATTGGGGCATGTCATGGCGAACTCCTGTCCTCTCGTGAGGTGGAGCCCATCTTAGATCCGGATCGAATATCTATATAACGGGTAATATCTCTAACTGTTATCTATTTTGCAGATAAACAATCAATCACCTGCAACGCACACCCTGGCCCTGCGCCGACGCAACGACATCAGCAACGCGCCGACGGACAGGATAATCAGCCCCACGCCATAGCCATCGGCAGTCGCCACCAAGCCGAACGCATGCGTCAGGTTTCCGGCCAGGAACGACGGCAGGCAGAACGCCAGGTAACTGAGCACGTAATACGCCGACATCAATCCTGCCCGTTCATGGGGCAAGGCCAGTGGCACCAGGCTGCGTACGGCACCGAGGAATCCGGCACCGAAACCACAGCCGGCCACGAGCGTGCCCAGGAAAAACAGCGGCAGACTCGCACTGTGGACGCCCAGCAGGATCAGCACGATACCCACCGGCAGCAAACTTGTGCCCAGCTGCAGCGCTTTGCCGGCGGGTTGATTGCGCAGGGTGAAAATCATCGAGGCGCCGGTCAACGTCAAGGCCGCGACCGTTGCTCCGCCAATCAGGTTCGAGGTCGAACCGGTGGCCGTACGCACCAGCGAGGGTGCCAGCGATGCGTAAAAACCGCCGAGCGCCCAGGTCGCCACGTTGAGCGGCAATACCCGCCACAGGGTCGAACGCGCCTGAACGGGCACATGCAGTGTCGGGCGCAACGATGCCCAGGCCCCGGCTTGGGGCGATACGCTCTCTGGCAAACGCCAGACATACACGGCCTGCAACGCAAACAGGGCAAGCAGCAGCCAGTAAGTCAGCTGCAGGGGCGCGGGTGCAAACTCCGCCAACAGGCCGCAACCCAAGCCGCCCATGGCCATGCCGAGCAAGGGCGCAACGCTGTTGATCAGCGGCCCCTGCTGGCGATCGACATCCAGCAAGGTGGCACTGAGCACCGCTGTCGCCATGCCGGTGGCGAAACCTTGCAGCACCCGGGCACCGATCAGCCAGGCGACGCTGTCGGCCTCAATAAACAACAGCATTGCCACGCCATTGAGCACGACAGCAGTGAAAATCACCGGCTTGCGCCCCAAGTAGTCCGAGAGCGAACCCACCGTCAGCAGCGCGGCCAGCAGGCTGAGGGCATACACGCCGAAAATCAGGGTGAGCATGGCCGCCGAAAACTGCAGCTGCTCCTGATACAAGTGATACAAGGGCGTCGGCGCCGTCGAAGCCGCCAGGAAACTGAGCAAGGTGATGGCCAGGAACCCCAGGCTTGCACGGTGTGAATGAGAACTGGACATGGACACACTCCACAAAAGCTAATTTTTTGCTTTTGCGGAGTGTGCTACCGACCGGCGCTTAAAGCAAATTCTTTGTGTTAAGGTCAGGTGCATGGCCCTACAGAGCCCCGCGAAACAGGAAACACGCAATGACAGCGCCCACTTTACGTCCCGGCGGCCGCAGCGCCCGGGTACAGGAATCGATCCATACCGCCGTGCGCGAACTGCTCGAAGAGCAAGACCGCGCCAGCGTTACCGTGCCGCAAATTGCCGCGCGCGCGGGGGTCACGCCTTCGACCATTTATCGGCGCTGGGGGGACTTGTCGGCGCTACTGGCGGACGTCGCCCTGGCCCGCATGCAACCGGAAAGCGAGTCGCCCAAGACCGGCAGCCTGCTGGGCGATGTGCGGGCCTGGGCGGATCAGTACCTGGATGAAATGAGCTCCGCGCCTGGGCGCAACATGCTGCGCGACGTGCAATCGAGCCTCAAGCCAAGCTATTGCGCGACGATCATTGGCGGGCAATTGCAGGTCATCCTCGATCGCTACCCGGACCAGCCCACACCTGGCGTCGACCGGCTGATCAACATGGTGGCTGCGCCTATCGTGTTTCGCATCCTGTTTTCCGAGGCGCCGCTGGAGGTTGAGGAGTTGCATCGGTTGATCGAGATTGCGTTGAATCAGTAAGGCCGCCATTCGCGAGCAGGCTCGCTCCCACATTTGACGGTGTTCCACTGTGGGAGCGAGCCTGCTCGCGAAGAGGCCAGCACAGGCACCATCAATCTGCTGCGACACCCCGCCACGCACGACCTTGGTCGACACTGACTAACCCCGGCCATCGTGCGAGACTGTCAGTCCGGGCGGGAGGCCCGGGTGTCTTTGGTTGCCTGGAGTTCCCATGTCGCTGTCCAGTGGGCTGATTGCCGTCGTCGCCCTGGCCTATATGGCCATCATGTTCGCCATCGCCTTCTACGGCGACCGTCGCAGCGCGCCCCTGCCGCCGCGGATGCGGGCCTGGGTGTACAGCCTTTCGCTGGCGGTGTACTGCACCAGCTGGACCTTCTTCGGCGCGGTGGGCCAGGCGGCTGAGCAGCTGTGGTCCTTCCTGCCGATCTACCTCGGGCCGATCCTGTTGTTGATCGGTGCGCCCTGGGTCCTGCAAAAAATGGTGATGATCAGCAAGCAGGAGAACATCACCTCCATTGCCGACTTCATTGCCGCCCGCTATGGCAAATCGCAATCCCTGGCGGTGGTAGTGGCCCTGATCTGCCTGGTCGGCGTGCTGCCCTACATCGCGTTGCAGCTCAAGGGTATCGTGCTCGGGGTGAACCTGCTGATCGGTGCCGGCGCCGATGCCATGGGGGTTCGCGCGCAAGACACCGCACTGGTGGTGTCCCTGGTCCTGGCGCTGTTCACCATCGTCTTCGGCACGCGCAACCTCGACGCCACGGAACACCACCGCGGCATGGTGTTGGCGATCGCGTTCGAGTCGCTGGTCAAGCTGTTCGCTTTCCTCGCGGTTGGCGCCTACGTGACCTTCGGCCTGTACGACGGCTTCGATGACCTGTTCGACCAGGCCATGCTCGCCCCGCGCCTCGAGGAATACTGGAAGGAGACCATCAACTGGCCATCCATGGTGGTGCAGACCGGCGTGGCGATGATGGCGATCATCTGCCTGCCGCGGCAGTTCCACGTGACCGTGGTCGAGAACATCGACCCGCAGGATCTGCGCCTGGCCAAATGGGTGTTCCCGGCCTACCTGGCCTTGGCGGCCCTGTTCGTCGTGCCCATCGCGCTGGCGGGCCAGATGCTGCTGCCCAGCTCCGTGCTGCCGGACTCCTTCGTCATCAGCCTCCCACTGGCCCAGGCTCACCCGGCCCTGGCGTTGCTGGCCTTTATCGGCGGCGCATCGGCGGCCACCGGCATGGTGATCGTGGCCAGCGTGGCGCTGTCGACCATGGTCTCCAACGACATGCTGCTGCCCTGGCTGCTGCGCCGCAACAATGCCGAGCGCCCGTTCGAGGTGTTCCGCCAGTGGATGCTGTCGGTGCGCCGCGTGACCATCGTGGTCATCCTGCTGCTGGCCTACGTCAGTTATCGCCTGCTGGGATCGACCGCCAGCCTGGCGACCATCGGCCAGATTGCCTTCGCCGCCGTGACGCAACTGGCACCGGCGATGCTCGGCGCGCTGTACTGGAAACAGGCCAACCGCCGCGGCGTATTCGCCGGCCTCGCCGCCGGTACATTCCTGTGGTTCTACACGCTGATCCTGCCGATTGCCGCCCACAGCCTCGGTTTGTCCCTGAGCAGTTTCCCAGGCCTGGCCTGGCTGCACAGCAACCCGCTTAACCTGCCGATCACCCCGCTGACCCAAGGCGTGGTGCTGTCGCTGGCGGGCAACTTCACGCTGTTCGCCTGGGTCTCGGTGCTGTCGCGCACCCGCGTATCGGAGCACTGGCAGGCCGGTCGTTTTATCGGCCAGGAAATCAGCGCCCGGCCCAGCGCCCGCTCGATGCTCGCGGTACAGATCGACGACCTGCTGCAACTGGCCGCACGCTTCGTCGGTGAAGAACGCGCCCGGCAGAGCTTCATCCGTTTTGCCTACCGCCAGGGCAAGGGCTTCAATCCGAACCAGAACGCCGATGACGAATGGATCGCCCACACCGAGCGATTGCTTGCGGGTGTGCTGGGCGCTTCATCGACTCGCGCCGTGGTGAAAGCCGCCATCGAAGGCCGGGAGATGCAGCTCGAAGACGTCGTGCGCATCGCCGACGAAGCCTCGGAAGTCCTGCAATTCAACCGCGCGCTGCTGCAAGGCGCGATCGAGAACATCACCCAGGGCATCAGCGTGGTCGACCAGTCGCTGAAACTGGTGGCCTGGAACCGCCGCTACCTGGAGCTGTTCAACTACCCGGACGGCCTGATCAGCGTCGGCCGGCCGATTGCCGACATCATCCGCCACAACGCCGAACGCGGCCTGTGCGGCCCCGGTGAAGCCGAAGTGCACGTCGCGCGGCGCCTGCACTGGATGCGCCAGGGCCGGGCGCACACGTCCGAGCGGCTGTTCCCGAACGGCCGGGTGATCGAACTGATCGGCAACCCGATGCCCGGTGGTGGCTTCGTCATGAGTTTCACCGACATCACCGCGTTCCGCGAAGCCGAGCAGGCGTTGACCGAGGCCAACGAGGGCCTGGAACAGCGCGTCACCGAACGCACCCACGAGCTGTCGCAACTCAACGTAGCCCTGACCGAAGCCAAGGGCACCGCCGAGGCCGCGAACCAGTCGAAAACCAGGTTCCTGGCGGCCGTCAGCCATGACCTGATGCAACCGCTGAACGCCGCGCGCCTGTTCTCCGCCGCCCTGACCCACCAGGACGACGGTTTGTCCACGGAGGCGCAAAAACTGGTCCAGCACCTGGACAGTTCGCTACGCTCGGCCGAAGACCTGATCAGCGATCTGCTGGATATCTCCCGCCTGGAAAACGGCAAGATCAACCCGGATGCCAAGCCGTTCGCGCTCGATGAGTTGTTCACTACCCTGGGTGCCGAGTTCAAGGCGCTGGCGCGGGACCAGGGCCTGGAATTTCGCGTCAGGAGCAGCAAGTTGCGCATCGACAGCGACATCAAGTTGTTGCGTCGCATCCTGCAGAATTTCCTGACCAACGCTTTCCGTTATGCCAAAGGGCCGGTGCTGCTGGGCGTGCGCCGTCGCCAGGGCGAGGTGTGCCTGGAAGTGTGGGACCGTGGGCCAGGCATACCGGAAGACAAGCAACAGGTGATCTTCGAAGAATTCAAACGCCTCGACAGCCATCAGACCCGCGCCGAGAAAGGGCTGGGGCTGGGGCTGGCGATCGCCGACGGATTATGTCGCGTGCTGGGGCACACGTTGCGCGTGCGCTCATGGCCGGGGCGCGGCAGCGTGTTCAGCGTCAGCGTGCCCCTGGCCCGCGCGCAAGCCGCGCTGCCGAACAAGGTGGTCGAACTCAATGGCAAGCTGCCCAGCGGCGCCCATGTGCTGTGCATCGACAATGAAGACAGCATCCTGATCGGCATGAACAGCCTGCTCACCCGCTGGGGCTGCCAGGTCTGGACCGCACGCAACCGCCAGGAGTGCATGGCCCTGCTCGGCGATGGCTTGCGCCCGCAACTGGCGCTGGTGGATTACCACCTGGACGACGGCGAAACCGGGACCGAGCTGATGGCCTGGCTGCGCACACGATTGGGCGAGCCGGTGCCCGGCGTGGTGATCAGCGCCGACGGCCGACCCGAGACGATGGCCCAGGTGCATGCGGCGGGGTTGGATTATTTGGCCAAACCGGTGAAGCCGGCGGCGTTGCGGGCGTTGTTGAGTCGGCATTTGCCGTTGTAATGTTGTTGGCTTTAATCCCGTGGCATGGCCTCTGACGCCTTCGCGGGCAAGCCCGCTCCCACAGGTTTTGCGTTGGACGCAGATTTTGTGGGCAACCCTTAACCCTGTGGGAGCGGGCTCGCCCGCGATGCTTTTTGGCCTATTCCGGTAATTCGACCAACCCATCCACATCCGTCATCGCCCGCTCCAGCAAGTCAGCTGGCAGGCTCTTGCTCGCCCGCGCCCCCAGCAACTTGAGCTGCTCGCTGCGGCTGACCAGGTTGCCGCGGCCTTCTGTCAGCTTGTTGCGCGCCGAGCTGTAGGCCTTGTCCAGTTGCTGCAAGCGATTACCGACTTCGTCCAGGTCCTGGATGAACAGCACGAATTTGTCGTACAGCCACCCGGCCCGCTCGGCGATTTCCCGTGCGTTCTGGCTTTGCCGCTCCTGCTTCCACAGGCTGTCGATGACTCGCAGGGTCGCCAGCAGCGTGGTCGGGCTGACGATCACGATGTTGCGGTCGAAGGCTTCCTGGAACAGTGTGGGCTCTGCCTGCAACGCGGCGGAAAACGCCGCTTCGATCGGCACGAACAACAGGACGAAGTCCAGGCTGTGCAAGCCGTCGAGACGTTTGTAGTCCTTGCCGGCCAAGCCCTTGACGTGATTGCGCAACGACAGCACGTGCTGCTTGATGGCGATCTGGCCGATGGCTTCGTCTTCGGCCGCCACGTACTGCTGATAGGCCGTCAGGCTGACCTTGGAGTCGACCACCACCTGCTTGTCGCCCGGCAGGTAAATGATCACGTCCGGCTGGAAACGCTCGCCGTCCGGGCCCTTGAGATTGACCTGGGTTTGGTACTCGCGCCCCTTCTCAAGCCCCGCGTGCTCAAGCACGCGCTCCAGAATCAATTCGCCCCAGTTGCCCTGGGTTTTCTGTCCTTTCAAGGCGCGGGTCAGGTTGGTGGCCTCGTCGCTCAGGCGCAGGTTGAGCTGCTGCAGGCGCTCCAGCTCCTTGGCCAGGGAGAAGCGCTCCCGGGCTTCGGCCTGATAGCTTTCCTCGACGCGCTTTTCAAAAGACTGGATGCGCTCCTTCAATGGATCGAGCAACTGCCCCAGGCGCTGCTGGCTGGTTTCGGCAAAACGCTGCTCGCGCTCATCGAAGATTTTCCCCGCCAGCTCGGCGAACTGCGCACGCAGCTCGTCTCGCGAGCCCTGCAGGTCGTTGAGGCGCTGCTGATGGCTTTCCTGTTGCTCGCGCAACTCGGCCTTGAGCGACGCGGCCTGGGCGTCGAGGCGGCGCAGTTCGGCTTCTTTGCCGGCGCGCTCGATATTCCAGGCGTGGGCCGCATCGCGGGCATCGTCACGCTCGATCTGCAGCAGCTCGACCTCACGCCGCACGGCGGCGAGGTCTGCCTGTTTGGCAGCGTTGGCCTGACCCAGGTCGACGACTTCATCGCGACAGGCCTCGAGCTGCGCATTCAGGCCATCCTGCGCCAGATGTGCCGTGGCCAGGCGCTCTTCCAGCAGCGACGCCTGGGCCTGAGCGGCGCTCGCCCGACGTTGCAGTTGCCAGGCCAACACCAGCAGCGGCAAGGCCGCGCCCGCCAGCCCCAGCAATGCGCTGGTCAAGTCCATAGCCATAGCCACTCCTGCCATTCAAATAAAGCTTGAAGGTTAACCAAGGCGCCAGGTCTTGGACAGCTCAGTCTTCGAGCAAGCCCAGTTCCTGCTGCGCGCGCAGGTCCCCTGCCCGCGCGGCCTGACGCAAGAGATCCTGGCCAATCCGGCGATCCCGGGCATTGCCGCATTCACGGCACATCAATTGCCCCAGCCGGCTCTGCGCAGCGACGACACCTTCACGGGCCGGTTGCTTGAGCAAACGTCCGGCGATGTGTTTGACGTTGGGGTTTTCGCCCAGGCGCGGGCTGTCCAGCAACCACTCGGCCACCCGCATCGAAATGCGCTTGGGTGAGGCAACCGTGGACGATTTGACGGAAGAGGAAGGAGGCGGTGTACGAAACTTCATAAAGCACTGTGGGCAGATCGGAAGGCGCGCCACTCTACTCTCTTTTTCTTACAGGTAAAGCCGAAAAAAACCCGGCACGCCCGTCCTAGAGCAAGCGCTCGGGACAATCCACAGAAGCTGTGGATAACTCAGTGGACAACCGCCATTGAACTCGCGCAAAGGCTTATGGAATGGGGCCTGCAGTCAAACTGACGATTTTTTCACCAGTTAAAAAAGACGATATTTTTCATTGACTTAAATTTTGGTTACAGGCACCCACTGCGTTTGAAGGCTGGATGACAGCGCGGTGACAGTCCGCGCAACTAATGTGCACAACTACCTTCGGGACGGTTATATCACTGGGTTTTTTCGGCGCATTTTTCTTGATTGCTGGGGATAACCCCCCGGGAAACCCGCGCTCCAGGCCGCTTTCAGCGATGACCACCGGTCGGATTGCGCACGATAACCGAACAGTTTCCAGGCCTCGACCAGCAGCCGACGAAGGATGAAGCCAAGCGGACATCCAGGTTTTTTTGCAAGCACACTTCCCTTTGCCTGATCAATCCGTTAGTATCCGCGGCGTTAGTACCAAGCTGAAAGTCAATTCTGGTCGAACAAATCCCCCCGGCGCAGCCTTCCCACAGGAAGCCGCTACCGAAAAAGCGGGATCGACCACCTCGATGGTTTCCAGGTAAATCTTGCGCCAACACAGCCTTTGAATCGAAAGCAAAGGGTGTTGCCAGGCTCGCTTACTCTGACCGAACCAGCCTGCAAATTGATCAGGATCTTCACCCCGGGCCCAGAACCTTTGCCCTTGATGTGCTGCCTGCCCTCCTAAGTACCTACCTGCCAGCCCAAGCGCGCCAATTATCAGCGCTTCAAACTGGCTGCTTTGTTCCAGTCGGGTTCTTCGTTCGACCAACGGTGGTCGTCGTTACTGGAACGTTTTAATTTTGCACGGCTCTTATCCGTGTCGCTTGTAGGAACACCCATGACTATGTCTACTCAAATCCACACCCAGGATGCCATCCGCACCCTCACCAACGCTTTTGCACCGATGAACTGCCTGATCATGGCCGCTCGCAAAGGCTGTTTCAGCTTCACCCTGGTCAACGAACACGGCATCGCCCGTCACAGCGAACGCCTGTATCCCGACCAGTACTCCAGCGCCGAACCGCTGCAGGCGGTGATCGAGCGTACGCGTCAGGCCCTGGTTGCCTGAAACGCCAGCACGGCTGAAACACCAGAAGCCCCGCCCGAAAAGCGGGGCTTTTTGTTGCCCGACGTTTCACGATGACTAAGCACGGATAGGTATAAGGTTTATAACTCGCAAGCACAAATATTTTAAAAACAGACCTTTACGCGGTGAATATGACACTAGACTTCAACTCAAGCGGGTTGATCCGCTTCCGACGAGCCTGAGTCGATTCACCGCTGCCAAAGCCTTTCAGGTTCGTCGCCAAATTGATGTATCGAGGGTTTTATGGGTATCGCTGCCAGCGAACTGTGCCGCTATGTGATCCGTCCGACCTTGCTCTACCTTGGATGCCATAGCGCAACTGCCGAATCCCTGCTGCTAGGCATCGCTGCCAGCCAGTCAGCCCTTGGTTCCGCCCTGCATGACCGCCGTGGACACGGCCTGTACCGAATCGCCGAACCCCGCCACCAGGCACTTTGGGACCATTACCTGGCACTCGACCCGGAACGTGCAAGCCTGGTACGTGGCCTGGCCAGCCAGCATGCTTTCCTCAGTGGCCCGCACCTGGAATTGACCGTCAACCTGCGTTACGCCACTGCCATCGCCTGGCTGCTGGTCGAAGAACAGAACACCCCCCTCCCCGAAGCAGATGATTTGCTGGGCATGGCCCGCATCTGGCGCCAGACCTTCCAGCCCCAAGGACGCCTGAGAGACTTCACCTGCGCCTGGCAAACCTGTGTTGCACCGATGAATCTGGTCGCCTGCTGAAATCCCTGGATCCAAAGATCGCGCAACTGGCAGCGAATCTGGTCGGATTGTCCTACAAAACCGCTCTAAATCAAGCATTACAGCCTATGGCGCTGGGACGAAAATGTTGGTAATTTTCGCCCCGGTGATCACCAGGAGTTCTAATAATGAAAAAAGTAATGCTCAAAACCACCATTAGCCTCGCCGTTGCCATGGCATCCACCCAACTTTTCGCAAGTGGCTTTGCCCTCAACGAACAAAGCATCAGCGGGATGGGGACAGGTTTTGCCGGGCGATCTTCTGCTGCCGACGACGCATCCACCGTTTTTGGCAACCCTGCCGGCATGTCGCGCCTCAAGCGCGAACAAATGACCGGTGGCGTTGCATTCATCGACGCGCACGCTGACATCAGCGATGCCAGCTCCCGCCCAAATGGCGGCACCAACAAAGGTGACATGGTCCCTTTCATGGGCGTGCCCATGGGCTACTACGTCAAGCCACTCGATGACCAGTGGGCAGTCGGTTTCGGCGTCTACGCTCCATTCGGCCTGGTGACCGACTACGAGAGCGGCTTCGCCGGCCGTTACTTCGGCAGCAAGAGCGAAGTCACCATCGTGACCCTGCAGCCAACCGTCAGCTACGCCTTCAACGACAAGGTGTCGATCGGTTTCGGTCCGACCATCAACCGCATCGACGGCAAGCTGGAATCGGCCCTGTCGCTGAACCCGGCAGCAGCGGACGGTGAAGTCAAGATCAAGGGCGACGACACCGCTGTCGGCTACAACATCGGCATCATGGTCCAAGCACTCGAAAGCACTCGCCTGGGCCTGACCTACCACTCGAAAGTGAAGTACAAGCTCGAAGGCAACACCAAGGTCAACTACGGCCTGCTCGCGGCGCTGGGCCAGAACCCGAACCAGAAGTTCGACGCTTCGCTGGACATCACCACGCCTGAGTCGGTGGACTTCTCGGTCACTCACCAACTGGACGACCAGTGGACCCTCTACGCAGGCAGCACCTGGACTCGCTGGAGCCGCCTGAAAGAAATCACCGTGGAGAACGAAGGCGTTCCTGCCGCCCTGGCCGCACGCGGCTTTGGCACCATCACTGAAGAGCAAAACTGGCACGACACCTGGGCTCACGCCATCGGTGCTTCCTACCAGCTGAACAAGCAGTGGGTGCTGCGCACCGGCCTGTCGGTTGACCAGGCGCCAACCAACAACGAAAACCGTTCGCCACGCATCCCGACGGGCGATCGCACGATTTTCAGCCTGGGCGCCGGCTGGAGCCCGACCGACGACCTGACCATCGACGTTGCGTACTCGTACCTGCGTGAAGAGTCGGTCAAGGTCAACGATAACAACGGCCGCCAGGCCTATAGCTCCAAGTATGAAAACTGGGCGAATGGTTTCGGTGTCGGTGCTACCTACCGCTTCTGATGACCGTCGGCGAGCCTGAAAGACTCGCCGCCTGAATCAAAAAAGCCCCGCGCTCTGGCACAGAGGCGGGGCTTTTTTGTAAGGCTTTTTGTGGGAGCGAGCCTGCTCGCGATGGACGTCAACGATTACGCGTGAAGCCTGACACCCCGCGGCGCCCTCAAGTCCATCGCGAGCAGGCTCGCTCCTACAGATCAGGGAGTCGAGGCCAATGGTGGCGAAGCCAGGGCTTTCTCCACCGCCTCAATGAACTCGGGATCATCCGGCTTGGTCAGGCTGGAGAAACTTGCAACCACCTTGCCCTGGCGATCGACCACGTACTTGTAGAAATTCCACTTCGGCGCGCTGCTCTGTTCGGCGAGGACCTTGAACAGGTGCGCTGCATCGTCGCCACGGACTTTCTGCGGCTCGGTCATGGTGAAGGTCACGCCGTAGTTCACGTAGCAGACCTTGGCGGTCTCGGCGCCGTCCTTGGACTCCTGCTTGAAGTCATTGGACGGCACACCGATCACTTCCAGTCCCTGCGCCTTGTAACGCTGATTGAGCGCCTCGAGGCTTTTGAACTGCGGGGCAAAACCACAGAAGCTCGCGGTATTGACCACCACCAGCGGCTTGCCCGCGAAACGCTGGCACAGATCGATGGATTCATTGGCACGCAACTTGGGCAACGAGCCTTGCAACAGCGCCGGGCACTCTGCCGCCTGGGCCAATCCGGTAAACGCTACCAGTAACGCGGGAACCGCCAACCAGCGCATCAGCATATCGGTGCTTCCTTCAGAATTCGTGTGAGATTGAAGTTACTCGCCCTCACTTGCTGCTAGCAAGCATCCTTCTGCACGCCGCCTTTTAACACGCCCCCATGCCCAACTGCATCAACGCCAAGCCTCCCTGATGCCAGCCCCACCATGCCACGGCCAGCAACAAGGCACAGGCGGCGATCATCAGGACCCGCGGCCAGTGGCTGTTCATGTCGCACTCATCTGGCTTTGCAGGCGCGCCACCGGCCGCTCACGCACGGGCCAGTTCAGGGCCGCAGCCATCAGGCTCAAGAGAATCGCCACCTGCCAGATCAAGTCGTAGCTCCCGGTCCGGTCATACACCACCCCGCCCAGCCAGCCACCGAGAAACGACCCGAGCTGGTGAAACAGGAAAACAATCCCACCGAGCATGGACAGGTTTCGTACGCCGAACAAGGTGGCCACGGTGCCGTTGGTCAAGGGAACGGTCGACAACCACAGGAACCCCATGGCCATGCCGAACAGGTAGGCGCTGGTCGTCGTCACCGGCGCCCACAGGAACAGTGCGATCACCACGGCGCGCAGCAGATACAGGCCGGTCAGCAGACGCGGCTTGGACATGCGCCCGCCGAGCCAGCCGGCGGTATAGGTGCCGAAGATGTTGAACAGGCCGATCAGCGCCAGCACCGTGGTGCCCACCGTCGCCGGCAGATGTTGATCCACCAGGTAGGCCGGCAGGTGCACGCCAATGAACACCACCTGGAAGCCGCAGACAAAAAAGCCGAACGCCAGCAGCCAGAATCCCGAATGGGAACAGGCCTCGCGCAGTGCTTCAGAAAGGGTCTGTTCGTGGCCCATGACCGGCAGCGGCTTGTCCTTGAGCATGCCCACCAGCGGCACGATCAGCGCCACCAGCAGCCCCAGCGCCAGCAACGCCGCCGACCAGCCGAGCCAACCGATCAGTCCGAGCGTGCCTGGCAGCATGGCGAACTGGCCGAACGAACCGGCCGCGCTGGCGATACCCATGCCCATGCTGCGTTTTTCCGGCGGCACCGCGCGCCCGACCACGCCGAGGATCACCGAGAAGGACGTGCCGGACAGGCCGATGCCGATCAGCAGGCCGGCGCTCAGGGACAAGGTCACCGCCGAGTCGGAAAGCCCCATGCACACCAACCCCGCCGCGTACAGGACACCACCGACCAGCACCACTTTCGCCGCGCCAAAGCGGTCGGCCAGGGCACCGGTGAAGGGTTGCGCCAGGCCCCAGATCAGGTTCTGCAGGGCGATGGCGAAGGCGAAGACCTCACGCCCCCAGCCGAACTCGGCGCTCATCGGCGCCAGGAACAGCCCGAAGCCGTGTCGCACCCCCAGGGACAACGCCAGGATCAGCGCACTTCCCAGCAAAACCCAACCGCACGTACGCCACATCGAGGTCATTTTTGTTCTCCATACGCGGGTATATACCCGCTTAATATCGTAAAAACTGGCCTCAGGCCAGTTCGTCCAGCAATTTCAGTAAGGTCTCACGCTTTTCCGCGCCCAGGCGATCGACCAATCGCTGTTGCGCCGCTTCCCAGGCCGGCAAGGCGGCTTTCAGGCGCTCGGCGCCCGCCTCGGTCAGCAAGACGATGCGATTGCGCATGTCCTCACCTTCGACCAGCGTCACCAGCCCTTCGCCTTCCAGCACCCGCAAATTGCGCCCCAGGGTGCTGCGATCCAGGCCCATGGCCTCGGCGAGGGTGGAAATACTCGGTTGATCCAGGCGCTGCAGGTTGCACAGCAAAGAATACTGCGCGACGTTGATCCCGAAGCCATCGAGAGCGCCGTCGTAATGCCTGCTGACGCCACGGGCGGCGCGACGCAGGTTGATGCATAAACATTGGGAATCGAGCATGGTGCGTGTATATACCCGTGGTTAAATGATTGCAAATTTATGTTACATCAAACCCCAACCTTCTGTAGGAGCGAGCGGGCGGCGATCCGGCTTGCCCGCGAAGAACGATGACGCGGTCGGCTTGATGGACCGCGGCGCGCCCTTCGCGGGCAAGCCTCGCTCCTACAAGGACTCAGAGCAACGTCACGCCCACCAGCACTGCTACTTCCAATAGCTCCAGCAACGCCCCCGCCGTGTCGCCTGTCGTGCCGCCCAATCGGCGCAGCATCACTTGCCTCAGCCAGGCAAACATCAGCGCCGCCAGCAGCAGCGCCCAAACGCCGTTGAGGCCAGCGATCAGCACGCACAGCAAGGCACTGCCCGTCAACACCTGCTTGCCCGCCGATCGCGGAAGATGATCGGCCAGGGCCTGGCCCAAACCGCCGGGACGCACATAGGGTGTGGTCAGGAACAGCCCCAGCAACGCACTGCGACTGATCAGGGGAACGATGATCAGGGCCAGCGCCTGCTGCTGTTCGATCAGCGCGACCAGCGCAGCGAACTTCAGCAGCAACACCAGCACCAGCGTGACCACGGCGATCGGCCCGCTGCGCGGATCCTTCATGATCGTCAGCGTGCGCTCGCGGTCGCCAAAGCCGCCCAGCCAGGCGTCGGCGCTGTCGGCCAGGCCGTCCAGGTGCAGCGCGCCACTGAGCAGCACCCACACCGTCAGCAGCAGTGCCGCATGCAGCAACAGTGGCGCCCCCAGCAACAGCCCGTTCATCCCCCACAGAATGCCGCCGAACAGCAAGCCCACCAGCGGATAAAACAGCAGCGAGCGCCCCAGTTCCTCGGGCGTCGGCATGCCCGGCAGACGAATCGGCAGGCTGCTGAGAAATTGCAGGGCGATCCAGAATGGCAACATGTTCAGCGCACTTCCTTCAAGACGCCACCGGGCTCGACCGACAGCGAGAACAGCGCGCCATGAGCCACTTCGACATTGAGCAACTGCTCGCGTGGCAAGCCCCGGGCATGGGCCAGTAACAAGCGCATGACCCCGCCATGACTGACCAGCAGCACGCGTTCGCCAGCGTACTGCGTATGCAAGCGCGCCACTGCCGCCAGCACCCGCGCGGAAAAGTCCGCGACCGGTTCGCCCTCAGGCGGGGTAAACGAGTAAGGATCAGCCCAGAACAGACCCAGGGCCTGGGCGTCGGTTTCCATCAGCGCCGCGGCGCTCTGCCCTTCCCAGGCACCGAAATGCAGCTCCTGCAGGTCTTTGTCCAGTTCGATCGGCAGTCCTGATTGCGCCGCCAGCTCTTCGGCGAAGCGCGCACAGCGCTGCAACGGCGAACTGACCAGGCGATCCCAAGGCCCCTGCTCCACCACCGCCTGGCGCATCTGCGCCCAGCCCTTGTCGGTCAGCGCGTCGTCGAGGCTGCCGCGCAAGCCACCGCCGAGCTCGGTTTCACCGTGGCGCAAGAGATCCAGGTGCAAGATCATGCCGGGCGATCCGCCACCGCCGCTTCGGCGAACGTCGCCATCTGCCCGTGCAGGTCGCAGGCCAGGCGCAACAATGGCACGGCCAACGCCGCGCCACTGCCCTCGCCCAGGCGCAAGCCGAGGTCCAGCAAGGGTTCGGCCTCCAGGGCTTCCAGCACATGGCGATGCCCCGGCTCGGCACCGCGATGAGCGAACAACAGCCATGGCCGGCACGATGGATTCAAGCGCACCGCCACCAACGCCGCGACACTGCAGATGAACCCGTCCACCAACACCGCAATGCCTTGCTGGGCGCACGCCAGGTAGGCACCGACCAGTGCGGCGACTTCAAACCCACCGAGATTGAACAGGGTTTGCAGCGCATCGCCACGCTGAGCGCCGTGCAGTACCAGCGCGCGCTCGATCACCTGCGCTTTATGGCTGACCCCCGTCGCATCCAGCCCCGTACCGGGCCCGGTCAGGTGCGCCACCGGGCAATCCAGCAAGGCACAGGCCAGGGCGCTGGCCGCCGTGGTGTTGCCGATGCCCATTTCGCCACCAATGAACAGTTGCGCGCCCGTTGCGATGGCACGTTGCACGCTGTCGCGACCGGCCTGCAACGCACGTTCGCCTTGGGCCACGGTCATCGCCGGCCCCTGGGCAAAATTCGCCGTGCCGGGCCCGATGTTCAGGTGTCGCACACCCGCCAGGTTCAACGACGGTGTGACGGTGCCTAGGTCGACCACTTCCAGGGAGGCGCCCAGCTGCCGCGCCAATACGCTGATCGCCGCACCGCCGCTGACGAAGTTGTGCAGCATCTGCCCGGTGACTTCCTGGGGATAAGCCGACACGCCCTCGGCCACCACACCATGGTCACCGGCGAAAATCGCGATCGACAAGCGTTCCAGACTCGGCTTGACCTGCCCCTGGAGTCCGGCCAGTTGTACTGCCACCGACTCAAGCTGGCCGAGGGAGCCGGCCGGCTTGGTCAGTTGCTGTTGACGGGCTTGCGCCTGCTCGACTGCCTGGGCGTCGATCGATTGGCACGGGTTCAGCCACCAGGATGGGTTCATAACGCAGTTCCTTTCAGAGTCAGGGGCAGGCCGGCGACGGTCAGGACGACACGCTGACAACGCTCGGCCAGGGCTTGATGCAGCCAACCGGCTTCATCGACATAGCGGCGAGTCAATTCGCCCAGCGGCACGACACCCATTCCGGTCTCGTTGCTGACAAAAATGATTTCACCCGGCAATGACGCCAGGCATTCGAGCAAGGCATCGCGTTCAGCGGTCAGACGCTGGTTGTCATCGAGCATCAGCAGATTGGTCATCCACAGCGTCAGGCAATCCACCAGCAGGCAGCGATCGGCCCGGGCGGTTTCGCGCAGGACGCGGGCCAGTTCCACAGGCTCTTCGATCAACGCCCATTCGGCCGGACGGCGGGCGCGGTGATGGGCGACGCGTTCGTTCATTTCGCCGTCCAGGGGTTGGCTGGTGGCGATGTAGGTCACTTGCAGCTGGCTGTCTGTTGCCAGTTTTTCTGCCAGGCGACTCTTGCCGGAGCGGGCGCCGCCGAGGATCAGTTGGAGCATGGTTGATTCCTTTAAATCTTCAGTGAGGCAACGGGCCTCTTCGCGGGCAAGCCTCGCTCCTACAAGGCGCTCACCGTACCTGTAGGAGCGAGGCTTGCCCGCGAAGGGGCCAGTACAGCCACCTCAAAAACCACAGAGCTCCCGCAACAGCCGGGTATCCAGATGCTTCTCCACCAAATCCGCCAGCCGTTCGATATCGCGCTCGCGCAACCCGTGGTAATCCACCTCCTGCACCGCCTGCAATCCCGCCCACCGCAACAGCGCACTGCACGCCGCCGGGGATTCGAACAAGCCATGCAAATAAGTGCCGAAGATCTGCCCATCAACACTCTGCGCGCCATCGCAGCGACCGTCGTCCAGCTGCACGGCGGCGCTCTCCAGGGCCGGGCCGGTGGTCACGCCAGCGTGGATCTCGTAGCCGCTGACTTGCGCATTCTCCAGCGCCAGGCGACCGCGCACATTGCGCAGTTGCTTGTGTTCTTTGAGCTGCGTGGCGAATGCCAGCAGGCCCAGGCCGTCACTGGACCCCGGCGCGCCTTCAAGGCCCAGCGGGTCATGCACTTGCTCTCCGAGCATCTGCAGGCCGCCGCAAATGCCCAGCACTTTGCCGCCATAGCGCAGGTGTCGCGAGATCGCGGTTTCCCAGCCGTTGGCGCGCAGATAGGCTAGGTCGCTGCGCACGCTTTTCGATCCGGGCAGAATGATCAGGTCGGCCGCCGGAATCGCCTGGCCTGGGCCGATGAATTGCAGATCCACTTGCGGGTGCAGGCGCAGTGGATCGAAATCGGTGTGGTTGCTGATGCGCGGCAATACCGGCACCACCACTTTGAGCACCTGCTCGGCCTTGTCGGCCTGGCGCTGGTCGATACCGTCCTCGGCCTCCAGATGCAAGTCCATCACGTACGGCAGCACCCCGATCACCGGTTTGCCAGTACGCGCTTCAAGCCAGTCGAGACCGGGTTGCAGCAGGGCGATGTCACCGCGAAAACGGTTGATGATGAAACCCTTGACCCGTGCCTGCTCGGTGGGCGACAGCAGTTCCAGGGTGCCGACCAGGTGGGCGAACACCCCGCCGCGATTGATGTCGGCGATCAGCACCACCGGGCAATCCACCGCTTCGGCGAAGCCCATGTTGGCGATGTCGCCAGCGCGCAGGTTGATCTCGGCCGGTGAACCCGCGCCCTCGACCATCACCACCGGATACGCCGCGCTCAAGCGCTCATGGGAGGCCAGCACCGCTTGCATCGCGATGGCCTTGTAGTCGTGATAGGCCACGGCGTTCATCGTGGTGACCGCACGCCCATGGATGATCACCTGGGCGCCGGTATCGCTGTTGGGCTTGAGCAGCACCGGATTCATGTCGGTGTGGGGTTCAAGAAAGGCGGCCTGGGCCTGCACCGCTTGCGCGCGACCGATCTCGCCACCGTCGGCAGTCACCGCGCTGTTGAGCGCCATGTTCTGCGGCTTGAACGGCACCACGCTGACACCCTGGCGTGTCACCCAGCGGCACAATGCTGTCACCAGCGTGCTTTTACCGGCGTCGGACGTGGTGCCCTGCACCATCAAGGTAGTCATTGGTTTTCCCTGGTGAAGGCTTCGAATGCTGCATCCAGCCGTACCCAGTCGGCTGCATCGCCAGGCAGGCCGAAACGCAGGCTGCTGTTGTGGGTGAACAGGCGCAACAGGATGCCGCGCCGGGCCATGAACTCGTGCAGCACTTCAGCGCGCTCGGTGATCAGCCATTGGAACAAGGCGCAACCGCCCTGGGGTTGGAAGCCGTGCCGGGTCAACAAGGTTGCCAGCCGCTCACTGGCCTCATCGGCGCGAACCCGCTGACGCACGTGCCCTTCGGTGTCGCGCAGGCACGCCTGGCCCAGCACTCGGGTCGGTCCGCTGACCGCCCACGGACCCACCTGTTCGGCGAGCAATTTGAGCAACTTGCGCTCAGCCAGGACAAAACCCAGGCGCACGCCGGCCAGGCCGAAAAACTTGCCAAAGGAACGCAGCACGATCAAGCCGACCTGATGGGCGAAGGGCGCCACACTCAGGTGCGGCGTGTTGTCCATGAAGGCCTCGTCCACCACCAGCCAGCCACCGCGCGGGGCCAGGCGCGAATGCCAGTCGAGCAGCCGGGCGGGCGTCAGGTTCAGCCCGGTCGGGTTGTTCGGGTTGACCACCACCAGCACGTCGAGGCTGTCGACGAAGAAGTCGACTTCCTGCTCCAGTACTTCGCGCACGATGTAACCATTGCGGCGCCACGCCTCGGCATGTTCGGCATAACAAGGCGACAGCACGCCGACCTTGCCCGCCCGCCGCAAACGCGGCAGCAACTGGATGGCCATCTGCGAACCGGCGACCGGCAGTGCCTGCAGGGTCCCGTAGTAGTCGCAGGCCGCCTGCTCCAGGCCGTCATCGGTTTCCGGCAACCGCGCCCAGGCCCGTTGCGGGATTTCCGGCACGGGAAACGGCCAGGGCGCCAGGCCGCTGGACAGGTCAAGCCAATCGGCTTCGTCGATGCCGTAATCGTGCGCCGCCTTGCGCAATCGTCCACCGTGCTCAAGCATAAAATTCAGCCCCCACGCACAGAATCAGCAGCCACAACCATACCCCTCGCTGCACCAGTTGCCAGCCGCGGTCGATGGCGTCGGCATCCGCCGGAACGCCCTCGCCCAGCGTCGGGCGCTGATGCAGTTCACCGTGATAAATCGCCGGCCCACCCAGCTCGACGCCCAACGCACCGGCACCCGCCGCCATCACCGGGCCGGCATTCGGGCTGTCCCAGGTTGGCCCCTGGGTGCGCCAGCATTTCAACGCCAGGCGGGTTTTGCCCAGCAGCGCATAGGTCAGCGCCACCAGGCGCGCCGGAATGTAATTGAGCACGTCGTCGATCTTCGCCGCCGCCCAGCCGAATCGCTCGAAGCGTTCGTTGCGATAGCCCCACATCGCGTCCAGGGTGTTGCTCAAACGGTAGAGCACCACGCCCGGCGCACCGGCCACGGCAAACCAGAACAGCGCGGCAAACACCGCGTCGCTGCCGTTTTCCAGCACCGATTCGGTGGCGGCGCGGGCTACGGCGGTTTCATCCAGATCACTGGTTTTGCGGCTGACCAGGTAACTCACACGCTGGCGCGCCTCTTCAAGATCACCGCTGCGCAAGGCCTTGGCCACCGGCGTGACGTGCTCGCCGAGGCTGCGCATGCCCAGGGCGCAATAGAGCGCGAGAATCTCGACGATCCAGCCGAGGTAAGGCGCCCAGGAAAGTGCGGTGGCCAACAGGGTCAACGGCAACACCACGATGACCCACGCGGTGACCCCATGGCTGCGCCAACCGCGACCGCCGCCATTGAAACGTTGCTCGATGCGCTCGGCAAAACGGCCGAACGCCACCAGCGGATGCCAGCGCTTGGGTTCACCCAGCAGCGCATCCAGCGCTACCGCGGCGACACTCAACAACGCCACACTCATTGACTCACTCCCCAATAATTTTCATACAACAGCTCACTCAACGGACGCGCTTGCGCCCAGCCTTCGAGTACCAGCATTGGCGCCGGATAGAAGGCCTTGACCGGTCCCAGGCAGAGAATGGCCAAGGGCTTGGCGCCAGGCGGCAGGCCCAGCAGGTCCGCCAAAGCCTGCGGTTCGAACAGCGAAACCCAGCCCATGCCCAGCCCTTCGGCGCGGGACGCCAGCCAGAGGTTCTGGATCGCGCAGGACAACGAGGCCAGGTCCATTTCCGGCAGGGTGCGACGACCGAAGATATGCCGCTCTCGATCGTCCATCAGCGCGGCCACCAGCACCTCGGCGCAATCGTTGATGCCTTCGACCTTGAGCTGCATGAATTCGTCGGTACGCTCACCGAGGGCCTCGGCGGTGCAGACACGCTCCTGCTCCACCAGCCGCTGGATTTGGCTGCGCAAGGTGCGGTCGCTGATGCGGATAAAGCGCCAGGGCTGCATCAGGCCGACACTCGGCGCCTGATGCGCGGCCTCGAGCAGGCGCCGCAGCAATTCGGGTTCGACCGTGCCGCCGGCGAAGTGACGCATGTCGCGGCGTTCGCCGATGGCGCGGTAGACCGCTGCGCGTTCGGCGTCGGAGAAGGCGTTGTCAGTCATGGCCTCTTCGCTGGCAAGCCAGCTCCTACAGGGGTTACGTGATCAACTGTAGGAGCGAGCTTGCTCGCGAAGGCGTCCGAAAGGTCAGGCGCAAACAGCGCGGCAACCGCCGATGGATTGGACGGAAAATAAAAGTGCACATAAGAGGCCGTCATCCGCCCCTCGCGATAAACCGCCTCTGCCCCGCGCCCGCCATTAGGGCTCAAACCACGGGCAATCGGCTCAAGCTCGGTACTGGTCAGCGAATGATGATAGGTGTGCCCACGCAGAGACCCTTCCGGCAACTCCACCGATTGCAGAGCCAATGCAGCAAGACGCTTCTGCATCACTGCATCACCCTTCAACAAACCGACCAGCGCTGCACGCTCCCCCTCGACATCGGTCAACGAATCGAGCAAATAAAGCATGCCGCCACATTCGGCCAACAGGGGTTTGCCGGCGGCGTGGTGAGCGCGGATCGCGGCCAACATCGAGGTGTTTTGCGACAGCGCTACATGGTGCAATTCTGGATAGCCGCCCGGCAGGTACAGGCTGTCTGCTTCTGGCAAACCCGCGTCACGAATCGGCGAGAAAAACTGCAGTTCGGCGCCCATCGCCCGCAGCAAGTCGAGGCTGGCGCCATAGGTAAAGGCAAACGCTTCGTCGCGGGCCACGGCAATGCGCACGCCCGCCAGCAAGGGTTCAGCAGTCAGCACATCTGGCGCGGCGAACTCCACCGCCGGCGGCAGCGCGACTTCGCAACTGCTAGCCAAGGCGTCGGCCGCCGCATCGAGGCGCGCATCAAGATCGTTCAGCTCACTGGCCTGCACCAGGCCAAGGTGCCGACTCGGCAATTCGATCCCGGTCTCCCGGGACAAGGCGCCGTACCAGCGCAGGCCTTCGGTCAGGCTGCCTTCGAGCAGTTGCGCGTGACGCAGGGTACCCACGCGGTTGGCCAGCACGCCGGCAAATGGCAAGTCCGGCTGGTAACGCGCCAGGCCCAGGGCCAGGGCACCAAAGGTCTGGGCCATGGCGGTGCCGTCGATCACAGCGAGCACCGGCACGCCGAAATGCCGCGCCAGATCAGCGCTGGACGGCGTACCGTCGAACAGCCCCATGACGCCTTCGATCAGGATCAGGTCGGCCTCGCTGGCGGCCTCCCACAACAGGCGGCGACTGTCCTGCTCGCCGACCATCCACATGTCCAGCTGATACACCGGCGCACCGCTGGCGCGTTCGAGGATCATCGGATCGAGAAAATCCGGACCGCACTTGAACACGCGCACCTTGCGTCCCTGGTTACGATGCAACCGGGCCAGCGCGGCGGTCACGGTGGTCTTGCCCTGACCGGACGCCGGCGCGGCAATCAGCACCGCCGGGCAATGTCGAGGCTGGTTCACAGCTCGACGCCTTTTTGCGCCTTGATACCGGCCTGGAAGGCGTGCTTGATCATGCCCATTTCGGTGACCGTATCGGCCAGCTCGACCATCTCCGGCTTGGCGCCGCGACCGGTGACCACCACGTGCTGCATGGGCGGGCGGGCCTGCAAGTCGCTGAGCACCTGGTCGAGATCGAGGTAGCCGTGCTTGAGGGCAATGTTCAGTTCGTCCAGCACCACCAGGCCGATCGATGGATCGCGCAGCAGTTGCTGCGACACTGCCCAGGCCGCTTCGGCAGCAGCGATGTCGCGCTGGCGGTCCTGGGTCTCCCAGGTGAAGCCCTCGCCCATCACATGAAAACGCACCTGCTCGGGGAAGCGCCGGAAGAACAACTCCTCGCCGGTGCTGTTGCGCCCCTTGATGAACTGCACCACCCCGCACTGCATGCCATGCCCCATGGCACGCGCAAGCATGCCGAACGCCGAGCTGCTCTTGCCTTTGCCATTGCCGGTCAACACCAGCAGCAGGCCGCATTCGTTCGGGGAATTGGCGATGCGTTCGTCGATCACGGCTTTTTTGCGCAGCATGCGCGCCAGATGACGTTCGTCACGATCAGGGGTATCAGACATGGGGGAGCTCTCCGTTGAGGCAGGATTAACGGCGGGCAGGCACAAGAATAGACGGCAAGAAGCCTGGCATCGCCCACCGTGATGCCGCTTGGATGGATCAGGCCGGTCTCCGGGCTCATGAGCGGCGTAATGCCTGACTGCGCGCCTTCCCGCATCAATGATCGACGCAGTGGCTTCAGACGCAGTTTTCACTCATTTACCGTTGCGGGGGCAGCGCCGGGATCGCAGGGCTTCATCGACTGAAGCGCTCACTCACCGGCTTCCCTGTTTCACTCTGTCGACCCAAGCCACAGAGCACCTGAAACAAGCGGCGAAGGTTAGAGGGTTGGGGGTGGAGCGTCAATTGAAGACGCGGTGCCACAACGAATAACTGCCACTGATCAATAAAATGACGTCAATCTTGCGCCACACTGACAGCAGTGATATCAAATAGCCACAACCTCAGAACACAATAACAAGGGTGAACCCCATGCAAGGCATGATCATCAGCAATCCGAAGCTGGAATTCCTGCGTCCAGTACTGGAACGCTGGTTCGACTGTATCGACCGCTACAACGCCGTGCGCGGCGACAGCGAGACACCCTACTGGCTCGACGAAAAAGCCAACCTCGGCCTGCTCTCTGCCGCCGCGTGGATGGCCGAGATGATCACACTGCAGCAATCGCCCACCCGCAAACAGACCGAGGAAGGCGAACGCAATGGCCGCGCCGATCTGTTTATCGCCACCACCGAAGCACGCGCCTGGCTGCAGGCCACGCAGCGCTGGCCGCGGGTCAACAGCCTGAACCTGACCCAAGCCCTGCAGGACATCACCAGCGACGCGAAACAAATCAGCTACGCCAGCGACCTGAAAATCGGCTGCCTGTTCGTCGCTCCGCACAAAAGCCAGCAAGGCGCCACCCCCGAAGAACTGCAGGACATGGTCGATGACCTGCAAAAGGAGCACTGCTGCGCCGTGGCCTGGTATTTCCCCTATGCCTACCGCAAATTGCGCAATGAAGCCGGCCACTATCACCCTGGTATTGCCGTGTTGCTCAAGGAAGCTCGCGGCTGAGGTTGAACCATCGGGCTGCCACGCTTCTCTATGATTTAAGCCACTTCATTCATAGGGAAGGTCAGCAATGCGCACGTCCCAGCTGGTTTTCGTTATCGCACTGGCGGGAGGGCTCGCCGCCTGTGGCGAAACCGCCCGCTTGCAAGTCATCGACGGCACCGGGCCGTCTCCCAAGCTCCCGGAACCGAACAAGACACTGCTTCCAACGATGAACATCGCCCCGGCCATCGGCTGGGCGGACGGCGCAAAACCCGTCGCAGCCAACGGCACCCAGGTCAGCGCATTTGCCGAGAACCTCGATCATCCGCGCTGGCTATACGTGCTGCCCAATGGCGACGTACTGGTCGCCGAAACCAACGCCCCGCCCAAACCCGATGACAACAAAGGCATCAAGGGCTGGATCACCAAAAAAGTCATGGGCCGCGCCGGTGCCGCCGTGCCGAGTCCGAACCGCATCACACTGCTGCGCGATACCGACCACGATGGCATTGCCGAAACCCGCACGGTATTCCTCGAAAACCTCAACTCACCCTTTGGCATGACCTTGGTCGGCAATGACCTGTACTTTGCCGACACCGACCGCCTGCTGCGCTTCCACTATGAAAACGGCGACACGGCCATCAAGACGAAACCGATCAAGGTCGTCGACCTGCCGGGGGGCACCCTGAATCACCACTGGACCAAAAACGTCATCGCCAGCAAGGACGGCAGCAAGCTGTACGTCACGGTGGGCTCCAACAGCAACGTCGGTGAAAACGGCATGGACCAGGAGCAAGGGCGCGCGGCGATCTGGGAAGTGGATCGCGCCACCGGCAACCACCGGATCTTCGCTTCCGGCCTGCGCAATCCCAACGGCATGGCCTGGGAGCCACGAAGCGGTGCGCTGTGGACGGCCGTCAACGAACGGGACGAAATCGGCAGCGACCTGGTGCCGGACTACATCACCTCGGTGAAAGATGGCGCCTTCTATGGCTGGCCGTTCAGTTATTACGGCCAGCACGTCGACGTGCGCGTCGAGCCGCAAAACCCCGACCTTGTGGCCAGGGCGATTGCACCGGACTACGCGGTCGGCCCCCACACCGCCTCACTGGGCCTGGCGTTTGCCGAAGGCAACCGGTTGCCGGCGCAGTTCAAGGAAGGCGCGTTCATCGGCCAGCATGGCTCATGGAACCGCAAGCCGCACAGCGGCTACAAAGTGATTTTCGTGCCCTTTAGCGGCGGCAAGCCGAACGGGCAACCGGTGGACGTGCTCACCGGATTCCTCAATGACGAGGAACAAGCCATGGGCCGGCCGGTGGGCGTGGCGATCGATCAGCAAGGCGCCTTATTGGTGGCCGATGATGTGGGGAACAAGGTGTGGCGGGTGTCGGCCGCGCAGTAACCCGCACTTGAAAAACAGGCCGACCGGTCGGCTTTTGCTTTTGCTTTAGATCTTGATTTTCTTGCCCCCTCACGCCCTGAGCCTGTTCGTCAACGTCAACGCCTGTGGGAGATTGTTGTCTGAGTACATATCCATTGCTGCGGTAACGGCGGCTTATGGTTTCGCCCTTACGGCGACTCACTTTTCCAAACGCCGGAGTGCCGGCCCAGCAAAAAGTAAGCAAAAGGCTTTGCCCCACCACTCGGTGCCTCGCTGTGGCTCGGCATGCCCTCTCTCCGGCATTGCTCCGTGGGTCGCCGCGATGGGCCGTCCCTG
>NZ_JAAVXC010000052.1:0-86270 GCF_013416725.1 Pseudomonas sp. SbOxS1
TAGCCGCGCTGGGCCAGGGACGGCCCATCGCGGCGACCCACGGAGCAATGCCTTCGTTATGGCATGCCGAGCCCTAGCGAGGCACCGAGTGGTGGGGCAAAGCCTTTTGCTTCCTTTTTGGCGTTTGAAAAAGGGAGTCGCCGTAAGGGCGAAACCATAAGTGGCCGTTACCGCAGCAACGGATATGTACTCAGACAACAAGCTTCGACGCGGCATGGACCAACGATGGTAGCGGCTCAGGAGCTACCGCAGGCTGCGATCTTTTTCTTCAATCCACAGAAAATTGCCCCAACTCAAACCCCCTCCCGCACCTCCACCAATTGCCCTAACCGACTACGCGTGCGCGCCAGGTCGATCGCATCACCGCCCAGGCTTTCACGCAGCGAGCGCTGGCCCAGCAATGTCAGGTGCTTGTCCTGGTCATACAACACGTCGACCAGGTTGATGAAGCGCTGCTGGGCGGCAATCGAGCACTCGGCGAGGTCGGGCAGGTCGTCGATGATCCAGTGATCGAAGCGTCGGCACAGTTCCAGGTAATCCATGACCGCAGTGGGGTGCTCGCACAGGTCGCTGAAGGTGAAGCCGACGGTGCGTCCTTCGCAGTAGCGGGCCGATAGATGGCGAGTACCGACGGGCAGGGCAATGGCCGGTCCGTTCGGCCCTGGCAGGTTCGATGCCTGGCGTTGCGCCAGCGTGGCGGGCCAAACGTAGCGGCCCTGGGTGAACAGCTGGTGCGCATGTTGTCTGGCCTGGCTGCGGTAGTCGTGGGGCCCGCCGACTTCCATGACCTGCATGCGCGCATTGATCAGGTCGATCACCGGTTTGAAGCGCGCATGGTAAAGCGGGTTGGGCAACAGGCCTTCCGGCGGGTAATTGGAAGTGACCAGCAGCAGGATCCCGCGGTGGAACAGTGCCTTGAACAGCCGCGTGATGAGCATCGCATCGCCGATGTCATGGACGTGAAACTCGTCGAAACACAGCACCCGGCAATCGCTGAGCAATTCATCCAGCGTGGTCGCCAGCGCATCCGGTTGGTCGCGATGGGTGAACATGCCCTCGTGCAGGCGGGCAAAAAAACCGTGGAAGTGCAGGCGCTGCTTCTGGGCAAGAGGGATCGCCTGGAAAAAACCGTCGAGCAGCCAGCTCTTGCCACGCCCAACGGCACCGTGCAGGTAAAGCCCGGGCAGGGTCTTGCCCGTGGTGCCCAGCAGCTTTGAGGCGTGCTGCGCCATGCAGTCGATGACCCGTTGCTGGCTATGGCTGAGGGTGTAACCCTGGGAACAGGCCTTGCGGTGAAAGTAGTCGTGAATCACCCGCGCATGTGCGCAGTGACGGTCAGGGCCGGCCGATACCTGGCCGAAGAGGCGGCGCAACGCTGGCCAGCGCGGTGTGAGTCGCGAATGCTTGGGTGGTCGAGCGGCCACTGTGATGTCCCCGTGATCTTCAGTCCGGCTACTTGAGCCGCGGCGGCATAGTTTAACCAGTTGGGTAGTTTGGCTTCCAGAGGGTTTTCAGGGGCAACGACGCCCATCTATCCGTCGCAATATCCGACGCCATTTGTCAACTAAATGCTAAGCAACCTAACAATTACGTTGACATTGACTGCCTAGGCAGTAATATCTCGACATACATTCACTGCCTAGGCAGCTAATTGGTGTTCAGATGAAACATTTCGCGCCAGAAGATTTCCACAATTGCCACCTCGGCCTCCTGCTCGGGCGCGCTGCGTTGCTCAAGGACCGGATCATCGACACGCACATGGAACCCCACGGCATCACCGCGGCGCAGTTCAAGGTGCTGATCATCATTGCCCAGTACGGCGTCGATTCGCCGGGTGAGCTGTGTCGGCACCTGTCCCTGGACAGCGGTTCGATGACGCGCATGCTCGATCGTCTGGAGCAGAAAGGTTTCCTCGTACGCCAGCGCTCCGAGGCAGACCGTCGTCAGGTGCAGTTGGTGCTGAGCGAGGAGGGCCAGAAACTGGCCGATCGCCTGCCGCACATCGGCGCCGAAGCCATGAATGAACTGGCCGGCGCCATCACTCCAGATGAATTGAAGACCCTGGAGTCGATCCTGAAGAAAATCCTGATAGCGGCCGGTGATTCGATCACCCTGCTGCGGGTAGGTGACCAATGAGCATTAAAACCCTGCGCACCGGCCTGAGCCTGGTGCTGTTGGCCATGACCCTGGCCGGTTGCGCCAGCTACAGCGGCCTGACCACCGAAGGCGTCAGCCTCGATGCGAAGAACCTCAAGGCCGGGCAATCCCTCAGCGGCGTGACGCTGTCGCAGGCCGCCTGGCCGAAAAGCGATTGGTGGAAAAGCCTCGGTGATCCGCAGCTCGACGGCCTGATCCGCGAAGCCCTGCACGACAGCCCCGACATGCAGATCGCCGACGCCCGTGCCCACCAGGCCAGCGCCGCTGCCTACGCCGCCGACGCCGCGCGGATGCCGACCCTGGATGCCAGCGCCGGCGTCAGCCGTTCGCGTCTGGCCCGGGACCAGGACCCGCTGGGGCAGGGAGGCAATTACTCCACCGTGCGCAACATCAGCGCCATCTTCAATTACAACTTCGACCTCTGGGGCGGTCAGCGTGATGCCTGGGAAGCGGCGCTGGGTCAGGCCCGTGCAGCCGAAGTCGACCAGCAGGCCGCGCAGTTGACCTTGTCCGCTGACGTGGCCCGTGCCTACAGCGACCTGGGGCAGGCACACATCGTCCATGACCTGTCCGCCGAAGACCTCAAGCGCACCCGGCAAATGCTTGATCTGAGCCAGCGTCGCCTGAGTTCCGGGATCGACAGCCAGTACCAGTTCCAGCAGACCGAAAGCCTGGAAGCCACCTCCCAAGCCAATCTGATCGACGCCGAGAAGCGCCTGCAAAGCGCCAAAATCGCCCTGGCCGTGCTGCTTGGCAAAGGCCCGGATCGCGGCAATGAAATCACCCGGCCGAACATTCTCAAGCCAGGCGCCGTGGCCTTGCCGTCGGTGCTGCCGGCCGAACTGCTCGGACGTCGCCCAGACCTGGTAGCCGCGCGCTGGCGGGTCGAGGCGGCGAGCAAGAATATCGAAGCCGGCAAAACCCAGTTCTATCCCAACTTGAACCTCAGTGCTGCGGCCGGTGCCGAATCATTGTTGGGGGATGCGATGTTCGGTTCGGCCAGCCGCTTCTTCAATGTCGCACCGACGATTTCCGTGCCGATTTTCGACGGTGGCCGTCTGCGCGCCGACCTCGATTCCCGCGACGCCGACTTCGACCTGGCGGTGGCGCAGTACAACAAGACCCTGGTCAGGGCGCTGGGCGACGTCAGCGACAGCATCAACCAGTTGCGTGACATCGGCCGGCAGATCGCGGCCCAGCAACACGCCACCGACATCGCCCAGGACTCCTACAACACCGTGGTCCAGCGCTACGGTTCCGGCATCGGTAACTACCTGGACGTGCTCAGCATCGAGCAGCAGTTGCTCCAGGCCCAGCGCCAGCTGGCCAACCTGAATGCCGAGCAGATCGACCTGTCGATCCAGCTGATACAGGCGCTGGGCGGCGGTTTCCAGCCTGAGGCCATTGCCTCGGCCACTACCGCGCCAGCCACGCTGATCCAATAATTCAAGGAATTTGTCATGGCCACTGCCGATACAACGCCAACCGCTGAAAACACCCCGGCCAACCCCGATTCGGGCAAACGCAAGTTCATGCTGCTGGCCCTGGCCGTGGTGGTCGCGCTGAGCGGCGCGGGCGTCTGGGCTTACCACGAGTTTTACGGGCGCTGGAGCGAAAGCACCGACGATGCCTATGTGAATGGCAACGTGGTGGAAATCACCCCGCTGGTCACCGGCACCGTCGTCAGCATCGGCGCCGACGATGGCGATCTGGTCCACGAAGGCCAGGTGCTGGTGAACTTCGACCCGAACGACGCCGAAGTCGGCCTGCAAAGCGCCCAGGCCAACCTGGCCCGCACCGTGCGTCAGGTTCGCGGTCTGTACAGCGACGTCGACGGCATGAAAGCCCAGGTCAACGCCCAGCAAGCCGAAGTGCAAAAAGCCCAGGACAACTTCAACCGGCGGAAAAATCTCGCCGTCGGTGGGGCGATTTCCCAGGAGGAACTGTCCCACGCCCGTGACGACCTGACCTCGGCGCAGAACGCCTTGGCCAACGCCCAGCAGAAGCTCAAGACCACCGCCGCACTGGTCGATGACACCGTCGTTTCATCGCACCCGGACGTGATGGCCGCCGCGGCGCAATTGCGCCAGGCCTACCTGAACAACGCCCGCAGCACCCTGATCGCGCCGGTCACCGGCTACGTCGCCAAACGCACTGTGCAACTGGGACAACGGGTGCAGCCGGGGGAGGCGCTGATGGCGGTGATTCCGCTGGATCAGTTATGGATCGACGCCAACTTCAAGGAAACCCAGCTGCGCGACATGCGTATCGGCCAGCCGGTTGAGATCGAAGCCGATCTCTACGGCAGCAGTGTGAGATACAGCGGCACCATCGACAGCCTTGGCGCCGGCACCGGTAGCGCGTTCGCCTTGCTGCCGGCGCAGAACGCCACCGGCAACTGGATCAAGATCGTGCAGCGGGTACCGGTGCGGATCCATGTCAACGCCCAGCAGTTGGCCGAACATCCCTTGCGCGTCGGCCTGTCGACCATGGTCGAGGTGAGCCTGCGTGACCAGAGCGGCCCAGTGCTGGCGCAACAGCCGCCGCAAAAGGCGTCGTTCAGCACCGGCATCTATGACCGCCAGTTGACCGAGGCCGACGCCATGATCACGCAATTGATCCACGACAACAGCGCCGCGGTCAGCAAGACCGCCCATCGCTGATTCGCCAATCCGCCATCACACCGCCCCCCTGTGGGAGCGAGCCTGCTCGCGATAGCGTCCGGTCAGGCAGCATTAGTGTTGAATGTAATGCCGCCTTCGCGA
Source organism: Pseudomonas sp. SbOxS1 (assembly GCF_013416725.1). Lineage (NCBI taxonomy): Bacteria > Pseudomonadati > Pseudomonadota > Gammaproteobacteria > Pseudomonadales > Pseudomonadaceae > Pseudomonas > Pseudomonas sp. SbOxS1. The sequence continues at coordinate 4,923 of NZ_JAAVXC010000052.1, forward strand.
GCAGGCTCGCTCCCACAGGGTTAGCTGCGACCGACCGCCCAGTTTCAAAGGATTCGCGATGAGCAATAACGCCTCTTTCACGCCCCCCAGCCTGGTGCTCAGCACTATCGGCCTGTCGCTGGCGACCTTCATGCAGGTGCTCGACACCACCATCGCCAACGTGGCGCTGCCGACGATTTCCGGCAACCTGGGGGTGAGTTCGGAGCAGGGCACCTGGGTCATCACGTCTTTCGCGGTGAGCAATGCCATCGCGTTGCCGCTGACCGGCTGGCTCAGCCGGCGGTTCGGTGAGGTGAAGCTGTTCCTGTGGGCGACCATTCTGTTCGTGCTGGCCTCGTTTCTCTGCGGCATTTCTACTTCGATGCCGGAGTTGATCGGCTTTCGGGTGCTGCAAGGCCTGGTGGCCGGGCCGCTGTACCCGATGACCCAGACGCTGCTGATCGCCGTCTATCCACCCGCCAGGCGCGGCATGGCCCTGGCGTTGCTGGCGATGGTCACGGTGGTCGCGCCGATTGCAGGGCCCATCCTCGGCGGCTGGATCACCGATAGCTACAGCTGGCCGTGGATCTTCTTCATCAACGTGCCGATCGGCATCTTCGCGGTCATGGTTGTGCGTTCGCAGCTCAAGGCGCGGCCGGTGGTGACCAGTCATCAGCCGATGGATTACGTCGGTTTGATCTCCCTGGTCATCGGCGTCGGGGCGTTGCAGGTGATCCTCGACAAGGGCAATGACCTGGACTGGTTCGAATCGAGCTTCATTCTCATCGGCGCGGCCATTTCGGTGATTGCGCTGGCGGTGTTCGTGATCTGGGAAATGACCGACCAACACCCGGTGGTCAACCTGCGGCTGTTCGCCTACCGCAACTTCCGCATCGGCACCCTGGTGCTGGTGTTGGGCTACGCCGGTTTCTTCGGGATCAACCTGATCCTGCCGCAATGGCTGCAAACCCAGATGGGCTATACGGCCACCTGGGCCGGCCTGGCGGTGGCGCCGATCGGGCTCCTGCCGGTGCTGATGTCACCGTTTGTCGGCAGGTACGCGCACAAGTTCGACCTGCGCTTGTTGGCGGGCCTGGCGTTCCTGGCCATTGGCTTGAGCTGTTTCATGCGTGCCGGCTTTACCAGCGAAGTGGACTTCCAGCACATCGCCCTGGTGCAGTTGTTCATGGGCATCGGCGTGGCGCTGTTCTTCATGCCGACCCTGAGCATCCTGATGTCGGACCTGCCGCCGAGCCAGATCGCCGATGGCGCGGGCCTGGCGACGTTCCTGCGGACCTTGGGCGGCAGCTTCGCCGCGTCGTTGACCACGTGGATCTGGATTCGCCGGGCGGACCAGCACCATGCGTACATGAGCGAAAGCATCAGCACCTATGAACCTGCCACCCGCGAGGCCCTGCATGCACTGGGTGGCGCGAGCAACCCGGCGTATGCGCAGCTCGATCATGTGTTGACCAGCCAGGCGTACATGCTCTCCACCGTGGACTACTTCACGTTGCTGGGGTGGGCGTTCATGGGGTTGATCGTGATCGTATGGCTGGCGAAACCGCCGTTTGCGGCGAAGGCGGGGCCTGCTGCCAGCGGTCATTGATCTGCAATGCGGTCAATGTGGGAGTGAGCCTGCTCGCGATGGCGGCTAGCCAGTCAACCAATATGTTGAATGTGCAATCGCAATCGCGAGCAGGCTCGCTCCCACAGGGTTTTGTGTTTGGTCGTTAGTTCGCGGGGGCTGCGAGTTGCGGTGGCGGCGTGAAATCGAACGGCACCAAGGCGAACCCGCTGTCGTCGACCTGCAACGCCCAGCCCTGTTTATCCCAATCCCCCAGCACGATGCGCTTGGCCGCCAGATCGCCAATCTGCAACTTGTGAATGGCCGGACGATGGGTATGCCCGTGGATCAGCGTTTTAACGCCATATTGCTGCATGATCCGCGGAATTTCCTCGGGCGTGACATCGACAATGTCATTGGCCTTCATCCGCGTCTGCGCCCGGCTTTCACTGCGCAGCTTGCGTGCCAGCTTATGCCGGGTACGCAGCGGCAAGTGCCGCAGGATGAACAGGGTGATCGGGTTGCGCAGGTAGCGACGCAGCTTCATGTAGCTTTCGTCGCGGGTGCAGAGGCTGTCGCCGTGCATCAACAGCACGGGTTCGCCGTTGAACTGCACGACACTCGGGTCTTTCAGCAGGCTGCAGCCGGCCTGTTTGCAGAACGCCTTGCCCAGCATGAAGTCGCGATTGCCGTGCATCAGGAAAATCGCCGTGCCGCTGTCGCTCAAGTCGCGCAGGGCCTGGCAGATGGAGCGCTGGAACGGCGTCATGGCATCGTCGCCAATCCACGCCTCGAAAAAGTCGCCCAGGATGTACAGTGCGCTCGCCGCACGGGCGCGCCCGGCGAGTAAATCCAGAAACGCCCGGGTAATGTCCGGGCGCTCCTCTTCCAGATGCAAGTCTGAAATCAGCAGTATCACTCAATGATCTCGGCTTTCTCGATGATCACGTCGTCTGCTGGTACGTCCTGGTGGCCGGCCTTGGAAGTGGTGGCCACGCCTTTGATCTTGTCGACAACGTCGGTGCCGGCGGTCACTTTACCGAATACCGCGTAGCCCCAGCCTTGAACGTTCTTGCCGCTGTGGTTCAGGAAGCTGTTGTCCGCCACGTTGATGAAGAACTGTGCGGAAGCCGAATGCGGCTCCATGGTGCGGGCCATGGCGACGGTGTACTTGTCGTTGGAAAGACCGTTGTCAGCTTCGTTCTGGATGCTTGGACGCTTGTCTTTCTTTTCTTTCATGCCTGGCTCGAAACCACCGCCCTGGATCATGAAGTTACCGATGACACGGTGGAAAACAGTGTTTTCGTAGTGACCGGCTTTAACGTATTCGACGAAGTTGGCCACGGTGATCGGGGCTTTGTCGGCGTTCAGTTCGAGGACGATGTCGCCGAAGTTGGTAGTCAGTTTGACTTGGGTCATGATCGTTACTCACCTTATGAATTCGTGGTCTTGGGACATTCCATCCCGCCACCGGTTCAGCCTGTCTCGGCCAAGGTGCGCAGTTTAGCGTGACGGGCACGAATTTCGAGGCTGTTTTTTCATTTACGGCCTATTAAATGCGACGGTTTACAGAGTGCGCTCTGTCAGGTACTTGACGGCATCGGCTATGATAGCGGCTTTGTTTTGTCCGGCCTTCATTACGGCCATGCACTTGTACGTTCAAGGATCCTATGAGCAAGCCCACTGTCGACCCTACCTCGAATGCCAAGACCGGCCCTGCCGTGCCGGTCAACTTCCTGCGGCCGATCATCCAGGCAGACCTGGATTCGGGTAAGCACACGCAGATCGTCACCCGTTTCCCGCCTGAACCCAACGGCTACCTGCACATCGGTCACGCCAAGTCGATCTGTGTGAACTTCGGCCTGGCCCAGGAGTTCGGCGGCGTCACGCACCTGCGTTTCGACGACACCAACCCGGCCAAGGAAGACCAGGAATACATCGACGCGATCGAAAGCGACGTCAAATGGCTGGGCTTCGAGTGGTCCGGTGAAGTGCGCTACGCCTCGCAATATTTCGACCAGTTGCACGACTGGGCCGTCGAACTGATCAAGTCCGGCAAGGCCTATGTCGACGACCTGACCCCGGAACAAGCCAAGGAATACCGTGGCACCCTGACCGAGCCAGGCAAGAACAGCCCGTTCCGCGACCGTAGCGTCGAAGAGAACCTGGACCTGTTCGCCCGCATGAAGGCCGGCGAGTTCAAGGACGGCGCACGCGTGCTGCGGGCCAAGATCGACATGGCTTCGCCGAACATGAACCTGCGCGACCCGATCATGTATCGCATTCGCCACGCGCATCACCACCAGACCGGCGACAAGTGGTGCATCTACCCGAACTACGACTTCACCCACGGTCAGTCGGACGCCATCGAAGGCATCACCCACTCGATCTGCACCCTGGAGTTCGAAAGCCACCGTCCGCTGTACGAGTGGTTCCTGGAGAACCTGCCAGTACCGGCCAACCCGCGCCAGTACGAGTTCAGCCGCCTGAACCTGAACTACACCATCACCAGCAAGCGCAAGCTCAAGCAGCTGGTCGATGAAAAGCACGTCAACGGTTGGGACGATCCGCGCATGTCCACGCTGTCGGGCTTCCGTCGTCGTGGCTACACGCCGAAATCGATCCGCAACTTCTGCGAAATGATCGGCACCAACCGTTCCGACGGCGTGGTCGACTTCGGCATGCTCGAATTCAGCATCCGCGACGACCTCGACCACAGCGCCCCGCGTGCCATGTGCGTGCTGCGTCCGCTGAAAGTCGTGATCACCAACTACCCGGAAGGTCAGGTCGAGAACCTCGAGCTGGCGTGCCACCCGAAAGAAGACATGGGGGTGCGCGTCCTGCCGTTCGCCCGTGAGCTCTACATCGACCGTGAAGACTTCATGGAAGAGCCGCCAAAAGGCTACAAGCGCCTGGAGCCGAACGGCGAAGTGCGCCTGCGTGGCAGCTACGTGATCCGTGCCGACGAAGCGATCAAGGACGCCGATGGCAACATCGTCGAACTGCGCTGCTCGTACGATCCGGACACCCTGGGCAAGAACCCGGAAGGCCGCAAGGTCAAGGGTGTGATCCACTGGGTGCCGGCCGCTGCCAGCGTCGAGTGCGAAGTGCGCCTGTACGATCGCCTGTTCCGTTCCCCGAACCCGGAGAAGGCTGAAGACAGCGCCAGTTTCCTGGACAACATCAACCCTGACTCGCTGCAGGTACTCACCGGTTGTCGTGCCGAGCCTTCGCTGGGCAACGCACAGCCGGAAGACCGTTTCCAGTTCGAGCGCGAAGGTTACTTCGTCGCGGATATCAAGGACTCGAAACCCGGTCAGCCGGTGTTCAACCGTACCGTGACCCTGCGTGACTCCTGGGGCCAGTGATTCAAGGAAATAACGTGCTTACGATCTACAACACGCTCACCAAGAGCAAAGAAGTCTTCAAGCCGCTCGATGGCAACAAGGTGCGCATGTACGTGTGCGGCATGACTGTGTACGACTACTGCCACCTGGGCCACGGGCGCAGCATGGTTGCCTTCGACCTGGTGACCCGCTGGCTGCGTTTTAGCGGCTACGACCTGACTTATGTGCGCAACATCACCGACATTGACGACAAGATCATCAACCGGGCCAATGAGAACGGCGAGTCGTTCGAAGCCTTGACCGAGCGCATGATCGCGGCGATGCACGAAGACGAAGCGCGCCTGAACATCAAGAAGCCGGACATGGAGCCGCGTGCCACGGATCACATCCCGGGCATGCACGCGATGATCCAGACCTTGATCGACAAGGGTTACGCCTACGCCCCGGGCAATGGCGACGTGTACTACCGCGTCGGCAAGTTCATGGGCTACGGCAAGCTGTCGCGCAAGAAAATCGAAGACCTGCGCATCGGCGCGCGCATCGAAGTCGACGAGTCCAAGCAGGACCCGCTGGACTTCGTGCTGTGGAAAGCCGCCAAGCCAGGCGAGCCGAGCTGGGAATCGCCGTGGGGCGCCGGGCGTCCGGGCTGGCACATCGAGTGCTCGGTGATGTCCACCTGCTGCCTGGGTGAGACTTTCGACATTCATGGCGGCGGTAGCGACCTCGAGTTCCCGCACCACGAAAACGAAATCGCCCAGAGCGAAGCGGCCACCGGCAAGACCTACGCCAACGCGTGGATGCATTGCGGCATGATCCGCATCAATGGCGAGAAGATGTCCAAGTCCTTGAACAACTTCTTCACCATCCGCGACGTGCTCGACAAGTACCACCCGGAAGTCGTGCGTTACCTGCTGGTGTCGAGCCACTACCGCAGCGCCATCAACTACTCGGAAGACAACCTCAAGGACGCCAAGGGCGCCCTGGAGCGTTTCTACCACGCGTTGAAAGGCCTGCCGAGCGTGGCGCCGGCTGGCGGCGAAGCCTTTGTCGAGCGTTTCACCCAGGTGATGAACGACGACTTCGGCACGCCAGAAGCCTGTGCCGTGCTGTTCGAAATGGTGCGCGAGATCAACCGTCTGCGCGAAAGCGATTTGAACGCAGCGGCCGGCCTGGCTGCCCGTTTGAAAGAACTGGCCAGCGTGCTGGGTGTGTTGCAACTGGAGGCCGATGACTTCCTGCAGGCTGGCGCCGAAGGGCGTGTGGATGCAGCCGAAGTCGAGGCGCTGATTGAAGCGCGCCTGGCGGCACGCACCGGCAAGGACTGGGCCGAATCCGACCGCATCCGCGACCAGCTCACCGCCATGGGCGTGGTGCTGGAAGACGGCAAGGGTGGGACGACCTGGCGTTTGGCTGACTGATAGCTGCACCGGCTGTGATGATCGTTCCCACGCTCTGCGTGGGAATGCAGCCCGGGACGCTCCGCGTCCCAAGTCAAAAGCCGAACGCAGAGCGTCCGTTGAGGCATTCCCACGCAGAGCGTGGGAACGATCAAGCGGATGCGGCTACTTTGTCATTCTGTCTGGCGCAATCGCTTGTAGAGGGTATTGCGACTAACCCCCAGCCGCCTGGCCAGATGCGAAATATTCCCCCCAACCGCCTGCAACTGCCGATTCAAATCCTCGGCATCATCAAGATCCACCGCCATTGGCTCCGGCGTCTCCACCGGCTCCATCTCCAGATCGACAAAAAAATCATCCGGCAAATGCTCCGGTCGCACCGGTTGCTCCTCGGCCATCGCCAGCGCCACCTGCATCACGCTACTGACCTGCCTTAAATTCCCCGGCCACGGATGACGGCTGAACAATTCCAGCACTTCGCGGCTCAACCCGGCCCACTGGCTCGGTTCGCGATGCTGTTCCCACAAGCGTTTGAACAGCGCCTCCTTGTCACTGCGCTCCCTTAACGGCGGCAGTTCCAGGGTCAGGCCGCCGATGCGGTAGTACAAATCTTCCCGAAAACGCCCCAGTTGCACCTGCTCGCGCAATGAGCGGTTGGTCGCGGAAATGATGCGGATGTCCACCGGGAACAACTCACTGCTGCCCACCGGTTGCACGCAACGCTCCTGCAACACCCGTAGCAAGCGGGCCTGGGTCGGCAGCGGCATGTCGCCTATCTCATCGAGGAACAGCGTGCCTTTGTCGGCCTTGCGGATCAGCCCGATGCTGCCTTTCTGGTTGGCGCCGGTGAACGCGCCTTTTTCATAGCCGAACAGCTCGGATTCCACCAGTTCAGCGGGGATCGCCGCGCAGTTCACGGCGATGAACGCCTGTTTGCTGCGCGAGCTGGCCTGATGCAGGGCTTTGACGAACACCTCCTTGCCGACCCCGGTTTCGCCATGAATCAACAACGGAATGTCTTTTTCCAGCAGGCGCTCGGCCTGGCGCACGGCTTTTTCCACGCGGCTGTCGCCAAAATGCAGGGTGTTGAGGCTGATGGCGGCGGGCGCCGCGACGCTGGGCTCAGTGAACACCCGCGCCTGAACAGGGGCCATCTTTGGCCGCTTCAGCAGACACTGGAAACGGTTGCGCCCGCAGGTCTGGAGCGAGAAGGGCAGGCCTTCGGGCTGACTCAGCAACTCCAGCAAGGAAACCTTGAACAGGCTCTCGACACTGACCCGCGACAGGCGCACGCCCAGCAGGTTGTCGGCGCGACGATTGGCGGACAGCACTTGGCCACTCTCGTCGAAAATCAGCAATCCGGCCCACTGGCTGTCGAGGTTGTTGAGGCCGGTGTTGAACGTCAGTTGAAAGTGCTGGCCGTGGAACAGGTTGAGAATCAGCCGGTTTTCCACGGTCTGGCTCATCATCTTGACCATGCCCAGGGTATGGGACGGCGGCAGGTAGCTGTCGCTGGACACATCCAGCACGGCGATGACCTTGCGCTCGGCATCGAAAATCGGCGCGGCGGAGCCGGTCATGAAGCGGTTGGCCTTGAGAAAGTGTTCATCGTGCTCGATGTGCACCGCCTGCTCGCAAGCCAGCGCGGTACCGATCGCATTGGTCCCGCTGCAGCGCTCCATCCAGCTGGCGCCGGCGCTGAAGCCACGGGTCAGGCTTGGTTGGATAAACCGTTGGGTGCCCCAGGACGTCAGCACCTGGCCCTGATTATCGGCGAGCATGATCAGGCAGTTGGAGTTGCTGAGGATGTTTTCGTAGTACGGCAGGACTTCTTGATGGGTGGTCTGGACCAGGGAGTGCTGGCTTTCCAGCAATTGCTTGATGCCCTCGGCCGGTAGCTGATCGAAGGCCGGGGCGCTCTGGTGATTGAGGCCGAACGCGCGGCATCGTTTCCAGGAGTCCTGGATGATGGCGTCGTGGGTCAGCGGCGAGGCGGGTGCAGCCATGGCAGTCAGTCTCTGGATAACGCTTTTATTGTTTTTATGGTTTTTGCACACCACACCACATTGCGCATGTGATGTCGCTGACACGCCACGTACCTGTAGGAGCCCGGCTTGCCGGCGAAGGCGATTTCGATGACGCCTTCGCCGGCAAGCCGGGCTCCTACAGGATTGCGTGGAACGGTCTATAGATTGTTGTTCACTAATGTTCATTGTCAATCGCTGAACTGTTCAGTTGTTCAGTCTCGATTGTTCATTTGTGTTCAGCAATGAACGTGACCCGGTAGTCACTTTCAAGGATTCAAAGCCAAATCAAGGGCTTGCGTTTTCTGGCACAAATGTCGCTATACCGCTCGGGTCGCTTGTCTCCAAAAATAAAAAAGGCCGAGCCATGTCATTAACCCTGGAGCATGTCAGCCGCACCGTCGAGGGCCAGACCTGGATTGACGATGCGTGCCTGCGTTTCGAACCCGGATCCTTCAACGTCTTGCTCGGGCGCACACTGTCCGGCAAGACCAGTCTCATGCGCCTGATGGCCGGGCTGGACAAGCCTGACAGCGGCCGCATCCTGATGAATGGCGTCGATGTCACCCAGCGCCCGGTGCGCCTGCGCAACGTGTCGATGGTGTATCAGCAGTTCATCAATTACCCGACCATGACTGTCTTCGAGAACATCGCCTCGCCGTTGCGCCAGGCCGGTGTGTCCAATGAGCTGATCCAGAGCAAGGTGCTGGAAACCGCGAAGATGCTGCGCATCGAGAAGTTCCTCAAGCGTTTTCCGCTGGAACTCTCCGGTGGCCAGCAGCAGCGCACCGCCATGGCCCGGGCGCTGGTCAAGGATGCCGAGCTGATACTGTTCGATGAGCCGCTGGTCAACCTCGACTACAAATTGCGCGAAGAGCTGCGCCAGGAAATGCGCGAGCTGTTTAAGGCGCGCCATACCATCGCCATCTATGCCACCACCGAACCCAACGAAGCCCTGGCCCTGGGCGGCACCACCACCATTCTCCATGAGGGCCGGGTGATCCAGAGCGGCCCGTCGGCCGAGGTCTACCACCAGCCGCAGACCGTGCTGGCGGCGGAGTTGTTCTCCGAGCCGCCGATCAACCTGATGCCAGGTCGCATTGCCGGCAACGAAGTGAGCTTCGCCAATTTCGTGCACTTCCCTTTGAACGTCGATTTGCGCCCGGTGGGCGAGGGCGAGTTTCGCTTCGGTGTGCGTCCCAGTCATATCTCGCTGGTACCGAGCAACGACGATGACCTGGAACTGGCGGTGACCGTCGAAGTCGCGGAAATCAGCGGCTCGGAAACCTTCCTGCACGTGCGCAACGAGCATTTCCTGCTGGTGCTGCACTTGCCCGGTGTTCACGAATACGACGTCGATGCGCCGATCCGCATCTACATCCCGACCCATAAACTGTTTGTCTTCGATGCGCAGGGGCGGCTGGTCCAGGCGCCCGGCCGGCGCGTCGCGAGGGTTGCCTGATGGCCGAAATCCGTTTGCAGAACCTCGCCCACAGCTACACCAGCACCCCGAGCGGCCCAGAGGACTACGCGATCCGCCAGATGGACCACATCTGGGAGCAGGGCGGCGCCTACGCGTTGCTCGGCCCGTCGGGCTGCGGCAAGTCGACCTTGCTCAACATCATTTCCGGCTTGCTCAGCCCGTCCCAGGGCCATGTGCTGTTCGATGGCAAGGCGGTCAACAACCTGACCCCGGAAAAGCGCAACATCGCCCAGGTGTTCCAGTTCCCGGTGGTCTACGACACCATGACGGTGTTCGACAACCTGGCCTTTCCATTGCGTAACCAGGGCATGGCCGAGGCGAAAATTCACACCAAGGTGCGGGAAATTGCCGAGGTTCTCGACCTGCAGAGCCTGTTGAGCAAGAAAGCCAGCAACCTCACCGCCGACGAAAAACAGAAAGTCTCCATGGGCCGTGGGCTGGTGCGTGATGACGTCTCGGCCATCCTCTTCGACGAGCCGCTGACGGTGATTGACCCGCACCTGAAGTGGAAGCTGCGGCGCAAGCTCAAGCAAATCCACGAGCAGTTCAACATCACCATGGTCTACGTCACCCACGATCAACTGGAGGCCTCGACCTTCGCCGACAAGATCGCGGTGATGTACGGCGGGCAGATCGTGCAGTTCGGCACGCCGCGAGAATTGTTCGAGCGGCCGAGCCACACCTTTGTCGGTTATTTCATTGGCAGTCCGGGGATGAACCTGATCGAGGTCGGGGTGCAACCGGGGGGCGTCGGTTTCGCTTCGACCCATCTACCGTTGTCCGAGGCCATGCAGAAACGCATCGCCGAATCCGAATGGCACTCCCTGAAAGTTGGCATCCGCCCGGAGTTCATCCATGTCTGGGACGAACCCTTTGATGATGCGCTGCGGGCACAAGTCGTACACGTCGAAGACCTCGGCACCTTCAAGATCATGACCCTGAACCTCGACGGCGTGCCGCTGAAAGTGCGCCTGGCCGAAGACAAGCCAGTGCCCGAGGGCACGGCATACATCAGTTTTCCGGCGCAGTGGCTGATGGTCTATGCCGATGATTTCCTGTTGGAACCGCAATCGGTGGGTGAGGTGCAGCCATGAACAAGGTGCAGAACAACAAGGCCTGGTGGCTGGTGCTGCCGGTGTTCCTGCTGGTGGCGTTCAGTGCGGTGATCCCGATGATGACCGTGGTCAACTATTCGGTGCAGGACATCTTCGACCAGTCCAGCCGCTACTTCGTCGGTGCCGACTGGTACAAGCAGGTGCTGCTCGACCCGCGTTTGCACGATTCGTTGCTGCGCCAGTTCATCTACTCGGCTTGCGTGCTTTTGATCGAAATCCCCCTGGGCATCGCGATTGCCCTGACCATGCCGACCAAGGGTCGTTGGTCGTCGGTGGTGCTGATCATCCTGGCGATTCCGTTGCTGATCCCGTGGAACGTGGTCGGCACCATCTGGCAGATCTTCGGCCGGGCCGACATCGGCCTGCTGGGGGCGAGCCTCAAGGCCATGGGCATCAACTACAACTATGCGGCGAACACCATGGACGCCTGGGTCACCGTGCTGGTGATGGACGTCTGGCACTGGACCTCACTGGTGGCGCTGTTGTGTTTCTCCGGACTGCGGGCGATTCCGGACGTGTACTACCAGGCGGCGCGGATCGACCGTGCCTCGGCCTGGGCCGTGTTCCGCCATATCCAGCTGCCCAAGCTCAAGAGTGTGCTGTTGATCGCCGTGATGCTGCGCTTCATGGACAGTTTCATGATCTACACCGAGCCGTTCGTACTGACCGGGGGCGGGCCAGGCAATGCCACGACCTTCCTCAGCCAGACCCTGACGCAGATGGCGATCGGGCAGTTCGACCTGGGCCCGGCCGCCGCATTCTCGCTGGTGTACTTCCTGATCATCCTGTTGGTGTCCTGGCTGTTCTATACCGCCATGACTCACTCTGACGCCAACCGCTGAGGCCATCATGAGCATGAGAAAGCTGGTTCCACTGCTGATCTACATCCTGTTCCTGCTGGTGCCGATCTACTGGCTGCTGAACATGTCCTTCAAGAGCAACAGCGAAATCCTCGGCGGCCTGACGCTTTTCCCACAGGATTTCACCCTGGCCAACTACAAGGTGATCTTCACCGATCCGAGCTGGTACACCGGTTACATCAACTCGGCGTACTACGTGAGCCTGAACACCATCATCTCCCTGACTGTGGCATTGCCAGCAGCCTATGCGTTCTCGCGCTACCGCTTCCTCGGCGACAAGCACCTGTTCTTCTGGCTGCTGACCAACCGCATGGCGCCGCCGGCGGTGTTCCTGTTGCCGTTCTTCCAGTTGTATTCATCGATCGGCCTGTTCGACACCCACATCGCGGTGGCCCTGGCGCACTGCCTGTTCAACGTGCCGCTGGCGGTGTGGATTCTCGAAGGCTTCATGTCGGGCGTGCCCAAGGAAATCGACGAAACCGCCTACATCGACGGCTACAGTTTTCCCAAGTTCTTCGTGAAGATTTTCATCCCGCTGATCGGCTCCGGCATCGGCGTCACGGCGTTTTTCTGCTTCATGTTTTCCTGGGTGGAGTTGCTGCTGGCGCGCACCCTGACCTCGGTGAACGCCAAGCCCATTGCGGCGGTGATGACCCGCACGGTCTCGGCGTCCGGTATCGACTGGGGCGTGCTGGCGGCGGCGGGGGTGTTGACCATCCTCCCGGGCATGCTGGTGATCTGGTTTGTTCGCAACCACGTGGCCAAGGGCTTTGCCCTGGGCCGGGTATGAGGAGTCGATGATGGAATGGATGAGTTGGACCGTCCCCACGGCGGCGTTCTTCAGTGTCATTGCCTTGATCCTGGTGGGCATGACGACCTGGGAGTTGCGCTCGCCGAGCATACTTCGGCGAGGCTTTTTGCCGATTGCCACCACCCGTGGCGATCGGTTGTTCATCGGTCTTCTCGGCAGCGCCTACCTGCATCTGCTGGTAATCGGCGTGACCGACTGGAGCATCTGGGTCGCCTTCGCGATGTCCCTGGTGTGGCTGTTGGCTGTGATGCGTTGGGGCTAGTCGAATCGCTCGGCAATGTTGCTCCGAAACTCAATAAGGAGGTCTCTATGTTCGACAAAAACAATAAGCTGCGACATAGCATTTCATTGGCAGCCATGCTGGCACTCAGCGGTTTGAGCGCTTCGGCCTGGGCCGATGCCTATGAAGACGCCGCGAAGAAATGGATCGGCAGTGAATTCAAGCCATCCACCCTCACGGCCGATCAGCAACTCGAAGAGCTGAAGTGGTTCATCAAGGCGGCGGAGCCGTTTCGCGGGATGAGCATCAAGGTGGTGTCGGAAACCATCGCCACCCACGAATACGAGTCCAAGGTGCTGGCCAAGGCCTTCACCGAGATCACCGGGATCAAGCTGACCCACGACCTGCTGCAGGAAGGCGACGTGGTGGAAAAGCTGCAGACCCAGATGCAGTCGGACAAGAACATCTATGACGGCTGGGTCAACGACTCGGACCTGATCGGTACGCACTTCCGTTACGGCAAGACTGAATCGATCACCGACCTGATGGCCAACGAAGGCAAGAACTTCACCTCGCCGACCCTGGACATCAAGGACTTCATCGGCATCTCCTTCACCACCGCGCCGGACGGCAAGATCTATCAACTGCCCGACCAGCAGTTCGCCAACCTTTACTGGTTCCGCGCCGACTGGTTCGAACGTGCGGACCTCAAAGCCAAGTTCAAGGAAAAGTACGGCTACGAGCTGGGCGTGCCGGTGAACTGGTCGGCCTATGAAGACATCGCCAAGTTCTTCAGCGAAGACGTCAAGGAAATCGACGGCAAGCGTGTCTACGGGCACATGGACTACGGCAAGAAAGACCCGTCCCTGGGCTGGCGCTTCACCGATGCCTGGTTCTCCATGGCCGGTGGCGGCGACAAGGGCATTCCCAATGGTTTGCCGGTGGACGAGTGGGGCATCCGCGTCGAGGACTGCCACCCAGTCGGCTCCAGCGTGACCCGTGGCGGCGACACCAACGGCCCGGCGGCGGTATTCGCCACCACCAAATACGTGGACTGGATGAAGAAATACGCACCACCTGAAGCGGCGGGCATGACCTTCTCCGAATCCGGGCCGGTACCGTCCCAAGGCAACATTGCCCAGCAGATTTTCTGGTACACCGCCTTCACCGCCGACATGACCAAGCCTGGCCTGGCGGTGATGAACGCTGATGGCACGCCGAAATGGCGCATGGCACCGTCGCCACGCGGACCGTACTGGGAGGAGGGCATGAAGCTGGGGTATCAGGACGTGGGTTCCTGGACGTTCATGAAGTCCACGCCTGAGAAACAAAAACTCGCGGCCTGGCTCTATGCGCAGTTCGTGACTTCGAAAACCGTGTCGCTGAAGAAAACCATCGTCGGCCTGACCCCGATCCGCGAATCGGACATCAACTCGCAGGCCATGACCGACCTGGCCCCGAAACTCGGTGGCCTGGTGGAGTTCTACCGCAGCCCGGCCCGCGTGCAATGGACCCCGACCGGGACCAACGTGCCGGACTATCCACGCCTGGCGCAATTGTGGTGGAGCCACATCGCCGAAGCCGCCAGCGGCGAGAAAACCCCGCAAGAAGCGCTGGACGGCCTGGCCAAGGATCAGGACGCGATCATGTCCCGTCTGGAACGTTCGAAAGCCCAAGCCACCTGCGCCCCGAAAATGAACCCGGAGCGCGATGCTCAGTATTGGTTCGATCAGCCGGGCGCACCGAAACCGAAACTGGCGAACGAGAAGCCGCAGGGTGAAACCGTGAGTTATGCCGAACTGCTGAAATCGTGGGAGGCGGCGCGTAAGTAATAGTCTGAAGTGTGAAAGGCGAACGGCACCGCAAGGTGCCGTTTTCATTTGTGCCTGATAAGGCCTCTTCGCGAGCAAGCCCGCTCCCACATTAGATCGGCGTCGGACTCAAGTTTTGTATTCACTGCAGATCAACTGTGGGAGCGGGCTTGCTCGCGAAGAGGCCATCCCAATCAGAAAACTTCATCAGCCGAACAAACATCCAGCAGAAACACTGAACTCTGTGGTGGGTAATCGGGTGTGGATCTGAAGCCTCAAATTTGAGTGCCTTCTAAATCATCAAGCATGTCATCTGGCAGTGGCGCGTCAAAGTCTTCAGGAAGCACCACTTTGCCTTTCATTATTCCTATCCGAGGGATACAGGGTTGAGCTGCACGCAGGCGTTCTTCGGACAGGGCTTCGAGGCCATCGATTAGTTCAGCAAAAATTTCACGTTTCATAGTGGGTCCCCCTGCTGTTACTTGCTGGGGCAAGTTGGTCTATCGCGCGGTTAACCGCCAGCTCACCCAGCATGATGACTTGCGCAATGCCAAGTAGAGAGTTGCGCCTGGGTCCATTCATATGATCAGCCAAATCCATGGTCATGACATTGGCCGAGGCCAGCGATTCGCAAGCATGGGCCAACAGGGTTGCGGTATCGAGCTCTGGATTGACGATGAACATCGTGCCGGGTGTGCGCGGAATGTCCATGATGGGGATGTCTGGCTTTAGCTGATAGTCGAGGTCGCGGTCGGCGGCTTCGTCAAGGCTTATTGAATCGATGGTTTCGTACGGGGAAGCCGGATCAGTGCCCGGCGGATTGGGAGTGACCTTGAACATGGCGAATCCTCGTTTACGGGTGGAGCTGCCACGTTCGTTTCCAAGCGAAGGGGTGGCAGCTGTACGCAGGTTGGAAAACCAGGGTAAACGAGCCCGGCAGACCTGGAAGGTCTCCCACGCACAGCTGCCATAACGAAACACACATTGTGCGAACGAGTACGTTATGAAGTGTGCCTTAGTGTCGTCTACCCGTCGGGTTTCCAAGCCCGACCGCTGTTTGTCAGCGGCACGGAAACGATAAAACCAAGCCTCATAGCGCACAAGTCGGCGGATTCTGTCTTACCTGTAGGTAATTCTGCAAGTTGTTGTGGCTTTCACGAAGTAACTTTCTTCCACTTAGCGAAAAGTTACTTTTTGAAACTATCGCTGTAGGAAATTGGTTGTTGGTTGCTGCGAAATTTCCTATTCGTTAATTTGGCTATGCCATTGGATTGCTTTCAGCACGCGTTCCACCGTCTTATTAGTCGTCGCCCAATATCCTCTCTGCTCAGCGCTTCTGCCGAGATGAGAAGGAAGGGCAATTCAAATCGATGACGATAAGGAAGTTGCAAATGAACGCATCCCTGCACCCTTTGTATACCAACGAAGTTTCTCCTGAACTTCTCCGCAGTCTTGACGCCCCCCAGTTCACTGAGGAACGACTTGCGCAATTTTGCGACGAAGCTCTGGCAGTTGTTCGCCAGGGGCAGGCATACATGGAGGCTCATCGCGCTCACGCCATTTACCGAATCGCAACCGAGGGCAGTCAAACCCGCGATGGCGGAGTGATCAAGCAGGGAGCTGCTCCCTTGGCGTTCACATTAGAGAGCGGCCAGAAAGTACGTGCGGCACAGAAAGGCGACTACGTCGTGTACGCCGATGGGAGTACGGCACAGATCGTGACGGGCGCGGGACAAGGAAATAGCCATATGGCTCTGGTCGGCAGCCGTCTTTGCAATGGCGACGAGATCATCAACACCTTGCAAGGCGGATTTTTGTTGGTGGGGCGTGATGGTGTAGCGATGGCCGAGGATTTTCTGCCCTCCATCCATCAGGTAGAACATCAATGAACGAAGGACATTTCATTGGCCTGAATGACAAGACCACTTGTGGCGGCAAAGTCCTGGATGGTCATACCGGCGTCATGATGTTCGGAATCGCCCATGCTCGCGAAGGTGATCGCGTCACCTGTGGCAAGGACGGCAAGACTTACAAGATCGTCGGTGGGATTTCGTACATGATCAGTCATGGCAAGGCCGTGGCAGGCACGCTGGACAGCTATAGCGATTGTCCCTGCAAAGCCCGACTGATCCCCTCGGTGGTCACGGCCACCTATCGCAGCGCTAACTCCGCACCGCAAACGGGCAGGGGTGCCGTGCAACCGGCTTCCAATCCTGCAACCAGTCAACCTGCAGCGCCGCGTCACTCCGGTTTCGCCCCTGCGACGCCTCCAGCACCGACGTTACTTACGCGCGCAGATCCTCAAGAGCCAGGGTTCTATGTGGTGCCAAAAAGTATGACCCGCGAAGCATTGGAGGCGGCACTTTTCCCTACGCCCGACCCGGGTGTGATGAGCAAGTTTCGGGCACTCAACCCCGCGTCAGACAATGACAAAGCCGGTTCGCTGATCGTATTGAGCGACCCGAATAACACCTCCTGTACCTACCAGGAGGCCCAGTTAATGCAGGCCGCGCAACAGGTCAAGGCGGCTCTCGACCCTCTTACACCAGAGGAAGCGGAGTTCATGTTCCGCCACGCAGCGGAAATCGCCAGTTTTACTGGCCACACCTCGACCTGGCTTGGTGTCAGCGCGGCGGTCATGGAAAAACATCTGACGCAAATGCGCGACACCCTGCAAGCCATTGAGCGTCTGCATCAGGACAGCTATCGCCAGCACGGCCACCTCAAATCGCCGCAGTTCTTCGCCGAACGCACGCGCCTGCTCGCCCAACTGGATGCGCATTTACTGAACTCCACTCTATTACGTGGCCAGACAACACTGGGCGATCATCCCAAGCTGAAGACGGCTCTTGGTATTTCCAGTCGCAGCTTGGTGCACCACTGGGACAAGGCTGGTGCGCCTGGGCAGATACCGGGTTACGCGACCCATGTGAATGCGGTCAGTCGGGCGGCGAAGTATATGAGCGCCGGTGGTTACATCGGCATTGGAATTGGCGGAGTTTCTTCGTTGCTGGCTATTCAAGAAGTTTGTGTTGGTGACTCTGGAGCAGCTTGTGAGAAGGTGAAATTTACTGAAGGAGGGAAATTCGTCGGATCCACAGCGGGCGGGATAGCGGGCGGGGTGGGCCTGCCTTGGGCTGGTCGTTCTGTTTGCCTAGCACTGGGGAAGCGGCATGTTTTGGGTGGTGTTGTTTGCCATGCCGCGTTGGTAGGGGTTGGTACATGGGTAGGGACAGACGGTGGTGGTAGTGTGGGCGAATACGTAGGTGAGAAAATTTTTGAAGTAAAACAGCAATGACCAGCATCGACACTTGGCCTCCGTGGATTGCATTAACTGTCACCGGCGGCCCAATTCTGGTGGGCATTCTGAATATCGTTTACGGCTTGTACCTGGGCCACCGTCATCTGGATGCCATGATGGAATCCTTGAAAAACAGTCGCTTCATTTACATTTGGGGGCCGGGGTGGCGGAGCCAGGGCTGGTTTGGCGGGTTTGTCCTGATCTCTACAATTGCCGGCATGGTGGTGTGGCCGAAAGAGTACATTCGCTATGGCAAAGTGGCCTCAGAGGATATCGAGAACTTTCCGCCTCACCTGAAGCGTCTCCTGGTCATATTTGTACTGGGTGTGATCGTCACTCTAACCGGGATAGCGATTGCATACGTGTTACTGGAATTCAGATAACTCGATAGCCCAGGTTGTCATTGAAGCACCAAACGCAAAAACGGCACCCGAAGGTGCCGTTTCTGTTTACTACCGAGTGAAGCTTAAGCGATCAGCCCGCCAGACCCGATTGCTGTACCAGGTTCAACAGCGGCTGTGGATACAGGCCGAGGAAGAACGCCAGTACCGCGATGGCCAGCAGCATCACGCCGCCTGCACGTTGTTCCCAGTGCAGCTGGGCATCGTGGCGACGCAGGTTTGGTTCGATCAGGTACAGGGTGACCATGACGCGCAGGTAGTAGAACACGCCGATGGCGCTGCCCAGTACCAGGGAGCCGACCAGCCACCATTGTTGCGACTGGACACCGGTGGCGATGATGTAGAACTTGCCGATGAAGCCCGCGGTCAGCGGGATACCGGCCAGGGACAGCATCATCACGGTCAGTACGGCGGTCAGGTACGGACGGCGCCAGAACAGGCCGCGGTATTCGTACAGGGCGTCTGCGTCACGGCCGTTGTACGGCGAGGACATCAGGGTGATCACGCCGAAGGCGCCGAGGCTGGTGATCACGTAGGTGACCAGGTACACGCCGATGGCTTCCACGGCCAGGCCCTTGCTCGCCACCAGGGCGATCAGCAGGTAGCCGAAGTGGGCGATGGACGAGTAACCCAGCAGACGCTTGAGGTTGCTCTGGGTCAGCGCCAGCAGGTTACCGAACAGGATCGACGCGATGGCGATGATGGTCAGCACGTCGCTCAGCACACCGCTGCTCGCCGCTGGCGAAATCTGGAACAGACGCACCATCACCGCGAACACGGCAACTTTGGAAGCGGTCGCCAGGAACGCTGCCACCGGTGCCGGAGCACCTTCGTAGACGTCCGGGGTCCAGAGGTGGAAAGGTACCAGCGACAGCTTGAACGCCAGGCCGATCAGCATCATGCCCAGGCCCAGTTGCGCCAGCGAGCTTGGCAGGCCGGTGGCCGCCAGGGCCTGGCCGATGCCGACGAAGCTCAGGGAGCCGGAGTCGGCATACAGCAGCGCCATGCCGAACAACAGGAACGCGGAACCGGCCGCCGACAGCACCATGTACTTGATGCCGGCTTCCAGCGAACGCTTGTTGAAGAAGGCGTAGGCCACCAGGCCGTAGACCGGTACCGACAGCAGCTCCAGACCAATGAACAAGCCGGCCAGGTGTTGCGCGCTGACCAGTACCAGGCCACCGGCGGCGGCCATCAGGATCAGCAGGTACAGTTCTTCACGGTTGCCCGGGTAACCCGAACCGCCATCGCCGAGGTAGGCGTGGGCGAGGGTCACACAGGCCAGGGTGGCGACCAGGATCAGCGCCATGTACAGGCAGGCGAAGGTGTCGATCTGCAGCAGTGGAGTCACCGCCAGTGGCGCGACTTTCAGGGCCGGCAGGATCGACAGCAACGCCAGGTTCAGACCCGCCACGGACAGCAGGAAGGTCTGGGAGTGGTTGCGCCGCCAGGCGATCGCCAGCATGACCACGATGATCGTGGCACTGGTGATCAACAGCGGCCCCAGCGCAATAAAGTGTTGAAGTGTAAATTCCATAGCGCTCTTACCGGGCCGAAGCGAGTTGAGTGAAGGCGGTGCCGAGCCATTGCTGCACGCCATGCATCGTAGCGGCAGAGGTATCGAGGAACGGTTGCGGGTAGACGCCGATGTAGATCAGCAGCGCTGCCAGGCCGACCACCATGATCATTTCGCGACCGTCCATGCCATGCATTACCGCGTCCGACTTGGCCGGGCCGAAGTACGCACGGTGGATCATGATCAGCGAGTAGACCGAACCGAACACCAGGCCGGACGTCGCGATGATGGTGACCCATGGAGCGATCGGGAAGGTGCCGATCAGGATCAGGAACTCACCGACGAAGTTACCGGTACCCGGCAGGCCCAGGGACGCTGCTGCGAAGAACAGGCTGAGGGCTGGCAGGTAGGCGATCTTCGACCACAGGCCACCCATTTCACGCATGTCGCGGGTGTGGGTGCGTTCGTACAGCTGGCCACTCAGGATAAAGAGTGCCGCGGCCGACAGACCGTGCGCCAGCATCTGCATCACTGCGCCTTGCAGCGCCAGTTGGCTGCCGGAGTAGATGCCGATCAGGACGAAGCCCATGTGGGAAACGGACGAGAAGGCGATCAGACGCTTGATGTCGGTTTGCGCGAACGCCAGGAACGCACCGTAGAAGATCCCGATCAGACCCAGGGTCATGGCGAACGGCGCGAACTCGGCCGAGGCATTCGGGAACAGCGGCAGGGCGAAACGCAGCAGGCCGTACGCAGCAGTTTTGAGCAAGATACCGGCCAGGTCCACGGAACCTGCGGTCGGTGCCTGGGCGTGAGCGTCAGGCAACCAGGAGTGGAACGGTACGACTGGCAGTTTCACCGCGAAGGCGATGAAGAAGCCGAGCATCAGGATGTACTCGGTAGTCGTCGACATCTTGGTCTTCAACAGGTCGGCGTAGTTGAAGGTAATCACGCCGGTGTCGTTGAAGTTCACCAGTACCAGGCCCAGGATCGCCACCAGCATGATCAGGCCGGATGCCTGGGTGAAGATGAAGAACTTGGTCGCCGCGTAGATCCGGGTTTTCTTGCCGTCCGAAGAGCTGTGACCCCAGAGCGCGATGAGGAAGTACATCGGCACCAGCATCATTTCCCAGAAGAAGAAGAACATGAACAGGTCGAGGGCCAGGAACACGCCGACGACACCGCCCAGGATCCACATCAGGTTCAGGTGGAAGAAGCCAACGTGACGCTGGATCTCTTTCCATGAGCAGAGGACCGAGAGCACACCCAGCAGGCCGGTCAGCATGATCATCAGCAGCGACAGGCCGTCGAGGGCCAGGTGCACGCTGATGCCGAAGCGCTGGATCCAGATGTGCTTGAACTCAAGCACCCAGGTAGGGTCGGCGCCAGGTTTTGGTGCAAACGAATAGTCGCCGTGGGCCCACAGCCAGAGGCCGAGGGCGAGCAACAGGGACATGGTGATCAGCGCAATCCAGCGGGGGAGGGTGGCGCCGAAGCGCTCACCCAGCCAGCACAGCAGGCCGCCGATGAAGGGGATCAGGATTAGCCAAGGCAGAATCATGACGGGCTCAATTCCTTTCGCAAGTTCGCAAGGTTCATATCAGACCGCTACCAGCACGACGGCGCCGATTACCAGCACGGCACCAGCAGCCATCGAGGCGGCATACCAACGCAGTTGACCGGTCTCGGTACGGCTCAGGGCGGTGTGACCGCCTTTGGCCATGCGCGGGATCAGACCGATGGTCTGGTCGAGCGGGTCTTTGCGCAGGATGTGGCTGATCGCCAGGTAAGGCTTGACGAACAGTTTGTCGTAGATCCAGTCGAAGCCCCAGGCAGCGAACCACCAGGCCGACAGGAAGCGGCCGATGCCGCTGTTGGCGATGGCGGTGACGAAGCGACGCTTGCCGAGGAACAGCAGTGCCGACAGCAGGATACCGGCCAGGGCGATGGCGCCCGAAGCGATTTCCAGGCTGTGCTTGGCTTCGCCGCCGGCATGGCCGACGCTTTCTGGCAGTACGCCGTGCAGCGGTGGAACGATCATGGCGCCGACGAAGGTCGACAGCACGATCAGCACCGACAGTGGCAGCCAGTGAGCGATGCCGTGACCGGCGTGGGCTTCGGTCTTCGCTTCACCGTGGAACGCGATGAAGATCAGGCGGAAGGTGTACAGCGACGTCATGAACGCACCGACCAGGCCGGCATACAGCAGACCTTCGTGGCCGCTGGCAAACGCTTCCCAGAGGATTTCGTCCTTGGAGTAGAAGCCTGCGGTCACCAGTGGCAGGGCCGCCAGGGCCGCGCCGCCGACGATGAAGCTGGCGTAGGCCAGGGGCAGTTTCTTCCACAGGCCGCCCATCTTGAAGATGTCCTGCTCGTGGTGGCAGGCAACGATCACCGCACCGGAAGCAAGGAACAACAGGGCCTTGAAGAAGGCGTGGGTCATCAGGTGGAAGATCGCGCCGTCCCAGGCGCCAACGCCCAGGGCCAGGAACATGTAGCCGATCTGGCTCATGGTCGAGTAGGCGAGGATACGCTTGATGTCCGTCTGCACCAGCGCGGCGAAACCGGCCAGTACCAGGGTCACGCCACCAACGATGCCTACCAGGTGCAGGATTTCCGGCGCCAGGGTGAACAGGCCGTGGGTACGGGCGATCAGGTAGACGCCCGCGGTCACCATGGTTGCGGCGTGGATCAGTGCCGAAACCGGGGTAGGACCGGCCATCGCATCCGCCAGCCAGGTTTGCAGCGGCAGTTGCGCGGATTTACCGACAGCGCCGCCCAGCAGCATCAGGGTGGCCATGACCATCCAGAAGTCGCCGGCCTGGAATTTCTGCGGTGCCAGCACCAGCAGTTCCTGGACGTTCAGCGTACCCAGTTGGGCGAACAGGATGAACAGGCCGATGGCCATGAACACGTCGCCGATACGGGTCACGATGAAGGCCTTGAGCGCGGCGTTACCGTTGTTGCGGTTGCTGTAGTAGAAACCGATCAACAGGTACGAGCACAGGCCCACGCCTTCCCAACCGAAGTACAGGAACAACAGGTTATCGCCCAGCACCAGGAACAGCATGCTGGCGATAAACAGGTTGGTGTAGGCGAAGAAACGCGAGTAACCGGCTTCACCGCGCATGTACCAGGACGCGAACAGGTGGATCAGGAAACCCACGCCGACCACCACACCGAGCATGGTCAGGGACAGACCATCCAGGTACAGGGCGAAGTTCGGCGTGAAGCCTTCCACCGCCATCCACTGCCACAACACCTGGGTGTAGTGGCCGCCTTCTGGTGGCGCGACGTTGAACTGCCAGATCACATAAGCGGTGACGATGGCAGACAGGCCGACGGAACCGACGCCGATCAGCGCCGAGAGGTTTTCCGAGAGGCGTCCACGGGAGAACGACAGCAGCAGGAAACCAATGAGAGGGAATACGAAAGTCAGATAGAGAAAATTCATCCGCGCATCTCACTGGCAGCGTCGATATCGAGCGTGTGGAAGCGGCGATACAGTTGCAGCAGGATCGCCAGGCCAATACTGGCCTCGGCGGCTGCCAGGCTGATCACCAGGATGAACATGATCTGTCCATCCGGCTGCGCCCAGCGGCTACCGGCAACGATGAACGCCAACGCGGAGGCATTCATCATGACCTCCAGGCTCATCAGCACGAAAAGAATGTTGCGGCGGACCATCAGGCCGACCAGACCGAGGCAGAACAGGATGCCGGCGACCGCCAGACCATGCTCCATGGGGATAGCAGGCATCGTCATTGCTCCTTGGCTTCGTTGCGGCCCAAGTGGAACGCCGTGACGGCTGCGGCGAGCAGCAGCATCGAGGCGAGTTCGACCACCAGCAGGTACGGACCGAACAGGCTGATGCCCACGGCCTTGGCGTCTACGGTGGTGTGGCCGACGGCTTCACCGGTCTGGTGGGAGAACAGCACATACAGCAGTTCCACCAGCAGCAGTGCCGCCAGGGCGACCGGGCCGCCCCAGATACCGGGCTTGAGCCAGACGCGCTCTTGCTGAACCGAGGCGGGCCCCAGGTTCAGCATCATCACCACGAACACGAACAGCACCATGATGGCGCCAGCGTAGGCGATCACTTCCAGGACACCGGCGAACGGCGCGCCAAGGGCGAAGAACGTCATCGCCACGGCGATCAGCGAAATGATCAGGTAGAGCAGGGCGTGCACAGGGTTGGTGTTGGTGATCACGCGAAGCGTGGACACCACAGCGATACCCGATGCGAAATAGAAAGCGAATTCCATCTTTCTTCCTTAAGGCAGCAAGCTCTTCACGTTGATCGGTTCGGCTTCATTCTGCGCGGAGCCTTTCGGCTTACCGGCAATCGCCATACCTGCAACACGATAGAAGTTGTAATCAGGGTTTTTGCCGGGGCCGGAGATCAGCAGATCTTCTTTCTCGTAAACCAGGTCCTGACGTTTGAACTCGGCCATTTCGAAATCCGGCGTGAGCTGGATCGCGGTGGTCGGGCAGGCTTCCTCGCAGAGGCCGCAGAAGATGCAGCGCGAGAAGTTGATGCGGAAGAAGTCCGGGTACCAGCGACCGTCTTCGGTTTCAGCTTTCTGCAGCGAGATGCAACCGACCGGGCACGCCACGGCGCACAGGTTGCAGGCTACGCAACGCTCTTCGCCGTCGGGGTCGCGGGTCAGGACGATACGGCCACGGTAGCGCGGCGGCAGGTAGACCGGTTCTTCCGGGTACTGCAGCGTGTCGCGCTTGCGGAAGGCGTGGCCGAAAATCATCACCAGGCTGCGAAGCTGGGTGTAGAAGCCATGCACGATGTCAAATATGTACTTCATGATTCTCTATCCTCACTGAGCCGCGACGGCGGGCGTGTTGAGCAACACGATCGCAGCGGTCACCAGCATGTTGACGAGGGTCAGCGGCAGGCAGAACTTCCAGCTGAAATCCATCACCTGGTCATACCGTGGGCGCGGAATAGAGGCGCGCAACAGGATGAACATCATGATGAAGAAACCGGTTTTCAGTGCGAACCAGATGAACGGGATCTGCGGCAGGATGTTGAACGGACCGTGCCAGCCACCGAAGAACAAGGTCACCAGCAGTGCCGAAATCAACACGATGCCGATGTACTCGCCAACGAAGAACATGCCCCATTTCATGCCGGCGTATTCAATGTGGTAACCGTCGGCCAGTTCCTGTTCCGCTTCCGGCTGGTCGAACGGGTGACGGTGAGTCACGGCCACGCCAGCGATGAAGAAGGTCAGGAAACCGAAGATCTGCGGAATGATGAACCACATGTTCTGCGCTTGGTATTCAACGATGTCGCGCATGTTGAACGAGCCCACCTGGATCACGATGCCCATCAGCGACAGGCCCATGAACACTTCGTACGACACGGTCTGTGCCGAGGCCCGCAAGCTGCCCAGCAGGGCGAACTTGTTGTTGCTCGACCAGCCGGCGAACAGCACCGCATAGACCGACAGGCCGGCCATGGCGAAGAAGAACAGGATGCCGATGTTGATGTCCGCCACGCCCCAGGTCGGGGTGATCGGGATGATCGCGAAGGCAATCAGCAGGGCGCTCATGGCGACTACCGGTGCCAGGGTGAAGATCATCTTGTCGGCGAATGGAGGCGTCCAGTCTTCCTTGAAGAACATCTTGATCATGTCGGCGGCGATCTGGAACGCGCCGAACGGACCCACGCGGTTCGGACCGTAACGGTCCTGCCAGAGGGCGAGCAGACGACGCTCGACCCAGCTGAGCAGGGCGCCGCAGACCACCACGGCGAGCAGGATCACCACGGCCTTGAGGACCGCGATGATGATGTCGATCACTTCAGGAGTGAACAAGGTCATTGCGCTGCCTCCTGCAGACCGTCAACGGATTTGCCAAAGATTGCTGGCGGAATGCCGGCGATGCCCGCAGGCAAGGCCACCAGGCCAGCGCCCAGCTCTTCGTTGATGCGCAGAGGCAGACGCAGGGTCTGGCCAGCCACGTTCAAGCTCAGCATGGCGCCGTCGTTGACACCCAGGCGGTCGGCTTCGGACTTGGCCAGGGCGACGTAGGCGGCCGGGATGCGTTCCTGGACCGGCGCGGCTTTCGAAGAGTTCTCTTCGCTGCCGAACAGGTGGAAGAACGGCACGACCTGCCAGGTGCCCGGGGCCGGGTTGAACGCACGCGGAACAGCGGCGAACCAGTTCAGCGAATCACCGGTGCTTTCGATCAGGCGGGTGCCCGGGTCGCCAGCGCGGATGTGACCACCGACTTCGTCCTGGAACTTGTTCCAGGCTTGCGGCGAGTTCCAGCCCGGAGACCAGGCGAATGGCACTTGCTGACGCGGTTCGGCCGAACCCGAGTAGCCTTCCATGGAGAAGGCGAACGCGGTGTCCTTGTCCTGCGGGGTACGCGGTTCGTGCACGCTGATGTCGGCGCGCATGGCGGTACGACCGGAGTAACGCAGCGGTTCACGGGCCAGTTTCATGCCCTTGATGCGGAACGCGGCGGACGGTGCGGCATCGACGATGCGGTTCAGTTGCGGCGTGCTTGAAGCGACGGCGGCGGTGACGTGGTCCAGTTGGGTCCAGTCGATCGGCTGGTTCAGCAGGGTCGCACGCAGGGCATGCAGCCAGCGCCAGCCTTCGTGAACCAGGATGCTGGCATCCATGTACTTCGGATCGAACACCTGGAAGAAGCGCTGGGCGCGGCCTTCCTGGCTGACCAGGGTACCGTCGCCTTCAGCGAAGCTGGCAGCTGGCAGGACCAGGTGCGCGCGATCGCTGGTGGCGGTCTTCTGGTGATCCGCCACGATCAGCACTTTGGCGGCGGTCAGGGCAGCATCGACCTTCACTTTGTCGGTACGGGTGTACAGGTCGTTTTCCAGCACGACGATGGCGTCGGCCTTACCGTCGATCACGGCTTGCAGCGCGGCGTCGACCGATTCGCCACCGAGCATGGCCAGGCCGAGGCTGTTGGCCTCTGGCACGATCAGGCTGATGGAACCGTTCTTCTCGCGCAGCTTCAGGGCTTTGGCGATGTTGGCGGCAGCCTCGATCAGCGCTTTGGAACCCAGGGAGGTACCGGCGATGATCAGCGGGCGCTTGGCCGCGAGCAGGGCGTCGGCGATGCGCTTGGCCAGCTCGAGGGCTTCGGCGTCCAGGCCTTCAACGGCAGGAGCGCTGGCGTCGAGGGCGTGAGCCACGGCGAAACCGATGCGGGCCAGGTCGTCAGGCGCTGCGTGCACGCACTCTTCAGCGATGTCGTCGAGCTTGGTTTCAGCCAGGCTGGCGATAAACAGTGGGTTCAGCGCGTGCTGGCCGATGTTCTTCACCGCGGCGTCGAGCCAAGGCTGGACGCGCATGGCGTCGGCCATGTCTTCGGCCTTGCCCTTGACCGATTGACGCAGGGACAGCGCCACACGGGCGGCGGTCTGGGTCAGGTCTTCACCGAGGACGAAGATGGCGTCGTGGTCTTCGATGTCGCGCATGTTCGGCACAGGCAGCGGGCTGTCTTTGAGCACCTGCAACACCAGACGGATGCGTTCCAGCTCGGCGGCCTCGATACCGGAGTAGAAGTGCTCGGCACCGACCAGTTCGCGCAACGCGTAGTTGCTTTCGAGGCTGGCGCGAGGCGAACCGATACCGACGATGTTGCGACCGCGCAGCAGGTCGGCGGCTTTATCCAGTGCTTCGTCGAGGCTCAGCTTGGCGCCGTTGGCCAACAGCGGCTGACGTGGACGGTCGGTGCGGTTGACATAGCCATAGCCGAAACGACCACGGTCGCACAGGAAGTACTGGTTCACCGAACCGTTGTAACGGTTTTCGATACGACGCAGTTCACCGTAGCGCTCGCCCGGGGAGATGTTGCAACCGCTGGAGCAGCCATGGCAGATGCTCGGCGAGAACTGCATGTCCCACTTACGGTTGTAGCGCTCGGAGTGAGTCTTGTCGGTGAACACGCCGGTCGGGCAGACCTCGGTGAGGTTGCCGGAGAACTCGCTTTCCAGCACGCCGTCTTCAACGCGACCGAAGTACACGTTGTCGTGGGCGCCGAACACGCCGAGGTCGGTGCCGCCAGCGTAGTCTTTATAGAAGCGCACGCAGCGGTAGCAAGCGATGCAGCGGTTCATTTCGTGGGAAATGAACGGGCCCAGTTGCTGGTTCTGGTGGGTACGCTTGGTGAAGCGGTAACGGCGCTCGTTGTGGCCGGTCATTACCGTCATGTCTTGCAGGTGGCAGTGACCGCCTTCCTCACAGACCGGGCAGTCGTGAGGGTGGTTGGTCATCAGCCATTCGACAACACTGGCGCGGAACGCCTTGGATTCTTCATCGTCGATGGAGATCCAGGTGTTGTCGGTGGCAGGGGTCATGCAGGACATGACGATACGACCACGGGTGTCGTTCTCGTCGGTGTACTGCTTGACCGCGCACTGGCGGCAAGCGCCAACGCTGCCAAGGGCTGGGTGCCAGCAGAAGTAAGGAATATCGAGGCCTAGCGACAGACATGCCTGTAACAGGTTGTCTGCCCCGTCGACTTCGAGCGCTTTGCCGTCTACGTGGATAGTGGCCATGGTTCAAAGTTCTTCGTTGGCCCGGTGTCAGCGGGCGTGGCTAATGGAATCTTGTTATCCGCGCGAATCAACACAGCCGGTAAAGGCGTCATCGCACGAAAAGCGAAGGGCACGGACCCTTCGCCTTGTTTAAGCGTTTACGCGCCGACTACGATCGGCCTGGCCAGAGGCGGGACGGCGGCGCGGGTAGGCGCGATGCCGGCTTCGAACTCGTGGCGGAAGTATTTGATGGCGCTGCCCAACGGCTCCACGGCACCCGGTGCGTGAGCACAGAAGGTCTTGCCTGGGCCGAGGAAGCCGACCAGACCCAGCAGGGTCTCGATGTCGCCGGCTTGCCCTTCACCGTTCTCGATGGCCATCAGCAGCTTGACGCTCCATGGCAGGCCATCGCGGCAAGGGGTGCAGAAGCCGCAGGATTCGCGGGCGAAGAACTGCTCCATGTTGCGCAGCAGGGACACCATGTTGACGCTGTCGTCCACCGCCATGGCCAGGCCGGTACCCATACGGGTGCCCACCTTGGCGATGCCGCCGGCGTACATTTGTGCGTCCAGGTGTTCCGGCAACAGGAAGCCGGTACCGGCGCCGCCAGGCTGCCAGGCCTTGAGCTTGTAACCATCGCGCATGCCGCCGGCGTAGTCTTCGAACAGCTCGCGAGCGGTGACGCCGAATGGCAGTTCCCACAGGCCAGGGTTCTTGACCTTGCCGGAGAAGCCCATGAGCTTGGTGCCCATGTCTTCGCTGCCTTCGCGAGCCAACGATTTGTACCAGTCCACGCCGTCGGCAATGATTGCCGGCACGTTGCACAGGGTTTCAACGTTGTTCACGCAGGTCGGCTTGCCCCACACGCCAACGGCGGCCGGGAAGGGCGGCTTGGAGCGCGGGTTGGCACGGCGGCCTTCGAGGGAGTTGATCAGTGCGGTTTCTTCACCGCAGATGTAACGCCCGGCGCCGGTGTGGACGAACAGCTCGAAATCGAAGCCGCTGCCCAGGATGTTTTTACCCAGCAGGCCAGCTGCCTTGGCTTCTTCCACGGCACGGTTGAGGTGCTTGGCGGCGGTGGTGTACTCGCCACGCAGGAAGATGTAGCCACGGTAGGTTTTCAATGCGCGGGCACTGATCAGCATGCCTTCGATCAGCAGATGGGGCAGTTGCTCCATCAGCATGCGGTCTTTCCAGGTGTTGGGCTCCATTTCATCCGCGTTGCACAGCAGGTAGCGGATGTTGATGGATTCGTCTTTTGGCATCAGGCCCCACTTCACGCCAGTGGGGAAGCCTGCACCGCCGCGACCCTTGAGGCCGGAGTCTTTCACGGTCTGGACGATATCGTCCTGGGCCATGTCGGCGAAGGCCTTGCGCGCAGCGGCGTAACCGTTCTTGGCCTGGTACTCGTCGAGCCATACGGCTTCGCCGTCGTCACGCAGACGCCAGGTGAGCGGGTGAGTCTCGGCCGAACGCTTGATGCGGTTGGCCGGGCCGAAGGAAGTCAGGGTCATACGTAGCCCTCGAGCAATTTGGCAACGCCTGCTGGCTGCACATCACCGAAAGTGTCGTCGTCGATCATCAACGCCGGCGCCTTGTCGCAGTTGCCGAGGCAGCAGACCGGCAGCAGGGTGAAACGACCGTCGGTGGTGGTCTGACCCAGGCCGATGCCGAGTTTGCTCTGGATTTCGCTGACCACCGACTCGTGGCCGCCGATGTAGCAGACCATGCTGTCGCAGACGCGAATGATGTGACGGCCCACTGGCTGACGGAAGATCTGGCTGTAGAACGTCGCCACGCCTTCAACGTCGCTGGCCGGGATGCCGAGGATCTCGCCGATGGCGTACAGGGCGCCGTCCGGCACCCAGCCACGTTCCTTCTGGACGATCTTCAGGGCTTCGATCGACGCCGCGCGCGGATCTTCGTAGTGATGCAGCTCGTGCTCGATGGCCGAGCGCTCGGTTTCACTCAAGGTGAAACGGTCTGTCTGGATAAGCGTGCTGTTCATGCTTAGCGGTCCACGTCGGCCATAACGAAATCGATACTACCCAGGTACGCGATCAAGTCCGCGACCATGCTGCCTTTGATCACCGAAGGGATCTGCTGCAGGTGCGGGAAGCTTGGGGTACGAATCCGGGTGCGGTAGCTCATGGTGCCGCCATCGCTCGTCAGGTAATAACTGTTGATGCCCTTGGTCGCTTCGATCATCTGGAAGGATTCGTTGGCCGGCATGACCGGGCCCCACGAAACTTGCAGGAAGTGCGTGATCAAGGTTTCGATGTGCTGCAGCGTGCGCTCTTTCGGTGGCGGGGTAGTCAGCGGGTGATCCGCCTTGTACGGGCCTTCCGGCATGTTGCGCAGGCACTGGTCGATGATCTTGATGCTCTGGCGCATTTCTTCCACGCGCACGATGCAACGGTCGTAGGCATCGCCATTGGCCGCCAGGGGTACTTCGAATTCGAAGTTCTCGTAGCCGGAGTATGGACGTGCTTTACGCAGGTCGAAGTCGCAACCGGTGGAACGCAGGCCGGCACCGGTGACCCCCCATTCCAGGGCTTGCTTGGTGTTGTAGTCGGCGACGCCGATGGTGCGGCCACGCAGGATGCTGTTGTCCAGGGCGGCTTTCTGGTATTCGTCCAGACGCTTGGGCATCCACTCGACGAAGTCCTTGACCAGTTTTTCCCAGCCGCGCGGCAGGTCGTGGGCGACGCCACCGATGCGGTACCAGGCCGGGTGCAGGCGGAAGCCGGTAATGGCTTCGATCACCGTGTAGGCACGCTGGCGGTCGGTAAAGGTGAAGAACACCGGGGTCATGGCGCCGACGTCCTGGATATAGGTACCCAGGAACAGCAGGTGGCTGGTGATCCGGAAGAACTCGGCCATCATGATGCGGATGACGTCGACCTTCTCCGGCACCTTGATGCCGGCCAGCTTCTCGACCGAGAGCACGTACGGCAGGTTGTTCATCACGCCGCCGAGGTAGTCAATACGGTCGGTGTACGGGATGAAACTGTGCCAGGACTGACGCTCGGCCATCTTCTCGGCGCCACGGTGGTGGTAGCCGATGTCCGGAACGCAATCGACGATCTCTTCACCGTCCAGCTGCAGGATGATGCGGAACGCACCGTGCGCCGAAGGGTGGTTGGGACCCAGGTTGAGGAACATGTAGTCCTCGTTCGGGCCGGAACGCTTCATGCCCCAGTCTTCAGGCTTGAAGCGCGCGGCTTCTTCCTCGAGCTGTTGCTTGGCCAGGGTCAGGCTGAACGGATCGAATTCGGTGGCACGGGCCGGGAAGTCCTTGCGCAGCGGGTGACCTTCCCAGGTCGGCGGCATCATGATGCGCGACAGGTGCGGGTGACCTTTGAAGTCGATGCCGTACATGTCCCAGACTTCACGCTCGTACCAGTTGGCGTTCGGCCAGATGCTGGTGACGGTCGGCAGGCTGAGGTCGCTCTCGGACAAGGCGACCTTGATCATTACGTCACTATTACGTTCGATCGACATCAGGTGATAGAACACGGAGAAGTCGACGCCGTTCGGCAGCCCTTGACGCTTGGTGCGCAGACGCTCGTCCACGCCATGCAGGTCATAGAGCATGACGTACGGCTTGGGCAGGTTGCGCAGGAAAGTCAGGACTTCGACGAGTTTGGCGCGGGCAACCCAAAGCACCGGCATGCCGGTGCGGGTAGGCTGGGCGGTGAACGCCTCCGGGCCAAAACGGTTGTTCAGTTCGACGACCACATCCTGGTCGTCTGCCTTGTAAGGCGGGATGTACAGAGCACTGCCTGTAGTCATGGTTATTTAATCGCTTTCGGTCAACGTAAAGAATGAAGCCAGTGTCTCGTTCTATTAAAGAAGCAGATCTGGATCAGACTTCGTCGGGGCTGCGCAGATTGGTGACTGCGATTCGCTGTTCGCGGCGCTTGTCCTTTTCGGAAGGCATCTCGGCGCGATATACGCCTTGATCGCCAACGACCCAGGAAAGCGGACGACGCTCCTGTCCAATCGACTCCTGCAGCAGCATCAAGCCTTGCAGGAAAGCTTCAGGACGGGGCGGGCAGCCAGGCACGTAGACGTCCACGGGCAGGAACTTGTCCACCCCTTGAACGACGGAGTAGATGTCGTACATGCCACCGGAGTTGGCGCACGAACCCATGGAGATGACCCATTTAGGCTCGAGCATTTGCTCGTAGAGACGCTGGATGATCGGCGCCATCTTGATGAAGCAGGTACCGGCGATAACCATGAAATCCGCCTGGCGCGGCGACGCCCGGATAACCTCGGCGCCAAAGCGCGCGATGTCGTGGGGCGCCGTGAAGGCGGTGGTCATTTCCACGTAGCAGCACGAAAGACCGAAGTTATACGGCCACAGGGAGTTCTTGCGCCCCCAGTTGATCGTGCCGTTAAGCACGTCTTCGAGCTTGCCCATGAAAATGTTTTTGTGGACTTGATCTTCTAACGGATCGGAAACGGTTTCCCGTTGGCCAATCGGATACTGCTCGTTAGGAGCATCGGGGTCGATCCTGGTGAGATTGTATTGCATTGCCAAAGCCTCATTGTTTCAGCTTCGCTTGCCGCTTGCGCCGAGCTTCCGGAGCCCAGTCAAGGGCGCCCACTCGGAATAGGTAGACAAGACCTGCCAACAGAATTGCTATGAAAACGAGAGCTTCGACGAATCCGGTCCAGCCGCTTTCGCGGACGGACACAGACCAGGCAAAGAGAAAGAGGGCTTCGATATCGAAGATCACGAAGAGCATCGCGACCAGATAGAATTTGGCTGAGAGCCGCAAGCGGGCGCCACCTGTAGGTAGCATGCCGGACTCGAACGGTTCGTTTTTGCTGCGGCCCCAGGCTTTTGACCCAAGGAGGCTGGAGACGCCCAGCATGAAGGCACAGAGGCCGACGACGCCTAGAAGGAAAATGGCAAAGCCCCAGTTGTGGGCCATGAGTCCTGTCGCTTCGGGCATGCTGGAAATCCTTAACAGAGAGCAAAGGTCTCTGAGCTTGAAAAGGTAACAACGCAGTGACGATATGTCGCAGCAATCAATCCCGCTGATTTTATGGCTAAACACCCAGCAAGTAAAATTCCTATAGCGAAATTATTTATAGGAATAAGGACATGGCGAGCGGTAAAAGCGCCGTAGCCCTTGCGTTGCGGGCATTAGCCGGCTTTTCGGGAAATATGTTTTGTTGGGAATGTAACGAACATTGTTTTGGCTAAATGATAATCAATATTGTTTGTGGCGGTTTTTAAACTGTTTATCCTTCAGGGCGTTGGGAAGTTGTCTTATATAAGGGTTACTGCAAGTAGGGGTGGGGCGTGTTTTAACGGATTTTCCTGCCAGCGATAGCGCTCTGGGTCAATGATTTTGATCGCGCAGTGATCGTGATTGTGGCGCGGAACCTGTAGGAGCTGGCTTGCCAGCGAAGGCGTCCGTTTATTCAATGCATGGCTTTCGGGCCTCTTCGCTGGCAAGCCAGCTCCTACAAGGAGGGGTGAGATTTCAGACAAAAAAACGCCCCGAACCAGTCGGGGCGTCAGGTGTGCAGCGCTGCGGTTAGCTTTCTATAGGGCCCGCGGCGGCTGATGTCTCAAGCGAAGCAGATCAGTGGAACTGTTCTTCTTCGGTCGAACCGGTCAGTGCGGTTACCGACGACGAGCCGCCCTGGATCACGGTGGTCATGTCGTCGAAGTAGCCGGTGCCCACTTCCTGCTGGTGAGCCACGAAGGTGTAGCCTTTGGCAGCGTCAGCGAATTCCTGCTCCTGCAGCTTCACGTAGGCAGTCATGTCGTTGCGGGCGTAGTCGTGCGCCAGGTTGAACATGCTGTGCCACATGTTGTGAATGCCGGCCAGGGTGATGAACTGGTGCTTGTAGCCCATGGCGGACAGTTCGCGCTGGAACTTGGCGATGGTCGCGTCGTCCAGGTTTTTCTTCCAGTTGAAGGAAGGCGAGCAGTTGTAGGACAGCAGTTGGTCCGGGTATTCCTTCTTGATCGCTTCAGCGAAGCGACGAGCCTCGTCCAGGTCCGGCTTGGCGGTTTCGCACCAGATCAGGTCGGCGTATGGCGCGTAGGCCAGGCCGCGAGCGATCGCCTGGTCCAGGCCGGCGCGCACTTTGTAGAAGCCTTCCTGGGTACGTTCGCCAGTCACGAATGGCTGGTCGTACGGGTCGCAGTCCGAAGTCAGCAGGTCGGCGGCGTTGGCGTCGGTACGGGCCAGGATGATGGTCGGGGTACCGGCAACGTCAGCCGCCAGGCGGGCAGCAGTCAGCTTCTGTACGGCTTCCTGGGTAGGAACCAGTACCTTGCCGCCCATGTGGCCGCATTTTTTCACGGAAGCCAGTTGGTCTTCGAAGTGAACGCCGGCGGCGCCTGCTTCGATCATGCTCTTCATCAGCTCGTAGGCGTTCAGTACGCCGCCGAAACCGGCTTCGGCGTCAGCCACGATTGGCGCGAAGTAGTCGATGTAGCCCGCGTCGCCCGGGTTCTTGCCGGCTTTCCACTGGATCTGGTCGGCACGACGGAACGAGTTGTTGATGCGCTTGACCACGGTTGGAACCGAGTCCACCGGGTACAGCGACTGGTCCGGGTACATCGATTCGGCGGAGTTGTTGTCCGCAGCCACTTGCCAGCCCGACAGGTAGATCGCCTGGATACCGGCTTTGACTTGTTGTACAGCCTGGCCGCCGGTCAGGGCGCCCATGCAGTTGACGAAATCTTTCTCAGGACGGAAGGCTGGCTTGGCACCCTGGGTAACCAGGTTCCACAGCTTCTCGGCGCCCATTTTTGCAAAAGTGTGCTCAGGTTGAACCGAGCCACGCAGGCGGACGACGTCAGCAGCGGAGTAAGTGCGTGTCACGCCTTTCCAGCGCGGGTTTTCAGCCCAGTCTTTTTCGAGGGCTGCAATTTGCTGTTCGCGTGTCAGTGCCATGGGAGATAAACCTCGTCGCGTCTTTATGAAAAGTTGTTCTGCGGTGGAAAATTCCTGCGCTCGCTGACCAGAAGCTTAGGCGGTCAAGTCGGATTCGGCGGGGATGGCGACGGGATGAGCGATGGGCTCGAGGGGAAGTGAGCAGGTAAAGGCGAACTGCGGGCGCATTCAGGCGTCGTGGGCCTTGGTACGAACATCAGTGTGGTGCCGGGTTACCTAATTACGCTTCCGTCCCTCGGGACAACTTCGTTCCAGTCGGCAACCTCGTCAAACACACCTTGTGGGCGGTACAGACACGAAGCGGTTCGCGGGGTAGGTGCGAACATCGCCTCGAAGGCCCTTGCCAGGGCCCCTGATTAGCGGGAGCGAGGCCATCATGCCTTCGCTTTTTTGGCTCGTCAAACGTTTTGTAGTGCTTTTTTTCAAGCACTACATCTTTGGTCTAATACGACTTGTCAGTCAGTTTTTGATGTCTCAGTCCAAAGTATCGACTTTCACCCGCAGGGTCATGTCATCGCGTCCCTGGGTCCCGTAGCTGCGGGCCACGCCCTGTTTGTCGGCCTGGGTCTGGCGATTCACCCCGGCCAGCAGGATCCATTCGCCCAGGCGGCCGGTGACGGTTGTGTCGGTGCTTTGCACGTTCACTACATCGGGACGTTCCTGGCTCATGCGGTCACGGTTGGTACTGATCGACAGGTGAACGATCTCGCCGGTGACGTTGGCGGTGACGTAGAAGCCCTGGGTCACGTTGCGGTATTCGGTCTGGCTGCGCAGGTCGCCGTAGGAGTCGACCTGGGTGCTGGTCAGCGGAACGCTCTGGCCGACCTGGATCAGTGCCGGCATGCCGTCGGTGGCCTGGACTTGCTGGATGCCACCTTCGCGGCTGGCGGTGCTGTGGCTGATGATGCGGGTCTGGCTCGGCCTGGTGCCGTTCACCGAGTAACCCTGATCGCCCTGGACGTTGTTTTCGTTGGTGTCGACGGTGATCAGCAGGCGTTTGGGCGCGGTATCGAGTTGGCTCAACAAGGCTTTAAGTTCGTCGATCTTGCGCTGATCGGCGTTGACGATGAGTTGATTGCCGTAGGCGCTGACCTGGCCTTCCTTGCCGATGAAATCCTGCGCCACCGGCAACATGTCGGCGCTGGAGTGGTAGTTCAGCGGCACGATTTCGGTGGCTGCCATGAGCGAAAAACTGCAGGTCACCAGCAGTGTGGTGAGCAGGGTGCGTAGGGACATATCCGTTATCTCCGCAATCAAAGACGTGATGTTGCCACTTTGTCGGCCCGGGAGGGGGCAAGTTGAATCCTAGACAGCAAAACGCCCCGGAATCCGAAAATGGCGGGGCGTTTTGTGATCGTTCCCACGCTCTGCGTGGGAATGCAGCCTGTGACGCTCCGCGTCACTTGCCGCAATGGGACGCAGAGCGTCCCGAGAGGCATTCCCACGCGGAGCGTGGGAACGATCAGTGGCAGGGTATCAAGCCGAATGGCGGACCATGTCCACATGCGGAATCCCTGCTTCCAGGAACTCCTCACTGACCATGTGGAAGCCCAAACGCTCATAGAACGCCGTGGCTTGCACCTGGGCGCTGAGCATCTGCTGCTTCAGCCCGCGCTCTTCGGCCTCACCGATCACCGCGTGCATCAGGGCATCGCCGACTTTCAGGCCGCGCCAGTCCTTGAGGACCGACACCCGGCCAACGTGGCCGTCAGGCAACAGGCGGGCGGTGCCCACCGGAAAGTCGCCTTCGAGGGCCAGGAAGTGCACGGCCGTTACATCATCGGCATCCCATTCCAGCTCGGGTGGAACGGATTGCTCGGCAACGAACACTGCTTCACGAATGCGCCGGATCTCGGCGTTGTCTTTCTGCCAGTCTGCGACACGTACGTGAATCTTATTCATCGGCAAACCCCAGGCTTCCTTGCTTGACCAGTTCGCACAGCAGGCCGCGGCCGTCTTCGTCGGTCAACCAGTCGCCCAGGTTGTCGACGTGCAGCGCGTCGGCGGCGCAGATCATCTTCAGCAGTTCGCGCAGTTTGCCCGGCAGGTAACGGCTCTGGCCGCTGGCGAACAGCAGCAGGTCGTCATCGACTTCCGACCAGGCCAGGCGTGCGCTCGGGTTGCGGATCAGTACCGCACCTTGCTCCAGTGCGCCAAGAACGTCGTCTTCCTCGAGGTCTTCAGGGCCGACCACCAGTTCCGGATAGCGTGGCTCGGTCATGAACTGGCCGAACCAGGTCAGCAGCAGGCGCTCGTCGCTCATGTGCTCGGCCAGCAGGCTTTTCAGGCGATCGAGGGCGTCGTGCTGGATCTGGTGCGGATCGGCCGCAGGCAGGGCGTCGGCGTCGGTGTAGCGCTCTTCGTCCGGCAGGAACTGGCTGAGGAAGTCGGTGAAGTGGGTCAGCACTTCAGCGGCGCTCGGCGCGCGGAAACCGACGGAGTAGGTCAGGCAGTCGTCGACGGCTACGCCGCAGTGGGCCAGGCGCGGCGGCAGGTAGAGCATGTCGCCCGGTTCCAGAACCCATTCATCGGTGGCTTCGAAGTCGGCGAGGATGCGCAGGTCCGCGTGTTGCAGCAGCGGGCTTTCGGAGTCGCACATCTGGCCGATTTTCCAGTTGCGCTTGCCGTGGCCTTGCAACAGGAACACGTCGTAGTTGTCGAAGTGCGGACCGACGCTGCCACCGGGGGCGGCGAAGCTGATCATCACGTCGTCGATGCGCCAGCTCGGCAGGAAGCGAAAGTGCTCCAGCAACTCGCTGACTTCCGGCACGAACTGGTCGACGGCCTGCACCAGCAGGGTCCACTCGCGCTCCGGCAATTTGCTGAACTCGTCTTCGGCAAACGGGCCGCGACGCAATTCCCATGGGCGCTCGCCGTTCTCGATGATCAGGCGCGATTCGACTTCTTCTTCCAGCGCCAGGCCGGCCAGTTCGTCGGCATCGATCGGGCTTTCGAAATCGGGAATCGCCTGACGGATCAACAGCGGTTTTTTCTGCCAGTAGTCGCGCAGGAACTCGCGTGCCGTGATGCCGCCCAGAAGTTGAAGAGGAATGTCAGGATTCATGTGTAACCTATTGAAAAAAAGCACTTTTCATACGGGAATAAAAACGCCCGGCGCGGCCGGGCGTCTTAAAAGGGTCTAGCGGTCGATCAGATGCGTTTGGCTTGCGCTACAGCGTTGCCGATGTAGTTCGCCGGGGTGAGCAGTTTCAGCTCGGCCTTGGCGGCGGCTGGCATGTCCAGGCCGTCGATGAAAGTTTGCAGCGCTTCAGGGCTGATGCCCTTGCCGCGGGTCAATTCTTTCAGCTTTTCGTACGGGTTTTCGATGTTGTAGCGACGCATGACGGTCTGGATTGGCTCGGCCAACACTTCCCAGCAGGCGTCCAGGTCAGCGGCAATCTTCTGCTCGTTGAGCTCCAGCTTGCTGATGCCCTTGAGGCTGGCTTCGTACGCGATCACGCTGTGGGCGAAGCCGACACCGAGGTTGCGCAGTACGGTGGAGTCGGTCAGGTCGCGCTGCCAGCGGGAGATCGGCAGCTTGCTCGCCAGGTGCTGGAACAGTGCGTTGGCGATACCCAGGTTGCCTTCGGAGTTTTCGAAGTCGATCGGGTTGACCTTGTGCGGCATGGTCGACGAACCGATTTCGCCAGCGATGGTGCGCTGTTTGAAATAACCCAGGGAGATGTAGCCCCAGATATCACGGTCGAAGTCGATCAGGATGGTGTTGAAGCGCGCGATCGCGTCGAACAGCTCGGCGATGTAGTCGTGCGGTTCGATCTGCGTGGTGTACGGGTTGAAGCCCAGGCCCAGCTCGTCTTCGATGAAGGCGCGGGCATTGGCTTCCCAGTCGATCTCAGGGTAGGCCGACAGGTGAGCGTTGTAGTTGCCGACAGCACCGTTGATCTTGCCCAGCAGTGGAACGGCAGCGACCTGGGCGATCTGGCGCTCCAGGCGGTAAACCACGTTTGCCAGCTCTTTGCCCAGGGTGGTCGGCGAAGCCGGTTGGCCGTGGGTGCGCGACAGCATCGGCACGTCGGCGAAGCGGATGGCCAGTTCGCGGATGGCGTTGGCGGTCTGGCGCATCAGCGGCAGCATCACGTCATCACGGCCTTCACGCAGCATCAGGGCGTGGGACAGGTTGTTGATGTCCTCGCTGGTGCAGGCGAAGTGGATGAATTCGCTGACCTTGGCCAGTTCCGGCAGCTTGGCCGCCTGCTCTTTAAGCAGGTATTCGATGGCTTTTACGTCGTGGTTGGTGGTGCGCTCGATCTCTTTGACACGCTCGGCGTGCTCCAGGGAGAAGTTTTCCGCCAGGGTGTTCAATACCGCGTTGGCTTCGGCGGAGAACGCCGGCACTTCGCTGATGGCGGGGTGAGCGGCCAGGCGCTGGAGCCAGCGCACTTCAACCAGGACGCGGGCACGGATCAGGCCGTACTCGCTGAAAATTGGGCGCAGGGCCTGGGTTTTGCCGGCGTAGCGGCCGTCAACAGGGGAAACCGCAGTGAGCGAAGAGAGCTGCATGGGGTGTTCTCGGACAGTCGGGCAACGAAATGGGGCGCGTATCATACATGAAAAAATCCGCCGGTCCGTCGCCAACTGACCGGCGTATTACGCGTATTGCTAAGTTCTGTGCTGTCGATGCGGGTTATTCGTTACGCATCAATGGGTAAAGCTCTTTCAGCAATTTGCGGCGGCTGATCACCAGCTGCCAGCGATGACCGCCCAATTGCCGCCACAGGCGTGCCGATCGGATACCGGCCAGCAGCAGGGCACGAATTTTCGAGGCGTTGCTCGGTTGCTGCAGGTTGCGCATGTCGCCGTGCACCTGGATGCGTTGGCGCAGGGTGCTCAAGGTGTCCTGATACAGCGCGCCGCACGCGGCGATCACGTTTTCGTGGGCCGGGCCGAAGTGCTCGACCTGGGACTGGATCTGCGGCAGGCGTTTGCCGATGACCTCCAGCATGTCCTCACGCTTGGCCAGCTGACGCTCCAGGCCCAGCATGGCCAAGGCATAGCGCAGCGGTTCGCGCTGCAGGGCGCTCGGGTCGCGTTCGAGGGCGCCGATCAAGGCGCGATAGCCTTCGCGCAGGTTGATATCGTCGCCGCCGTAGACTTCCAGGGTGTCCTTGGGGTCGCGAATCAGCAGGCTGCCGAGCATGCAGGTCAGGCCGGCCTCGTTGGTCTGGCCGGTCTTGGCGATCTTGTCGACCAGTACGGCGGCGAGGAATACGCCGCCCAGCGCCGTCAGTTGCTCCTGGGTCGGGCTCATTGGGCCTGGCCCTTGCTGGTCCAGGGTTCCGCCACTTCGATCACGCCGCCGCCGAGGCAGATCTCGCCGTCGTAGAACACCACGGATTGACCGGGAGTGACCGCGCGTTGCGGGTCGTCGAAGGTCGCGCGATAGCCGGTAGCGGTTTTCTCCAGGGTGCAGGGCTGGTCGCCCTGGCGATAACGAACCTTGGCGGTCAGCCTGCGTGGCTGGCTCAGGTCGATCGGGTTGACCCAATAGATATCCGAAGCGAGCAGGGCGCGGGAGAACAGCCACGGGTGATCGTTACCCTGGCCAACGATCAGTTCGTTGTGTTCCAGGTCCTTGATCAACACGTACCACGGCTCGTCGCTGGCGTCTTTCAGGCCGCCGATGCCCAGGCCCTGGCGTTGGCCGATGGTGTGGTACATCAGGCCATGGTGGCGGCCGATGATTTCACCTTCGGTGGTCTTGATCTCGCCCGGTTGCGCCGGCAGGTATTGCTTGAGGAAGTCGCTGAAGCGGCGTTCACCGATAAAGCAAATGCCGGTGGAATCCTTCTTTTTCGCGGTCGCCAGCTCGTATTTTTCGGCAATGGCGCGAACCTGGGGTTTTTCCAGTTCGCCGACCGGGAACAGGGTCTTGGCGATCTGTTCGCCGCCAACGGCGTGCAGGAAGTAGCTCTGGTCCTTGTTCGGGTCCAGGCCCTTGAGCAGTTCGGTGCGGCCGTCGATGTCGCGGCGGCGCACATAGTGGCCGGTGGCGATCAGGTCGGCGCCGAGCATCATGGCGTAGTCGAGGAACGCCTTGAACTTGATCTCGCGGTTGCACAGGATGTCCGGGTTCGGCGTGCGACCGGCCTTGTATTCGGCCAGGAAGTGCTCGAACACGTTGTCCCAGTACTCGGCGGCGAAGTTGGCGGTGTGCAGCTTGATGCCAATCTTGTCGCACACGGCCTGGGCGTCCGCCAGGTCGTCCATGGCGGTGCAGTATTCGGTTCCGTCGTCTTCTTCCCAGTTCTTCATGAACAGGCCTTCCACCTCATAGCCCTGCTCGATCAGCAGGAGGGCGGAAACGGAAGAGTCCACGCCGCCGGACATGCCGACAATGACGCGCTTCTTTTGTGTGTCAGAAGGGGCTGGATCACGCATAGGGATTCAATGAGTGTCTTGAAAAAGGACGCGATTCTAACAGGCTCGGGCCTGCAAGGCTAAAGAGAAGGACGGATCAATTCGAGGCCGAAGTGTTTTCCGTCGAGATAGTCGTCAATGCAACGGATGATCAGTTCGCTGCGCCAGTTGTCGCGCTGCTCGATTAATTCCTCGCGGGTCAGCCACTTGGCGCCGACGATGCCGTCGTCCAGTTGATATTCAGGGTGATGTTTCAGCGGTTTGGCGATGAAGCAGACCCGTTGATAGGTTACGCCGTTGCTCGGCGCGGTATAGAGATAAATGCCCAGTACGCCAGTGGCTTTGACGTCCCAGCCGGTTTCCTCGAGGGTTTCGCGCACGGCGGCCTCGGTCAGGGTTTCATTCGGGTCCAGGTGGCCGGCGGGCTGGTTGAGCACCACGCGTCCGTGCTTGAGTTCCTCGACCATCAGGAAGCGGCCGTTGTCCTCGACGATGGTGGCGACGGTGATGTGGGGTTTCCAGTCCATAAACTTTCCTCGAATTTTGAATGGTGAAACACGGACCTTGTAGGAGCTGGCTTGTCGGGCCGCCGCATCGCAGCGAAGGCGGTCTGTCAGGGAGCAGCTTTATCGACTGAGCTGGCACTTTCGCTGGCAAGCCAGCTCCTACAGGGGCGGGTCCACAGAGGATATGTGTAGAGCCCGAAAACACAAACCCCGGCACAGGGCCGGGGTTTGTGATGTTCCCTTACAACCTTAAACCAGCGCAGCAACCGCCGCGTTGAAGGTTGCGCTTGGGCGCATGGCCTTGCTGATCAGCTCGGCATTGGCGTGGTAGTAACCGCCGATGTCCACTGGCTTGCCTTGAACGGCGTTG
The DNA here is from genome assembly GCF_013416725.1 of Pseudomonas sp. SbOxS1. Lineage (NCBI taxonomy): Bacteria > Pseudomonadati > Pseudomonadota > Gammaproteobacteria > Pseudomonadales > Pseudomonadaceae > Pseudomonas > Pseudomonas sp. SbOxS1. The sequence continues at coordinate 47,471 of NZ_JAAVXC010000052.1, forward strand.
AGCTCGGCAACGATGGTTGCTTCGTTCTCGGTCAGGGTCTTGGCCAGGGTCGCGAACTGCGCTTGCAGTGCAGTGTCTTCAGTCTGGGCAGCCAGGGCCTGAGCCCAGTACAGCGCCAGGTAGAAGTGGCTGCCGCGGTTGTCGATGTTGCCGACTTTGCGCGATGGCGACTTGTTGTTGTCCAGGAACTGGCCGGTGGCCTGGTCCAGGGTTTTCGACAGTACCAGGGCTTTCGGGTTGTTGTAGTTCACACCCAAATGCTCAAGGGAAGCGGCCAGGGCCAGGAACTCGCCCAGGGAATCCCAACGCAGGAAGTTCTCTTCCAGCAGTTGTTGCACGTGCTTCGGAGCCGAACCGCCAGCGCCGGTTTCGAACAGGCCGCCGCCATTCATCAGCGGAACGATCGACAGCATCTTGGCGCTGGTGCCCAGTTCCATGATCGGGAACAGGTCGGTCAGGTAGTCGCGCAATACGTTGCCGGTTACCGAGATGGTGTCCTTGCCTTCGCGAGTGCGGCGCAGGGTGAACTTCATCGCGTCGACAGGTGCCATGATCTGGATGTCCAGGCCGGCAGTGTCGTGATCCTTCAGGTAAGCCTGGACTTTCTCGATCACAACGCCGTCGTGGGCGCGCATCGGGTCCAGCCAGAAGATCGCCGGAGTGCTGCTTGCGCGAGCACGGTTGACGGCCAGCTTGACCCAGTCCTGGATCGGCGCGTCTTTGGTCTGGCACATGCGGAAGATGTCGTCGGCTTCAACCGACTGTTCCAGCAGCAGGGTGCCATTGGTGTCGGTCACGCGGACAACACCGTTGGTCTTGATCTGGAACGTCTTGTCGTGGGAGCCGTATTCTTCAGCTTTTTTCGCCATCAGGCCAACGTTCGGCACGCTGCCCATGGTGGTCGGATCGAACGCGCCATTGGCCTTGCAGTCTTCGATGACCGCCTGGTAGATGGTTGCGTAGCAGCGATCCGGGATCACGGCCTTGGTGTCGTGCAGCTGGCCGTCGGTGCCCCACATCTTGCCGGAGTCACGGATCATTGCCGGCATCGAGGCGTCGACGATAACGTCGCTCGGCACGTGCAGGTTGGTGATGCCTTTGTCGGAGTTGACCATGGCCAGCGACGGACGAACGGCGTAGACCGCCTGGATGTCCGCTTCGATGGCGGCTTGCTGCTCGGCAGGCAAGGCCTTGATGCGCGAGTACAGGTCGCCGATGCCGTTGTTCAGGTTGAAGCCGATCTGCGCCAGCACGTCAGCGTGCTTGGCCAGGGCGTCCTTGTAGAACTCGGCAACGATCTGGCCGAACATGATCGGGTCGGAGACCTTCATCATGGTGGCTTTCAGGTGAACCGACAGCAGCACGCCTTGTGCCTTGGCGCTTTCGATTTCAGCGGCGATGAAAGCGCGCAGGGCGTTTTTGCTCATCACGGCGCAGTCGAGGATCTCGCCAGCCTGAACGCTGGTTTTTTCTTTCAGGACGGTGGTGGTGCCGTCTTGAGCGATCAGTTCGATCTTGACCGCGCCAGGGGCGTCGATCAGGGCGGCTTTTTCGCTGCCGTAGAAATCACCGCTGCTCATGTGCGCGACGTGGGACTTGGAGTCCGCAGCCCAGGCGCCCATTTTGTGCGGGTGCTTGCGCGCATAGTTCTTGACCGACAGCGGGGCGCGACGGTCGGAGTTGCCTTCGCGCAGTACCGGGTTCACGGCGCTGCCCTTGACCTTGTCGTAGCGCGCCTTGGCTTCTTTGTCGGCGTCGCTGGTCACGGTTTCCGGGTAGTCCGGCAGGGCGTAGCCCTGGGCTTGCAGTTCCTTGATCGCGGCTTGCAGTTGCGGAACCGAGGCGCTGATGTTCGGCAGCTTGATGATGTTGGCTTCAGGCGTAACGGCCAGGGCGCCCAGTTCGGCGAGGTGGTCGGCTACGGCTTTGTCGCCCAATTGCTCGGGGAAGCTGGCCAGGATGCGCCCTGCAAGAGAGATATCGCGGGTTTCAACGGCGATATCAGCCGAGGCGGTGAAGGCCTCTACGATAGGCAACAGTGAATAGGTGGCGAGGGCGGGAGCTTCGTCGGTGAAGGTATAGATGATCTTCGAGCGGGTGGGCATATTCGGATTAACTCTCTCTTCTTTGCTAAAGCGTGCGCAGAAACTCGAGGGGCGCCGGGTAAGCGCGTTCGTTCAAAGTCATCCATGAGCCGAATATCGAGATTTCGTTGCTGTGATGTTGGGTGCATCAGTAGGGCGTCAAGCAGAAGGGCTGCGGTAGCAGACCCTCTCATCGGGCGGAAACACTCGTCGTAGAGCTGTTCAACCTGACGTGACCCTTTAGTCAGCGGCAGCATTATACATAGGTAGCTGGCAATCTGCCGATGGTTCATACACATCTATTGTCGTCCATTGGTCTAAAGGTCGCAGGGACGAGCGGGGCGTAATGTCATTCATCGTGCTTGAGTTTGGCGTTTTTCCCTTTGCTTTCAGGCTTGTAGCTCACGGGTTACATGGCTTTGCGGCATATGAATAGAACATAGGGTTTGCGCGCCGATTTAACTGGGTTACGCTCGAACCAAGCCAGATGTTCAATCCAATCAATGGAGTTCAGCATGGGTTACAAGAAGATTCAGGTTCCAGCCGTCGGCGACAAAATCACCGTCAATGCAGACCATTCTCTCAATGTTCCTGATAATCCGATCATCCCGTTCATTGAAGGCGACGGCATTGGCGTTGACGTCAGCCCCGTCATGATCAAGGTTGTCGATGCTGCCGTGGAAAAGGCCTACGGGGGCAAGCGCAAGATTTCCTGGATGGAAGTCTATGCTGGCGAAAAAGCTACACAAGTCTACGACCAGGACACCTGGCTGCCCCAGGAAACCCTGGATGCCGTTAAAGATTACGTAGTCTCCATCAAGGGTCCGCTGACCACGCCGGTCGGTGGCGGTATCCGCTCCCTCAACGTTGCCCTGCGCCAGCAGTTGGACCTGTACGTGTGCCTGCGGCCGGTGGTGTGGTTCGAAGGTGTGCCAAGCCCGGTGAAAAAGCCTGGCGACGTGGACATGGTGATCTTCCGCGAGAACTCCGAAGACATCTATGCCGGTATCGAGTGGAAGGCCGGCTCGCCGGAAGCCACCAAGGTCATCAAGTTCCTGAAAGAAGAAATGGGCGTCACCAAGATCCGTTTCGATCAGGACTGCGGCATCGGCATCAAGCCGGTTTCGAAAGAAGGCACCAAGCGTCTGGTGCGCAAGGCCCTGCAATACGTGGTGGATAACGACCGCAAGTCGCTGACCATCGTGCACAAGGGCAACATCATGAAGTTCACCGAAGGCGCCTTCAAGGACTGGGGCTATGAGGTGGCGAAAGAAGAATTCGGCGCCGAACTGCTCGATGGCGGCCCGTGGATGAAATTCAAGAACCCGAAAACCGGCCGCGAAGTCGTGGTCAAGGACGCCATCGCCGACGCCATGCTCCAGCAGATCCTGCTGCGCCCAGCCGAATACGACGTGATCGCCACGCTGAACCTCAATGGTGACTACCTCTCCGACGCCCTGGCGGCGGAAGTGGGCGGTATCGGTATCGCGCCAGGCGCCAACCTGTCCGACACCGTGGCCATGTTCGAAGCCACCCACGGTACGGCACCGAAGTATGCTGGCAAGGACCAGGTCAACCCGGGTTCGGTGATCCTTTCGGCAGAAATGATGCTGCGTCACCTGGGCTGGACCGAGGCGGCGGACCTGATCATCAAGGGCACCAATGGCGCGATCAAGGCCAAGACCGTGACCTATGACTTCGAGCGCCTGATGGAAGGCGCCACGCTGGTATCGTCTTCCGGGTTCGGTGAAGCACTGATCAAGCACATGTAGGCAAACGACAGGCGTACAAAAACCGCCCGACTCAAATGAATGAGTCGGGCGGTTTTTTTATGACTGGATGACGGTGTTTCGTTAAACCGTAACTGTCTGTTGCGTAACGGGTGTCGTAGTCTGCGTCGTATCGACAGCGGCGCCGATGTTGATGGCGTGCAGGCCTTTGGGCCCCTGGATAATATCGAAGACAACGGCTTGCCCGGCTTTCAGGGTTTTATAACCTTCCATTTGAATGGCCGAGTAGTGAGCAAACAGGTCTTCCGTTTTGCCGTCCTCGTTGATGAAGCCGTAACCCTTGGCATTGTTGAACCATTTCACCTTGCCACTGACCTTCATACCAACTCCCTCTGCAACAGACTCCATCACTGGAGTATCATCCAGTACATCCGCAGTCACTTCTTAGGAAAAAAGTTGACTCCGCGGACCTTTTTTACCCACTGTGGGCTCTATTGGTTGTAACACCGTTTTGCCGATAGTCAAGGTGACCAGGCAGTCGGAGTTGAAATCGCCCAAGACCGCCCCCACCACTGTATTTGCACAACTGACGAACCTTTCTTTCCATGCATGCAATCAGCCAGATTCGACTAACATTCAATCAGGATCGCCCGTTTCTCCAGAAAGACCGCCCGGAGGAACACGACGACGATTCCGCAGGCATTGCTGTTCAGGAGGCCAAGCCTGCTTTACAGGCACCGCCGATGTACAAGGTGGTTTTGTTCAACGATGACTACACACCGATGGATTTCGTCGTCGAAGTGCTCGAGGTGTTTTTTAACCTGAATCGCGAGCTGGCGACCAAGGTCATGCTGGCCGTCCATACAGAAGGACGGGCAGTATGTGGAGTGTTTACCCGCGACATCGCCGAGACAAAGGCCATGCAGGTCAACCAGTACGCCAGGGAAAGCCAGCATCCGCTACTCTGTGAAATCGAGAAGGACGGTTAATCGCCGACCACTTGGGTATGAGGTGAAGCTATGTTAAACCGCGAGCTCGAAGTCACCCTCAATCTTGCCTTCAAGGAGGCTCGTTCGAAGCGTCATGAATTCATGACCGTCGAACATCTTCTGCTGGCCCTATTGGACAATGAGGCTGCCGCCACCGTTTTGCGTGCGTGCGGCGCAAACCTCGACAAACTCAAGCATGACCTGCAGGAGTTCATCGACTCCACCACGCCATTGATCCCCGTGCATGACGAGGATCGCGAAACCCAGCCAACCCTGGGCTTCCAGCGTGTACTGCAACGTGCTGTGTTTCACGTACAGAGCTCGGGCAAACGCGAAGTGACTGGCGCCAACGTGCTGGTCGCGATCTTCAGTGAGCAAGAGAGTCAGGCAGTGTTCCTGCTGAAACAGCAGAGCGTTGCCCGTATCGATGTCGTCAACTACATCGCCCACGGCATTTCCAAGGTGCCAGGGCACGGCGATCACTCTGAGGGTGAGCAAGATATGCAGGACGACGAGGGCGGTGAGTCTTCATCTTCAGGCAATCCACTGGATGCTTATGCCAGCAACCTTAATGAACTCGCGCGCCAGGGTCGAATCGATCCATTGGTAGGCCGTGAGCTGGAAGTCGAGCGCGTCGCCCAGATCCTGGCGCGTCGTCGCAAGAACAATCCGTTGCTGGTGGGCGAGGCGGGCGTGGGTAAAACCGCGATTGCCGAAGGCCTGGCCAAGCGCATTGTCGACAACCAGGTGCCGGACCTGCTGGCCAACAGCGTGGTTTACTCCCTTGACCTGGGTGCCTTGCTGGCCGGGACCAAATACCGCGGCGATTTCGAGAAGCGCTTCAAGGCGTTGCTCAATGAGCTGAAAAAACGCCCGCAGGCGATCCTGTTCATCGACGAAATCCACACCATCATCGGTGCGGGTGCCGCGTCCGGTGGCGTCATGGATGCCTCGAACCTGCTCAAGCCGCTGCTGTCGTCGGGTGATATCCGCTGCATCGGTTCGACCACCTTCCAGGAATTTCGCGGGATCTTCGAGAAGGACCGTGCCCTGGCCCGGCGCTTCCAGAAGGTCGATGTGTCGGAGCCTTCGGTGGAAGACACCATCGGTATCCTGCGCGGCCTGAAAGGGCGTTTCGAGACCCATCACAATATCGAATACAGTGATGAAGCCCTGCGCGCCGCTGCCGAACTGGCTTCGCGCTACATCAATGACCGGCACATGCCAGACAAGGCGATCGACGTGATTGACGAGGCGGGTGCCTTCCAGCGCCTGCAGCCGGTGGAAAAACGGGTGAAACGCATCGAAGTGCCTCAGGTCGAGGACATCGTCGCGAAAATCGCGCGGATTCCGCCAAAACACGTCACCAGTTCCGACAAAGAGCTGCTGCGTAACCTCGAGCGTGACCTGAAGTTGACGGTGTTTGGTCAGGATGCGGCGATCGATTCGCTGGCGACCGCGATCAAGCTGTCCCGTGCCGGCCTCAAGTCGCCTGACAAGCCAGTCGGTTCGTTCCTGTTCGCAGGTCCTACCGGCGTCGGTAAAACCGAAGCGGCGCGTCAGCTGGCCAAGGCGCTGGGTGTCGAATTGATTCGCTTCGACATGTCCGAGTACATGGAGCGCCACACCGTATCGCGTCTGATCGGTGCGCCTCCAGGCTATGTCGGGTTCGACCAGGGCGGTCTGCTGACCGAAGCCATCACCAAGCAGCCACACTGCGTGCTGTTGCTCGATGAGATCGAGAAGGCGCATCCGGAAGTCTTCAACCTGCTGCTGCAGGTCATGGACCACGGGACGCTGACCGATAACAACGGGCGCAAAGCCGACTTCCGTAACGTGATCGTCATCATGACGACCAACGCCGGTGCCGAAACTGCAGCCCGCGCTTCGATCGGTTTCACCCATCAGGACCACTCGTCCGATGCGATGGAAGTGATCAAGAAGAGCTTCACCCCAGAGTTCCGCAACCGTCTGGACACCATCATCCAGTTTGGTCGCCTCAGTCATGAGGTCATCAAGAGCGTGGTGGACAAGTTCCTTACCGAACTTCAGGCGCAGCTGGAAGACAAGCGCGTGCAGCTGGAAGTGACAGACGCTGCACGAGGCTGGCTGGCGGCAACTGGCTACGACACGGCTATGGGCGCTCGCCCAATGGCGCGCTTGATCCAGGACAAGATCAAGCGTCCGCTGGCGGAAGAGATCCTGTTTGGCGAACTGGCCGACCATGGTGGCGTGGTTCATATCGATCTGAAGGACGGCGAGCTGACCTTCGAGTTCGAAACCACGGCTGAAATGGCCTGACGTTAAACGCAGCAAAACAAAAAGGCGCCAATTGGCGCCTTTTTGTTGTCTGCAGGATTTGATCGTTCCTACGCTCTGCGTGGGAATGCAGCCCGGGACGCTCCGCGTCCCAAATCAAAAGCCGAACGCGGAGCGTCCGTTGAGGCATTCCCACGCAGAGCGTGGGAACGATCGGCAAACAAAAACGCCCGGCATAAGCCGGGCGTCTTGTATTGACTTGATTAGCGAGCGCGGTAAGTGATGCGCCCTTTGCTCAAGTCATAGGGCGTCAGCTCGACGCGCACTTTGTCACCGGTAAGAATACGAATGTAGTTCTTGCGCATCTTGCCGGAAATATGCGCGGTTACGACGTGCCCATTTTCCAACTCCACACGAAACATGGTGTTGGGCAGGGTGTCGACGACAGTGCCTTCCATTTCGAAGCTGTCTTCTTTCGACATGCAGTAAAGCCCTCGGTGTCCAATGAATGGCCCGGTGCAACTGCGCCAGGCAAAAGCGGCGTGCATTGTGCCCGAAAAGTGGTGTTTAAGCCAAGGGGTTTAGGGCCTGCTCTAGTTCAGAACGACCCAGCGCTGGTTTATCAGCAGTTCGATGGGGCGATACTGGGTCTTGTAGCTCATTTTTTTGCAGTTCTTGATCCAGTAGCCCAGGTAAACCGCGTCCAGCCCCAGGCGCCGGGCTTCGGCGATTTGCCAGAGGATGGCGTAGCGCCCCAGGCTGCGGCGCTCTTCGGCGGGTTCATAGAAGGTGTAGACCGCCGACAGACCGTTCGGCAGAAGATCTGTAACGGCGATGGCCAGCAGTCGGCCCTCGAGGCGAAATTCGTAGAACCGCGAAAAAGGCAGGTCGCGGACCAGGAAGGTGGAAAACTGATCGCGACTCGGCGGGTACATGTCGCCATCGGCATGGCGTTCTTCGATGTAGCGCTGATAAAGATCGAAATACTCTTCGCTGAAACCCGGCTTGGCGGGGCGCACCTGCAAGTCGGCGTTACGTTTGAAAATGCGTTTCTGCTGACGATTGGGTGTGAATTGCCCTACAGGAATGCGCGCCGGTACGCACGCATTGCAATTCTGGCAATGGGGGCGGTACAGATGATCGCCACTGCGCCGGAAACCCATCTCGGAAAGATCTGCATACACGTGCACATCCATGGGCTGGCTAGGGTCGAGAAACAGGGTCGTGGCCTGCTCCTCGGGCAGATAGCTGCAGGAGTGGGGTTGAGTGGCATAAAACTTCAAGCGCGCCAACTCGGTCATGATCAACCCTCGGGATAAGCTTTTGAATAAGTGTAAGCCACGCGGACCAAAGTCGCTCAGCAAACCCAGGTCGCGCGATTGGGCTGGTCCAGATGCCGTGCCAGGTAATCGGCAAACACCCGGCGTGGAATCGCTCGCGCACCCAGGCTGTGCAAATGATCGGTGGGCATCTGGCAGTCGATGAGCACGAAACCCGAGTCTTTCAGATGTCGCACCAGTGTGGCAAAGCCAAATTTCGAGGCGTTGTCGGCCAGGCTGAACATGGACTCGCCGAAAAACAGCTGGCCCATCGCCAGGCCATACAGCCCGCCCACCAGTTCATCCTGGTCCCAGACCTCCACCGAATGCGCATGGCCGCGCTTGTGCAGCTCGATGTAGGCGTCCTGCATGGCTTCGGTGATCCAGGTGCCGTCCGCATATTCCCGGGGGGCGGCGCAGGCGCGGATGACCGCGGCAAAATCCTGGTCGAAGGTCACCTGGTAGCGTTGTTGGCGCAGCAGTTTGTTCAGGCTGCGGGACACGTGCAGTTCATCGGGAAACAGCACGGTGCGTGGGTCCGGCGACCACCAGAGAATCGGCTGGCCCTCGGAAAACCAGGGGAAGCAACCATGGCGGTAGGCCTGGATCAGTCGATCGGCGGACAGGTCGCCACCGGCTGCCAGCAATCCATTGGGATCGCGCATGGCCTTTTCCAGCGCCGGGAACGTCAGGGTGTTGCGTTGTAACCAGGTCAGCATGGCATCAGGGCTTACAGAAGGGGAGGGCGATGGCGGGCGTCGGGCCCGCCGTGAAGTGTGCCGTCAAACGGCGGGAATGTCGTCGAGGTATTTTTCCGCGTCCAGGGCGGCCATGCAGCCGGCGCCGGCGGAGGTGACGGCCTGGCGATAGACGTGATCGGCGACGTCACCCGCGGCAAATACGCCTTCGATGGCGGTGGCTGTCGCATTGCCTTCGCTGCCACCGTTGACCAGCAGATAGCCGTCACGCATCTCCAGTTGGCCGGCGAACAGGTCGGTATTGGGCTTGTGACCGATGGCGATGAACACGCCGGTCAGCGCAAGCTCGCTGATGGCGCCGCTATGACTGTCGCGCAGGCGTGCGCCGGTCACGCCGCTGGCATCGCCCAGCACCTCGTCCAGATTCTGGTTCCAGTGCAGGCGAATATTGCCCTTGGCGGCTTTTTCGAAGAGTTTGTCCTGGAGAATCTTTTCCGCGCGCAACTTGTCGCGACGGTGAATCAGATGGACTTCGCTGGCAATATTCGACAGGTAGAGCGCCTCTTCAACGGCGGTATTGCCTCCGCCCACCACCGCGACCACCTGGTTGCGATAGAAGAAGCCGTCGCAGGTCGCGCAGGCCGAAACCCCTTTGCCGGCAAAGGTCTCTTCCGAGGGCAGCCCCAGGTACTGTGCCGAGGCGCCAGTGGCGATAATCAGCGCGTCGCAAGTGTAAGTGCCGCTGTCACCGATGAGTTCGAAGGGTCGCTGTTGCAACTTGGCGGTATGGATATGGTCGTAGACAATCTCGGTGGCAAAGCGCTCGGCGTGTTTTTGCATGCGCTCCATCAGGACCGGGCCGGTCAGGCCTTCGACATCGCCGGGCCAGTTATCGACTTCCACGGTGGTGGTGAGCTGGCCACCTGCCTGTATGCCGGTAATGACAACAGGCTTGAGGTTGGCGCGAGCGGCATACACGGCTGCGCTGTAACCCGCGGGGCCGGAACCGAGGATGATCAGGCGGGAATGCTTCGCTACACTCATAAAAACACCTCATAAGCCTTTGTCACAAAAGAGAATGCGTGCTCAAATTGAGTCGCACGTAATGTGCTGTTGACTATGCTACACCCAAGAGTTGCCAGCATGGCATCGTACGTACAAACCCGTACAATGCCTGGCTGTAACAGTGTTTGTAACAAAATAGGCATCGCGTTTCGTGTTTATGAAAACCGGTGCGCAGTGTTAAAAGTAGTCCCGGTTACGCCTGTTAACTTTTTTACCTGCCTGGATTGGGCAGTTTTATAGTCATTCAACAGATGGACGCGCCCTTGGCGCAGGAAAAACAGGTTTTGAAGAAATCCACCGCAGCACCCAAGACAGTTGTTCCACTCTGGCGTCAGCACCTGCACTACCGCCTCAAGGAAGGTGCATTGATCGCCATCGGTGCGCTGTGCCTGTTCCTGATGATGGCCTTGCTGACCTATGGCAAGGATGATCCGGGCTGGAGCCATAACAGCAAGATCGACGACGTTCAGAACTTCGGCGGCCCGGCAGGCTCCTACAGCGCCGATATCCTGTTCATGGTGCTCGGTTACTTTGCCTATATCTTCCCGCTGTTGCTGGCGATCAAGGCCTATCAGATCTTCCGCCAGCGCCACGAGCCGTGGGAGTGGAGCGGCTGGCTGTTTTCCTGGCGCTTGATCGGCCTGGTGTTCCTGGTACTGTCCGGCGCCGCGCTGGCGCACATCCATTTCCATGCCGCGACCGGCCTGCCGGCAGGCGCCGGCGGAGCGCTGGGCGAGAGCCTTGGCGACCTGGCGAAGAACGCACTGAACATCCAGGGCAGCACGCTGCTGTTCATCGCCCTGTTCCTGTTCGGTCTCACGGTGTTCACCGACCTGTCATGGTTCAAGGTGATGGACGTTACCGGCAAGATCACCCTCGACCTGTTCGAACTGTTCCAGGGCGCCGCCAATCGCTGGTGGGCGGCCCGTACCGAGCGCAAGCAACTTGTCGCGCAACTGCGTGAAGTCGATGAGCGCGTGCACGATGTGGTTGCGCCGACCGTCACCGACAAGCGTGAACAGGCCAAGGTCAAGGAACGCCTGATCGAGCGCGAGCAGGCCCTGAGCAAGCACATGTCCGAGCGCGAGAAGCAGGTGCCGCCGGTGATCGCCCCGGCGCCACCCAAGCCGCCAGCGCCGAGCAAGCGTGTGGAGAAAGAGAAACAGGCGCCGTTGTTCGTCGACAGCGCCGTGGAAGGCACCTTGCCGCCGATCTCGATTCTCGACCCGGCGGAAAAGAAACAACTCAATTACTCGCCTGAATCCCTGGCGGCCGTCGGCCACCTCCTGGAAATCAAGCTCAAGGAATTCGGCGTCGAAGTCACCGTGGATTCGATCCACCCGGGTCCGGTGATTACCCGTTACGAGATCCAGCCAGCGGCCGGGGTCAAGGTCAGCCGTATCTCCAACCTGGCGAAAGACCTGGCGCGTTCCCTGGCCGTGACCAGTGTGCGGGTGGTGGAAGTGATTCCGGGCAAGACCACGGTCGGTATCGAGATTCCCAACGAAGACCGGCAGATCGTGCGTTTCTCCGAAGTGCTGTCGACCCCCGAGTACGACAACTTCAAGTCCCCGGTAACCCTGGCCCTGGGCCATGACATCGGCGGCAAGCCGGTGATCACTGACCTGGCGAAGATGCCGCACCTGCTGGTGGCCGGTACCACCGGTTCCGGTAAGTCGGTGGGGGTGAACGCGATGATCCTGTCGATCCTGTTCAAGTCTGGCCCGGATGACGCCAAGCTGATCATGATCGACCCGAAAATGCTTGAACTGTCGATCTACGAAGGCATTCCGCACCTGCTGTGCCCGGTGGTGACCGACATGAAGGACGCCGCCAACGCCCTGCGCTGGAGCGTTGCCGAGATGGAGCGACGGTACAAGCTGATGGCGAAGATGGGCGTGCGTAACCTGTCCGGCTTCAACGCCAAGGTCAAGGAAGCCCAGGACGCCGGCGAGCCGTTGAGCGACCCGCTGTACAAGCGCGAAAGCATCCACGACGAAGCGCCATTGCTGCAGAAGCTGCCGACCATCGTGGTGGTGGTCGACGAATTCGCCGACATGATGATGATCGTCGGCAAGAAGGTTGAAGAACTGATCGCCCGTATTGCCCAGAAGGCGCGTGCGGCGGGCATCCACCTGATCCTCGCGACCCAGCGTCCGTCGGTGGACGTGATCACCGGTCTGATCAAGGCCAACATCCCGACGCGCATGGCGTTCCAGGTGTCGAGCAAGATCGACTCGCGGACCATCATCGACCAAGGTGGCGCCGAGCAATTGCTGGGTCACGGTGACATGTTGTACATGCCGCCGGGTACCAGCCTGCCGATCCGGGTTCACGGCGCGTTCGTGTCCGACGACGAGGTTCACCGCGTGGTCGAAGCCTGGAAACTGCGCGGTGCGCCGGAATACAACGACGACATCCTCAACGGTGTCGAAGAGGCCGGCAGCGGCTTTGAAGGCAGCAGCGGTGGCGGCGACGGCGATGATCCCGAGGCCGACGCGCTGTATGACGAAGCGGTGCAGTTCGTCCTGGAAAGCCGTCGCGCGTCCATCTCCGCGGTTCAGCGCAAGCTGAAGATCGGCTACAACCGCGCCGCACGCATGATCGAAGCCATGGAAATGGCCGGGGTCGTGACGTCCATGAACACCAACGGTTCGCGTGAAGTCCTGGCCCCTGGCCCGGTACGCGACTGACCCGATACTGAAAAGGGGCGGCGCCTCAAGGCGCTGCCCGCACTCCCACGAATGTTATGAGGACTCCCATGCGTCTGATCCGCATGCTGTTGCTGCCGGTACTGGCTTTGAGCACGCTCTCGGCCCACGCCGATGACAAGGACGTGGCACGCCTGACCCAATTGCTGGAAAAATCCCAGACCCTGACCGCGCGTTTCTCCCAGCTGACCCTGGATGGCACCGGTACCCAGTTGCAGGAAACCGCCGGCGAGATGTCGCTGCAGCGCCCGGGCCTGTTCTATTGGCACACCAATGCGCCTGCCGAGCAGACCATGGTCTCCGACGGTAAAAAGGTCACCCTGTGGGACCCGGACCTGGAGCAGGCCACCATCAAGAACCTCGATCAGCGCCTGACCCAGACGCCCGCGCTGCTGCTGTCCGGTGACGTGTCGAAGATCAGCCAGAGCTTCGACATCAGCGCCAAGGAAGCCGGCGGCGTGATCGACTTCACCTTGAAGCCGAAAACCAAGGACACCCTGTTCGACAGCCTGCGCCTGTCGTTCCGCAATGGCCTGGTCAATGACATGCAGCTGATCGACAGTGTCGGCCAGCGCACCAATATCCTGTTCACCGGGGTGAAGGCCAACGAGCCGATCCCGGCCTCCAAGTTCAAGTTCGACATTCCCAAGGGTGCGGACGTGATCCAGGAATAAAACACAAAACCCTGTAGGAGTGAGCCTGCTCGCGATAGCGTTGGGTCAGTCAACATTGATGTTGAATGTAATGCCGCCATCGCGAGCAGGCTCGCTCCCACAGGGTATGGTGTTTGGCTAAGTGAGGTTTCATAAGTTGTGATGGACCTGTTTCGCAGTGCCCCGATCGCCCAGCCCCTGGCCGCCCGCTTGCGCGCGACCAACCTGGACGAGTATGTCGGTCAGGAACACGTGCTCGCTCGCGGCAAGCCCTTGCGCGAAGCGCTGGAGCAGGGTGCCCTGCATTCGATGATTTTCTGGGGGCCGCCGGGGGTGGGCAAGACCACCCTGGCGCGGTTGCTCGCGGAAGTCTCGGAAGCGCATTTCGAAACGGTGTCGGCGGTGCTTGCCGGCGTGAAGGAAATCCGTCAGGCGGTGGAAATCGCCAAGCAGCAGGCCGCCCAGTACGGCCGACGGACGATTCTGTTCGTCGATGAAGTGCACCGCTTCAACAAGTCCCAGCAGGATGCGTTCCTGCCGTATGTCGAGGACGGCACGCTGATTTTCATCGGCGCGACCACGGAAAACCCTTCCTTCGAACTCAATAACGCCTTGCTGTCCCGTGCACGGGTCTACGTGCTCAAAAGCCTCGACGAAACCGCGTTGCGCAAGCTGGTGCACCGCGCGCTGACCGAAGAGCGCGGCCTGGGCAAGCGCAACCTGAGCCTCAGCGACGAGGGCTTCCAGATGCTGCTGTCGGCCGCCGATGGCGATGGCCGGCGCTTGCTCAATCTGCTGGAAAACGCCTCGGACCTGGCCGAAGACAACAGCGAGATCGGCACCGATCTTCTGCAAAGCCTGCTCGGTGATACCCGTCGGCGTTTCGACAAGGGTGGCGAAGCGTTCTACGACCAGATCTCCGCGCTGCACAAATCCGTGCGCGGCTCCAACCCCGACGGCGCGTTGTACTGGTTCGCGCGCATGATCGATGGCGGTTGCGACCCGCTGTACCTGGCCCGGCGCGTGGTGCGCATGGCCAGCGAAGACATCGGCAATGCCGACCCACGCGCGCTGAGCCTGTGCCTGGCGGCGTGGGAAGTGCAGGAGCGCCTCGGCAGCCCCGAAGGCGAACTGGCGGTGGCGCAGGCCATCACCTATCTGGCCTGTGCGCCGAAAAGCAACGCGGTGTACATGGGCTTCAAGACCGCACTGCGTGCCGCTGCCGAGCACGGCTCGCTCGAAGTGCCGCTGCACCTGCGCAATGCGCCGACCAAGCTGATGAAGCAGCTCGGCTACGGCGACGAATACCGTTATGCCCATGACGAACCCGATGCCTACGCCGCCGGGGAAGACTACTTCCCGGAAGAACTCGACCCTATCCCGTTCTATCAGCCGGTGCCCCGTGGCCTGGAGCTGAAGATTGGCGAAAAGCTCAATCACCTGGCGAAACTTGACCGTTTGAGCCCCCGGCAGCGGAGAAAATAGTGCTTCCCTTGATCCTTGCGGTTTCCGCCGGCGGTGTGGCCGGCACCTTGCTACGCTTTGCCACCGGCAACTGGATCAACGCTAATTGGCCGCGGCACTTCTATACCGCGACGCTGGCCGTTAATATCGTCGGCTGTTTGCTGATCGGCGTTTTATACGGTCTGTTTTTGCTACGCCCGGAGGTGCCGATCGAGGTGCGCGCCGGGTTGATCGTCGGCTTCCTCGGAGGGCTGACGACTTTTTCATCCTTTTCACTGGATACGGTGCGCCTGCTGGAAAGCGGGCAGGTGCCGCTGGCCCTGGGCTATGCTGCCATCAGCGTATTCGGCGGGCTGCTCGCCACCTGGGCCGGCCTGTCCTTGACCAAACTTTGATAACGAGAGACCGACATGCTCGATTCCAAACTGTTACGTAGCAACCTTCAGGACGTAGCGGACCGCCTGGCATCCCGTGGCTTTACCCTGGATGTCGCGCGCATCGAAGCGCTGGAAGAACAGCGCAAGACCGTCCAGACCCGCACCGAAGCCCTGCAGGCTGAACGTAACGCGCGCTCCAAATCCATCGGTCAGGCCAAGCAGCGCGGTGAAGACATCGCGCCGTTGATGGCGGACGTCGAGCGCATGGCGGGCGAGTTGGGTGCCGGTAAAACCGAACTGGATGCGATCCAGACCGAGCTGGACTCGATCGTGCTGGGTATCCCCAACCTGCCGCACGAATCGGTGCCGATCGGCGAAGACGAAGACGGCAACGTCGAAGTGCGCCGCTGGGGCACGCCGACCGCGTTCGAATTCCCGGTGCAGGACCACGTCGCCCTGGGCGAGAAGTTCGGCTGGCTGGATTTCGAAACCGCCGCCAAGCTGTCCGGCGCGCGCTTTGCGTTGCTGCGTGGCCCGATCGCCCGCCTGCACCGCGCCCTGGCGCAGTTCATGATCAACCTGCACGTCACCGAGCACGGCTACGAAGAGGCCTACACGCCTTATCTGGTCCAGGCTCCGGCGCTGCAAGGCACCGGTCAACTGCCGAAATTCGAAGAAGACCTGTTCAAGATCGCGCGCGAAGGCGAAGCCGACCTGTACCTGATCCCGACCGCCGAAGTGTCGCTGACCAACATCGTCGCCGGCGAAATCGTCGATTCGAAACTGCTGCCGATCAAGTTCGTTGCTCACACGCCGTGCTTCCGCAGTGAAGCCGGTGCGTCGGGTCGCGACACCCGCGGCATGATCCGCCAGCACCAGTTCGACAAGGTCGAGATGGTGCAGATCGTCGAGCCGTCGACCTCGATGGATGCACTGGAAGGCCTGGTCGCCAACGCCGAGAAAGTCCTGCAACTGCTGGAACTGCCTTTCCGCACCATCGCCCTGTGCACCGGCGACATGGGCTTCAGCGCGGTCAAGACCTACGACCTGGAAGTGTGGATTCCGAGCCAGGACAAATACCGCGAAATCTCGTCGTGCTCCAACTGCGGCGACTTCCAGGCCCGCCGCATGCAGGCGCGTTTCCGCAACCCGGAAACCGGCAAGCCGGAACTGGTACACACCCTGAACGGTTCCGGCCTGGCGGTCGGTCGTACCCTGGTGGCGGTGCTGGAAAACTACCAGCAGGCCGACGGCTCGATCCGTGTGCCTGAGGTGCTCAAGCCGTACATGGGTGGCCTTGAGGTCATCGGCTAAATGAACTATCTGCCGCTGTTCCATAACCTTCGCGGCAGTCGTGTGTTGGTCGTCGGTGGGGGGGAAATAGCCTTGCGCAAATCCCGCCTGCTGGCCGATGCCGGTGCGCTGCTGCGGGTGGTCGCACCTGAAATCGAAACGCAGCTGCGCGAACTGGTCACCGCCAGCGCTGGCGAGTGCCTGACGCGCGGTTACGTCGAGGTGGATCTGGACGGTTGCGTGCTGATCATTGCCGCCACCGACGACGAAGCGCTCAATGCCCAAGTGTCCGCCGATGCCCATCGGCGTTGTGTGCCGGTCAATGTGGTGGACGCGCCGGCCTTGTGCAGCGTGATCTTCCCGGCCATCGTCGACCGTTCGCCGCTGATCATTGCCGTGTCCAGCGGTGGCGATGCGCCGGTGCTGGCGCGTTTGATCCGTGCCAAGATCGAAACCTGGATTCCTTCGACCTACGGCCAATTGGCTGGCCTGGCGGCGGGTTTCCGTCACCAGGTGAAAAAGCTGTTCCCGGACGTGCAGCAACGTCGCGCGTTCTGGGAAGACGTGTTCCAGGGCCCGATTGCCGACCGGCAACTGGCCGGGCAGGGCGGTGAAGCCGAGCGTTTGCTGCAGGCGAAAATCGCTGGAGAAGCGCCGGTGGCCACCGGTGAGGTGTATCTGGTGGGCGCCGGTCCTGGCGACCCGGACCTGTTGACCTTCCGTGCCTTGCGCCTGATGCAGCAAGCCGACGTGGTGCTGTACGACCGCTTGGTGGCACCGGCGATTCTCGAGTTGTGCCGGCGCGATGCCGAGCGTGTCTACGTCGGCAAACGCCGCGCCGATCACGCCGTGCCGCAGGACCAGATCAACCAGCAGTTGGTCGACCTGGCGAAGCAAGGCAAGCGTGTGGTGCGGTTGAAGGGTGGCGATCCGTTCATCTTCGGCCGTGGCGGTGAAGAGATCGAGGAACTGGCGGCCCATGGCATCCCGTTCCAGGTCGTACCGGGCATCACGGCGGCCAGCGGTTGCGCGGCCTACGCCGGGATACCGCTGACTCACCGTGATTACGCACAGTCGGTGCGGTTCATTACCGGCCACCTGAAGGACGGTTCCACCGATCTGCCGTGGGCCGACCTGGTCGCGCCGGCGCAGACCCTGGTGTTCTACATGGGGCTGGTGGGCTTGCCGAGCATCTGCGAGCAGTTGATCAAGCATGGTCGCGGCGCCGATACCCCGGCGGCGTTGATCCAGCAGGGCACGACGGTCAATCAGCGGGTGTTCACCGGCACCCTGGCGGACCTGCCACGGCTGGTGGCGGAGCATGAAGTGCATGCGCCGACGTTGGTGATCGTGGGTGAAGTGGTGCAACTGCGCGAGAAACTGGCGTGGTTTGAAGGGGCTCAATCACAAGTCTGAGCACCGCGTTGCAGCCATCGCCAGCAGGCTGGCTCCCACAGGGGATTTGTGAAACGACACAGATCAAATGTGGGAGCCAGCCTGCTGGCGATGGGGCCCTCAAAACCTGCAAATATCTCAGGCCTTGCGCCAAACCCCTTTCCCGCTCAACCGCTCCCGATCATGGGCCACGGTGAAATCCTGCTGCGGCCCCTTGGGCACAATCCCCGTCGGGTTGATGGTCTTGTGGCTGCCGTAGTAATGGTTTTTGATGTGTTCGAAATCCACCGTCTCGGCAATCCCCGGCCACTGGTAGATCTCCCGCAGCCAGTTCGACAGGTTCGGATAATCGGCAATGCGCCGCAGGTTGCACTTGAAGTGCCCGTAATACACCGCGTCGAAACGAATCAGCGTGGTGAACAGGCGGATGTCCGCTTCGGTCAGGTACTCGCCGGTCAGGTAGCGATTGGCACTTAACAACTGCTCCAGCCGATCCAGTTCTGCGAACAGTTCATCGAAGGCTTGTTCATAAGCGGATTGCGAGGTGGCAAACCCGGCGCGGTATACGCCGTTGTTCACTGCCGGATAGATCCGTTCGTTCAGCGCATCGATTTCGCTGCGCAACGGTGGCGGATAGAAATCCAGGCCATTGCCGGTCAGCTCATCAAAGGCGCCATTGAACATGCGGATGATTTCCGCCGACTCATTGTTGACGATGCGTTTTTGCTGTTTGTCCCAGAGCACCGGCACCGTGACGCGACCGGTGTAGTCGGCGGTATCGGCGGTGTAGCGCTGGTGCATGAAGTCAAAGTGATCGAGTTTGTCGCCGGTGGAGCCGTGGGACTTGTCGAAGGTCCAGCCGTTCTCGAGCATCAGGTAGCTGACCACCGATACATCGATCAGGCTTTCCAGACCCTTGAGTTTGCGCAGGATCAGCGTGCGATGGGCCCAGGGACAGGCGAGGGACTCGTAGAGGTGATAGCGCCCAGGCTCGGCGGCAAAACCACCGATGCCAGTGGGGCCGGGTTGGCCGTCTGCGGTGACCCAGTTGCGACGCTGCGCCTGTTCACGCTGGAACGTGCCGTCCTTGCTTTCGTACCATTTGTCCTGCCAGCGACCTTCAACTAACAAACCCATGTCCGAGACTCCTCAACCGATAAGCGTTGGAGAGGAGTCTATGCTGATAGGTTCGATAAAATAGCGCAAAGTTTGCCGGGTTATGATCGACTAAATCGATTTATCTCGCGCATCCCAGTACTGCTGGGCGGTCTCGAACGCCTGCTCGCGGCTCTGGCCGAGGCCGCGCAGCGCCAGGGCCATGGTCGAGATCAGGGCCATTTGCGGGTAGCTGTCCACCACGTCGCCGCGCCATACCGCCTTGAGATGCGCCGGTTCCAGGCTGGCGGGTTTGACGTGGCGCTGACTTGACAGTTGCGGCCACTCCTCATCCCAGCTCTCGCCACCGCTGGTGCCGTACAAGTGGCTGTCGGCGTCCGGGTTGATCTCGATTTCGCCGCCATCGCCCTTGACCACGATTGCGGTGTCGCCGAGCAGGCCGCTGGCATCGCGATGCACCGCCTGGTAGCCGGGGTGGAAGATGCTCTGCAGGCCGCAACGGGCGCCCAGCGGGTTGAGGATTCGCGCCAGCGAGTGGATCGGCGAGCGCAGGCCGAGGGTGTTGCGCAGGTCGATCATGCGTTGCAGTTGCGGTGCCCAGTCCACCAACGGCATGAAGGCCAGGCCACCATTGTCCAGCGCCTCGCCCACCTGCAGCCAGTCGCGGCACAACGGGATGTTCAGTTCATCGAGCAATTGTTCGCTGTAGAGCCTGCCTGCGGTGTGCGCGCCGCCGCCGTGCATGAACACCCGCACGCCGTTCTGCGCCAGGCACTTGGCCGCCAGCAGGTACCACGGCAGATGCCGCTTCTTGCCGGCATAGGTCGGCCAGTCGAGGTCGACCGCCAGTGCCGGCGCTTGCAAGCGTTCGCGCAGGGCCTCGGTAAAGCCGGCCATTTCCTGCGCGCTTTCTTCCTTGTGGCGCAACAGCATCAGGAAGGCGCCGAGCTGGGTGTCCTCGACCTTGTCGTCGAGCACCATGCCCATGGCGGCGCGGGCTTCTTCACGCGTCAGGTCGCGGGCGCCACGCTTGCCTTTGCCGAGGATGCGCACGAATTGGGCGAACGGGTGCTCGGCAGGCGTTTCGAGGGTCAACGCTGGGTAGTCGGTCATAAGCAATTCGTCGGTTTGGGCAGGCCCGCCAGTTTCGCGGCGAGTTTGGCAGGGGTGCCTTTGAACAGTCGGTTCAGGTGCAGGCTGTTGCCTTTGTCCGGGCCGAGTTTCAATGCGGTGTACTTGATCAGCGGCCGGGTGGCCGGCGACAGCTGGAATTCGGCGTAGAAGCTGCGCAGCAGTTCGAGGATTTCCCAGTGCTCGGGGCTCAACTCGATGTCTTCGGCAGCGGCCAGGGCACTGGCGACGTCCGCCGACCAGTCACTGAGCTCCAGCAGGAAACCGTCCTTGTCCAGCTCGATGGCGCGCGCGCCGACCGTCAATACATTCATAGCCAGCTGTTGACCTTGTCGTGGCGGATCGACAGTTCGACGAAGGCCGGATAATCGACAGCCGTTGCCCAGTCCGGAACATCGACAGCCCGGGCCTGGGCATCTTCGGCCAGAACGTAGAGGGTCAGGCCGCGGGCATTCAGCGCCGTGAAAGGTGCGGTGCCCGGCTGCAGGGCATAGGCCGCGTCACCGCACAGCAGCAGCGCGTCGCGGGTGCCGATCACACGCAGGCAACTGTTCAGGCGGTCGTCGCCGAACGGGGAATGAGACAACACATGCAAAGTCGACATCAGAGGGTGATCACCTGGTCGTAACGGTCAATGAGTGCAGTGATTTCGTGGGCGGCCAACACTTGAGCTTCCTCCAGCGCCAGGGCGCCAGGGTCCAGGCCACGTTCGGCAGCGCTGTCGGCACAGACAAACAGTTCTTCGACGCCGAACATCGGCAGTGCCTGCAGGTTGGCGCTCAGGTCTTTCTGTTGCAATGCCTTGGCGTTCTGGTTCGAGGCGAGCTGGAACACGCCGTCGTCGAGGAACAGCAGGCCGATCGGCAGATCGAAGGCACCGCCCGCCAGGACGATGTCCAGCGCTTCCCGCGCGCCCGGACCGGACCAGGGCGACTGGCGGCTGATGATCAGCAAGGATTTGGCCATGTCACGCACCTCCGAAGCAGATCAGGCGGTCAGCGTCTTGCACCGCATCATGCAACTGGCCAAGCCCGGACAATTCCCACGGCGCGCCGACGGCGACAGCCTCGCGCTGGTAGCGCTTGGCTTCTTCTTCGTTCAACACCCCACGGCGCAAGGCGGCGGCGATGCACACCACGCCATCGAGCTGGTTTTCGCCGACGAAGGCGCGCCATTGTTTGGGTAAGTCCTGCTCGTCCTGGGGCGTGACCACGCTGCTGGAGGCGTTGTAGACGCCATCCTGGTAGAAAAACAGCCGGACAATCTCATGCCCGCCGGCGAGCAGCGCCTGGGCGAACAGCAAGGCGCGGCGCGAGGAGGGCGCATGGGCGGCGGAAAATACGGCGATGGCGAACTTCATGGCGGACTCGATCAGCGAAACTGCGGCCATGATAAAGCTTTATCGGCGGGGCGGCTAAATCGATGTCGCCTGGGCGGGCCTCTTCGCTGGCAAGCCAGCTCCTACAGGGACTGCGTCGATCACAAAATTGCCGATCGCCGAAGATCTAATGTAGGAGCTGGCTTGCCAGCGAAGGGGCCCGCTCAGGCAACCCAACAATCAGCGCGGCATATACCCCAACTGCCACCGCCGCGGGATCTTCAACGACAACACCCCCAGCGCAGCCGCCAGCAACCCGCTGGCAAACAGCGCCTTGAGCCCGAAGTGATGTTCCAGCACGGCGCCCAGTACCGCGCCGGCGAACATGCCGGTCCAGGGGATCAGTTGCACGCGCCAACCGCTGCGCCGCTCGCCGAGCATCCAGCGCCCCAGTCCGCGGCCGAAGCGCGACAGGGCGCCGGTCACATAGGTCAGGCCGACCGGCAGGCCGTTGACCTCTTCCACGGCGGCATTGAGCATGCCCATGGCGATGATGGCCGCCAGCAGGGCGGGCAGTTGCGAGTCATAGGGCCAGGCCGCGGCGGCGCACAGCAGGGCGGCAATGCACAACAGCAAGGGCAGTGACCGGCGCCCGCCCAGGCGGCTGACGATAATGCCCAGCGCATTGCCAACGATGAAGGTGGCGATGAGGATCACCAGGCGCAGGGTCAACCCCAGGTCGCCGACACTGATGGCGACGGCCATTCGCGTGGTGTTGCCGCTCATGAACGAGACGAAATCGCCGCTGGCCATGAAACCGATCGCGTCGGTCATGCCGGCCAGCACCGAGAGCATCGCCACCAGGCTCAGGCCGATGCGCCCGCGCCATTTCTGGGTGTGGAGGTGTCCGGGGCTGGCGTGGGTCTTCGAGGGGGTGGGCAGCATCGATGCAGGGATCCTTCGGCAGGGTTACGGTTCTATCCCGTACAGGTCGCAATACTCCAGCCAACCCATGCCGGCCATTTCCGCGACTTCCCGGTGCACTTCCAGGCGCTGGGCCTGATAGTCCTCAGGTGTGTTGGCGGTCAGTTGCAGCGTCAGCTCCCAGGCAAACAAACCGAGGCGCTCGGCCTCGGCTTCAAAGGCCTCGTGCAAACGCTCATCGCGAAACTGCTCGAGGGTTTCGCCCTTGGCCTGGGCCAGCAGGGGGTTGAGGTGGTCGAGTTCGTCGCGCAGTCCGGGACGTTCGTCGAGAAACTTTGCCAGTGCCTGTTCGTGTTTCTGCTCGGGTGCCGCCATGGTCACTCCTTGGGAACGGATGACGCAGATTGCTTCTTGCCGGCCTTGGCCGCTGCCGCCAGGCACTCGAGGGCAAACTGCTCGGTATAAGTCATCTGGATCGGTGTGGTTTGGCCCTTGACGGTTCTTTCGCCCTCAAGGATGTAACGAATTCGTTTGTCGGTGACGCCGATTCGCTTGGCGATCCAGGAAGGTGTCTGACCGATCTGGCTGATCAGCTTGTCGGCATATTCAGTGGTCGGTTTGTAAAACTCGGCGTTGGGTGTCATGGGGCTTCCAGTGAAAATTGCGATACAGCGCGATTGGCGCGACAGGGTGCGCGAATCGTCACGCGATGTCGCGGGTTAAATGAAGTAAAGCAGAACGATACGCGCTGCCACGGTGATACAGTCCGCTTTTTCCTGATGAGTGAATGCAATGCGAATTCTGATGGTGGCGCTGGCCGTCACCTTGCTGGCGGGATGCGCGGGCTCGGCGATGAACGATGCTCGTACCAAGGCCCCGTACAAGACCTTGAACTCCGACAAGCCGGCCAAGGACGTCGCCCAGTGCGTGCAGTTTTCCTGGCAGGACGAAGGGGTGTTCGGCGTTGATGCTGCCGCGTACCTGGAACCGGGAGAAAAGGGTGGCACCACCGTCTATACCCGCTCGGCGGAATCCTTTGTCGACGTGACCACCGATGCCTCGGGCACCGTATTGAGTTACTACGCGCAGCAGGACGACTTTGTCGCCAAGCGCCGCCTGGCGGCACTGGCTACCTGCCTCTGATCTGACGTTGTCCCCCCCTTGTAGGAGCCCGGCTTGCCGGCGAAGGCGTCTTCGAATCCGCCTTCGCCGGCAAGCCGGCTCCTACAGAGGGGCGTTGTGATCAGTAGCCCAGGCGCTTCTGGAAGAAGAAGTGCTTGTACCCCGGCGGATAGTCGGCGATGTGGCCGATCTCGCTGTAGCCGCATTTGCGGTAGAACTCCGGTGCCTGGAACTCGAAGGTATCGAGCCACAATCCGACGCACTTCCTCTCCCGCGCCAGGTCTTCGGCCATCTGCATCAGCTTCGTGCCCATGCCCTGTCCCCGGGCCTGCTCCGGCACCGACAGCAGGTCGATGAACATCCACTGGTAAAACAACCTGGCGTAAAGGCCGCCGAGGATCACATCGTTTTCGTCGCGCACCAGCAGGGCAATCTGTTCGGGTACGGCACCGTCGGCCTTCGAGGCATTGTAGGCGCGCAGCGGCAGCAGGATGGCCTGGCGCTCTTCTTCCGTGGGGGTGGGCGAAAACTCTATTCGCAGGTTCATGGCTATGTCCTTATGGCAGTGAATCGGCAGCCTATCGTGGTTACCGCGATTGATCCATCACCCCCGGCGAGTGGAACCGTCGCCAATGCGCAGCGGTCACTTGTTGAGACGCGCCATTCCCGAGTGCGACCGATGAGGACATTCCGTGAATATTTTCGAAGCCTTGCGCGAAAGCCACGAACGCCAGCGTACCTACGCCAAAGCCCTGATCCGCACCAGCGGCGATACCCCCGAACGCGTCGACGCGTACAAGCAGCTCAAGTCGGAACTGCAGGCTCACGAAACCGCTGAAGAACGGCATTTCTACATCCCGCTGATGGAATTCGACAATGGCGTCGACCTCAGCCGCCATGCGATCGCAGAGCATCACGAGATGGATGAAATGATGGAAGAACTGGACGGCACCGAGATGTCCAGCCCGGGCTGGCTTGCGACCGCGAAGAAGTTGTCGGAGAAGGTTCATCACCATCTCGAGGAAGAAGAGCAGAAGTTCTTCCAGATGGCCGGCAAGTTGCTTGACGACAAGCAGAAAGAGTCGCTGGCGACTCAGTATGAAAAGGAATACAAGGCGCAGCTTGCTTGAGGAGGCCAGCGTCAGGCGTCTTCACCCATTCTGTAGGAGCTGGCTTGCCAGCGAAGCTTTTAGCGGCCTTGATGGCCCCTTCGCTGGCAAGCCAGCTCCTACAAGATCAGAAGCCTGGGAGGCGCGCGGTGCCGGGCCATTGGCCGCCTTCCAGCGTAAGCAACGTCTGCTTCGCCTCCAGCCCCCCGGCAAACCCGGTCAATTGCCCCGACGCGCCAATTACCCGATGGCAGGGCGCGATGATCGAAATCGGATTTTTGCCATTCGCCGCACCCACCGCCCGCATCGCGCTCGGGTTGCCGATCTGCTCGGCGATCTGGCTGTAGCTGCGGGTCTGGCCGAAGGGAATGGTCAGCAAGGCCATCCAGACCTTCTTCTGGAATTCGGTCCCGGCAAAATCAAGGTCAAGCTCGAACGTCTGGCGTGTGCCGGCGAAGTATTCGCGCAGCTGTTGCGCGGTGCACAGCAGGACCGGGTTGTCCGGCGCTTCAATCATCGGGCCGAGGCGCACCCGGCCCGGTTTGTCGTTTTCCCAGAGGATGGCCGCCAGACGTGAATCGTTGGCCACCAGCTTCAGCTCGCCGACCGGTGACGCCAGGGTGATGTAGGTGTAGGTCATGCCGCACGCATCGCGCAATTGCTGAACAGGCGTTAAGCATACTGCCTTGCCGGGGAGGCGCAATACGCAATCCCGACCATACTGCCTACTGCTCTTGAAGCGTTTTCCTACTTTAAAACAAAAAGAGACCGACTCATGAAGTACGAACCTTTTGCCAAATCGCTGATTGCGACGTCATTGGCGCTCAGCTGCCTGACAGCCCATGCGGCCTCCGTGGCCCCGGTTGCGGCCGAAAACGGCATGGTGGTCACCGCCCAGCATCTGGCCAGCCATGTGGGCGTGGATGTGCTGAAAAATGGCGGCAACGCGGTCGACGCCGCGGTTGCAGTGGGGTACGCGCTGGCGGTGGTGTATCCCGCGGCCGGTAACCTGGGTGGCGGCGGTTTCATGACCATTCAACTGGCCGACGGTCGCAAGACCTTCCTCGACTTCCGGGAAAAAGCCCCGCTGGCCGCCACCGCCGACATGTACCTCGACAAGGCGGGCAACGTCATCCCCGACCTGAGCACCCGCGGGCACCTGGCCGTCGGCGTGCCGGGCACCGTGTCCGGCATGGAGCTGGCATTGTCCAAATACGGCACCAAGCCGCGCAAGGAAGTGATCGCTCCGGCGATCAAGCTGGCGGAAGACGGGTTCGTGCTGGAACAGGGCGATGTCGAGTTGCTGGAGTACGCCACCGACGTGTTCAAGAAGGACATCAAGGATTCCGGCGCGATCTTCCTGAGCAATGGCGAGCCGATGCAGGTCGGGCAGAAGCTGGTGCAGAAAGACTTGGGCAAAACCCTGCGGGAAATCTCCGATAAAGGCGCCGACGGTTTCTACAAGGGCTGGGTCGCCGACGCCATCGTCACCTCCAGCCAGGCCAACAAGGGCATCATCACCCAGGCCGACCTCGACAAGTACAAGACCCGCGAGTTGGCGCCCATCGAGTGCGACTACCGCGGCTACCATGTGGTCTCGGCGCCGCCACCGAGCTCCGGTGGGGTGGTGATCTGCCAGATCATGAACATCCTCGAAGGCTATCCGATGAAGGATTTGGGCTACCACTCGGCCCAGGGCATGCACTACCAGATCGAAGCGATGCGCCACGCCTATGTGGACCGCAACAGCTACCTGGGCGACCCGGACTTCGTGAAAAACCCGATCGCGCATTTGCTCGACAAAAACTACGCGACCAAGCTGCGCGAAGCCATCCAGCCGCAAAAGGCCGGCGTCTCCAAGGATCTCAAGCCCGGCGTGGCGCCCCATGAGGGCAGCAACACCACCCATTACTCCATCGTCGACAAATGGGGCAACGCGGTGTCGGTGACCTACACCCTCAACGACTGGTTCGGTGCCGGGGTGATGGCGAGCAAGACCGGGGTCATCCTCAACGACGAAATGGACGACTTCACCTCGAAAGTCGGCGTGCCGAACATGTACGGCCTGGTACAGGGCGAGGCCAACGCCATCGCACCCGGCAAGGCGCCGCTGTCGTCCATGAGCCCGACCATTGTCACCAAGGACGGCAAAGTGGTGATGGTGGTCGGCACCCCCGGCGGCAGCCGCATCATCACCGCGACCCTGCTGACCATGCTTAACGTGATCGACTACGGCATGAACATCCAGGAAGCAGTCGATGCACCGCGTTTCCACCAGCAATGGCTGCCGGAGGAAACCAACCTGGAGACCTTCACCACCAGTCCCGACACGGTGAAGATCCTCGAAAGCTGGGGCCACAAGTTTGCCGGCCCGCAGGATGCCAACCACCTGGCGGCAATCCTGGTGGGCGCACCGTCGCTGGAGGGCAAGCCGGTGGGCAAGAACCGTTTCTACGGGGCCAACGATCCACGGCGTAATACCGGGTTGTCGCTGGGTTACTGATACTGACGATTGTGTTTGAATGGGGGGCGCACGCGTCCCCCGATTTTTCAACTCATCAAGGAAGGGATCATGACCACCGCACTGTTAATCATCGACGTTCAGCAGGCCCTGTGCTCCGGCGAGTACGAGTGCTTCGAGATCCAGCGCGTCATCGAAACGATCAATGGCCTCAGTGCCCGGGCGAGAAAAGCCGGCGTTGCGGTGGTGCTGATCCAGCATGAGGAAGAGGGCGACCTGTTGAAGCACGGCGCCCCAGGCTGGCAACTGGCCGAAGGGCTGAACACTTCACTCGCCGATCATCGCGTACGTAAAACCACCGGCGATTCGTTCTACCAGACAAACCTGCAGAAGCTGGTGCCGGTGCAAGACATCGAACGCCTGGTCATCTGTGGCCTGCAAACCGATTACTGCGTGAATGCAACCCTGCGCCAGGCGCATCAACTGGGCTACGACGTGGTGCTGGCCGCCGACGCGCATTCCACTGTCGACAATGGCAATACCAGGGCCGAAGACATCATTGCCGAACACAATAAGGATTGGGCCGACCTGAGCGGTTCGGTGGCGCGGATCGATGTGGTCCCGGCTGCTGAAATCCGCTTCTGAAAACACCACCACCCTTTGGTGAATGGATTTGTTGTGGTGAGGGGATTTATCCCCGTTGGGCTGCGCAGCAGCCCCAAAATCAGCTAGTGCAATTTATCTGTTATACCGCGGTGTCTGGTTTTGGGGGCTGCTGCGCAGCCCAACGGGGATAAATCCCCTCACCACAGAATATTGGGTGGGCTTCAGGATTCAGGGCGCGCCGAAGATATCGATCAGTTCATTGAGGAAGGCACTGACCAGGTCTCGCTGCCGCGCCGAGTGCCGCACCGCCGCATGAAACCCCACCTCGTAGCGCAGCAACTGCGGATTGAGCGGATGCAGCTGCCCCAGCTGTTCATGCCGGGCCGCATAATGCTGCGGCAGGAAACCCAGGTGTTGGCCGGACAGGATCAACAGGGCGGCCCCGTCCATGCTGTCGGTGAGCACGGTCAGGCGTTCGATCGAGGTCGGCGCCGGCATTTCCGGCAAGGGGTGGCTCGGCCAGACCCAGTCGTGGTGGCTGACATCCTCGCGGGTCAGCGCACCCACTTGCCCGAACAGCGGGTGTGACGGCGCGCAGTAGGCGATCTGGGTTTCCTGGAACAACGGGAAGTAGTCGATATTGGGCAAGCGATGCCAGAAATAACCGATCGCGAGATCGATATGGCCGTTGATGATTTTTTCTTCCAGGAGCGACGACGACAGCTCGGTGAAGTGAAAGTACAAACCCTCGTGCCGAGCCCTCAGGCGGGCAATGGCCAAGCCGATCTTGGTGTTTGCCACCGGGTCGATCTGCCCCAGCAGGCCGACGTTGATGTTGCCCGAGACCTTGCGGTTGATGTGCTGCACCTCAACCCTGAAGCCCTCGGCGGCGGCCAGTAACCGGCGCGCCGCCTCGACGAACTGACCGCCCTTGGGCGTCACGGAAAATCCGCCGCGACCGCGTTCGCACAGGCGGAAACCCACCCGTGCCTCCAGCGTCGCCAACTGTGCGCTGATGGTCGGTTGCGTGGTGTTGAGGGCGGTTTGCGCCGCCGAAATCCCGCCGGCCTCGACCACCGTGAGAAATACCCGGATCAGGCGCAGATCCAGCTCCGTTACAGTTCCCAGCATGGGGGCTCCCGTGACTCGATTACATTGACGCCGATCTATGTGAACAGTGCGTCGTGGATATTTTAAGGCGCAGGCCAACGCCATACATTGCAGGGAAAGCAGGGTCATCGTCAGCTTTTTCTGGAGAATCGACCGCTGCGCTCAAAACAAAAACAATCAACTGCATAGGAATCATCGTATGTCAGGGTCCCCACTTTCCGCGCACGCCGCCGAGGCGAGCAGCGGGCTGGCCATCGAAGGCCACTCGATCGATTACATCCCGGAAAACGAACGTCACGCCAAACTCAGCAGCCAGGGGCCGTTCTGGTTTCTCGGCAACTTCCACTTTTTCACCATCTCCATCGGTTTCGTCGGCCCCAGCCTTGGCTTGTCGGCGCTGTGGACCCTGCTGGCCGGCGCGCTGGGCATCATGTTCGGCACGATCTTCATGGCCTTCCACGGCTCGCAAGGTCCGGAAATGGGCCTGCCGCAGATGATCCAGTCCCGTGCCCAGTTCGGCTATCGGGGGGTGATCCTGGCGTTGATGGCGACGATGTTCGTGTTCGTCGGCTTCAACGTGGTGAACGTCTCGCTGATCATGAACGGGCTGGAGCATGTGTTCGGCATCGACCCGACCATCGTCGCCGTGACGGTGGTACTGATCGGCGCACTGCTGTCGATCTACGGCCACGACCTGATGCACAAGG
This sequence comes from Pseudomonas sp. SbOxS1, assembly GCF_013416725.1. Classification (NCBI taxonomy): domain Bacteria; kingdom Pseudomonadati; phylum Pseudomonadota; class Gammaproteobacteria; order Pseudomonadales; family Pseudomonadaceae; genus Pseudomonas; species Pseudomonas sp. SbOxS1. The sequence goes on from NZ_JAAVXC010000052.1 coordinate 77,112, forward strand.
CCTTCAAGTGGGCGCTGCTGGCGACGCTGCCGCTGTATGCCCTGGTCACCATCGCCTTGATGTTCGGCGCAGGTTCCGAGGGCGTCACGCCGGCCACCGACCTGGGCTTCAGCTGGATCGCCTTCGCCACCCTGTTCGCCATCGGCGCCAGCTACAACATTTCCTATGCGCCCTACGTTTCCGACTATTCGCGCTACCTGCCGAAAAACACCAGCCGGCCGAAACTGATCGCGGCGATATTCGTCGGCGCCTCGTTGTCGGGCAGCTGGATGATCGGCCTCGGTGCCTGGCTCGCCCAAGAGCTGAAAGCGGTGGATGCACTGGTGGCGTTGAACCAGGTGGGTTCTTCGATGATTCCCGGCCTGGGCAATCTGCTGGTGGTGGTCTCGGTGGCGGGCTTTTTGCCGATCATTGCGCTGAACACCTACAGCGCCATGCTGACGTTGCTGACCGGTGTCGATTCGATCAGCAAGATCACCCCGACCCCCCGCGCCCGGGTGCTGTCGATCAGCGTGATCAGCCTCATCCTGTTGACCTGCGTGCTGTCGATCAAGGGCGACGGTATCGCGCTGCTGAACACCTTCCTCGTGTTGCTGCTGTACTTCCTCGTGCCCTGGACCGCCGTCAACCTGGTGGACTATTTCTTCGTGCGCAAGGGCCGCTACGCGATCCCGCACTTCTTCACGCCGAAGGGTATCTATGGCGCCTGGCAATTTCGCGGCATCGTCGCCTACCTGATCGGCTTTGCCGCCATGGTGCCGTTCTTCTACATCTATGATGCCGCCGCTGGTAAAGAAGTCTTCGTCGGTCCGCTGGCGCGGATGCTCGAAGGCGTCGACATCGCCTGGCTGGTGGGCTTGCTGGTGTCGGGCCTGACGTATTACCTGCTCAGCCGCTCCCTGGACCTGGCCGCCGAGCGGCGGGTCATCGACTCGATCACTGAGCACGACATCGTCGCCATGACCCATTCATCCGCGGAGTCGGTGCGTTGAACACTGCAAGGAATACCCTGGTCGCCTGCTGCCAATTGGCGCCGAAAATCGGCGACCTCGCCTACAACCGTACGCTCACCGAGCGCGCGATCCGCTCGGCGGCCCTGCAGGGTGCCCAGGTCGTGGTGTTGCCGGAGTTGATACAGAGCGGCTACCTGTTTGCCGACCGCGCAGAAGCACTGACCCTGGCGGAAACCGCCGAGGGTCCGACCTTGCGCTTGTGGCAGGCATTGGCCAGTGAATTGAACATCGTCATCGTCGGCGGATTCTGCGAGCGTCTGGCCGGGGATCAACTGGCCAACAGCGCGGCGCTGATCGATGCCCAGGGCGTGCGCGCGGTGTACCGCAAGGCGCACCTGTGGGATGCCGAGAAGGACATCTTCACCCCCGGCGATGCCGCGCCGTCGGTGATCGAAACGGTCCACGGGCGCATCGGCATGCTGATCTGCTACGACCTGGAGTTCCCCGAGTGGGTGCGCCTGCCGGCGCTGGCCGGTGCCGACCTGCTGTGTGCGCCGGTCAACTGGCCCGACGGCCCACGGCCGCAGACCGAGCGCCCGGCGGAAGTCTTGCGGGTGCAGGCCAATGCCTCGGTCAACCGAATGTTCATCGCCGCCTGTGACCGCCATGGCCATGAGCGCGGGGTGAGTTGGGTGCAAGGTTCGGTGATCGTCGACGCCGACGGTTATCCGTTGGCCGGTCCGGCGGAGCAGGGCGGCGAACAGATTTTGCTGGTCACCCTGAACCTGGCCGAGGCGCGCAACAAGCGCATCAGCGAGCGCAACGACCTGCACCGGGACCGGCGGCCATCGTTGTATAGCTTGAGCAGCGTGGTGCTATGACGCTTGGCCCCACAGGACAATTCGGCGCGCGCTGCTAGTCTTTCAGGTTCCCGTTCGATCCATATCGAGAGGCGAATATGGACGCAGGCAAAGCCCGACCATCCACCCGGCGCAACCTCACGGCGGAACTGGTCGCCCTTGTCGAGCGGTTCGAGCCCGATCCCGGGCCCGAACCTGGTACGGCCGAACACACCCCGGCAGAGTTCGATGCGATGGCGCTGGCGCTATTGCAGGAGTACAGGCCGCAAGCGCTGTGGGTGTTCGCCTACGGCTCATTGATCTGGAACCCGGAATTCGAATTCGAAGAGCGCTGCAGTGCCACCGCTTTTGGTTGGCATCGTTCGTTCTGCCTGACCCTGACCCGTTGGCGTGGCACCCGCGAGCTGCCGGCGTTGATGCTCGCCCTTGATCGCGGTGGCAGCTGTCAGGGGGTGGCTTTCCGCCTGCCCGCGCAGGACCATTTCAAGCAGCTCGGGCTGTTATTGGCGCGGGAAATCGACGCCAATCCACCGACCAACGTAGCGCGCTGGATCACCGTGAAAACCGCGTCCGGCCCCCTGCGGGCGTTGGCCTTCGTCGCCGCCCGGGACGGCAGGGCCTATGCCGGCAAGTTGCCGATGGACAAGGTCGCGCAAGTCCTGGCTCGCGCAGCCGGGCATTGGGGATCGGCGGCACAATACCTGTTCCGCACGGTGACCATGCTCAAGGAACAGGGCATCCGCGACCGCAACATGAGCCGCCTCGAAAGCCTGGTCGCCGAGGAAATCGAAGCCGTGCTTGCTGCGGCGAAGCATCCCTAGTGCCTGATCCTGCTACTGTCCGGTTGCCGAAATCCCAAGACCTGAATAAGATACATCCGCAATAATATCCTGCAGGTGCCACAAGCCGTGCTCCTGCGACAAGCGTTTTTCCAACTCACTCACAACGCTCTACTTTCAGCAGGGGGCAGCCTTTCGTGGATGTTCTCGAACCGATCGACCAATACCTGTTCAGGTGGGTGATTGCGCCTGTCAGCGATCAGTTCCTGGGGCTCTTCGACCTCAATGGCCGTCTCTGCGTGGCCTTTCTGTTCACTTCCTACGCCGTGGCTTACGGCCTGTTCCGCTGGCGCCAATCCCGCGGGCTGACAGACGCGCACAGCTTCTGGCAGTTCATCGGCGGCAACCGTGTGCATTTTCATCCTTCGGCGCTGCTCGATTACCGCTATTACTTCGTGCGCGGCATTCTGAAGGTCGTTCTGGTGGTGCCCATCGTCGGGCTGGTGGACCCGTATGTGTTGCGCTCCGGGGACTACGTGCGTTTCTTCACTCACCTGTGGGGCGCACGGGTGCAGGTCGAAGAGCACCTGGCCCTGTCCTTGCTCTATGGCCTGGGCGTGTTTCTGCTGCAGGACTTCATCCATTACTGGGCCCACCGCGCTTACCATTCGCGCTACCTGTGGGCGTTCCACAAAGTCCATCATTCGGCGACGGTGCTGGTTCCTGTGACGGCGAGCCGGGTGCATTTCCTCGAGAAAGTGGTCGAGCGGCTGATCGACCTCGTGTTCATCAGCGCCTTTGCCGGTCTCTTCTGGTACGCCTGCGGCGGGGAGATCAGCCGCTACACGCTGTTCGGCGTGACCTACATCGTGTTCATCCTCAACGCCCTGGCGGCCAACCTGCGCCACAGCCATGTCTGGCTGTCCTTCGGGCCGGTGGTCGAGCATGTACTGAACAGCCCGGCCCAGCACCAGATTCACCACAGCGATGCGCCGCGGCACTTCGACAAGAACTTCGGGGTCAACCTGTCACTCTGGGACTGGATGTTCGGCACGCTCTACGTCACACAGGCGAAACCCGAGGCTATCCAATTCGGCACCGGAGACCAGGAGCGTTACTTGACGCTCCACAGCCTGATCGTCACGCCCTTCGTGGAAACAGCCCACAAGCTGCGCCAGGCCAGGCGCCCGGCTCAACGCCCTGACCTGTCGATGGGAGACAAACCCTTGATCAGCGTTCAGGAAGCTTCCAGCGTTCGCGCAACTGTTCGTATTGCGCCTCGGGTAATTGCACCAGCAACGGGGACTGGCGCGGGTCCAGCCAACTGAACAGGCGAGCGATATCCGTTGGGCTCATCGCCGTGCAGCCCCGGGTCGGTGTCGTGGGGCCACGCCAGATGTGGAAGAAAATACATGAGCCGGCGGCGGGGGACGCCGGGGTGTTGTGCTCGATGACAATGCCCTGGCGATACAAGTCAACGCGGCGCATGCGTTCGGAGCTGCTCCAGTCTTTGGCAATCGTGGCGCCGTCGACCAGTTCGTTGTAACGCGTGGACTGGCTGTCATCCACGCATTCGATGGTCGGGGTCAGCGCGAGGTAGGGCAGGTGCGTTTCAGCTGAGGCGTCGTAGCCAAACGCGCTGCCCAGCTTGAACATCCCGGCGGGCGCCTTTCCATCGCCTTCCTGTTTCACCGGCCCCTCAAGTGGCCGAGTGTCGAGCAGTCCCTTGCCCCAGCCCATACCGTTTTTTCCCAGCACGACGGCAAACGGCGCTTCGACTTTCTGGAAGCTATTCCCGTGCCGCTCATAACGCTGGGCGCTGCCCTGGATGTCATCCCAGTGCTTGCTGGTGACCACGATCAACTGGCCGCTTGCTTCGAGCCCTTGGGCCATTGCGGCACAGGGCAGCAGGATCAGCAGCGCGCAGATTTTGCCAAGACGGTTCATGGCGCCAGCGGGGTGATGGGGAAGTTCATGACGCTGTTCAACGTCGCATCCCGGGTATAAGTGAAGTGCCACCACTCGGCGGAGTAACCCGTGAAGCCCTCCTGCTCCATGGCGCGGGTCAGGCGTTGACGATTTTCCATGGCCGTCGCCGTGATCGACGTCGAATCGGTATGGGCGCGCTCGTCGAAGCAATCGAAACCGGTGCCCATGTCGACTGCGCCGTCGTGCCAACGCTGACCATAAGGCGCCGTGCAATCGACGGGCGTGGCGGATGGCGTCCAGGTGTCGGCGGGCAGGGCGCCCGGGCCTGTCATGCTCAGGTCGACGGTGCCGCCTTTGGAGTGATTGGATACCCGCGCCACATAGCCCAGGCGCCAGAAGTCCTGCTTGTCCACCCGGGGATAGAATTCGGCCTTGCGCGGGTCGCCCGGCTGCGTGGCGAAGCGCCCCATGTCCGCGACCGCTCGGCTGGGGCGATAGCAATCGAATACCTTCAAGCCATAGCCTTGCGCCTGCAGTGCCGTTTGTACCCGGGACAGGGCTTTGGCGGCCTCCTGCGACAGCAGGCACTCGGGCGCGTCGTAGCCCTCAAGCGGGTGCCCGGTGAAGTTGTGGGCGCTGGCATAACGAATGTCCTGCTCGATACCCGGGTCGATCGTGCGCAAATACACCATGTGCCCGGGCCTGGGCTCGGCAGCGGCGACGCCCGACAAGGCGAGACTCAGGATTGGCAGCAATGTTCGAACGACAAATGGCATCGGGCCGGGTCTCCGAGTTGGCATGACAAGTCACTCCATCATGGCTTGAAACCGGCGGCACCTCCATGAAGTTGTTGGTCGGCATGATAGGACGAGCGCACCAGTGGTCCCGAGGCCACGTTCTTGAAGCCCATCCGCGCGCCTTCCTCGGCGAACCAGGCAAACACGTCCGGGTGCACGAAACGCTGGACCGGCAAGTGGCTGCGCGACGGTTGCAGGTACTGGCCGAGGGTGAGCATGTCGATATCGTGCTCGCGCATGCGCTGCATGACTTCGATGACTTCCTCGTCGGTTTCGCCGAGGCCCAGCATCAGGCCTGACTTGGTTGGCACATGAGGGATCGATTGCTTGAACTTCTGCAGCAGATCCAGCGACCACTCGAAATCCGAGCCTGGCCGCGCGGCCTTGTACAGGCGCGGGACGGTTTCCAGGTTGTGGTTGAACACATCGGGCGGCTCAAGGGCGGTGATCGCCAGGGCGACGTCCATTCGGCCGCGATAGTCCGGCACCAGGGTTTCCAGTTGAATGCCCGGCGACAGCTTGCGGATCTCGCGCAGGCAGTCGACGAAGTGTTGGGCGCCACCGTCGCGCAAGTCGTCGCGGTCCACCGAGGTGATCACCACGTATTTGAGGCGCAGTTCGGCGATGGCCACGGCGAGGTTGGTCGGTTCATCCACCTCCAGCGGTTTCGGGCGGCCGTGGCCGACATCGCAGAACGGGCAGCGACGGGTGCAGATGTCACCCATGATCATGAAGGTCGCGGTACCCCCGGAAAAACACTCGCCCAGGTTCGGGCATGAGGCTTCCTCGCAGACACTGTGCAGCTTGTGTTTGCGCAGCAATTGCTTGATCCGGTCGACCTCGGGGGAGGTTGGCATGCGTACCCGGATCCAGTCGGGTTTGCGCGGGAATTCCTCGGTGGGGATGATTTTCACTGGAATCCGCGCAACCTTCTCCGCGCCGCGCAGTTTGGTGCCGACTTGCACTGTGTTCATAGGTGTTCCCAAGGTCTGTCAGACAAAAACCGGACCTGTAGGAGCTGGCTTGCCAGCGAAAGCGGTGTGCCAGTCAACATCACTATCGACTGACACGCCCTCTTCGCGAGCAAGCTCGCTCCTACAGGGTTTTGGGGTGTGCGATCAGTCGCGGTACACCGGGAAATCGCTGCACATCGCCGCCGCCTGGCGGGCGACCTGGGCCTCGACATCGGCATCGCCGAGATGATCGAGGATGTCGCAGATCCAGCCGGCCAGCTCGATGCCCTGGGCTTCCTTGAACCCGCGACTGGTGATCGCCGGCGTACCGATGCGCAGGCCTGAGGTCACGAACGGCGACTGCGGGTCGTTGGGCACGGCGTTCTTGTTCACGGTGATGCCGGCACGGCTTAGCGCGGCGTCGGCGTCCTTGCCGGTCAGGCCCTGGCGGATCAGGCTGACCAGGAACAGGTGGTTGTCGGTGCCACCGGACACCACGTCATAACCCCGTTCGATAAACACCTGGGCCATCGCCTGTGCGTTGCGGATCACCTGCGCCTGGTAAGTCTTGAACGCCGGCTCCAGGGCTTCCTTGAAGCACACGGCCTTGGCGGCGATCACATGCATCAGCGGGCCGCCCTGGCCGCCGGGGAATACGGCGGCGTTGAGCTTTTTCTCCAGTTCCGGATTGGCCCTGGCCAGGATCAGGCCACCGCGCGGACCGCGCAGGGTCTTGTGGGTCGTGGTGGTGACCACGTCTGCGTAGGGCAGCGGGTTAGGGTACAGACCTGTGGCCACCAGCCCGGCGACGTGGGCCATGTCGACGAACAGATAAGCACCAACCTTGTCGGCGATCTGCCGGAAACGCGGGAAGTCCAGGGTCTTGGAGTAGGCGGAGAAGCCGGCGATGATCATTTTCGGCTGGTGCTCGACGGCCAGGCGCTCGACTTCGTCGTAGTCGATCAACCCGGTCGCGGTGTCGATGCCGTATTGCACGGCGTTGTAGAGCTTGCCGGAAAAACTCACCTTGGCCCCATGGGTCAGGTGACCGCCATGGGCCAGGCTCATGCCCAGCACGGTGTCGCCAGCCTGCAGCAACGCCAGGTACACCGCCGCGTTGGCCTGGCTGCCGGAGTGCGGCTGGACGTTGGCGTAGTCGGCGCCGAACAGTTGCCGGGCGCGGTCGATGGCCAGTTGCTCGACCACGTCGACGTACTCGCAACCGCCGTAGTAGCGCTTGCCCGGATAACCTTCGGCGTACTTGTTGGTCAGGCCGCTGCCTTGCGCCTCCATGACCCGTTGGCTGGTGTAGTTTTCCGAAGCGATCAGCTCGATGTGGTGTTCCTGCCGCGCGTCTTCGGCGTTCATCGCCGCCAGCAGTTCGTCGTCGTAGCCTTTGATCTGGTCGTGTTTGCTGAACATGGTCTAGTCCTCTGTTGTTCTCAAATGGGGTCACCTGTAGGAGCTGGCTTGCCAGCGAATGGGCCATCAAGACCGCTAAAAGCTTCGCTGGCAAGCCAGCTCCTACAGGGTTATGCGGTGTTTGCGTGGGCGGGGTTATCCGCCTCGATGTGGTGTTCTCAGGCGTCCTGGTAGTCGGCGATTGAAGGGCAGGCGCAGATCAAATTGCGGTCGCCAAACACGTTGTCGACCCGGCCCACGGGCGGCCAATACTTGGCGTCGATCAAGGTGTCCAGCGGATAAACCGCCTGCTCACGGCTGTACGGGTGCGACCACTCACCGACCAGCTCCGCCGCGGTGTGCGGGGCGTTTTTCAGTGGGTTGTCGTCCTTGTCCAGGGTGCCGTTTTCCACCGCGCGGATTTCTTCGCGGATGCGGATCATGGCGTCGCAGAAGCGGTCCAGTTCTTCCTTGGATTCGCTTTCGGTCGGCTCGATCATCAAGGTGCCGGCCACCGGGAAGGACATGGTCGGGGCGTGGAAGCCGAAGTCGATCAGGCGCTTGGCCACGTCATCGACGCTGATGCCGCTGCTGTCTTTGAGCGGGCGCAGGTCGAGGATGCATTCGTGCGCCACCAGGCCGTTGCTGCCGGTGTACAGCACGGGATAGTGCTCTTCGAGGCGGCGGGAAATGTAGTTGGCGTTGAGGATCGCCAGCTGCGAAGCGCGTTTCAGGCCGGCACCGCCCATCATGCGGATGTACATCCAGGTGATCGGCAGGATGCTCGCGCTGCCGAACGGCGCGGCGCAGACCGCGCCTTCCTTGCGGGCCATGTGCGCATGGCCCGGCAGGAACGGCGCCAGGTGCGACTTGACGCCGATCGGGCCGACGCCCGGGCCGCCGCCGCCGTGGGGAATGCAGAAGGTCTTGTGCAGGTTCAGGTGCGACACGTCGCCGCCGAACTTGCCCGGGGCGCAGAGGCCGACCATGGCGTTCATGTTGGCGCCGTCGATGTACACCTGGCCGCCGTGGTCGTGGATGATGCCGCAGATTTCGCGGATGCCTTCCTCGAACACGCCGTGGGTCGACGGGTAGGTGATCATGAGCGCCGCGAGGTGTTCGCGGTGCTCGATGGCCTTGGCGCGCAGGTCTTCGATGTCGACGTTGCCGCGGGCGTCGCAGGCGGTGACGACTACGCGCATGCCGGCCATCTGGGCGGTGGCCGGGTTGGTGCCGTGGGCCGACGACGGGATCAGGCAGATGTCGCGACGGTCTTCGCCACGGCTCTGGTGGTAGGCGCGGATCGCCAGCAGGCCGGCGTATTCACCCTGGGAACCGGCGTTCGGCTGCAGCGAGATCGAGTCGTAACCGGTGGCGGCGCAGAGCATCGCTTCCAGTTCATCGGTCAGTTGCTGGTAGCCGGCGCTTTGCTCGGCCGGGGCGAACGGGTGCAGGGCGCCGAATTCGGCCCAGGTCACCGGGATCAT
>NZ_JAAVXC010000053.1:0-67396 GCF_013416725.1 Pseudomonas sp. SbOxS1
GGCTTGCCGGCGAACCAGACGCTGCGGTGTGTCTGCTGCACCGCGTCATCGTTCTTCGCGGGCAAGCCTCGCTCCTACAGGCGAACCAGACGCTGCGGTGTATCTGTCGTACCGCGTTACCGTTCTTCGCCGGCAAGTCGGATCGCCGCACCGCTGGCTCCTACAGGGGTACCATCGAACACTAACGCTGAACGCGTCCAACACACGGTGGTCACAACCAGTGATGGCATCGCAACTGATCACGGGCCGCAGGCCTGCTTGATTCAGCCGCGACGCTTGCTATCCACACATTCCAGGGCGCGCCGGATAACCTTCAGTAAGCTCGGGTCCTGCCTGACGCAGGTGCCGACTGCTGCTGCCATCCAATGCTCCCTCATCGGAGTACGCAAATGACTCAATCCATACGGTTCTTCCTGACGGCCTTGCTCGCAGTAGCTGCATTGGCATCGGCCAGTTTCCTGAACACGGCAGGCGCCGCCACCGCCGAGGATCTCAATGCCGACTCCCGGCAAGCGTTGCAGACGCTCTACAAGACCAATCCCTTCTCCGAAACCATCTCGCACCAGGCCAAGGCCGTGCTGGTCTTCCCGAAAATCATCAAGGCCGGCCTGGTATTCGGCGGCAGCTACGGTGAAGGCGTCTTGATGAAGGGCACGAAAGTCCAGGACTATTACAACTCCGTCAGCGGCTCCTGGGGATTGCAGGCTGGCGCCCAGTCCTATGGCTATGTGGTTTTCCTGATGACCGACAAAGCGGTGAAGTACATCACTGAAACCAAAGGCTGGGAAATCGGTGTAGGGCCAACGGTGGTAGTGGTGGATGAAGGGGTTGCGAAGAACCTGTCCAGCTCGACGCTCAAGGACGACGCCTACGCGTTCATCTTCGACCAGCAAGGACTGATGGCCGGGATCAGCATCGAAGGCACGAAGATTTCCCTGATCAAACGCTAGAGCCGGCCGTTCAGTTGATCGTCGGGCAAGCAATGGCAGCCTGTGCCTACGTATCAGGCAAGGCTGCCACGCCATGACATCAAGGCCTGCTTACCAGAGCGCCATATCGTAGGTGAAATAAATGCGATTGCTGTCGCGCCCACGTGCGAAGTCCGCGCGGTAGACATAGTTGCGCAGCTTTACCCCCACGCCTTTGAAAGCACCGCTCTGGACCACGTAAGCCAGTTCGGTGTCACGCTCGGATTCTTTGATGTGGGTGTCGGACTTGCCATCGTTGCCCTTCAGGTAACGGGTCATGAACGTCAGGCCTGGCACACCCATCGGCGCAAAGTCATAACCGTAGCTGAGCATCCAGGTTTTCTCGTCCTCCTCGATGAACTTGCCGATCCCGGCGTTGCTGAACGAGTAAACCGTGGCACCGCTGATGTAGGGCAGCCCGGCATCGCCGCTGAGGGTTTGATAACCACCGCCCACTGTGTGCCCCGCCACCGTGTAGGACACCAGGGCACTGAGCATGTCGTTGTCGATCTTCGAGGCATAGGCGCGGCCCGCGTCATGGCTGTTGAAATAGCGCAGGTCGGCCGTCAGGGTCCCGCGGCCCAACGCTACATCGTGCTGGATGCCGGCGAAGTCCTGGCGATAGAAATTTTCCAGCTCGCCGTGGAAGTAGCTGAGGCGCGTGTTCTTGCCGAGCTTGTAATCGGCGCCGGCATAGGTGAAATCCCCGCCCCTGTCGCCCGAATAGCCATCAGGAATGATCGGGACGCTGTCGGTGGAATCACGCTGCTTGAACCGATCCAGACGGCCGCCAGTCAGGGTCAGATTGTCGATATCCAGGCTGGTGACCTGGCCACCCTCATAGGTCTGCGGTAACAGGCGTGCATCGTTGTAGATCAGTACTGGCGTCTTGGGTAGCAGGGTTCCGTACCTGAGGGTGGTCTTGGCCAGCTTGATCTTCGCCGTGGCGCCCGCACTGGAGAACTCATCGGCGGCGCGTCCATCGTCGTGCACCGGCAGCAGCCCGGTACCGCTGCGGCCACGCCCCGAGTCCAGCCTTACCCCCAGCAAGCCCAACGCATCAACACCCACGCCCAATGTCCCCGGGGTAAACCCCGACTGATAGTCCAGCAGGAAGCCCTGCGCCCACTCGGTACGCTCACTTTTGGCAGTGCTCGCCGCACGGGCACTCAATCCATGTTCATCGCGAAAGTTTTCATTGAAGTACACATTGCGCAGCTGCAACTTCAGTTTGCTGTCGGCGATGAAATCGCTCGCATCGACAGCGGCAATCGGTAATACCCCCAGGAGAGGTAAAAGCGCCCTGCTGATCAGAGAATGGGGCATGTCGAACTACTCTCTTGTTGTTGTTTTTCAGGATGCAGGTATCCGCGCGCCGGCAGTCGGCGCGTGAAAGGCGTCTAGAGGTGAGTCAGGGGTGAATCAGGCGAACAGCGTCAAGGCACCGGTCAGCAGGGCTAAAGCGGTGATCACCAGAGAAGTGAGCACTGCCCATTTCACGGTGGCGCGCTGGAAGTCGCCAATGTCGCGATCGACCATCCCGACCAGCAACAAGGTCGAAGCCACCAGCGGGCTCATCAAGTGCACCGGCTGACCCAGGACCGATGCCCTGGCAATTTCCACCGGGTCAATACCGTAGGCGGCAGCTGCATTGGCGAGGATCGGTACCACGCCGAAGTAGTAGGCATCGTTGGACAGCACGAACGTCAGCGGCATGCTGGTAATAGCCACCACCAGCGGGAACAGGTGCCCCCAGGACGGTGGAATCCACTCCACCAATGTCTGTGCCAGTGCATCGACCATTTTCGTGCCGGAGAATATCCCGGCGAAGACACCGGCTGCGAACACCAGCAGTACCACGGTCATGGCGTTGCCGGAATGGGCGAGGATGCGTTCCTTTTGAATGTCCAGCTGCGGGTAGTTGATCATCAGCGCCAGGACAAAACCGATCAGGAACAAAATCGCCGAATGGGCCAACCCCATCACCAGCGCAATCATCACTCCGATCACCAACAGCAGGTTCACATAGGCCAGCTTCGGGCGCTTGTACGGCGTGTCTTCAAGAATGGCCTTGATGTAGCAATCACCGCCGCCGCTCTGCAGCTGCGTATTGCCGATTCGCTTGCGCTCGGCGCGACCCAGCAAAAATGCCGTGAACACCACCCAGGCGGCACCGCCGATCATGGTCGGCAATAACGGGATGAAGTATTCCCCGGCATCCACCCCCAGCGCGGCAATCGCCCGGGTGGCCGGACCGCCCCAAGGGCTCAAACCGCTCATGATGCTCAGCGACAGCATGGAAATCGTTGCCAGGATCATCGGATTCATGCCGATGCGCTTGTACAACGGCAGCATCGCCGCACAGGTGATCATGTAGGTGGTCGTGCCATCGCCATCCAGCGCGACAGTCAACGACAACAGTGCGGTGCCGATGGCGATTTTCATCGGGTCGCCATTTACCCGCTTGAGGATTTTGCGGATCAGCGGATCGAACAGTCCCGAGTCGATCATCAAGCCGAAAAACAGGATCGCGAACAGCAGCAGCGCGGCCGACGGCGCGACCATTTTCAGGCCGTCGAGCATCATTTTCCCGGTGGTCCCGCCAAAACCGCCGATCAGGGCAAAGACGATCGGCACAACGGTCAACGCAACGATTGGCGACAAACGCTTGGACATGATCAGGTAGGTGAACACTACCACCATGGCCAGGCCGAGTAAGGCGAGCATAGGGCATCTCTCTTGTTGTTATTAATGGCGAGGCCGACGCACAGGCGAACGACCCCGAGACTACCAGACGTTGCTGTCCGCTATGTCCGGTGGTGGGTAATGACGAGCGGGTTTCATGGCATCACCCATTGTTAAAATTGTGCTGATACAAAAACGCAGGCACCGTCAGATCACTACCCGGCGAGTCGCTGGGAAATCGGCGCGTAGACGAAACCGGAGAACAGTCGTCGTGCCGTACGCACCACCGAGGCGCGGATGGTCTGCCCGTTATCGCCGACGTAGGACAACACGACATCGATGCCGCCACTCGGGTGCTCGATTCGCACCTGTTGCAGGCGCGGACCCGCGGTGTTGCCGAGCATCCGGGCCACTACGCTGCCCTCGCTGACACAGGCAGTCGCCACCCCGATGGAGCCGGTAATGGCCAGCGCGCGATGGCAGTTGTGGGGCATGAAGTAGCGAACCTGCAAGGTGCCACCCGCCTTGGCCGGCGAAACCAGCACCGGTTTGGGGATGACCTTGTCGCTGACATCGCCCAGCCCCATCGCCTTGCCGGCCTGCAACCGCAAGGCTTCGAGCTGGCACAGAAAATCCTTGTCGGCGTCCAGCTCGGCCGGGGTTTCATCGCCGCGTTTGTGCAGATGACGGGCCTCGATGATCAGCATCGGCATGGCCATGTCGATGCAGGTAACAGGCACCCCATCGAACACATCCAGGGTGTTGCCGGTCGGGAACAATTTACCGGTCTTGCTGCCGGCAGCGTCAAGGAAGGTCAACTGCACGGGTGCCGCACTGCCAGGCACGCCATCGATGACCGTGTCGCCCTCGTAGCTGACTTTGCCGTTGGGCGTGTGCACGTCCGAGGTGACGAAGGTGCCGGTGTTGAGGTTGCGAATACGCACCCGGGTCAATCCGTTGCCCGCCTTGACCAGCCCCTGCTCGATGGCGAACGGGCCAACCGCGCAGAGCATGTTGCCGCAATTGGGCGCGGTGTCGACTCGACGCTGGGAGACCATGACTTGAACGAACAGATAGTCGACATCCGCATCGGGATGCAGCGATGGGCTGACGATCGCCACCTTGCTGGTTTGCGGGCTGCCGCCACCGATGCCGTCAATTTCCAGCTCATGGCCAGAACCCATCAGGTTGAGCAGCAGTTCGTCACGTTCTGCGATCGCAACCGGTAGATCCCAGGCGAGAAACACCGGGCCCTTGGAAGTACCACCGCGCATTAGCACACAGGGAATTCGTTGCATGAATACTGACTCTTGTTGATCAATCGGAGCAATTGATGTCTTGTGAGCAAGAGTCGCAGGCTTTGAAAATTGTTTCCAATGCAAATATCAGCCTGATTATTGCGTTTGACGAATGATAAATTTAGGATGATTTCGCCGGATCACCCTCGTCTGCTGAGATAAAACAATTGAATTATGAGCTCAATGACATCCGATCTTTCGTGAAGATCGCAGAACTTGGGAGCTTCCACGAGGCTGCCGATGCCTTGCATCTCTCTCAACCCGCGTTGAGTCGCAGAATGAAAAAGCTTGAAGAGGGGTTGGGAACCGCCCTCCTTGATCGCACGACAAGAAGGGTTAGCCTCACCAGCGTCGGGCGAGACTTCCTGCCCAAGGCACGACGTTTACTGGATGACTTCGACGACTCGATACTTAACATCCGGGAGCTGGCGGAGCGCCAGAGCGGCCGCGTCACCCTTGCCTGCATCCCGACCGCCGCCTTCTACTTCCTCCCTTCGGTCATCCGCCTCTACAACGAGCGCTATCCACAAATCCGCATTCGCTTGCTCGACCTGAGTGCGAACGAAGGGCTGGAGGCTGTCCTGCGTGGCGAAGCCGACTTTGGCATCAACATGATGAGCGGCCAGCACCCGGACATCGAGTTCGTGCCGTTGGTCAACGAGCCTTTTGTCTTGGCGTGTCGACGCGATCACGAGTTGGCCGAACGCAGCTCGGTCACCTGGTCTGAACTCAGCAATTACCGACTTATCGGGGTCGGCCGCCTGAGCGGCAACCGCATGTTGCTTGACCATGCCTTGTCAGGCTTGAGCTGGCGTCCGCAGTGGTTCTATGAGGTGCAACACCTGTCTACGTCGCTGGGGCTGGTAGAAGCCGGATTAGGCGTTTCGGCAATGCCGAGCCTTGCAATGCCGGCTGTGGATCATCCAACGTTGGTCAGCGTCCCCTTGATCGAGCCAATTGTGAACCGATCGTTGGGACTGGTGTACCGACGAGGCGCCTCACTGTCTCCGGCAGCGGAAAAATTCGTCTCGATACTGCTGGAGCAGTGGGAGCAATGAGCTCAATCAGCGATACCCATCCGGTGCGCATAGTCGACGTCTTGGTCGACAAAATTCGTATACCATATCTCTAACTCAATCCGAACGACCGCCGCCGTGAACCCACCCAAATTCAACGCTCCCGACCTGGGCAATGCGCCTTCGACATCGGAAATCATCACCCGCCACCTGCGTGACGCCATCGTCGCCGGGCACTTCGCCGAAGACGAGCCTATTCGCCAGGACGACATCGCCCGGCAATTCAATGTCAGCAAGATCCCGGTCCGCGAGGCCCTCAAGCGCCTGGAAGCCGAAGGCCTGGTGATGTTCCAGCGCAATCGCGGGGCAATGGTCACGCGGGTGTCCGATGCCGAACTGGCACAGATGTTCGAAGTGCGCATGTTGCTCGAAGACAAGGTGCTGCGCCTGGCCATCCCCAACATGACCGAAGCCACCTTCGCCCGCGCCGAAAGCATTTGCCAGGAATTCGTCGGTGAAGATGACGTGGGCCGCTGGGCCGAGCTCAACTGGGAACTGCACGCCTGTCTCTACGAGCCGGCGCAACGTCCATTCCTGGTGAGCCTGATCCGTTCGGTCAACGACAAGCTGGAACGTTACCTGCGGATGCAGATGAGCCTTTCCGCCGGTAAGGAGCGGGCCGACC
The DNA here is from genome assembly GCF_013416725.1 of Pseudomonas sp. SbOxS1. Classification (NCBI taxonomy): domain Bacteria; kingdom Pseudomonadati; phylum Pseudomonadota; class Gammaproteobacteria; order Pseudomonadales; family Pseudomonadaceae; genus Pseudomonas; species Pseudomonas sp. SbOxS1. Next base: position 6,653 of record NZ_JAAVXC010000053.1, read on the forward strand.
ACGAGCACCGGGAGATCGTCGAAGCCTGCCGCGCCGGTGACGTCGACCGGGCGGTGAAGCTGCTCGACGAACACATCGCCGGGGTCTGCAAGACTTTGTTCGAGCATCTGCCGCACCACCATTGACAGTCCGATCTACTGTGCCGATTTCGTCATCGGCGCAAGATAAAACCATCAAGCCGGCATCCCCTCGCACGGGCCACTCTTGCGTTCACTCATCTGAACGGACGTGGCCCTGTCATGAAACGCATCACCGTGATCGACTCCCACACTGGCGGCGAACCCACCCGCCTGGTGACCGCCGGCTTTCCCGACCTGGGCACCGGCAGCATGGCCGAACGGCTTCGGCGGCTGGCTGCAGACCATGATCAATGGCGCGCCGCCTGCGTGCTGGAACCACGGGGCAGCGACGTGCTGGTCGGCGCGCTGTTGTGCGAACCGGTGGACCCCGCCGCCTGCGCCGGGGTGATTTTCTTCAATAACACCGGCTACCTGGGCATGTGCGGCCACGGCACCATTGGCCTGGTGGCCTCGCTGGCGCACCTGGGCAAGATCGGCCCGGGCGTGCACAGCATCGAAACGCCGGTCGGTACGGTGCAAGCCACCTTGCACGACGACTATTCTGTCAGCGTGCGCAACGTGCCGGCCTACCGTTATCGCAAAGCCGTGGCATTGCAGGTGCCGGGGATCGGCCAGGTGGTCGGTGATATCGCCTGGGGTGGCAACTGGTTTTTCCTGATCGCCGAACATGGCCTGCGCATCGCCAATGACAACCTCGAGGCGTTGACCGCTTACACCTACGCCGTGCAGCAGGCACTGGACGTTCAGGGGATACGCGGCGAAGACGGCGGGTTGATCGACCACGTCGAACTCTTCGCCGATGACGCCCGGGCCGACAGCCGCAACTTTGTACTCTGCCCCGGCAAGGCCTATGACCGTTCGCCCTGCGGCACCGGCACCAGTGCCAAGCTGGCGTGCCTGGCGGCCGACGACAAATTGCAACCGGGACAGATCTGGCGCCAGGCCAGCGTGATCGGCAGCGAGTTCGAAGGCTCCTACGAACGGCAGGGCGAGCGCATCGTACCGACCATTCGCGGTCGCGCCTTCATCAGTGCCGAGGCCAGCCTGATCATTGAACAGGACGACCCGTTTGCCTGGGGCATTCGCCCATGAACCAGGGCCTGGTGGCCGATGTGATCGTGATCGGTGCCGGTATCATCGGCGCCGCCTGCGCCCAGGCGCTGGCCCGGCGCGGCTTGCGCGTGCTGGTGCTGGACTCGGGCCTGCACGGCGCGACGGCCGCCGGCATGGGCCACTTGCTGGTGCTGGATGACAATGTGGCCGAACTGGCCCTCAGCCAATACTCGCTGCAACGCTGGCGCGAACAGGCACCTCAACTGCCCGACAGCTGCGCCTACCGCTGCAACGGCACATTGTGGCTGGCGGCCAATGCCGAAGAAATGGAAGTGGCCCGCAGCAAATACCTGAACCTGCAGGCCCAGGGCATTGCCTGCGAGTTGATCGCCCGCAACGCCCTGCGTACCCGTGAGCCCGAGCTGCACGACGGCCTCGAAGGCGGTTTATTGATCAACGGCGACGGCATTCTCTACGCCCCGGCGACCGCCAACTGGATGCTCGACACCCCTGGCATCGAACAACGACGGGCACGGGTCAGCGAGGTCGATGGCAACCGCGTGCGACTCGAGGATGGCCAGTGGCTGAGCGCCGAAGCGGTCATATTGGCCAACGGCATCCAGGCCAATGACCTGTGCCCCGAGCTGCCGATCGAACCGAAAAAGGGCCACTTGCTGATCACAGACCGCTACCCCGGCAAGGTCACCCACACGCTGGTCGAACTGGGCTACGTCACCAGCGCCCACAACGCCACGGGACCGTCGACCGCCTGCAACATACAGCCCCGCCCCACCGGGCAACTGTTCATCGGTGCCTCGCGACAATTCGGCACCACCGACCCGCAGGTCGAAAGCTGGATGCTGGCGAAAATGCTCAAGCGCGCCAGCGAATACATGCCGGGCCTGGCCCAGCTCAATGGTATCCGCGCCTGGACCGGTTTTCGCGCCGCCAGCCCCGATGGCCTGCCGCTGGTTGGCCAGCATCCCAAACGCAAAGGCCTGTGGCTGGCGGTCGGGCATGAGGGGCTCGGAGTCACCACGGCCCCCGGCACTGCCGATTTGCTGGTCGCGCAATTGTTCAACGAGACGCCGCCACTGGCGGCACAACCCTATCTGCCGCAACGCTTTCTGGGAGAGCCCCTATATGCCTGACTTGATCATGGACGGCCGCACCCTGAAGGTGGCCGAGGGCACGACGGTGGCCGCGGCCCTGGCACTGGCCGGCGACGGTTGCAGTCGCACCTCGGTCAGCGGAGAGCGCCGTGCACCACTGTGCGGTATGGGCATCTGCCAGGAATGCCGGGTGACCATCGACGGTCGCCGCCGCCTGGCCTGCCAGACGCTGTGCCAGCAGGGCATGCAAGTGCAGACCCGAGCATGAACGAATACGCCGACCTGCTGATCATTGGCGCTGGCCCCGCCGGCATGAGTGCCGCCCTCGCCGCGGCACCCAGTGGCGCACGCATTGTGGTGCTCGACGACAACCCGTTGCCGGGAGGCCAGATCTGGCGCGACGGGCCCCAGGCCAGCCTGCCGAATCAGGCCCGGCAGATGCGCGAGCGCCTGCACGCCCACAACAATATCCGCCACCATGCCGGCACCCGGGTGATCGCCCTCGCCGGTGCCAGGCAATTGCTGGTGGAAGACGCCGACCACGGCTGGTTGATCGGCTATGACCAACTGATTCTGTGCACCGGTGCCCGTGAGTTGCTGCTGCCCTTCCCCGGCTGGACACTGCCAGGGGTGACCGGCGCGGGCGGACTCCAGGCGTTGATCAAGGGCGGCCTGCCGGTGCAGGACGAGCGTGTGGTGATCGCCGGCAGCGGGCCGTTGTTGCTGGCCAGCGCGGCCACCGCGAAACATAACGGCGCCCAGGTGCTGCGCATCGCCGAGCAGGCCTCTGCGGGCGCGGTCGCCGGGTTCGCCCTGCAACTGCCGCGCTGGCCGGGCAAGCTGGTGCAATCCTTCAGTCTGTTCGACCGCCAATACCGCACCGGCACCCACGTCGTGGCGGCCTTGGGCGACGAACGACTGGAAGCTGTGCGACTGCGGCATCAGGGCAAAATCGTCGAACTGGCGTGTGATCGCCTGGCCTGTGGTTTCGGCCTGATTCCCAACACCCAACTCGGCCAGGCCTTGGGCTGCGCGCTCGATGGCTCGGCGCTTGCCGTGGATGCCTGGCAAACCACGAGCCGCGCCGACCACCACGCCGCCGGCGAATGCACCGGTTTCGGCGGCAGTGAACTGGCGCTGGTCGAAGGAGCAATCGCCGGCCATGTGGCCGTGGGCAACACCGCGGCGGCACGGGATTTGTGGCCACGCCGGGCGCGCTGGCAGGGTTTCGCCAAGGCGTTGAACAGCGCCTTCAGCCTCGACCCGCAGCTCAAGTCGCTGGCGCAACCCGACACGCTGGTCTGTCGTTGCGAAGACGTGCCCTACGCGGCATTGGCCGGGCACACTGACTGGCGCGAGGCCAAACTGGCCAGTCGCTGCGGCATGGGCGCCTGCCAGGGCCGGGTGTGTGGCGCTGCCTTGCAGTATCTGTTCGACTGGCAACCCTCGGCGCCCCGGCCGCCGTTCAACCCGGCACGCATCGAAACCCTGATGTGCCTGGATGACACGCCGCCGGCGTAAACGCTCGCGCCGGGGTTTCGGGGGCGCTGCCGAGTCTTTATAGTCCCGGTAGTCGCCACCAGGCCCCCTTGCCATGTTCCCCTCACTCAATCACTTCAAACCCTGCGACCTGCCGACGCTGCTGAACAGTTTGCAGGCCATCGCGACGCTGCTCGATACCCTGACGGACGTGGTGTTTTTCATCAAGGACAGCGAGGCCCGCTACGTTTTCGTCAACCAGACCCTGGTCCGACGCTGTAGCTTGAAGCACAGTGAGCAACTGTTGGGGCTGACAGCGGACCGTGTCTTCCCGGAGCGCTTTGGCCCGATTTACACCGAGCAGGATCGGCGGGTGCTGGCCACCGGCCGCGAATTGGCCGATCAACTGGAACTGCACCTGTATTTTGGTAACCAGCCGGTCTGGTGCCTGACCCATAAGCTCGCGCTGCGCGATGAACAAGGGCGGATCGTTGGCCTGGCCGGCATCTCCCGCGACCTGCAACTGCCCCAGTCCAACCATCCGGCGTTCCAGAAACTGGCAGCGGTGGACGCGCACATCCGTCGCCATTTTGCCCGGCCAATCAGCCTTGCCGAACTGACGGCAATCGCAGGCTTTTCGATTGCGCAACTTGAACGCCATTGCAAACGGGTCTTCCAGCTCACCCCACGGCAGATGATCCACAAGTCCCGGCTCGAAGAAGGTACGCGGCTGTTGCTGGACACCGAGCTGCCCATCACCGAAATCGCACTGCGCTGTGGCTACACCGACCACAGTGCATTCAGCCGCCAGTTCCGTGCCCTCACCAGCCTTTCGCCCAGCCAGTTCCGGGATCGTGGTCGTTAGAATGTTCCTTTAAGGGGCGCCTCGCACACCGGGTGCTCCCTTCTGTAACACCCGCCAGCCTCGCGCCGTGGCGCCGTTGCCCTGCTCCCGACGTCTGAACCGCCCTGTCTCAAGGGCTGGAAAATATTTGCCTGGAAAAAGGCAAATCGGCACAACCGTTGCTATTGTTAATATCGTATACGAAATCCCCAATACGATATCTAACAGCACTTTCGATAACGAGGCCTCTATGAAAAACCCCGCATTTGCCGTAGCCCTCAGCGCTGTTCTCAGTTCCTCCTTCATCGCCACCGCGCACGCCGACAAGCTCGACGACATTATCGGTTCCGGCAAGCTGCGCTGTGCCGTCACCCTGGACTTCCCGCCCATGGGTTTTCGAGATGCCAGCAACGCGCCGGCCGGTTTCGACGTGGACTATTGCCACGACCTCGCGAAAATCCTCGGGGTCGAGGCCGAAGTGGTCGAAACACCCTTCCCGGACCGTATTCCGGCCCTGATCTCCGGGCGGGCCGACGTGATTGTCGCCTCGACCTCCGACACCCTCGAACGGGCCAAGACCGTCGGCCTCACCGTGCCATACTTCGCCTTCCAGATGGTCGTGCTGACCCGCGACAACACCGGCATCAACAGCTTCGACGACATCAAGGGCAAGGCACTGGGCAATACCAGCGGCACCTTTGAAGCCATTGCCCTGGAAAACGATGTGAAGAAATGGGGCAGCGGCAGCTTCCGTGCCTACCAGTCGCAAAACGACACCCTGCTGGCAGTGGCCCAGGGGCACATCGACGCCACGGTGGTCACCAATACCGTGGCCGCCGCGACGATCAAGTCGGGCAAATACAAAAACCTGAAGATCGCCGGCAACGCGCCTTACACCATCGACTACGTCTCCCTGGGGGCCAAACGCAACGAGTACGGCCTGCTCAATTACCTCAACCTGTTCGTCAACCAGCAGGTGCGCAACGGCCGTTACAAGGAGTTGTACGCCAAATGGGTCGGCACCGAGATTGCGCCGACCGACCTGACCGTGCCAAAGGTCTACTACTGAGATGTCCGGCATGCCTGGGCCCACTTCTCTGACGGGTCGCCGCCTGGTCCCGGGCTCTGCCCAGGGCGCCCTGCTGTTTGCCGATGTCGGGCTGAGCTTCTGGGGCGGCGTCGACCCCTTGCGGGGTGAAATCATCGACCGTCACCACCCGCTCAGCGGCGAATACCTGACCGGTCGTGTGCTCGCCATTCCCAGTGGCCGCGGTTCGTGTACCGGCAGCAGTGTGCTGATGGAACTGATCAGCAACGGTCATGCGCCGGCCGCACTGGTACTGGCCGAGGCCGATGAGATCCTGACCTTGGGCGTGCTGGTGGCACAGATGATTTTCGAGCGTTCCCTGCCGGTGCTGTGCATCGGCAGGGAGGCCTTTGCCGCCCTGCGCGGCAGGGCCTTCGCCCGAATCGATGGCACCGGCCTGGCCGTGTTCGATCACATACCCGTCGACAACTGGCAGCCCTGCGAAACGCCAATGCAGGCCCATGCAACCAGCGCGTCAATGGTACTCAGCGAACTCGACCATGCGCTGCTCGACGGCGCGCATGGCAAAGCGGCGCAGATGGCCATGCAAGTTGTCCTGCGCATGGCCGAACTGCAAGGCGCGCTGCGTCTGATAGATGTCACCCAGGCACACATCGACGGTTGCATCTACACGGGACCGGCGAGCCTGCGTTTTGCCCAACAACTGGTGCAGTGGGGCGCGAAGGTTCGGGTGCCCACTACCCTCAATTCAATATCCGTAGACCAACGCCGCTGGCGCGAGTTGGGCATCGACCCACTGCTCGGCGAGCCGGCCAGTGCCTTGGGCGACGCCTACATGGCGATGGGCGCACAGCTCAGTTTCACCTGTGCGCCCTACTTGCTCGACAGCGCACCGAAAGCCGGCGAGCAGATCGTCTGGGCCGAATCCAACGCGGTGGTCTACGCCAACAGCGTGCTCGGCGCGCGAACCTTGAAATACCCGGACTACCTGGATATCTGCATCGCCCTGACCGGCCGCGCGCCCCTGATCGGCTGCCATCTGGATGCGCCACGCAAAGCCCGCCTGCGCGTTGAACTGCCAGGATTGGGTGAACTCGACGATGCGTTCTACCCCTTGCTCGGTTACCACATCGGCGCCCTCGCGGGCAGCCGGATCCCGCTGGTATTCGGGCTGGAACAACACCAACCGGACCTGGACGATCTGAAAGCCTTCGGCGCGGCGTTCGCCACCACGTCCGCCGCGCCGCTGTTCCACATCGCCGGGGTCACACCCGAAGCACTCGACCCGGCACAGGTGCTGGAACCGGATACCCCGCTGCCCGTGGCAACGATCCGCCTGGAGGACCTGCTCGTCAGTTGGCGTGAGCTCAACAGCGCCAGGGACAACCGCGTGGATGTGGTCTCGCTGGGTAACCCGCACTTCTCGCTCAGCGAGTTCGCCCGCTTGGCACCGCTGTGTCGCGGCCGGGTCAAACACCCCGGGGTGGTGCTCGCCATCACCTGCGGTCGTGCGGTGCTGGAACAGGCCCGTGACGCCGGGCATATCGCTGTGATTGAGACCTTCGGCGCCACCCTGGTGACCGACACCTGCTGGTGCATGCTCGGCGAACCGGTGATCCCACCGGTCGCCACCACCTTGATGACCAACTCGGGCAAGTACGCCCACTACGCACCCGGTCTGGTGGGGCGCACCGTGCACTTCGCGAGTCTCGCCGAATGCGTCGATGCCGCCTGCACCGCCACCGCCAGCGGGCGTCTGCCGAGCTGGTTGCAACCCGCCTTGCCGAGGGAGAACCACTCGCATGTTTGATTACACCTTCCAATGGCGCGCGGCCCTGCGCGCCCTGCCGGACATGCTCAGCGGCGCCTGGGTCACGTTCGAGACCGCTGCGCTGTCGATGATTTTCGGTGTACTGATTGCCCTGGCCCTGACGGTCATGCGCGAAGCTAGGAACCCGCTGCTGCGCGGTATCGGCAACGGCTGGGTATCGATTGCCCGCAACACCCCGTCGCTGTTCCAGGTGTACATCCTGTACTTCGGCCTCGGCTCACTGGGCCTGCATGTCAGTTCCTGGCTCGCGCTGCTGGCCGGCATCACCTTCAACAACGCCGGTTACCTGGCGGAAAACTTCCGCGGCGGGCTGAAGGCGGTGCCCCACACCCAGGTGCGTGCTGCGCGCTCACTGGGCATGAGTGCCTTCCAGACCTACCGCATGATCATCGTCCCGCAACTGCTGCGAATCGTCTTCTATCCGCTGACCAATCAAATGGTGTGGGCGGTGCTGATGACATCGCTGGGGGTCATCGTCGGCCTTAACAACGACCTGACCGGAGTGACTCAGGAATACAACGTCAAGACCTTCCGCACCTTCGAATACTTCGCCATCGCAGCCGTGCTGTATTACCTGATTGCCAAGGCGATCGTCGCGGCAGCCCGGCTGATGGCCTGGCGGTTGTTCCGTTACTGAGGAGCTGTGCATGTTTTCCACCGAGTTTTCCGCCAATGACCTGTTGTTCCTGCTCGACGGCGCCTGGGTCACGCTGCAATTGACGTTCTGGGCGATCATCCTCGGCTCCGTTGCCGGGCTGTTGTTCGGATTGCTGCGGGCCCTGTTCCCACGGGTCAGCCTGCCGCTGGCCTGGGTGCTGGACGTGTTTCGCAGCGTGCCGTTGCTGATCCAGTTCGTCCTGTTCAACTCACTCAAAAGCATCGTCGGCCTGAACATCAGCGCCTTCAGCGTCGGTTGCATTGTGCTGGGGGTCTACACCGCTGCGTACTTCACCGAAATCGTGCGCGGCGGCGTGCTGTCGGTGCCGTTCACGGTGCGCCGCGCCAGTCGCTCGCTGGGCCTGAGCTTCCTGCAGGACCTGCGCTGGATCGTCCTGCCGATGGCCACGCGCGTGGCCTTTCCCGGCTGGCTGAACCTGGTGCTGGGCGTGATGAAAGACACCGCGCTGGTGATGTGGATCGGCATCGTCGAACTGCTGCGCGCCTCGCAAACCATCGTGACCCGCATCCAGGAACCGCTGGTGGTGCTGTGCATTGCAGGTCTTATCTACTACGTCATGAGCCTGGTGGTCGCCCGCCTCGGCGCTCGTCTGGAAAGAAGGTGGCAAGAAAATGATTGAGATCGACAACGTACATAAATCCTTCGGCAATCTCGAAGTGGTCAAGGGCGTGAACCTCACGGTGAGCAAGGGCGAGGTGGTGTCCATCATCGGCGGCTCCGGCTCTGGCAAGTCGACCTTGTTGATGTGCATCAACGGCCTGGAACCGATCCAGAAAGGCAACATCCGGGTCGACGGCGTCGAGGTCCATCACAACGCCACCGACCTTAACCGCCTGCGACAGAAAATCGGCATCGTGTTCCAGCAATGGAACGCCTTCCCGCACCTGACGGTGCTGGAAAACGTCATGCTGGCACCACGCAAAGTGCTGGGTAAAAGCAAAGCGCAAGCCGAAGAACTGGCGGTACGGCAACTGACCCACGTGGGCCTGGGCGACAAACTCAAGACCTTCCCCGGCAAACTGTCCGGCGGTCAGCAACAACGCATGGCCATCGCTCGCGCCCTGGCGATGTCGCCGGACTACATGCTGTTCGACGAGGCCACTTCGGCGCTCGATCCGCAGTTGGTGGGTGAGGTGCTGGACACCATGCGCATGCTTGCCGAGGACGGCATGACCATGGTCCTGGTGACCCATGAAATACGCTTTGCCCGCGATGTCTCGGATCGCGTGGCGTTCTTTCGCAACGGCCTTGTGCATGAGATCGGCTCGCCGGATCAGGTGATCGGCAACCCGGTGCATGCCGAGACCGCGGCGTTTCTCAAATCGGTGAAGTAACGGATGGCCCCTTCGCGGGCAAGCCCGCTCCTACAAGGAATGTGCAATCACTGTAGGAGCGGGCTTGCCCGCGAAGGGGCCCTGTCAGACAAAACAAGGAGCAAACAATGCGCACATCGAAAGTCATTCATGTAGTCAGTTGCCACGCGGAAGGCGAAGTCGGCGACGTGATCGTCGGCGGCGTCGCACCACCGCCCGGTGCCACGGTATGGGAACAGTCGCGCTGGATCGCCAAAGACGAAACCCTGCGCAACTTCGTACTCAACGAACCACGTGGCGGGGTATTCCGGCACGTCAACCTGCTGGTACCCGCCAAGGACCCGCGGGCGCAGATGGCCTGGATCATCATGGAGCCGGCGGACACGCCGCCGATGTCAGGCTCCAATTCATTGTGCGTGGCCACCGTGTTGCTCGACACCGGCATTGTGCCAATGACCGAACCGCAAACCCGGCTGGTGCTCGAAGCCCCCGGCGGCCTGATCGAAGCCGTAGCCGACTGCCGTGACGGCAAGGTCGAACGGGTGGAAATCAAAAACGTGCCGTCCTTCGCCGATCGCCTTGACGCGTGCATTGAAGTGGAAGGTCTTGGCACGCTCAAGGTCGATACCGCCTATGGCGGCGACAGTTTTGTGATTGCCGATGCCCAGGGCCTGGGCTTTTCAGTGAGCCCCGATGAAGCCGCCGACCTGGTGGCAGTCGGGCTGAAGATCACCCGGGCCGCCAACGAGCAACTGGGCTTCGTGCATCCGCTGAACCCCGAGTGGTCGCACATTTCCTTTTGCCAGATCGCCGCGCCCATCGTTTATGAGCAGGGCATTGCCACGGGCGCCAATGCGGTGGTGATTCAACCGGGCAAGATCGACCGCTCGCCTACCGGCACGGGCTGCTCCGCACGAATGGCGGTGATGCATGCCAAGGGTTTGCTGGGCGTCGGAGAGCGGTTTATCGGTCGCTCGATCATCGGCTCGCAGTTCCACTGCCGCATTGACTCATTGACCGAAGTGGCCGGGCTCCCCGCCATCTACCCGTGCATTTCCGGGCGGGCCTGGATTACCGGCACCCATCAACTACTGCTCGATCCGAGCGATCCATGGCCACAGGGCTATCGACTGTCAGACACCTGGCCGGGTGCCTGAAGGCTGAGCCCCTGCCCCCCCGACCAACGGCCAGGAAAACCCCCGCAAACCTGAAAAAACCACTGGCTGATTTCTTTCACTTTTAATATCGTATACGAAATACAATAAACAACCCCGGAGGCAACAATGAGCAAGCGCATTAACTGGAGCGGCGTGTTCCCAGCAGTCACCACGCAATTCAACGATGACTTCTCCATCAACCTGGAAAAAACCCATCAGGTGATTTCCAACGTGATCCGCGACGGCGTTTCAGGCCTGGTGGTTTGTGGCTCGGTGGGTGAAAACACCTCGCTAAGCGCCGCCGAAAAAATCGCCGTGACCGAAGTCGCAGTCGATGCCGCCCGCGGTCGTGTGCCGGTGATTTGCGGCGTGGCCGAGTTCACCAGCGTGGAAGCGGCCAAGGTCGCCAACGCCGTACGCCGGGTCGGGGTCGATGGCGTGATGCTGATGCCGGCGCTGGTCTACGGTTCCAAGCCGTTCGAAACCGCCGAGCATTACCGCTACGTGGCGAAAAACGCCGACGTGCCGCTGATGGTCTACAACAACCCGCCGATCTACAAAAACGACGTGACCCCGGACATCCTGATTGCCCTGGCCGACTGCGACAACGTGGTGTGCTTCAAGGATTCCTCGGGCGACACCCGCCGCTTCATCGACATTCGCAATGAAGTGGGTGACCGTTTCGTGTTGTTCGCCGGGCTCGACGACGTGGTGCTGGAAAGCCTCGCCGTGGGCGCTGAAGGCTGGGTGTCGGGCATGTCCAACGTGTTCCCCAAAGAAGGCGAAACCATCTTCCGCCTGGCCAAGGCCGGACGCTATGCCGAAGCCATGCCGATCTACGAATGGCTGATGCCGATCCTGCACCTCGACGCCCGTGCCGACCTGGTGCAGTGCATCAAGCTGTGCGAAGCCATCGCCGGTCGCGGCAGCGCACTGACCCGTCCGCCACGCCTGGCCCTGCCGGAAGCTGATCGCGTCTTTGTCGAGCAGATCATGGCCAAGGCCCTGGCCAACCGTCCGCACCTGCCGGACGTCGGTCTCTGAGTGATTGTCGGGAGGGTCCTTGTGGGCCCGACCCGGCTGCCTGTTTTTGCGCCCCTACAGGAAACGCCAGCATGCCCAACGCTCAACACACCCTAAGCGCAACCACACCTTCGGGACTCAAGCGTGTGGTGGCCGCCGCCATGGCCGGCACCGTCGCCGAATGGTATGAATTCTTCCTCTATGGCACCGCTTCGGCACTGGTCTTCGGCCAGTTGTTCTTCCGCCAGACCGACAGCCCCATCGATGGCATCATCGCAGCCTTCGCCCTGTACGCCGTGGGCTTTCTCGCCCGCCCGCTGGGAGGGCTGGTGTTCGGTCACTACGGCGACAAGTACGGCCGCAAGCGCCTGCTGCAATTAAGCCTGGTGGTGGTCGGCATCACCACCTTCCTGATGGGCTGCCTGCCTGGTTTCAACCAGATCGGCTATGCCGCGCCGGTATTGCTGGTGCTGCTGCGGTTGATCCAGGGCTTCGCCTTTGGCGGCGAATGGGGCGGTGCGATTTTGCTGGTGTCCGAGCACTGTCCGGACAATCGACGCGGCTTCTGGGCCAGTTGGCCGCAAGCCGGTGTGCCGGCCGGCAACCTGGTGGCGACGGTCGCCCTGCTGCTGTTGTCGTCGAACCTGTCTGAGGAGCAATTCCTCGCCTGGGGCTGGCGCGTCGCATTCTGGTTCTCGGCCGTCGTGGTGTTGATCGGCTACTGGATTCGCACCAGTGTCGATGACGCGCCGATTTTCAAGGAGGCCCAGGCCCGCCAGGCGCAGACCCGGCACCAGCAACTGGGCGTGGTCGAAGTGCTGCGCCATCACTGGCGCTCGGTGTTGGTCGGTATCGGCGCGCGGTTTGCCGAGAACATCCTCTACTACACCGTCGTGACCTTCTCGATCACTTATCTGAAACTGGTGGTGCACAAGGACACGTCAGAGATTTTGCTGCTGATGTTCGGCGCTCACCTGCTGCACTTCTTCCTGATTCCGTTGATGGGTTACCTGTCGGATCTGGTCGGGCGCAAACCGGTTTACCTGGTCGGTGCGGTACTCACCGCTTTCTGGGGATTCGTCGGTTTCCCGATGATGGACACCGGCAACAATTGGCTGATCATGGCGGCCATCACCCTGGGCCTGGCCATCGAGTCGATGACCTACGCCCCGTACTCGGCGCTGATGGCCGAGATGTTTCCGACCCATGTGCGCTACACCGCACTCTCGCTGTGCTACCAGGTGGCGCCGATCTTCGCCGGCTCCCTGGCCCCACTGATCGCGATCACCCTGCTCAACAAGTACCACAGCTCGACACCGATCGCGCTCTATCTGGTGGGCGCTTCGCTGATCTCCATCGTGGCCGTCGGGCTGACCCGGGAAACCCGTGGCAAATCTTTGCACACGGTAGATGCCGAGTCTGCTGCGCGGATTGCGGCGCTGGACCCGACTGCGGCGACCCCACGTCGCGCCGATTCACTGGCATAACCCTGTAGGAGCGAGCCTGCTCGCGATGGACGTCAACGATGACGCGGGGGATCCTGGATTCACGCGGTGCATTTGAGACCATCGCGAGCAGGCTCGCTCCTACAGGGGGAGTTGTATTACCCCCCCTTTTGACAGGAGCTTTTTAGATGCCTGAGATCCTCGGTCACAACTACATCGGCGGCACACGCAGCGCCGCCGGCAGCATCGTGCTGCACAGCCATGACGCAAGTACTGGCCAAGCCCTGCCCTTCTCGTTCATGCAAGCCACCGCAGAAGAAGTGCACGCCGCCGCCCAGGCCGCCGCAGCCGCCTACCCGAACTTTCGCAACCTGCCGGCCAGCCGCCGTGCGGAGTTTCTTGAGGCCATCGCCACGCAATTGGACGCGCTGGACGATGAATTCGTCGCCCTGGTGAACCGAGAGACGGCACTGCCGACCGCACGCCTTCAGGGTGAGCGCGCTCGCACCAGCGGCCAGATGCGCCTGTTCGCGCAAGTCCTGCGCCGTGGTGATTTCTACGGTGCGCGCATCGACTGCGCCTTGCCCGAACGCCAACCACTGCCACGGGTTGATTTGCGCCAATACCGGATCGGCGTCGGTCCGGTCGCGGTGTTCGGTGCGAGCAACTTCCCGTTGGCGTTTTCCACCGCCGGTGGCGATACCGCTGCCGCCCTGGCGGCCGGTTGCCCGGTGGTGTTCAAGGCCCACAGCGGGCATATGGCGACGGCCGAGCTTGTGGCCGACGCGATCATCCGGGCTGCCGAGCAGACTGACATGCCCAAAGGTGTGTTCAACATGATCTACGGGGCTGGCGTGGGCGAAACCCTGGTCAAGCATCCGGCGATCCAGGCTGTCGGTTTCACCGGCTCACTCAAGGGAGGCCGAGCCCTGTGCGATATGGCCGCTGCAAGAGCACAACCGATCCCGGTGTTCGCTGAAATGAGCAGCATCAACCCGGTCGTGGTGTTGCCCGAAGCCTTGCAGGTTCGTGGCGAGAAAATCGCCGGTGAGCTGGTGGCATCGGTGGTCCAGGGCTGCGGTCAGTTCTGTACCAATCCTGGCCTGGTCATCGGCATCTCGTCACCGCGATTCGACGCATTCACTGCGCTGCTCAGTGGTTTGATGAGCGAACAAGCGCCCCAGACCATGCTCAACGCCGCCACCCTGGCCAACTATGGAAAAGGCGTGCAGGCGCTGCTCAGGCATCCAGGGGTGACCCACCTGGCCGGTCAGGAACAGCTGGGCAATCAGGCCCAACCACACCTGTTCAAGGCCGACGCCAGCCTGCTGCTCAACAGTGACGCGCTGCTACAGGAAGAAGTGTTCGGCCCGACAACCGTGCTGGTGGAAGTCGCCGATGCAGGCGAACTGTTGCGGGTACTGCAGAGCTTGCACGGCCAGCTCACCGCCACCTTGATTGCTGAAGCCATCGACCTGCAAATCTGCGCGGGCGTCCTGCCGCTACTGGAGCAGAAGGTGGGTCGTGTACTGTTCAACGGCTACCCCACCGGCGTCGAAGTTTGCGATGCGATGGTGCATGGCGGCCCCTACCCGGCCACTTCCGATGCCCGTGGCACCTCGGTCGGCACCCTGGCCCTGGAGCGTTTCCTGCGACCGGTGTGCTACCAGAACTGCCCCGACACCTTGCTGCCCGAAGCGCTGCAAAATGCCAACCCATTAGGCATCAATCGCCTGGTCAACGGCGCCCTCCAGCGCCAATCGCTGTAAACCAGACGGGCGCCATGGGCGCCCGCTTCCTTTCAATCCAGCAGCGCCTTCAAGTCCTCGTACAACGCCTCGGGAATCTGCACCCCTTCCACCAGGCTGCGCGCTCGCGCCTCATAGCGTCGTTGCGACGGCAAGCGCGCGCCCTGCCCTTCGATTCCCTGGAACAACGCTTCGGCCCTGGCCAGGTGCTCCTGGGTTGCATCGCCCAAAAAGCGCTGGGGATCCAGGGCGATGATCAGTTCGCCATGATAAGGCGATGACTTGCTGCCCGCGTCGTAAGCCAGTGATTCAGCGCTGGTCAGGTCGCCAATCAGCGGCCCGGCAATCAACTCCACCATCGCCGCCAGTGCTGATCCCTTATGCCCGCCGAACGTCAGCATCGCGCCGCTGTCGAGCACCACGCTCGCATCGCTGCTCGAATGGCCTTGCGCATCCACGCCCCAACCTTCGGGGATCGCCTTGCCGGCACGTCGATGCAGCTCGATATCGCCGCGTGCGATGGCGCTGGTGGCAAAATCGAATACAAAAGGCTCTCGCCCTGCGCGCGGCCAGCCAAAGGCAATGGGATTAGTGCCGAACAGTGGCAAGTGCCCCCCGGCCGGCGCCACCCAGGCATGGCTCGGATTACACGCCAACGCGACCAGGCCGGCTTCCGTCAGTTGCTCGATCTCCACCCATAACGCGGAAAAATGCACGCAGTGATTGATCGCCAGCGCGGCAATCCCGTTGGCACGGGTTTTCTGCGTCAACAACGCGAGCCCCGCCTGAAACGCCAGCTGCGAAAAGCCACCCCCGGCATCCACCCGCACAATCGACGGCGCCTGGTCGATGACCCTCGGCTCGGCATTGGCCGACACCTTGCTCGCCCGCAGGGAATTGACACACCCAAGAATCCGGTACAAACCGTGGGAGGCGCAGCCATCACGCTCACCCGCGATGACCGTCGCCGCCACCGCTTGCGCATGGGCCAGATTAAAACCGTTGTGCAACAGGATCGATTCGGCCAATTCACGGGCTTCGATCAGGGTCAGTCGGATCATATTCATCTCCCAGGACAGACCGGTCAGGGTGATCCGGTTGAAGCCACCTGGCTTGATGCGTTTTTGACCCTGGTGTGACGAAATCGGCATAGCCAAGACATGAAGACCCTGACAACTGAAGGGCGTCGTACACGTCTGGAGGTTTCAGCCAATCCCTGTGGGAGCCAGCCTGCTGGCGATGGTCGCCAACGATAACGCGCCCTGTCTGGATGATTGCATTGCCTGGACGTTTGTCGGAACGGCACGGGCATTCAGATAGCCCTCGTCATCGTTGGCGACCATCGCGAGCATGCTCGCTCCTACCCTAAGGGCGAAACCATGGGTGGCCGTTATCGCAGGAATGGATATGTACACCTCAAAGACAATCATCAGCAGAGATAACGCAAAATGGCGCGCACCCAATGAGTTTTTTTATCATCTAAACGAGCGCAGAATGAGCTACCCGGCGTTCGAGTGACGTGTCGCGGTCAATTGGCGAGTGGTCATCTCGAGCGCCATGGGCAACGAGCTCGCTTGCTGTCGACTGCAAGGGCCGGAGGAGGCGTTTTGAAACCATTCCCGCTCAAACCCGGCACCTCGACCCTGGACGTATTTCTTCAAGCGTGTCTGCCCCGCCGTGACGCAGTTCCGCCCACCTTGACGGAAAAAGCGGTCATCCCGGGCATTCCCGATGCCCGCTACAGGCTGGACCACGACCTGACGCCGTTCATTCAGGATGCGGTTCAATCCAACAAACGTGAGAGCGAGCTTCTCGCCCAGGCCGGGAAGCCGAACGATATCCTGCCGCCGGCCAGTATGCTGGCCGTTTCCGGCGGCGGCGATGCAGGCGCATTCGCAGCGGGACTGATTGCGGGATGGACCACCCATGGCACCCGGCCCATGTTCAAGGTCGTCACGGGCATTAGCGCGGGTGCCCTGGTCGCCCCGTTCGCCTACCTGGGGCCGGAGTACGACGGCGTGATCCGGCACGTCTGCAATGGCGTCGGCCCAAAAGACATTTTTCATTCGCGCAACGTGCTGACCCGTCTTGCCAGCGACGGCATTGCGGACAGCAAGCCACTGTCGCGGCTCATCACAAAACACATCACTGCGCAGATTCTGGCGGCGATCGCCGCGGAATACGCCAAGGGCAGAATCCTGCTGATCGGCACCACGGACCTTGATGCAGGGCGCCCCGTCACCTGGAACATGGGCGCCATTGCCGCAAGCCAGGCACCGGGCGCGCTCGAGCTGTTTCGCAGCATCATGATCGCGTCGATGAGCATTCCCGGTGCCGTCTCACCCGTCATGATCGATGTGGAGGTCGACGGCAAACAGTTTCAGGAAATGCACGTGGACGGCGGGGTCATCACTCAAGTGTTTCTTTACCCACCTGGCACGCTGGTGAGGCTCAACAGGGCCGCCGGAGTACCTTTGCGACTCGAACGTCATTTCTATGTCATTCGCAACGGCACACTGGAGCCGCAATGGTCCGGGACCAAGCGCCGCACATTGAGCATCGGCGGTCGAGCCATCAGTGCATTGATTCAAACCCAGGGGATCAGCGACCTGGAGCGAATCTACCGCATGGCGCAGCAGGATGGCGCGCAATTCAACCTGGCGTACATCGGCTCCGACTTCAACGTTGCGCGCACCCAGAAATTCGATGGCGAGTACATGAAGCGTTTATTCGATTACGCCTTTCAACTCAGCACGAAGGGCTATCCGTGGCATAAATCACCGCCCTCGCAAAACCCCAGGCTACGTACCCATCGCTGAAAAACCCTGCCCGCAACATCGTGAAAGGAGGCGTTTAAAATGCAACTCATCACGTTGAAAATCGAAAAGCCGGAAGATACGAACTTCATCCTGGGCCAGACGCACTTCATCAAGTCCGTCGAGGACATCCACGAAGCCTTGGTCAATGCCGTGCCGGGTATCCAGTTTGGCGTGGCCTTTTGCGAAGCCTCAGGCGTTTGCCTGGTGCGATGGTCTGGCACCGATAGAGCAATGGTGGAACTGGCACAGAAAAATGCCAAGGCCATCGCCGCAGGCCATAGCTTCATCATTTTCCTGGGCGACGGCTTCTATCCGCTGAACGTGTTGAACACCCTCAAGATGGTGCCAGAGGTGTGCCGAATTTTTTGTGCAACCGCCAACCCGACTGAAGTGATTGTCGCCGAGACCGAACAAGGGCGAGCCATCCTTGGCGTCGTGGATGGTTTCTGCGCCCGAGACATTGAGGGCGACGACGACATCCTGTGGCGCAAGAACCTGTTGCGGCAGATTGGCTACAAGCAATGAATGCCGTTGAAAGCCAATCCACTCACTGATCCGCAGCCCCCGTCACGGCGAAAATGTTGCAGGGCACCTGATACAGCACATGCTCCGTGGTACTGCCCACCCATTTGCCCAGCCCCTTGTGATGGGCGTTGCCCATGACGATCACATCGGCCCGGTGATGCGCGGCAAAGTCGGCCAGCGCTTTGCCAGGTGACGCTTCAACAAAGTGTTGTCGCTCACCCGGCACGCCATAGTGGTCGGCCAAGGCGATAAAGGTCTTTTGCAGCGACTTGCGCACATCGCTGCTGAAACCTGGCATCGTCACGGCACCCGCGCCGGCGTCGGACATATGCGTGCGCGATGGATCGTAGGCATGCAGCAGATGCAGTTCGGCGCTGCATTGCATCGCCAATCCGTTTGCCGCCTGGATGATGCTGTCGTTGATACCGGTGATCTGCGTCTCAGGGTGTGACGGATCGACTGCCGCCACGACCACTCGCGGCAGTGGACACCTGACTTCGCTGACCAGATGCACAGGCACCGGACATTCGCGCAACAGGTGCCAATCCAGGGGTGTGATGAAAACGCGCTTGAGCGCTGACTCGTGTTGCACGTCCTTGATCAGCAGATCGGCCTGCATTTCTGCCACATGCAGCAGTATTTCCTGCAACGCGGTGCGCGTAACAAGCACTTCGGTACTCACCTTGATCCCGCGCTCGCGGATCAGGTCGGCCTCATCCTCCAACCACTGTTCGTTCTCTTGCTGACAGGCTTCACGAAAACGCGCCCCAGCGCTCTTCAAGCCCAGGAGGTGGGAGTCTTCGATAAACACCGTGATGTGCAGCGCCGCGCGTGTAGCTTGGGCAATGGCGACTGCTCGCTCCAGCGCCGGGGTATGACGCATGGAGGGACCGGCTACCAGAAAGAGTCGTTGATACTGGCTCATGCAACACCTCCAAAAGTTTCGGGGCGTTTCACAACACCGACGATTCACGATCGCCTCAACTATCAATATACGCCTGGATTCCATTAATGGAGTAACGGCCACCCCTCGATGGCCGCTTCCCCTTACATCAAATACCCTTATGCGCCTTAACCGGCCCCTGGTAATAAGGCAGCCTGTCAATCCGTGGTTTGTAGGCGCCCGAGGCGACGCTGCGCTGGACATGCGCGGCGATCTCATCCATCCGTGCAAACCAGACATCGCCTTTGGCCATCATGTATTCGATCAACTTCGACACTTCATGCCAGCGCGACAAACGACCGGAAAGGAACGGGTGCCAGACAGGCACGAAGAGCGCGCCATACTCCCAGGCTGCATCGAACTCGGCCTTGAACACCTCGGCGGCGCGTTGCGGTGACTGAATCGGCATCTGGAAATCGAGGTCGATGCTGTGCATGTACTGCGGCCAGTCATCCAGCGCCCAGCTGGAGGGAAGCTCCACCAGCTCTCCCACTCCGGTGCGCAGCAGATAAGGCACATCATCGCCCATCAACGAAGCGTCATAACTGAAGCCGCGCTCGATCAACAAGTCAGCCGAGTGCTCCGACATGTTGTAGAGCGGCGCCCGCCAGCCACGTGGGGCCTGGCCGGTGAAGCGCTTGATGGTGTCGCAACCGCGGTCGAGCCAGTAAGCCTCTTCTTCACGGGTCAGCTCGTTTGGATGCTCATGGATGTAGCCGTGATGGGCAATTTCGTGCCCGCCTTCGACGATCGCCTCGATGGCCTGGGGATATTGTTCGATGCACCAGGCCGGAATGAAAAACGTCTGTTTGATCTCGAAGCGTTGATAGGTTTCCAGAATCCTTGGAATCGCCACCTTGGGCCCATAGTGCAGCATCGAAATACTGGCAACCCGTGTCGCGGAATCCTTGGGGTGCGCCACATGCAGAATGCTGTCCGCATCCATATCGAAGGTAAAGGCGACGGCGCAGCGGGCACCGTTTGGCCAGACAATCGGATTTTCAATCATGCTTGTTCACCGGTTGATGTTGAAAGTTTGCGAATCACCCACAACAACGATCCAGTCCCCTATCAGTACTCGTGATCCATCAACCAGTTGGAATAATGCGTGAGCCCTTGTTCAAGTGACCATTGCGCTCGATAGCCCAGCTCGCGCTCGGCTGCACTCAGGTCCCATTCCCCATGGCGATCGAGATGCCAATAACCGTCGCCCACTTCGATGCGCGCACCAGGAATAATTTTGCGGATGATTTCAACGGCTTGATGCAACGTCCAGGAACGGTCACCGGCAATGTTGTATACACCGCCTTTGAGGTCTCGGGTTTCAGCGGCCATCAGTACCGCACGCACCACGTCTTCCACATGGATATAGTGGAATCGATGATCTCCGCCGGACGGCAAGTAAAATGCTTCACCACGATGAACGGTTTTAAGTATGTCCCTGAGCACTTGCGGCATTTTATTTTCCGGGCCGTACACTTCCGCAATCCGCAGTGAGATCACCTCCATGCCATAAAGATCGTTGTAGACCCGGCCAAAGTGTTCGGTGGCAATCTTGGTGACACCATAGGGTGTCGTTGGGTAAGTCGGTGTCTGCTCGTTAATCACACCTTCGAAATGCCCATACACTGTTTCGGAAGAAAAATTCACCAACTTCTTGATGCCCGCCAGGCGCATGGCTTCAAGCAAATGAATGGTGCCATCGATGTTTGCCGCCACCGTGGTAATGGGCAGGTCTATGGACAAGTCGGGATGGGACATGGCCGCCGTGTGAATCACACGATCAACACCATGTTCCTGGATAGTCCGGACAATCCTCGGTATATCGAACAACTCCCCCTGCACAGGGGTCATGAAATCAGACTTGGCTTCGGAGTAGTCACGATTGTAACTAATCACCTTGACGCCCTGTTCGCTGAGCTTTTTCGTCAGGTATCTACCGACATAACCCAAGCCACCGGTAATCATTACAGCGCTCATTGTGTATCCTTCTTGTTATTAGCAGAATAAGAGCCACGCACTTCGAGACATCCAACTAGATTGCAGCACCGCCATTGGGGCTGATGATCTGTCCAACCATGTAATCACCCGCAGGCCCGGCCAGGGCTTCGACCATCGCCGCGATCTCATCCGGTTTGCCGAAGCGCTTCAACGGAAGGCTCGCGCGGGTCTCATCGTTGTATTCGATGGTGTCGTTGATCAGCATGTCGGTTTCAATCGGCCCAGGCGCCACCGAATTGACCAGTACACCTTTGGGGGCCACTTCCTTGGCCACCGCTTTGGTCAACGCGATCACCCCGCCCTTGGAGGCGCAGTAGGCGGCGTAGGTGGGAAAGCCAATCAAGCCCAGCTCCGAGCTGATGTTGATGATCCGCCCCTGCCCGCGTGCCAGCATGCCCGGCAAGACGGCCTGCATGCAGGCCCAGGTGCCCCCGAGATTGGTGCTGATCATCTGCTCCCACTGCGCCCAGGTCGTCTGCTCGACGGTCGCCGACACCAGTCTCCCAGCATTGTTGACGAGCACATCGACCTTTCCATAGCGACTCTGCGCCTCGCGGATGATGCCGGCCGCGGCGTCGGGATCGCTGATATCCGCTTGAACGGTGAACCCGTCGCCACCGTTGTCTTCGGCAATCTGTAGCACGGCGTCCAGTTGCTCCTTGCTGTCAAAGTAATTGAGCACCAGATGATCGCCACTTGCAGCAAAACGCTTGGCGATTGCCAGCCCGATGCCCCTTGCAGCGCCAGTGATAACGACTACTCGTTTCATAAGTTCTCCGTTGATTTTTTAAATGAACGCCGCGCGTGGGCATCAGGACTGTTGAACTTTGGAAAGTACGGGTTTTCTGGAGACGCGCGATTGCCAGACCAGAATCAGTGCGCCAGACAATATCGTCAGCGCGCCGAGGTACCAGGCGGTGTATTGATCTTCTGGGGAAACCGGATTTGCTCCAGCGGTATAACCGATGTATCCCAACACCAGGATGGCCAGGGACGCAGGGGCCGACAAAGCCAATGCGATGCCGAAGCGCTGGCGGCGGAAAGTCATGACGATAAAGGCAGCAATGGCGGCCATATAGGACATCACCAGGGTGATGGTCACGACGTCGTAGTACCAGACGATCTTGTCCAGCGGTTTCCACCAGAGCAGGGAAATGGCGACGGCCGAGACAATCATGCTGGCCAGCCACGGCGACTTGGTTTTGTTGACGGCGCTGAGCGCCAGCGGCAAGTGCCCTTCCTCACTCATGCGATAGAGTGTGCGAGCCGCCGCACTGGAAGAGATTTGCATACCGGCACAGGCCGAAGTGATCACTACGAACAAGGCAATCCAGGCCATGGCCGGTGGCAAGTAGACGTTGGCGACAGCGGCGATTGGCCCGCCGTTGCCGTCCTCGATGATGGCCGCCAGTTTCTCCACGGGCACGGCGTACTGCCAGCCGATCGCCGCGAGGGTGTAGATGACAAAGGCGCTGGTCAGGACGAGCAACATCGAACGTTGAACCGTTCGAACGGGAATACGCGACTCCTCGATGTAGTTGATCGCCGAATCGAAGTTGGCGAGCATCCAGACACCGAACAGCACCCCCGGCCCGATGGCCGACCAGCCATCCGCCCCTTGCGGCGTATACATGGACAGAACCGACAGGTCCGGAACCTGTGGGTCGATGATGCCCATCAAGCCCAGACCGGCGACGACGGTGATCTCGAAAATCAGGAAGATGCTGGCGATTTTCGCCGTGGCATTGACGCCCTTGCAGGAAATGGCCAGGAAGGTGAGCACCATGCCCGTGCCGATCAGCTTGGCGTTAAGCGCACCCGCCAGGGCCGGGAACAGTGCCTGGATGTATTCGGTGCCGATGATTGCGCACATGGCCATCACGGCCGTGCAGGCAACAGCGTACGCCCAGCCGAGAATGGTCCCGACGCTGGTATGGAGAAATCGCGAGGTGAAGGTAAAGACGCCGCCTGCCGAGGGTGCCTGGCGAGTGAGGGAGATCATGCAGAACGCCATGACCAGCATGGGAAAGAAGTACGCAATCAAGATGGCCAGTGGCGCATGGTGGCCGGATATTGAATAAAGAATCGACATCGAAGAGGCTGCAATCCAGCCAGGTGCATTGAAGCCAAGTGCGGAAAACGTTACATCCCTTGTGGTGAGGGTCCCCTTGTTTAGCGCCGTATCAAGTTCACGAACAGTTCCGTCACGGTCATAACCGATGATGTCATAGAAGTTCATTTTCAGGCTCTGATTGATAGCTATAGAAGATGTTGTAGCGTCAAATCGACTGAATGGATTTGAGCGCCGCTTTTATTATTCAACTAAGCAGAATGCAGAAACTTACAACTTCAACAAGCCACACCCCGAAATCTTATTCAGAGTTAACTTGTAACTTTCTTATTTTTATCGCCTTCCAGATAACCTCGGTACTGAACCTTGATTGGGCGCCAGTATAGAAACAGCTAAAAAAAACCTACCATCAGCAATATCCGATATTTGCATCTGGATTCGCGAAGTAAGTGTCGGTCATCACACCGTTCGGGTAACCGCGCAATCCTTTATCCGCTCCCGCAGCCATTTCAAGCCTAGATCGGCGTCGAACCGGGCGTGCCAATAGGCAATCAATTGCGGTGCGGGGAAATCGACCGGTGGCTCATGGCAACTAAGGCCGAACGTCTCTGCGAAGGCCTCGGCAATCGGCCCCGGCAGATTGCAGATATAGCCCGTTTGCGCGGCGATCACGGGCATCGCCATGAAGTTCTGCACCAGTACGCCAACCCGTCGAGCCAGCCCTAGGGCCTGTAGCGCGTTGTCGATGATGTTGCCCTCCCGTTGGTGCACTTCGATCATCACTTGCGGCCGTTCCAGGTAGAGGTCCAGCGGAAAGCGCCCGGGTGGCAAGCCTTCGCGTTGCCAGATCAGCGTCAGCAGCGAAACCGTGGTGATCGCCTCCTCCCGCAAACCCGAACCCAGCGTCATGGACGTGCTGATGACCAGGTCGATCTCGCCGTTTTCCAGCAGCGCTGGCAAGGCATTGTTCGGCGGCAGCGGCACCACCTCGATCATCACTCCGGGTGCCTGGTCGGCGATGTGCTGGATCAACCGCGGCAAGATCAGGAACTCGACGAAATCGCCGGAGGCAATGCGGAACTTGCGCTGCGCCACGGCCGGCAAAAATGGCGTAGAGCCTTGCAGCACTTCGTCGAGGCGACCCAATGCTTCGCGCACGGGGCCGATCAGTTCGCTCGCGCGCGCGGTCGGCACCAGGCCATGGCGTCCATTGACGAACAGTTCGTCGCCCAAGCGTTCGCGCAGTCGCCGTAGCGCATGACTGACCGCCGGCTGGCTGAGCGCCAGGCGTTCGCCGGCACGCGTGACGTTTTGCGTATCCCACAGGGTCGCGAAGACCACCAGCAGGTTCAGGTCGAGGGTACGTGTATTTACGTTATGCATACCTGAAATTCCAACTATTCATTTCCCTCACTGTACAGGCTTTGATGTAGTGGCTCCAACGTTCCCCCGGTACAAGAGCCCAAGCATGAACAATAAAAAATCCCTGCAGATGGGTTGGTTCATTCCAACGATTGGCGACACCACTGCCTTCAGCGACCCGAGTAAAAGCATCCCGCAGTCCCTCGAACATTTCGAGCGGGTAGCCGTCGCCGCCGAACAGGCCGGATTCGACTACGTGCTGGTCCCCGTGACGCCCTTCTGTTGGGATGCCTGGGTCACCGCCGCCTTCGTCATCGCCCGCACCGAAAAGCTCAAGGCCCTGGTGGCGGTAAAGCCCGGCTTCATCCACCCGGTCGCCCAGGCCAAGATGTTCGCCACCTTCGACCAGCTGTCCAAGGGACGCATCTACATCAACCTGATCGCCGGCCTCAGCGAGAAAGACGCTTACGCCGAGGGCCAGATCGTCTCCAAGGAAGAACGCTACGAGCAGCTGGAAGAAGAAGTCGAACTGATGAAACGCCTGTGGACCGAGGAAGGCGTGGAATACGCAGGCAAGTACCACCAGGCGCACGGCCCGAAAGTCATACCGGCGCCCTTCCAGCAACCACACCCGCCGTTCTTCCTCGGCGGCGGTTCGGAGCAGGCGGCAGACATTTCCGCCAGGCACTCCGCCGTCCACCTGTTCTGGGGCGACTACCCGGAGCGCATCGCCGAACAGATCAAGGACATGCGTGAGCGGGCCGCCAAATATGGCCGCGGCGAAGCCATCGAGTTCGCCATGCGCCTGCAGATCATCTGCCGGGAAACCGAAGAAGAGGCCTGGGCCGCGGCAGATACCCTGGTCAACGGCGCCGACCCGACCTGGACCGAGCAGGTGAAAACCATGATGGCCGAGTCCGTTGCCAACCAACGGATGAAAGAGCTCTCCCACACCGTCGGCCGCAAGATGACCCCGCACCTGTGGACCGGCATCACCGAAGTGCGCCCCGGTGCCGGTATTGCCGTGGTGGGCAACCCGCAACAGGTCGCCGACCAGTTGCTGGCGTTCGTCGATGCCGGATGCAGCGGTTTCTGCCTGTCGGGCTACCCGCACCACGAAGAAGCCGAGCGCTTCGGCCGCCTGGTCATGCCGCTGCTCAACCGCTGAGCCCTTGCACTCCTGTCCAATAACAATCAGTCGCCGGCACGCCCGGCGGCAACTGGAGTACCCCTCATGAACACCCAGCATTTCGATCCCAAGCAGTTCCGCCAGGCGCTCGGCGCCTTCACCACCGGCGTTACCATCGTCACCACCCGCGGCGCGGATGGCCAGGACTACGGATTGACCGCCAACAGCTTCAACTCGGTGTCGATCGACCCGCCGATGGTGCTGTGGAGCATCAACAAGAATTCCTCGTCGGCACGCGCCTTCACCGAAGGTTCGCACTTCGCCGTGCACATCCTGGCGACGGACCAGGAGCCGCTGTCGAACCGCTTCGCCAAAAGCGCCGCGGACAAGTTCAGCGGTCTCGACCTGCAACGCGGCACCCGCGACATACCGTTGCTGGACGGCTGCTCGGCGCGCTTCCAGTGCAAGACCACGTATCAGTACGAGGGTGGCGACCACATCATCCTGGTCGGTGAAGTGCTGGCCTTCGACCGCTTCGACAAGGCCCCGCTGGTGTTCCACAGCGGTGGCTACCGACGCCTGTTGCCTGTCGCCGCGGACAACAACCTCTGGCAGCAGCCCGATGCCGTCGCGTCGGCCCGCTAAGGCAGTACCGCGCGGCGACGAGTGCGCCGTGTGGCCTCGACCACAAGAACAAGCCCAAGAGGTAAACCGTCGATGACCAGCACGACGACCGTCCCGGCGCCGGCCACGCCTTGTGCCACGCCATTACAGCTCAATCAGGGCCGAGCCCACTATGCCCTGGGTGTGCTGACGCTCGCCTATGTCTTTTCGATCATGGACCGGCAGGTCCTCAGCCTGCTGGTCGGGCCGATCCAGCAAGCGCTGCACGTCAACGATGCCTGGATGGGCCTGCTGCATGGCTTCACCTTTGCCGCCTTCTATTCCCTGGCCGGCCTGCCGATCGCGCGCGCGCTCGATCGTGGCAACCGGCGCCTGATCATCATGGTCGGTATTGGCTTGTGGTGCCTGGCCACCGCTGCCAGCGGCCTGGCCAGCGAGTTCTGGCACCTGTTGCTGGCTCGCGTCGGGGTGGCGGTCGGCGAAGCCGTCTTGCTACCGGGCGCCGTATCGCTGATCAGCGACCTGTTCGTGCCGCACAAGCGCGGCCGCGCCCTTGGCGTTTTTGGCGCCGGTGGCCCGATCGGCGTTGGCGGAGGTCTGCTCGCCACCGGACTGGTGCTCGGCTACTTCAGCGCCCATCCATTGACCCTGCCCTTGCTCGGCACCCTGGCGCCCTGGCAAACCACACTGATGTCGATCGGCCTGCCGGGGCTGATCGTTCTGCTGCTGATGGCCGGTGTGCCGGAACCACGACTCAATCGCGCCACACGGACAACGCCGAGCGCAGTGGCGTCGGGCGTGCCACTGGGTGAAGTGCTGGCGTTCTTGCGCGCAAACCGGCGCACCTTCGTCGCCATCGTGATTGGCATGGGCTGCTATAACGCCGCAGTGTACGGCGGCGGCGCCTGGGTCCCCAGCTATCTGGTCCGCGAGTTCGGCTGGACTTACGCCAAGGCCGGTACCGTGATGGGCCTGATCATGTGCGTCAGCTCGCCCTTGGGTGTGCTCGGTGCCAGTTGGCTGGGTGAATACTGGCGCCGCCGCGGCGTGGCCAATGGCAACCTGCGCGTGGCGATCTGCGCCAGCATCGTCCTGCCGCTGTGCGTCACCCCGCTGCTGCTGGCGCCCAGCGCCACGCTGGCACTGCCGTTCCTGGCCCTCAGCGCGGCCCTCTGGGTCAGCCTGTTCGGCATCGGCCCGGCATTGATCGTCGAATTAGCGCCCGCGCCGATGCGTGGACAGTTCATCGCGCTGTTTACCGGCGTGCTCAATCTGCTCGGGGTGGGCATCGGCCCGCTGGCGATCGGCGTGATCACCGACTACGTGCTGGTCGACCCCGCCGCCATTCGCTACTCGATCCTGGTCGTCACGCTGATCGCCTGCGTCCTCGCTTGCCCGCTGCTGCTCTGCGCCCGCCACAGCTTCGAGCACACCGCCCGGCGAGCCCGAGAATGGCAGCGCGCTGAACTGACCCCAAACCGATGAGAACGCTCATGAACATGATCAAAGGCAGCTGCCTGTGCGGCGGCATCCACTACTCCAGCCACCTCGGTGCGCTGTCCACCGCGGTCTGCCATTGCAGCGACTGCCAGAAACAGACCGGCAGCGCCTTCTCGGTCAACCTGCTGGTGCACGCCCAAGGCTTTCGGGTCGAAGGTTCAAGCCTTGGCTGCTACTCCAAGGCCGGTGGCAGCGGGTTGCCGGTCAAGCGTTACTTCTGCACCCGATGCGGCTCGGCGCTGTATTCCGAAATCAGCGCGATGCCCGGCCTGTTGGCGGTCAAGGCCGGCACCCTGGTCCAGCCGGCCAACCCCACACCGGATATGCACCTGTGGTGCGCCTCGGCACAGCCGTGGGTGGTCATCGATCGCACGCTGCCGTGCTTCGAACAGACACCCACCGAGTGAAACACCACCGTTCCAACACTTGAGAGCGACTTCATGAAAACAACAAAAATACTGATGAAAACCGGCGCCCTGGCGCTTTCGCTGCTGGCCACGGCCGTCATGGCCAAGGTCTCTCCCGAAGAGGCTGCACAGCTGGGCACGACACTGACGCCCATGGGTGCCGTCAAAGCCGCGAACGCCGACGGCAGCATTCCGGCCTGGACCGCAGGCCTGCCGACAACGGCTGGCACGGTGGACAGCAAAGGCTTTTTGAGTGACCCGTTCGCCAACGAAAAACCCCTGTTCGTCATCACGGCGGCCACCGCCGAGAAGTACAAGGACAAGCTGTCTGCCGGCCAGCTGGCAATGCTCAAGCGTTACCCGGACAGCTACAAGATCCCCGTCTACCCCACTCACCGCAGCGCAGCGCTGCCAACAGGCATCTATTCGGTCATCAAGGCCAGCGCGGTCAAGACTGAAGAAGTGGACGGCGGCAATGGCCTGAGCGGTTTTGCCAATACCCGTTACTACGCATTCCCGGTGCCCAAAAATGGCATCCAGGTGCTGTGGAACCACATGACTCGTTATCGGGGCGGCAACCTCCACCGCCTGGTAACCCGCGTCCAGCCGCAAGCGGACGGGGCGTTCAGCATGGTCCAGCTGGAGGACGAGATCTCTTATCCGAGCGAGCTGCCTGACCTGGACAAGAGCAAGGCCGACAACATCCTGTTCTACTTCATCCAGCGCGTCACAGGACCGGCTCGCCTGGCCGGCAACGTGTTGCTGCTGCACGAAACCATCGACCAGGTGAAGGAACCGCGCGATGCCTGGCTGTACAGCGCCGGACAGCGCCGCGTGCGCCGCGCACCACAGGTTGCCTATGATGGTCCGGCCACGGCTGCCGATGGCTTGGCCACCGCGGACAACTTCGACATGTTCAACGGTGCGCCGGATCGCTACACGTGGGAACTGGTCGGGAAAAAGGAGCTGTACATCCCTTACAACAGCTACAAGCTCGATTCACCCAACCTCAAGTACGCCGACATCCTCAAGGCCGGTCATATCAATCAGGACCTGACCCGCTACGAACTGCACCGGGTGTGGGAAGTGGTGGCCAAGGTCAAGCCCGGCCAGCGTCACATCTATGCGACACGCCACATGTACTTCGATGAAGACACCTGGCAACTGGCCGAGGTAGACCATTACGACGGCCGTGGCCAACTGTGGCGCGTCGGCGAAGGGCATGCCCAGCAGTACTACCATAAGCAGGCGCCGGGCTATACCGCCGAAGCCCTGTATGACCTGCAGTCCGGTCGCTACTCGGTACTGGGCCTGAAAAACGAGGAAAAGCGCAGCATTGAATTCGGCGCCGTCGCTTCGGCGAACAACTACACCCCGGCCGCACTGCGTCAGGCGGGCGTGCGCTGATCGCGTCATCCACGTGTATTTGGCGGCTATCCAGCCGCCTTTTTCAAGCCCCTCAGACCTCGACTAAAACGCCAACGTGTAACCCACGATGATCCGGTTTTCGTCCGCCGCATCCGCGAAATTGGAGCGCATCGTTGCGTTGCGCCAGCGCAGCGAAACATTCCTCAAAGGTCCTGACTGGACGATATAGCTGAGGTCGGTCGTGCGCTCCCATTCCTCACCCTCGCCGCCTGCGGCATTCAAGGCGCGACCTTTGACGCTGCTGATGCGTTGCGGATCGACCTGGTCGCCCTTCACGTAACGTAGATTGAACGTCAGCCCTGGCACACCGAGGGCCGCGAAGTCGTAGTCATAGCGCATCATCCAGGCGCGCTCATTGGCCAGCGCAAAGGTGCTGATTTGTTGCTCGCTGAACAGGTAGGTGTCCGTTCCGCCGACGTAAGCGTAAGCCGTATCGCCATTGACCTTCTGGTAACCGCCGCTGAACGTGTGCCCCTGGATCGAATAGCCGAAGTTAGTGCTCAAGGTCCTGTTATCGACCTTGCCAAGCAACTCGCGACCTGCTTCGCGGGCAGAGAAATAGCGCCATTCGGTGAACGCTTCGCCCGGCCCCATCGCGGTCTTGTATTTGAAGCCGGCGAAGTTGCGCTGAAACAGGTTTTCAAGCTGACTTGTGTGAACACTCAGCGTCAGGTTTTTCAGCGGCTGGTAATCAACCCCCGCGTAGTACAACCGGTCACTGGTCACCGTTGCCGAATAAGCCCCCTGCTGCGCCATGGCCGTCAGGTCTTCGAAATCAGTGGAGTCACGCAGCTTGGTGGCGTCGACCTCAAGCAGCGTGAAGGTAAACCTGTCCAGGTCCTTGCTGACCAGCTGGGCGCCGTTGAACCACTGTGGAAACAGACGACTGTAGTTCGACGCCAACAACGGCAGTTGTGGGCTGAGACCGCCCACACGCACTTCTGTCTCGGACAACCTGGCCTTGAACGCGCCGACGGCCTTTGAATAGTCATCCACGGCACGCTTGTCCGAACCCCGGGGCAACAAACCGGTACCGGAGCGATCCGGGCTGGAATCGAGCTTGATCCCCAACATGCCCACGGCGTCCACGCCAAAACCCACGGGGCCGGGTGTGAAGCCGGACTGGAGCTTCAACATGAACCCCTGGGCCCATTCGGCCCGTCGGGACTGGGTGGCGGAATCACCGTGGAAATCACGATCAAAGTAGAAGTTACGCAGTTCCAGACTGCCCTTTGCATCGTCGACGAAACCTGCATGAACCGCCGAATGCGAAGCGCAGCAAAGCGTCGCGAGCATCAGCGATGCCCGCTGTGTGTTAAACAAGGTCATGTTGGCGCCTGTCTTATTGTTGTTATCAGCAGTGAAGGATGCAGGGGAATCCGGTCAGACCTTAGGATTCCTGACGTAGCGCATCACCACAAAACAGGCGATCAGGATCATCGGCGCGATGGACAGCATGCCCATGTAGCTGGTCCCGCTGACGTCGTTGATCTTGCCCACCATCACCGGCGCGACCATGCCACTGAGCTGGCCGATGGAGTTGATGGCCGCCGTGCCGCTGGCGATCGCCAGCCCCGAGAAGGTCGATTGCGGTATCGTCCAGAAAATCGGGATCGCGATGAAGGTGCCTGCCGTGGCCAGTACCAGCGCCGCCATCATGGCCCAGGATGAATCGGAGAACAGGCAGGCCAGCAGGTACCCGATGGCGGCCAGCAACAGGCACATCACCAGGTACTTCTTGCGCTCACCGGTGCGGTCCGAGAGCCGGGTCAGCCAGATCATGCCGATGCACGCCACGATGTAGGGCAGCGATGACAACATGCCGACCCAGAACACGCTGTGTACGCCGGACGATTTGATCAGGTGCGGCATCCAGAAATTCAGGCCGTAGGAAGCGGTCTTGATCACGAAGTAGATCAACGCCATGATCGCCACTTCCCGCGTCAGCAACACCCGCCACAATGACCCCAGCACCGGTTTCTGGTTCTTCTTGTCATGCTCCAGGTTCGCCGCCAGCAGGTCTTTCTCACTTCGGCTCAACCACTTGGCCGATTCGATATCCCGATCGAGCTTCCACAGCACCAACAAGCCCAGCACCACACAGGGCAAACCGGACATCAGGAACAGCCAGTGCCAACCGGCAAGGCCGAGCACGCCGTCCATCGTGCCCAACAAAATCCCGGCCGCCGGGCCGCCCAAGGCCCCGGCGAGCGGTACCGACAGGAACCACAGCCCGTTCATCTTCGCCAGGTGCTTTTTCGGGAACCAGCACGCCAGGTAGAACAGGATCGCCGGGCCAAAGCCGGCTTCCATCACACCAATCAGGAATCGCAAGAAGTAAAGCGTGTATTGGGTGTAGGCGAACATCATCGCCGCCGTGGCCAGGCCCCAGGAGACCATGATCCGGCAGATCCAGGCGGGCGCGCCGTAGCGTTTCAGGCCCAGGCTGCTCGGCACTTCGAACAGTACGTAGCCAATGAAAAACATGCTCGCCGCCAGGCCATAGGCCGCGTCGGTCAAGCCCAGTTCCTGCTGCATCTGGGTTTTGGCGAAACTGATGTTGATCCGGTCAAAATAGGAAAACAGAAAGCAGATGATGGCCAGCGGCATGATGCGCCAGGCCACTCGCCGATAGAGCAGAAGCTCGTTGATCGTTTCTTCGCTGCGCGCAACCGAAATTGCACCAGTCATGGCAACCATGATGTTTCTCCATTGTTGTAATTATTGGAGAGGGGCACGTCCTCAAGGACGTTGCCCAACGGGGTTTAGCGGATTCGTACCAGTTTGTCTTTGTAAACCTGCCCCTTGATGACGTAGTCCCGGGCGTTACGGTGCATGCCGGCGATGGCTTCAGGCGTCAGCTCACGCACGACCTTGGCTGGCGCGCCCAGAATCAGCGAATTGTCCGGGAACACCTTGCCCTCGGTGACAATCGCTCCGGCGCCAACCAGGCAGTTCTTGCCGATGACCGCACCGTTGAGCACGACCGCTTGAATCCCGATCAGCGCACCATCGCCGATGGTGCAACCATGCAACATGGCCTGGTGACCGATGGTGACCCCCTCGCCTACCGTCAGCGCAAATCCGGGGTCGGCGTGCAGCACCGCACCTTCCTGCACATTGCTGTGTTGACCGATGCGAATCGGTTCGTTGTCCCCGCGCAGCACCGCTTGGGGCCAGACGCTGACGCCCTGTTCGAGGGAGACATTGCCGATGACGGTGGCATCCTCGGCGACAAAGGTTTCAGGGTGAATCGCAGGAACAAGCGTGTCGAATTGATAGATAGCCATGGCAGATTCCCCTCAGGCCGCAACGTCGGTTTTCAGGACGCCCGCCGCACACAGTTCGGCAATGTGTTCATCGCTGTAACCCAGCTCGCGCATGACCTTGTGGGTGTGTTCCCCGATACGCGGAATCGATCGGCGCGCCTGCAGGCGTTCGCCATCCAGGGACAGTGGCAGCAAAGGCATGGCGGTGAATGTTCCGTCTTCCAGCTCAAGGTTGGCCAGACCGCCGCTTTGCAGCAGATGCGGATCTTCGAACAACTCCTCCGGCCGACGGATCGGCGCGAACGGAATGCTGTTGGCTTCAAGCTTCAGCGCCAGCGCCTGGGCATCCATGGTGGCAAAGACTTCAGCCAGGTGAGCCAGCAATCGTGGCCGCTGCAGGACACGATCGTTGTTGGTGGCCAGGGTCTGGTCGTCGAGCAATGCGGTCTGGCCCAGCACCTGGCACAAGGCGTTCCACTGCCCTTCGCCGGTGGCCGCCACGAACATCTGCTCGCCGTTGGCGAACTCGAACACGTCGTAGATGGCCCAGGCACTGATGCGGTTCGGCATCGGCGCAGCCGCCTGGCCGGTCACGGCGTACTGCTGCATATGTTGCGCCGCGAGCAATACGCAGTTTTCGTAAAGCGCGCTTTGCACCTCGCGGCCAACGCCGGTGACGTTGCGATCATTAAGCGCGGCAAGCACACCGATGGCCCCGAACATGCCGCCCATGATGTCGTTCACCGAGCTGCCGGCACGTAAAGGCCGGCCGACCGGGCCGGTCATGTAGGCAAGGCCAGCCATCATCTGCACCACTTCATCCAGGGCCAGGCGGTTGTCGTACGGGCCGTTGAGGAAGCCTTTGTGCGAGGCATAGATGATGCGCGGGTTACGCTCGCGAATCGCTGCGTAACCAAAGCCCAGTTCCTGCATGCGACCGGGTTTGAAGTTCTCGATGAACACGTCAGCCGTGTCGATGAGCTCCAGCACGGCTTCACGGCCTTGCGCGGTATTGACGTCGATGGCGACGCATTGCTTGTTGCGGTTGAAGGTGCGGAAAAAGCCGGCACCGGCGCCCAGCAAACGGCGTGTGCCATCGCCACGGGTCGGTTCGATCTTGATCACCTCGGCACCCAGATCACCGAGGATCATCCCGCAGGTCGGCCCCATCACCATGTGAGAAATTTCGACGACACGAATGCCGTCCAAGGGAAGTCTGGACATTGTTGTTCTCCTCGATCGGACAGGCTCAGAAGCGGTTGGCAACAGGCGCGTAATTGAGTGGCAGGCCGGCGCGGGCGATGCAGCCGTAGAGGCTCTCGCCTGGCAACGCCTCACGCAGCACATCCCGTGAGGCGATCAGCGAGGCCAGGTCGATGCCGGTGTCGTAGCCCATGCCTTGCAGCATGAACACCAGGTCTTCGGTGACGGTGTTGCCGGACGCCCCCGGCGCGAACGGGCAACCGCCCAACCCGGCCAGTGACGAATCGAGCTCGGTAATCCCTTGCTGCACGGCCACCAGGCTGTTGGCCAGTGCCAGGCCTCGGGTGTCATGGAAATGCGCGGCCCGGAGTTTGTCACCAGCGATGGCCCGCACGGCCTGCAAGGTCGTCGCCACCTGGCCCGGATTGGCGTAGCCCGTGGTGTCGCCAAGCGAAACCAGGTCACAACCGGCTTCCAGCACATGACCGGTCAACTCGCAGAGGTCGCTCAATGGCACATCACCCTGTCGGGTGCAGCCGAAGGCCACCGACATTCCGGCAATCACCTGCACGTTGTGCAAGCCCAACCCGGTGCGCAGCTGGCACATCAGCCCCAGCTCCTCGACCATCTCCAGCGGCGTGCGACGCACGTTGGCCAGGCTATGGGCCGAGCTGACAGAAACCGGTGCAATGATGCGGTGGGCACCGGACTCAAGCGCATCGCGGCAGCCGCGCAGGTTGGGTGCCAGTACGGTGACGACCAGGTCCGGGTAGCTCAAGGCATGCGCCACGACCTCCTTGGCATCTGCCATCTGTGGCAGCAGTTTGGCGGGGACGAAGGAGGCGACCTCCATATGACGCACGCCCGCCGCATAGGCGGCATCGATCCACTGGCGCTTGGCGGTGGTGGGCATGATGGCTTGAAGGCTTTGCAAACCATCGCGCATGCCGACTTCGTTGATTGTTATTGTTGTCATCAAAAGGCTCTCACGGTCTGAAGCGTGGTTTCAGATTAGAGAGCCATCGGTACAGCGAAAAGACGTGATTTACGGGCTGATCCATCGTCAACCACGATGGATACACTCAAGGTCGGGCTTGCAGCGGCGGAGCGCGCAACAGCAGATGATCCAGCAGCCTTCGCGCCGACAGCGATAGCGCCTCCCGATCACGTACGCAGATCACGAACTCACCCAACGCCCACTCATCGGTCAGCGCAATGATGCTCAGGTCAAACAAGCGGGCGTATCGCGCAACCGCTTCCAGCGGAAACACCGCCAGCCCCAGACCGAACTGCGCCAGGCGGAACGCTGCATCGAACGACGACACATAGGAGCGAAAACGCAGCTCCTGGCCGTGTTGTGCGGCTTCTTCGCGCATGAAGTTGTTGAGCGTGGCGAACGCGGACAATCCCAGGTGATCGAACGCCAGCGTCTCGGCGAACGCGATGCTGGAGCGACCCGCCAAAGGATGGTTGGCACCCACCACGACCGCCAGATGGTCTTGCCGAAACGGCAGGAACTCCAGGTCACCCACCGCCATCGAACGCCGACAAATGCCCAGGTCGGCATTGCCCTCAGCCACCCCTCGCACCACATCAGGACTGAAGCGCTCCTCGATGTCGACTTGGATCCTGGGATGCTCCAGCATGAAATCAGACAATTCCTCCGGCAGGAACTCCATGATCGACGAGACGTTGGCCAATACCCGGACATGCCCACGGGCGCCTTCGGCGTACTCGCTGAGTTCGCTGTCGAGCCGCTCCATCGCCCGCGTCAACGACCGCGC
Source organism: Pseudomonas sp. SbOxS1 (assembly GCF_013416725.1). NCBI lineage: Bacteria > Pseudomonadati > Pseudomonadota > Gammaproteobacteria > Pseudomonadales > Pseudomonadaceae > Pseudomonas > Pseudomonas sp. SbOxS1. The sequence continues at coordinate 42,530 of NZ_JAAVXC010000053.1, forward strand.
GTGCCGCAGCAGTGCGACACCCGCCGGTGTCGGTTCAACCCCGCGTTTGCTGCGCTTGAGCAGCGGCGTACCGAAGCGCGCCTCGATATCGGAAATCCGCTTGCTGACCGCCGATGGCGCGATAAACGCCCGCTCGCTGGCGCGTGCGATGGTGCCCTCATCGCAGACCAGGATGAACAGGCGCAAGGAAAAGTGATCCAGGTGTTGCGTCATGCCCTGCCCTCAACTCATCGCCTGGCACGTACCAGGCGTTGCTCTTTCGATTTGCGTGAGGTTTTCGCAGATGCCCGGGATATGTGCAAGGGTCGCCTTGTGAGCCTGATCGGCGCGGCCGGCGGTGGCGAAGGGTTTGACTATTGCACCTGCGCCTTGAACGCGTCGTACGCCGATAACGGCAGGCTGATGCCCTCGCGGACCGCACGGGCATAGGCTTGCTCCTTGGCCTTGCCCGGCAGGTAAACGCCCAAGGCTTCCAGCCGCGTCATCTGCTCGCCCAGCCGTGAGGCAAAGCACTCGTCCAGCAACCTGGGAGCAATGCCAATCACCAGCATGCCAGCCCCTGGGGATTCGCTGCCGGCACGGAAATCTGCTGCATCCAAGGACCAATTGGCCCCCGTCAAACCCGCCGCGAGCACCTCGACCATCAACGCGATGTTGGCACCGCGACCGCCCCCGAATGCCAGCAACGTCCCGTGCAGTGCCTCCCGCGCGCTGCGCGTTTCATTGCCTTGTGCATCAACCGCCCAGCCGGCCGGTATCGCCTCCCCCGCTTCAGCGGCCCGAAGCAGGTTTACGTAGGCCGTGGCGCTACTGGCCTGGTCAATCGCCAGTAAACGACCCGCAGCACTGGCGGCGGCAAATGCGATGGGGTTGGTGGAGTACAGCGGCCGGCTCTGGCCCGCCACGGTGAGCAGCGGTGAGCCATTGGTGAACGCCAACGCGACCAGCCCCTCGCGCGCCAGGCGACGGGTGTAATAGCCCAGCTCGCCACAGGTGAAAGCGTTGAACTGCGCAAACAGGGCGATACCCAGTTGATGCGCATTGCTGCACAGCACCGGGAAAGCGCGATCGAACCCCAGTTGCGCAATGCCTTGGGCCGCGTCGCAGCGGATCATGGCCGGCGCGACCTGGGTCACGATGGGCTCGGCAGCCGTGGCGATTCGGCCGGTGGCAAAGCCGCTGAGGTAGTCAGGCAAATGGCCGAAACCGACTTCGTGTTGGCCATGGGCCTGGGCTGATACCGTGGCGTTGGCAAGCGCCGAGGCCACGGCGTAGCTGGTGCCATGAGCCAGGCAGAGCTGTTGTGCGAAGGTGGTGGCATCGGTCAGGGACAGGCGCTTTTCGGGTTTGTCGTCGTCCATGGTGGCTTCAGTGTTCTCGGATTGTAGGTATGCCGCAGCTTGAGAACCCGTAGGAGCGGCTTTGGGCGCTCCTACAGGATTTGTGTCGTTCAGTTGATTATCTTTACTGAATCATCCTCGGCTCACCCACCTGCGCAGCCTCGCGGTCCAGGCCAAACGAGGCGAGGATTTCAGCGATTTCGCCCGAGGCATGCAAGGCCTGGATGTTGTTGCCCAGCGCCTCGCCCAAGGCTGCGTTGGACTTGGTGTACGGGAAGGCGCTCTGCCCAGGCTCAAGCGTGGCCTTGACCCGTTGATCGGGCTCGGACACCTTGATGCTCTTGCCGGGGTACGCGCCCTTCTGCTGCGAAGAAACCCCCACCGCGAAGCTGTCCGCGCCGACCTGGATGCGCTTGGACGCCAGGTCCTGGGCCATGGCCACCGGGTTCGGGTAGAGCACCAGATTATCGCCAAAGGCCTTCTTCAAATCGTCCACCCACAGGTAGCCCTGCACGGTGCCGATGCGCTTGCCGTCCAGTTCGGAAATCTTCGTGTAGCCCTCATCCGAAATAATGCCCATCACGTCCAGGTACAACGGTGCCGACAACCCCAACGCCTTGCTGCGCTCCGCCGTGCGGTACCAGTCACCGATGCCGACATCGGCGCGCTTTGACACCACCGCCTGCACCACCGCTGCGGTGTCCACCACCATGGTCTTGACCTTCAGGCATTCGCGCTCGGCGATGCGCTTGATGATCTCGCCATCCACGCCGCTCAACTGGTTGTTCGGCCCCGGTATCGAGTAAGGCGGGAAGACATACGCCGCCACGGTCAGCACACCCGGCGTAATGGTTTCAAACTGGTTCGCCGGGGTGCATTCGGCCAGGGCGTACGGCACGCCGGCCAGGGTCGAGCACAAGAACATCCAACGGGTAAAATGTTTGAATGAGCGAGTCATGACGTCACCTTTGCAATAAGAGAGCAGCAGCCGAAAACGGCGTGAGTGGCATTTGTTGTTATGGCTGGCTGGGTGCCAGTCTTTTTTCCAGCGCTGCCACGCCCAGGGTCGCCGGGGCACAGACAGCGGCATACAGCAAACCGGCCAGGATCAGCACCGGCATGTACTCAAACGTGGAGGAACCTATGGAGGACGCCCGGCTGACGATTTCTGGCAGGGCGATGGTGAAACACAGCGACGAGGCCTGGAACATCATGATCGAGAACCCCAGCAGCGACGGCAGCGCTACCCGCAAGGCCTGAGGCAGGATCACAAAGCGCAGGGCGTCGAACCGGTTGAGGCCGATCACCTCGGCGGCCTCGGTTTGCCCTGGGGCCACCGCCTCGATGCCACCGCGAATGATTTCACTGGTGTAGGCCGCCGTGCAGTACGCCATGGCCAGCGCGGCAGCCCAGAACGAGGTCAAGGTCAGGTTGACGCTGGGCAGGCCAAAGTAAAAATACTGCAGCAGGATCAACGCCGGCGCACCGCGCCCAAGCTCCACGATGACCAAAGACGGGTAACGCAACCAGCGGCTCGGGGCCGAGACACCAAGTGCCAGCACCAGCCCCAGTACAATACCCAGGCCCAGGCTCACCGCCGTGACCTGCATCGACAGCACAAAGCCCTTCCACAACTCCGGCAGCCATTGGGCCCACATCGTCAGCAGTTCGCTCATCGGGCAATCCTCTGTTTCAACGTGGCCGAGAGCCAACGGGAGAACAAGGCCACCGGCACGCTGAGCACCAGGTAAACCACCGCCGCCGCGCTGTAGACGCTCAGGCCCTGAAAGGTCTGTTGTGAAACCTGATAGGCCTGGAAGCTGATATCGCCGACGCCAATGGTCGAGGCCACGGCCGAATCCTTGAGCAGGCCGATGGCGTAGGTGGCCGAGGTGGGAATGGCGATGCGCACCAACTGCGGTAACACCACATCGAAAAACCGTTGTGATGCCGACAGGTTAAGCACATGGGCGGCTTCGAATTGCCCGATGGGAATCGCCGCGAAAGCACCGCGGTACACCTCGGACATGTGCGCCGCCGTGATCAGCCCCAGGCCGACCACTGCCGCGGTAAACGGCGACAGGCTGATATAGCCGCCACCGATGCCAAAGAAGATGAAAAACAGCCAGACAATCGGCGGAATGGAGCGCAGGGTCAGCACCAGCATGGCCGCCAGGAAACGCAGGGGCTTGACCCTGGACAGGCGCAGGGCACAGATCGGAAACCCCAGCACCACGCCGACGCAGAAGGCGAGCACGGTGACGGCAAGGGTCCACGGCACACCGTTCAACAGCATCATCAGGATGTCTTGCATCAGCGATTCCTCACGGCCTGGAGGAACTGGATCACCCGTTCATGCTCGGGCTGGCGCATCACTTGCTGGCTCGGTCCCTGCTCGATGATTCGCCCCTCGGCCATCACCACCACGCGGTCGGACACGGTTTCGGCGAAGTGCATCTCGTGGGTCACGACGATCATCGACATGCCTTCGCAGGCGAGTTCTTTCATCACCGCTAGCACCTCCAGGCCCAGCTCGGGGTCCAGCGCCGAGGTCGGCTCATCGAACAGCATCAATTCAGGGTCCAATGCCAGGGCGCGGGCGATGGCGATCCGTTGTTGCTGGCCACCGGAGCAGCGCGCCGGATAATGCTGGGCCTTGTCGGCCAACCCCACGCGTTCGAGCAGTTGCATGGAGCGGGCGTCGGCCTCTTTGGCGCTACGGCCCAAGGTACGGATTTGCGCCAGGCTGACATTGCGCAGTACCGTCAGGTGCGGAAAAAGATTAAACGACTGGAACACCATGCCAATGCGCCGGCGCAGCTTGAGCAGCTCTGTACGGGGCAACGTCTTGCCAGCTTCGATGTGCACGCCATCCATACTGACCCGGCCCTGGGTCGGCGGCTCCAACTGATTGATACAGCGCAGCAAGGTACTTTTGCCCGAACCACTGGGCCCGATAATGGCCACCACCTCGCCCTTGCTCATTTCAAAACACACGTCGTGCAGGACGGGATAGGGGCCAAACTGTTTATGAATGCCCTCCAGGCGCAAGAACGGTTCGGCGCTGGCCACTGGGCGCGGCGCCAGGGAGGGTGCGGTTTCGATCACGGTCATACTGCTCATGGTTTTGCTCCAGCTATCGATCGCCGTCGACTAAGGGCGTGCGCGAAAGTTTTATCGGCCCGTTGGCGCTGATCAGCACCTGTTCCTCGAGCTTCACCCCTTCCCCACCGCCTTGTTCACCGATGTAGCTTTCCACCGACACCACCATGTTTTCCTCGAACAGGCCGTCGTAGCCCCACTCGGCGAAATCCACGGCGTAGGCGACGCTGGGGTACTCGTCCACCAGGCCGACGCCGTGCAGCATCATCATGTAGCGGTTGTGCTCAAAGCGCTTGGGCACAGGCCAACAGTGTTCGGCAAACTCGCGAAAGGACAGGCCCGGGCGCAGCAGTTCGACGTTGTGGTTGATCTGCTGCGAGGCGATTTCCAGCAAGTCGCGCTGGGCCGCTGTCGGCGCCTTGCCGGGGCAGACGAAGCTGCGAGAGATGTCCGAAAGGTAACCACCGGGCCCGACCATGTCGGTGTCAAAACAGACCATCTCACCGGCCTTGATGACCTTGTCGGTGGCGTCCTGGAACCACGGGTTGGTGCGCGGCCCGGAGCTGAGCAAGCGGCTTTCGGCCCATTCCCCGCCGTGCGCGACATTAGTCCCGTGCATGATGCTCCACAGCTGGTTTTCAGTGACCCCCGGCACCAGGCTTGTGCGCATCCGGGCAATGGCCAGGTCGCACACGCCCATGGACACCCGGTGGCTGGCAACCTCTTCAGCCGATTTGATCAAGCGTGCCTGCTCCATCAACGGCTGCGCATCGAACAGCTCAATGCCCTTATGCGTCAGGCGCTGCGCGCCCCAAGGGTCACAACGGTCCACCGCCAGGCGGCGATTGCCGCCACCGTGGCGGGCCATCAGGTCCGCCACTTCCTGGGCCCAGCGCTCGGCTTTTTCCTGCACGCGGGGGCCGGCAAGAAAATACAGCCAGGGAATCGCCGGGCGAATTTCATCGATGGTTTCCACGTGCTCGCTGTTGTGCCGGCTGCTGGTGAACTCGAACAGCACCACCGGGCCGTCGGTGGCCACAAACACATAGCGGCTGGGCGAGTGCATCACCCACAAACCGAGGTTATTGGTGTCGGTGGCATAGCGAATATTGATCGGATCGGCCAACAGAATGCCGGCGTAATCCTGGGCGCGCAGTTGCTCGCGAATGCGCTCCAGGCGGTAATGACGCAGGGCTTTGCGGTCGATGGCGGTATACGCATCGAGTAACGCCGTGTCGACCGGCGCCAGGGCATGTTCAGTGACCTTGGCATCGCTGCGAAAGCGCAGGTCGCGTTCGGTTAACGCTGTGAGCAGCTCAATGGAATCAGAACCCGTATGCATGCAACAACCTCCGCTGGGAAGAGTTTGATGTTCATCAAATCAATCAGGCCAACTGTCGGGGCAGTAACTAAAGGCTTCTAAATCAGGGGACGGCTGTCTTTATTGTTGTGGGTGACACACGGCAGCTAGAGGTCCTTGACCAGCCGCAGGGCATCGTAGATGGCCGCATGGGTATTGCGCGACGCCACGGCATCACCAATGCGGAACAACTGGAAGCGCCCTTCGGGGTTGCTCGCAACGGTTTGCGGCTTGCCGACAATCAGGTCCATGTACTCCACGGTGCCTTCGTTGCTGGCCAAGGGCTTGAGTTCAAAATACAGCTCGTCCAGCGGCCGGGTGCCGTGGTTGACCACCACCTGATCCACCAGGCGTGTTTTAGTCAGGTCGCTGTAATCGGTGCCGATCGTCGCCAGCAATTGGTCGCCTTGTTTCTCCACAGCCTTGAGCCGGTAGGTGACGGTAAAGGTGGTGTCCAGTTGCTGCAACGAGCGCATGTAGGGCACCAGGTTCATGCCCATGACTTCCGGCGCGAACGAGCGGTCGGGGGTCATGATTTCAGTCTTGGCGCCACTGCGGGCGATGAATTCGGCGGCTTGCAGGCCGGCGTGGTCGCCCGCATCGTCGTACACCAGCACATTGCGCCCAGGCTTCACGTCGCCGGAAATAATGTCCCAGCTTGAAACCAGGAATTGATTGCCGTGTTCCAGCACTTCGGTGTGCGGCATGCCCCCGGTCGCCACGATCACCACGTCGGCATTTTCATCGAGAACAATCGCGGTGTCGGCCCAGGTGTTGAAGTGAAACGTCACCCCAAGGCGCTCGCATTGCGCCATGCGCCAATCGATGATGCTGATCATTTCTTTGCGTCGCTCGGACTGCGCGGTCAGGCGAATCTGTCCGCCGGGTTTGTCCGCCAGCTCATACACCACCACCTCGTGGCCGCGCTCGCCTGCCACCCGTGCCGCTTCCAGGCCACCAGGGCCGGCGCCGACAATCACCACTTTGCGCTTCTGCGCAGCCTTGGGTATTTCATGAGGCATGGTGGTTTCACGACCGGTCGCGGCGTTGTGGATGCAGTAGGCAGCGCCAGCGTTGTAAATGCGGTCCAGGCAATAGTTGGCGCCCACGCAAGGACGGATATCGTCTTCACGGCCTTCGATGATCTTGCGCACGATGTGCGGGTCGGTCATGTGCGCGCGGGTCATGCCGACCATGTCCACCAACCCCGAGGCAATGGCATGACGCGCCGTGGCCACGTCGGGAATTTTCGCTGCATGGAAGGTCGGGAAGCCGGTCAGCGCCTTGATTTCTCCGGCAAAGTCCAGGTGCGGGGCATTGCGCATGCCCTGGATCGGGATGATGTCGGTCAGCCCGGCGTCGGTGGCGATGTTGCCGCGAATCACATTAAGGAAGTCGATCATGCCACTGTCTTTCAACAGTTGGGAGATCTGCAAGCCCTCCTCTTTTTGCAGGCCGCCGGCGAGGACTTCATCCCCGGTGTAGCGAATGCCGACGATAAATTCCGAGCCCACGCGTTTGCGAATGGCCGTGAGCACATCGAAGGTAAAGCGCAAGCGGTTTTGCAGCGAGCCGCCGTACGGCCCTTCCAGTTCGTTGGTCAGTGGCGACCAGAACTGGTCCATCAAGTGGCCGTAGGCTTGCAGCTCGATGCCGTCCAGGCCGGCGGCTTTCATGCGTTCGGCGGCATCGGCGTAGTCGCCAATGATGCGGTCGATGTCCCACTGTTCGAGCTGCTTGGGGAAGGCGCGGTGTGCGGGTTCCTGATTGTGGGAGGGCGACACCACCGGTAGCCAGTCGCCTTTGTCCCAGCGGGTACGCCGGCCCAGGTGAGTGAGCTGGATCATCACCGCCGCACCATGTTCGTGGCACTCGTCGGTCAGGTCTTTCATCCAGCCGACCACTTCGTCCTTGTAGGCCAGAATGTTGTTGAACACGGGCGGGCTGTCACGGGAGATCGCGGCGGAGCCTGCGGTCATGGTCATGGCTACACCGGCTTTGGCACGTTCAACGTGGTAGGCCCGGTAGAGCTTTTTCGGCATCCCGTCTTCCGGGTAAGCCGGTTCGTGGGAGGTGGTTATGATGCGGTTGCGCAGGGTCAGATGCTTGAGGCGATAAGGCTGAAGTAGCGGATCGTTTTTCATATCGGTCTCGCAGACAGGTCATCAGGCACGCCGACAATATGCCCCTCTGTACACCAGTGTCAATACTCTTGACACTGGTGTACAGTTGACCAAGAAATGCAAATTCAGACAGGGAAGAAATGCCCATGAAAGCAACCACCTCAACGGCGGAACAGGCAGGCCGAGGCTCACTGGAAGGCTGGCTTAATGCGGCCTACGAAAGCCTGACCGAGTCAGGCGTCGATGCCGTGCGAGTGATGCCGCTGGCGAAAAAACTGAATTTGTCGCGCACCAGCTTCTATTGGTTTTTCGAAGACCGCGATGCCTTGCTCGCAGCCTTGATCGAGCAATGGAAAAACAAGAACACCTTCAACCTGGTGAGCAAATCCCAGGCCTATGCCGAGTCCATCACCGAGGCGATTCTCAACGTCTTCGACTGCTGGCTTAACAGCGAATTGTTCGACTCGCAGTTCGAGTTCGCCATGCGCAGTTGGGCGCTGCAATCACCGGAAGTGGCGCAGGAAATCGGCGAGGCTGACGCGCAGCGCGTCGAGGCATTGCGGCAGATGTTCGACCGTTTCGGCTTTGAACACGATGCTGCGATTACCCGCGCCCGTACGATCTACCTCACGCAAATCGGTTACATCAGCATGAAAACCCGGGAACCCCTGGCCCAGCGCATGCGCTACATCCCCGAGTACCTGAAGATTTTCACCGGCAGGGAGCCGGAAGCCCGTGAGCTGGAGCGCTTTTATCAGCGCAACGGTTTTAGCGGTGCCGATTTGAACGTCTAAAAACATCGACTCACAACCCGGTTTCTTTGAAGTTGCGCGCGGTCCACCTTGTTTTCGAGACTGTCTCGGCCGTCCCGATACCTGACTGAATTGGCTGAATGGGGCAGTCCAGGAAGGACGCCAGGGCGATTCGCTCATTGGCAGCGAGCTCTTTTGGCCGATTTCTGTTTGTAGCCACCGTCAGCTTTGGGTCGTTTTCTGCCCCTCGTGTAAGTCAGAAATCTGACAATAGCTGCCTCTGGCCAATTGGCCAAAGCCCATTGAGATACACCTAAGCCGTTGGCGCTGGTGAGGGGAAGGCAGCGTCAGAACGAAGCATCTGGATCGGTGGGCTGCAGATGTTCACAAAAGGACTGTCTTGACGTTTCAGCTGTCCAGTATTATCAGCGCCGCTAAGCTGAGATTACTGAATCGAAACCAGCGCCACCTCAGCATGTTGAGCTCCACCAGTGACGCTTGGTAACGCTCGGGGCAAGCCTCACCCGCCCTCATTTTGATCAACCCCTTTTGTACCCTCGGTGCGAACGTCATTGTCGCCGGGGTTGGAGCCGCAATGCCTCTTCGTTTTCAGAAAAAAGTCTTCCCCATCCATTTTTTAAACCTGTCAGGAGATGAGTTTGAACGTCTAGTTTTCGCGTCGCTTTTTAGGATGCATGCTTGGCATACTTTGGATTGGTTCGGGCAGACCGGAGGGGATGATGGCAAAGACATCATTGGAGTGCGAGACAATTGGTATGGCGACCCGGAAACCGTTGTTTTTGCCTGCGCGAACTGGAAAGCCTTCACCAGCACGAAAGGCATTAGTGACATAGACAAGATTGTGGCAAGTCTGGCTCATCCTCCGGCTGAAATTGTCATCGTAGTAGGAAGTAATGTAAGCGCAGAAACTAAGGAAAAATGTATTGCTCACGCCAAGTCGAAAGGGGTAGATGCTGTTCAGATATGGGCTGGAACTGAGTTTGAAGAGCAACTGCGTTTTCATGCAGATTCTGTCCTGCGGCGCTTCTTCGAAGGTGAGGAGCTCCCTCGTGAGTCAGGCGCGATTCGCGAATTAGTTGCCGAGCTCGATCCATCAGACGACAAGGAGGCAGGTGCCCTCGTCGCTCGGCTATTCATTCGTCCGGCTTTCATGACTCCAATTTGGGGGGAGAGCTCGCTGCCTGCGTTTAGCCAAGCGATTGGCGATACGATAAATGCGTTGAATACAGGCATATGGAGAGATCGTGAGGGCGCCTTGATATCTCGGATTTGCCCCGGGCATCTTTTCTCGAATGCTACCGTTAAAAACTCTTTGTCCAAAACGGTGAAGGCGCTAATTCAGCTAAGAATGGATTTTGATACTGGATTGCAGCAAGGGCTTATCAGATCACTGTCGTCGGAACCCGACGGGCCGTATTTTCAGATCGAACCAGTCCTAAGCAGGAAGCTCGAAAGCACTCGGCAGAAGGCTCTGAAATTGGTGAATTCTGCACTCCGCGAGCTAGGGGTTCCTTTGCTAGATGTGTAGCGATATGTCACCTATCCATTTCGGATGATGAAGGGGGGAGTGATTGACCCAGCCCCCATTCACATTGAAAGGCTGCTTCGGGTCGATTGCCGTCGCTCGTGATGAGAGGCAGCCATCAGAAGCGTCCAACGGCCCTTAGGTGCATAAGCCCGCCACTGGGCCAATCGTAATGGCTCGAGTACAGTAGCACTAATGATATTCCACATTTATGGTAGTGGTTCAGATGACAAGTGCTCATACAGATCAAGATCTGACGCGATTTAAAATGGCCACCACTGCTGTTCAGCAGAGCCTGATGCGGCACTCAGTGACGTTGCTGATCTGGGACCTCGATGCCGACCAGCCGAAGGGCTTAGGAAGCGCAACATGCATCGAACTACAAGGTGTTCGCTATCTGTTAACTGCAGCCCACGTGGTGATCGATAGCCAGGGGCAGCACCTAGACTCGCGTGCGATCGCAGTGTTGTTCAGTAAGGATGGCAACACGAAAAACACTTTCATCCGACGGATTCTAACGGTCGGTGGAGGGGAGAGTGATTCTCTCGACATTGCACTGCTCGAACTGAGTGCAGAAGGAGGAGACCGAATCGCAACGTGCAGAGAGTTTCTTGCCGAGACGCGCATTCTCCATGGGGTATCAGCAGATGAATCACGGCTTTTTGCTATCTATGGCGCACCGAGCGCCTGGTCGCGCGCATCAATGGTTGAAAAAACAGTCGGCGCAGGGACTATGTGTTACGTCACGAACTCTTGCGATCCATTTCCCTCTCATCTGAACCCGGCGCACGACATTGCGCTCGAGTACAACATGACGTCGAACATCTCGCCGTCCCAAGAAGGAACCGTTGAAGCGCCCGAGCCACCGGGCCTCAGCGGCGGTGGCATTTGGCTGGTTACTGAATCACGAGAGGGATTGTTCTGGACCCCAAGTGAATCTAAATTGGTCGGAGTTCAAAACCGCTGGCGGAAGAGCGCCGGATATGTTCGAGGAACTCAAGTGCAGTTTGCTGTCTCTCTTTTGAATGACGCCGGTCCATGTGTGATCTAGACCTCATTAGATAGAGACGCTTTGCGGCACAAGTAATCGCCCATAATTTCCCAAGTTCAATTCGAAAGTCTGCTTTTGGCCGTTTGCTGCCTGTCGCGAAGGGCCGCAACCGACCCAAAGCTGCCCTTCGTGGAAGACAGAAAACGGCCAAAAGCTGTCAATCGGATCAATCTAAAAACCGGTGGGCGATATAAGGCGAGGCGCGGGTCTCCAGATTCAGATTCAGATGCCGATGCCAATTGCGGTTCTTTCGATCATTGGCCATCATCCGACTATTGGTGGCGAAACAGATGGCGGGAAAATTATGACGGATGCCGAGCTAACTGCATTAGCAACTATACTTTTGGTGGTGGTGGGAGGAGCTCAGGTAGGAATACTATCTGGACAACGACAACAACAAAGGTTGGATTGGGCGGAGATGTACCGACGTAGATGGACTGAACTCCAAGGCGACTGGGCGACGATTGTATTTCTTGGACGCAAGGCACAAGACTATTATCAAATCGCTCATCATATAAAACTCCAAGAATTACGCGAGTTTGTAAAATCATCTTCTAACGGCATCGCGTCCTCATGGGCTCAGGCGTCCGTTCGTAATGTTTGTGGCATGCTTAGTGATCTCTGTTCAAGAATACTGCAAGGCCATATCAAAATTGATGAAATCTATCCGATTTTTGGCACGGAGTTGCTGAGGCAGGGAGCACCTCTTCGCACTTTGCTAGACGGCAATTCTGAATACCTTAAATGCTACGGATCTATCGGGCCCACCGAAGAGGAGTTGAGGCACGACCGTCTTCGCAGCGAAATTACGACATGGTTGGTTTGCCACGATGGAATTCGGCGGCGCTGCCTCATTATGATCGACTTGCTTTGGGCTGAAGCAGCGAGGCTTGAAGATCTACCACCTTATGAGCTGATTACAGCCGCAGACGCTAAAGCGCGCTCTGGTCATCTGAATCGCGCTAGGTTAAGTGCCGAAGTTCGAAGGCTAGGTGGTTGGGGGGCTCGGAGAAGAGCGCGGCATCTTACAAATACCCTTCGCCACGCAGAATGGCGCCGGCTCCCTTGGACTAGGGGCTTAAACAAGAAAAAGATGAAAAAGCTTGATGAAGAATGGACTCAACGGTACCTCAACACCTAGCAGTTATGCTCTTATTATATTTTCTGCCCAGGTGACCGAGTTTTCTATTAAGAACATGCAACATAAGTGGCGAGAAACACTACGCCACTTATGTCGCCTACTTATATATACGCCAGAGATAACTGTATGAGCTATTTCAACAATTTCGAACGACTCTTCATGCAACGCAGCCTAAATCTTATTGACACATACAATGGCGAGTATGAAACCACACAACTACTGAATGGGCTCATCGGGCTTTTGTTTTTCCCACATGAAAAAATGCGGGAATTAATACCTGAGACTTCCCTCCAAGAATTGGAGGCTTGGGGTTTTAATCCAGAATGCATTCTCAATGCTGGTGCAAACAAAGAGCCACAAGAGTTAAATCTGAGGGAAATAATACGCCACCTACGAAACTCTGTCGCTCATTGTAGGGTAAACCCATTTCCAAATGATCACCGACCATGCGAAGGCTTCTATTTTGCGGATAAAAATGGCTTCGAGGCAAAGATACCAACAAATCAAATCAAGAACTTAATGAGAAATTTACTCGAACATTTGTTGCAGCAGTGACATATAGCTAATGGTTCAAGCCGTTCGCTTCGCTCCCTGGGACGGGCTAAAGCCCGCCCCTTAACCAAACGTTAGTGTCCGCTTTTGGCTGATTTCTACCCTTCACGAAGGGCGGCTTTGGATCGTTGGCTGCCCTTCGCGACAGCCAGCAATCGGTCATTAGCAGTGGGACAGACTTGGTAGCAAATAGGTAGCGTCGGCTTGCTGCGCTGAGTTTTTACCGCAGTTAAGCTTGCCGTCATCCAAGTCGCGTTTCTCCCTGGGCTATGTCGCAGTTGCTGCGACTCCCTGGCTAAAAACTGAATACGGTATGGGCCATGGTCACGCTAACGCTAACGCTCTCGTTGCGCATTTCCTATGCGTCCGCTAAAAGTGCCTAACAATGCGCTCAAGCCGTTCGCTTCGCTCACTGGAACCGTGTTCCGCGGCCCTTAACCTGAATGCTGGGTACCATGAAAGAACTTACTGACGACCAGTTCCATGAGGCTCTGAACAGCCAAGACGCCCTCGGCTTGGTTATTCGAGCCCACATTCATATCGAACACTGGGTAGGAGAGTTCCTAGAATCGACTCTTCCCCAGTACAAGAGGTTCGCCAAAGATCTCAACGCTGACTATGACGAAAAAGTTCTACTTGCGTGCATTTCTGGTCTATCAGCGGATTTGAAAGCTCCGCTTTCGTCTTTTGGAAAATTGCGCAACCGCTTTGCCCATCGACCGAACTATGAGCTATCCCCCACAGATGCTGAGAACATCTATGCATCGCTGTCAGCTAAGCACAAAGTGCAGATTCAAAGCGCATACAAGAAGCTTGCAGAGGCACACAAGCGCCAGGTGAAGTCATATAGCAATCTGGATACCGAGGCAAAAATCAACCTATTGGCAATGTTCCTTCGGGCGAAAGTCAAAAAGGCATGCGCTCAGGCGAATGGCACCTAGTTAAAGGGGTCAAAGTGATTAGTCTTAAATCACTCCTGTCCCTTTCCGACATGAGGGTCTGTATGACTTCGTCGCCGAAGATCACCCGATCCGGGTGGTGGAGGCTTTTGTCAGGCAGTTCGACCTAGCGACACCGGGGTTCGATGGGGTGACCCCAGCTTCAACCGGGTGACTGTCCTACTACCTCCCGGTGCTGTTGAAACACTACATCTGTTACCTCAACCGCATCTGGTCCAGCCGACGTCTGGAGGATGAATATCTCCGCAACCTGCCAACTGCTACCACTATCGGTGAAGGCGGGACGGACTATCTATAATGAGTCGATTGTCGCTCGTTACCACAGGCAGCGAACGGCCAAAAGCAGTCGCTCAATGGTGTCTATCAAGCCGGGGCGATTCAAGCCGATGGCTACCCTTCACTTTGCATTTCGGCAAAGCGAACGATTCAATGATTAGAGTTATGGCTGTTTGTCATGCGGTAACCGAATCCGCCTGTATTTCAGAATCAGCAGCTTAATTAGGCAATAGGATGCTGAGAGCAAAAACCCTGTTTCGACATACCAGTGCCACGGACGATGGAGGGTCGGAGTCTGGTTGAGTTCTAGAGAGTGTGCCACCGCCAAGTGGATGACAGACAATACCAGTCCGCCGCCGATGGTGGCGATTACAGCTCTTTGATAGCTGTCTACGTACCAGAGGCAGAACACGAGGATGGCGATACTCTCAGGAGAAAGCGAAGCACCGATCAACACCGCAAGCGGTACCAGAAAAAAGCCTGTGGTCAACACGAAATAACCGATCGCCGCCACCAATAATGAGTAAAACAGCGCCTTGAACATCATGTTGTCCGCCGTTACTTTGGGGCGACGCAAACGCCGCGAATACCATATTTGGTAAGATAGGCCCCTTTAAGGGTTTCGCACACTTGGCGCTCATACTCCAGTGTCCCTCGTTCATGCACCACCATGACGCGACTGTTAGAAAACCCAAAAATATAGTGACGTGCACTGAAGCCTTTCATCAAGTCCTCAAAAGCTGTACCGAGGGGGGCGCGAGTGTCGCAGGCCACCAAATCATGCTGGGCGGTGAATCCGCTTTTTTCCGCGGAATCCTGAAACTCCCGCACGTTTTGTTGCGCTTGGGCTATGCAGGACTCTCGGTCATGGTAAATGCCACCCAAAGAGAACATGTGCATTCCATCACTTCGTGTCATTTGAACGATGGCGTACAACTCCTCGCCTCCAAATGCCAGCGCCGCGAACATGAACGACACCATTCCCATTACATGTGTCAACCCAAGGACCTTTCTCATTTGGTCAGAAACCTCGACTAGGGTTTCCAGAGAATAATAGATCCTCCTGGGTCGATAATGATTTTGTATCACCCCCTGATTCTATAGCCGTTGCGACACGCAGCTTAGGTCGGTTTCTGCTTATCGTGGAAGGCAGAATTCGTCCAGAAGCGGACATTCTGATAGTATTTTTTGCAAATCTGTCCAGTTGCTCTGGAGTATTGATGAATAGCGGACCTGAATACCTGACGGGCAAGGACCCTGCTGGGCCTTGCTGCAACTCTGTCATCCATCTGCACAGTTAGGATATTCCTTCGTTCGGACGTTGGAGAATAGGCCTCGTTTTTGAGAGGCTAGCCACGCTGAATGTGCTATCGAGAGCTGGTTGTATGCAGGGTACAAAGATTCCATTCGGTAAACGTGATGGCATGCTTTTCCGGGCCTTTGAGGTTGAGAATGGCCTTGCTTGTGGCTGTATTTGTCCGGGTTGTCACAAACCGCTGAATGCTGCGAATGGTGGTCAGAAAGTCATCCCGCATTTTCGCCACGGCCATTCTGAAAACTGTGTTAGCGGGTTCAAAGATGGTGTGCGACGGGCGGCTGTAGCTCTAATCGCTGCACAGCGACGCCTTACTCTTCCGGCTTTCCGTCATCAGATCAGCGCCATGGCTGACTCAGGGCGCATCCTGTCTCGCGAAGTAAGTGTCCCGGAAACGTCAGCTACAGCTGATACGGTCGAACGATTTGTGGACCTTGGCGACGTCATAGCTCACGCGGTTCTTACCACCGGCAACCGTCAGTTGCTTGTACGAATCAAAGTCTTCTCCCGAGCAGAAAACAAACGGTACGAGCGGCTCTCTAATATTGAGGCCTCCTCAGTTGAGATTGATCTCAGCGGGCTTAGTTTGGGCCAGATCAACGATCCATTAACATTTGAACGAGCCGTTCTGTCCGACGCTAGCACTAGGTCATGGATTCGATCGCTTCGGGGAGAAATGCGAATCAAGCGTGCTGAAGCTGAACTTGCGACCGAAGTTGTTCACTGCAACGACCAATGGGAACTTGAACAGACTCCCCTGCGGGTGATCAAGGAAGCGAAGCGAGTTGAGCAAGAAGCGAGGGTGGCCGAACATGCCACTGCATTGGCAGCGCATAGGCAGACCCAATTGGAGACTGCTGAGGCTCAGCGTACTGCGGGGATCCTTGTGAAGGATGAGCTTCCCGCTCTCAAGCGGCGAGAGGAATTGATCGTTAATCAGACGCTCCGAGCAGTCCGAGAGTGGGGTGGCAAGGCTGAAGAGTGCTCCTCCTGCTGGCTACTTAGTCCACCAGGGAGTCAGTTCTGTCTCTTCTGCACTAGTGAAGCAAACACAAGCTCAATTCAGTTGCCGAAAGATATTGCAACCACCATCCACAATCGAATGCGTAGCTCGGCAAAGCCTGATCAATCGTTACAGAAAGCGCCGACTCTGCTCGTTCATCCCGATCCCTTCACTTGAATCTCATTTTGCAACTAAATCACTCCCGCTACAGGTAACAAACGGCCAAATCCAATCGATGCTGACCGTCAGGTATGGGTCGGTTTCAGCCCTTCGCGACAGGCAGCGATCAGCCAGAAGCGGACGTTCCCCTCAGGGCGTCTCATCGATTGCGCTGATGATTACTATCGAAAGGCCCGCCTGTTTGGTTGCCGAAACTGACTCATATAATCGCCTCCGATTTCTCCCCGCCTTCCCCGCCTGTATTCAGGCGACATTCCCCTTGGAACCCAGCACCATGCCAAGCGCCAGCCAGGCCGATCACGGCCTACTCGAACATAATCAACAAAGTGTCAAACAGCAGTGGCTGGCGATTCTCTCGGTCGCCGTGGGTGCCTTCGCCTTGGTCACCAGCGAGTTTCTCCCAGTGGGCGTACTCAACGATGTCGCCAGCGACCTCGGTATCAGTGCAGGACACGCCGGTCTGATGGTGACCCTGCCCGGCATAGCGGCTGCCCTCGCCGCCCCCTTGCTGTCTCTGGGTATTGGTGCCTCGGACCGTCGCTATCTGCTTATCGGCCTGACGCTACTGATGGTCATCGCCAACTTGGTCGTGGCCTACGCCAGCGACTTCAGCCTGCTGCTGTTCGGTCGCGTACTACTGGGCATCAGTATCGGCGGTTTCTGGGCGACTGCCATTGCCCTCAGCGGTCGCTTGGCCCCCAAGGGAGTTGGCGTAGCCCAGGCTACCTCGATCATCATGGTCGGTGTGACCTTGGCCACCGTATTGGGCGTGCCCGTAGGTACTTGGCTGAGTGGGCTGATGGGCTGGCGCATGACCTTCCTTGTAACCGCGCTGTTGGGTGTACCGGTGCTACTGGCGCAGATCTTCCTGCTACCGCGGCTCAACCCGGACAAGGCAATTCGCATCAGTGACCTCCCGGCCTTGTTTATCAATCCACAAGCTCGGGTTGGGTTGATCGCTGTGTTGCTGATTGGCCTGGCGCACTTTGCCGCGTACACCTACGTCGCCCCCTTCTTCAAACAAAGTGCTGGCTTCGATGGGCCGACTATTGGCTCACTGCTGCTGCTCTATGGCGTGACAGGGGTAATGGGTAATATTTTCGCCGGTTTCGCGGCCAACCGTAGCGTGCGGCACACCCTGTTGTTGGTCGCATTGATGATCGGCAGCAGCACCGCCCTGTTCCCCCACTTCGCCACCAGCATGACCGGCGCAGCGATGCTGATCGCGCTCTGGGGCTTTGCCTTCGGCGCCTTCCCGGCCTGCGCCAGTATCTGGATGTTTGTCGTGGCGCCCAAGGATGTCGAACGTGGCATGCCACTATTTGTCGCCTTGTTCCAGGTAATTATTGCGTTGGGCTCGTTCTTCGGCGGGCAGATCGTCGACCAACTGGGCAGCTCGGTGCTGTTGAGTTTAGCGACGGCCTTGGTAGGCTGCGGTTTTGTTACGGTACTTGTGTTGGGGCGTAACGTCAGTAATAGCCTGGCGGCCCAACCCTGCTAGCCAGCTTTCGGCTGTTGATTCAACCGGTCGATGCAACGGCCACCTGTGAGGGGCCTACAACGGGTCGTTTGCCGCCCTGATGTGAAGCGCCCCTCACTGAGACTCCTCCCCCGTCACGCTCAATGATTGCAGCCAATCGACAAACGCCCTCAGGTGGACGGGTTTGTCGGCATCGAGCGGAACCAATGCATGGTACGTTGAGCCGGGTGAGCGCAAAGCGGGAAAAGGTTTCTGCAACCGCCCGGCCGCACACTCGGCCTCAAGTGTCGGGAAAGGGCCTATTGCGAAACCAAGCCCATCCACTGCGGCCTGCAAGGTCACAAAAAAATGGTCGAACCGCAGCGCTCGATTCGCGCGAAGCATGGGCTGGTTGGCTGCCTCCAGCCAGGCCTCCCAGTCACCTGGCCGGGTTTCGGTGGTTAACCACGTCTCGGCGGCCAGTTGCTCGATCGTCTGAATACCGGTTCGGGCAATCAGGGACGGGCTCGCGATGATCGTATTCGACTCCCGAAACAGGTGTATTGCCTGAAATTGGCCACCGTGAGGTCCGCCCCGACGTATCGCAATGTCGAAGCTTCCCGTGAACTCTGGTTGCGTCGAAAGCACGGTCGAAACGCGGACATCCACTCCAGGGCAGATTTCGGCAAATAACGGCAATCGAGGGATCAGCCAGCGCATCGCGACTGTGGCGGAGGCGCTGACGCGAATGACTTTTAGTTGCTGGTTCTTGCCATAGCGCTCGGCGGCGTCTGCGATGTGATCGAACGCGGCACTGATTTCCCGGGCGAGCGCGCGGGCATGAGGGGACGCCACCCTGCTCTGTCCGTCACGCACGAACAGCGGCTGACCGAGCCAGTCCTCCAGGGCCGCGATTTGCCGGCTCACAGCGCCATGAGTCAGGTTCAACTCCCGAGCCGCAGCCGAATAACTGCCGGCACGGGCGGCCACTTCAAAGATGCGTAACGCATGCAGCGGTGGAAGTCTTTGCCTCATATGTGAGTCCTGCGCACAGTTACCGCGACTTTAATTCGATTGTGTGAGGTGAACACCCAGCATACGGTGAATTGCAGCCTTCAGAAACTGCTCACCCAAAAGTCCTGCTGGTGCACCACCCACATTCGAGCGCTCGCCGCGCGCTCAAGAACCGAAGAGAAGGCTTGTCCATGACCCGACTGATCAACGTGAATTCACGCGCCTATCGCCTGTCCTCGGCACCGACGATTGTTATCTGTGTCGACGGCTGTGAACAGGAATACATCAACCAGGCAATTCAAGCCGGACAGGCACCGTTCCTCGCCGAACTGACGGGCTTCGGCACGGTATTGACGGGCGACTGCGTGGTGCCGTCGTTCACCAATCCGAACAACCTGTCGATCGTTACCGGCGCACCGCCCTCCGTTCACGGTATTTGCGGCAACTACTTTTTTGATCAGGACATGCAGGAGGAGGTCTTGATGAACGACGCCAAGTACCTTCGCGCGCCGACCATTCTTGCCGAAATGGCCAGGGCGGGTCAGCTTGTTGCAGTGGTAACCGCAAAGGACAAACTTCGCAACTTGCTGGGGCATCAACTGAAAGGCATCTGCTTTTCGGCTGAAAAAGCCGATCAGGTAAACCTCGAGGAACACGGTGTCGAGAACATCGTGGCACGCGTCGGGATGCCTGTGCCTTCCGTGTACAGTGCGGAGCTTTCGGAGTTCGTGTTCGCTGCCGGGCTCTCTTTGCTGACGAACGAGCGCCCCGACTTCATGTACCTGACCACGACCGACTACATACAGCACAAGCACGCGCCGGGCACCCCCCAAGCCAATGCATTCTACGCAATGATGGACAGCTACTTGCGTCGTTATCACGAGGCCGGCGCGATCGTGGCGATCACGGCGGATCACGGCATGAACGCCAAGACCGACGCGGCGGGCCGCCCCAACATCCTGTTCCTGCAAGACCTGCTGGACACCCGCTACGGCGCACAACGGGCGAGCGTCCTGCTGCCTATTACCGACCCCTACGTGGTACATCACGGTGCGCTGGGCTCTTACGCAACCGTGTATTTGCACGATGCCGTTGCGCAGCGCGACGTCATGGAGTTCCTGGCCGGCATCGCGGGTGTCGAGGCCGTGCTGACGCGTACACAAGCCAGCCAGCGGTTCGAACTGCCAGAAGACCGCATTGGCGATCTGGTGGTACTCGGCGACCGCCTGACGGTGCTGGGAACGGCTGCCGACAAACACGACTTGTCAGGTCTGACCGTGCCCTTGCGTTCCCACGGTGGCGTATCTGAACAAAAAGTACCCCTGATGTTCAACCGCAAGTTGGTCGGCATGGACAACCCGGGGCGCCTGCGCAATTTCGACATTATCGATATCGCACTCAACCATCTGGCCTGATCCGGAAACGCCTTGGCGCAGCGACAGACTGCGCCCCCCTCGCTTGCCACCTCGGGCAATCGCCTGCCCTCAGGCCTCCAACCCGAACGGGTCGTCTACGGAATGGCTCGGCTGGGTAAACCAGCGCGGGCCGGTGGCGGTCATGTAGAAATGATCCTCCAGGCGAATGCCGAACTCGCCCGGCACACAAATCATCGGCTCATTGGAGAAGCACATGCCTTCGGCCAGCGGCGTCTGGTCACCACGTACCAGGTAGGGCCCTTCATGAATGTCCAGGCCGATGCCGTGTCCGGTGCGGTGCGGCAGGCCGGGCAACTGGTAGTCCGGGCCGAGACCGGCGGCTTCCAGGTTAAGCCGCGCGGCGGCATCCACCCCCTGGCAGGGTTCGCCCAGGCGCGCGGCGTCGAAGGCCGCCTGCTGGGCGGTCTTTTCCAGGTTCCACAGGGCGCGCTGGCGGTCGCTCGGGGTGCCGAACACGTAACTGCGAGTGATATCCGACTGGTAGCCGTGGAGCAGGCAGCCCGTGTCGATCAGCACCATGTCGCCGTCCTTGAGCACCTGGGCGTGCTTCACCCCATGGGGGAAGGCGCTGGCCTCGCCGAACAGCACGATGCAGAAGGTCGAACCCGGCGCGCCCACCTTGCGGTGCGCCTCGCGGATGAACTCGACCACCTCGGTGGTGCTGATGCCTGCGCGCAGGATGCTGGCGGCAGCCTTGTGCACTTCCAGGGTCATGTCTTTGGCGCGCTGCATCAGCGCCAACTCTGTAGCGGACTTGTGATAGCGACACGGGTTGATCACGCAAGAAGCGTCTACGAAGTCGAAGCCCGATTCGAGGCGGCGGATGGCGTCGAACATGAAGAACGCCAGGGACGGGCACAGGCCCACCACTGCGTCGGCGGCGATGCCCATTCCAGCGAGCATGTCGAGCAGCAGGCGGTAGGGACTCTCGTGCTCTTGCCAACCATGGATAACCCCCTCCACCTCGCGGAAGTCGCGGATGGTGCCCTCTTCGAAGGCCGGGGCGATATAGGCCAGCGGGCCGTTGGCGGGCAGCACGGCGCCGACCATGCGCTCGCTCGGGCTCCACTTCACCCCGGTGAAGTAGTACAGGTTACTGCCAGCGTTCAGGTAGAGGGCGGCGATGCCCTGCTCTCGCATCAGGCCCTGGGCCTTGGCAATGCGTGACTGGTATTCGTCGAGGCCGATGGGCTGCATGCCCGCGGTCATCTTCGCCAGGCCGGCCAGCGCCTGTTCCGGAGTTTTGCCACCTACACCCACTGTCATCTCGTTCTCCCGGATTATGTTGCAGTGCGCGAAATTTAAGCCTGACTTAAATACGCGTCAAGGCGTATTTTCAGTGCCACTTAAGTCCAATCAAGCGAAAAGCCTTTTCGGCAATGCGCTGCCAGATATACTGGCGCCTTTCAGAACACGAGCCACGCCAATGACCGCAGAACAGATCGGGGAACGGTTGCGCCGCTACCGCCGCGCCGCCAACAAGACCCTGAACCAAGTCGCCACTGAAACAGGCCTCACAGCCAGCTTCCTGTCCCAGGCGGAGCGTAACCTCACTGGCGTGTCCATCTCCTCGCTGGCGAGAATCGCAAAAGCCCTGGGCATTCCGCTCAACACCCTGTTCGACCAGCCCACCCAGCCCCAGCCCGACTCCCACCCGGGCCAGCGCGTGCGGTACTCCATCGGCAGCCAGCCACTGGTCTACGAGCGCCTGTCCAGCAACTTCCCCGGCAACCCGATCAACGCGATGAAGATGACCATGGCGGTGGGCTACCAGTCCGAACTCATCTCCCACGAAGGCGCAGAGTTTACCTATGTGCTCTGCGGGCAAATCGTCTACACCATTGAAGGCCACACCTACCCGCTCGGCCCGGGGGGATCGGTGCATTTCGACTCTACCAAGCCCCATTCCATCGCCAACGCTGGCGACGATGTTGCCGAAGTGCTGGTCGTCACCACCATGGGGGGCCTGCTCGACGACCACCCCACGGCCTGACCGGTCGCAAGCAAAATGTAAGCAGCACTGAATTTAAGTTGTATTTAAATTCAGAATCACTTAAGTTTTTCCTCGGCCGGTGGCGGCGCGAGCATCCCTCTCTCCCCTTCCGCGCTACCGCCCCAGCCAGCACGTCGGCCTTCGGCTCCCTGTCGCCAATGACGGGCAGCCTACAGCCCGTAAAGCCGCAGGGTCAGGTGCGTCTTCCCAGCAATGAACGACCTGATCTGCCGCCCTCAAAATAACAACAATGAGGTTCGCATGCGCAAAAAAACCACGTTCAAGACAATGCTCGCCGCCGGCCTGATCCTCGGCTCCGGCCTCACCCACGCCGCCAGTAACCTGGTGTTCTGCTCCGAAGGCAGCCCAGCTGGCTTCGACCCGGGCCAATACACCACGGGGACCGACTTCGACGCCTCAGCCGAAACCGTATTCAACCGTCTCTCACAGTTCGAACGTGGCGGCACCAAGGTCATCCCGGGGCTGGCAACCAGCTGGGACGTTTCTCCCGATGGCCTGACCTACACCTTCCATCTGCGGGAGGGGGTCAAGTTCCACACCACCGACTACTTCAAGCCGACCCGCGACTTCAACGCCGACGACGTGCTGTTCACCTTCAACCGCATGCTCGACAAGGACATGCCGTTCCGCAAGGCCTACCCCACCGAATTCCCCTATTTCACCGACATGGGGATGAACGAAAAAATCACCCAGGTCGAAAAAGTCGACGACCATACCGTCAAGTTCACCCTCAAGGGTGTCGACGCAGCCTTCATCCAGAACCTGGCCATGAGCTTCGCCTCGATCCAGTCGGCCGAATACGCCGACCAGTTGCTCAAGGAAGGCAAGGCCCAGGACATCAACCAAAAGCCGATCGGCACTGGCCCGTTCGTGTTCAGCAAGTACCAGAAAGACGCGCAGATTCGCTACAAGGGCAACAAGGACTACTGGAAGCCTGAAGACGTGAAGATCGACAATCTGATCTTCGCCATCACCACCGACGCCTCGGTGCGCATGCAAAAGCTGAAAAAGAACGAATGTCAGGTCACCTCCTTCCCACGCCCGGCCGATATCAAGCCGCTGCAGGAAGACCAGAACATCAAGATGCCCAGCCAACCGGGCTTCAACCTTGGCTATATCGCCTACAACTTCACCCGCAAGCCGTTCGACAAGCTCGAAGTACGCCAGGCGCTGGACATGGCGGTCAACAAGAAAGCCATCATCGATGCCGTCTACCAGGGCGCCGGCCAGTTGGCCGTCAACGGCCTGCCGCCAACCCAGTGGTCCTACGACGAGACCATCAAGGACGCCGGCTACAACCCGCAGAAGGCCAAGGAGTTGCTGAAGGCTGCAGGCGTGAAGGAAGGCACGCAAATCACCCTCTGGGCCATGCCGGTGCAACGCCCCTACAATCCCAACGCCAAGCTGATGGCGCAAATGCTCCAGGCCGACTGGGCCAAAATCGGCATCAAGGCCAACATCGTCAGCTATGAATGGGGCGAGTACATCAAGCGCGCCCACGCCGGCGAGCACGACGCCATGCTGATCGGCTTCACGGGCGACAACGGCGACCCGGACAACTGGATGGGCACCCTCTACAGCTGTAACGCGGTCAACGGCAACAACTTCTCCAAGTGGTGCGATGCTGGCTACGACAAACTGGTGATGGCCGCCGAGGCCACCGCCGATGTGGAACAGCGCACCGCGCTGTACAAGCAAGCGCAGCATGTCCTCAAAGCGCAGGTGCCGATGACCCCGGTCGCCCACTCCACGGTCTACCAGCCGATGCGCACCAGTGTGCAGGACTTCCAGATCAGCCCCTTCGGACTCAGCAGCTTCTACGGCGTCTACAACAAACAGTGAGCGACAGGGGCCGGCCAACCGGCCCCCTTCGCTTTCCTCGAACCGGCGCCAGACCGGCGAGGACTGTCTCATCTGCTGCAACGAAAAAAATCAAGCGCCCCACCGGGGAAACGTCGAGCCGCAGCCTACCCATGCAGCCTGAACTACCGGGAACGGCCAGCACGATGTCCGGCACTACAAAAAAGATAAGGAGTGAGTCGCCCAAATGCTGAGTTTTATTACCCGCCGACTGGGGTTACTGATCCCCACGTTCTTCGGCATCACCTTGCTGACCTTCGCGTTGATTCGCATGATCCCTGGCGACCCCGTGGAAGTCATGATGGGCGAACGCAGAGTCGACCCTGAAATGCACGCTCAGGCAATGGAACGCCTTGGTCTGAACAAACCCCTGTATGCCCAGTA
>NZ_JAAVXC010000054.1:0-40293 GCF_013416725.1 Pseudomonas sp. SbOxS1
TTGGGGCTTTTCCAAGTGACTCGCCGTAAGGGCGAAACCCTAAGTGGCCGTTACCGCAGCAACGGATATACACCCAATCTAAATTACAAATCTGCGGGGCTTCATCATCCGGGTTGTTGGCACGATTAAACGCTGGCCGCCAGCTTTCCACCCGACAACCGACGCTTATAGGCGCTGTCACGATTGGCCAGCCACCAGTACAGCGGCGATGTAATCAGCAGACCCACCAACCAGGACAAATCCGCCCCGTTGATATGCTCGGAAATCGGCCCGACATACAGCGGCGTGTTCATGAACGGAATCTGCACCACGATGCCGATCGCGTAGGCCAGCAGCGCCTGCGGGTTGTAGCGCCCGTAGATCCCGCCATCGACATGGAAGATCGAATCGATGTCGTACTTGCCTTTGTGAATGGCGTAGAAGTCGATCAGGTTGATCGCCGTCCAAGGCACCAGGACCACCAGCAGCACCAACACCATGTCGACGAAGTGGCCGATGAAGTCAGCGGAGGCACCGACGGCGGCAAAGCAGCAGGCCGCGAGCACGATCACCGAAAGCACGGCGCGGCTCTTGGCGGTGGGGATCCAGCGGTAGGCGAACGTTTGCACCAGGGTGATCAGCGACAGCACGGCGCCATAGAGATTGAGGGCGTTGTGGCTGATCACGCTGAGCAGGAACAGCACCAGCATCAGCGGGCCGATCGAACCGGTGGCGAGCTTGACCGCGTCCATGGTGTCCATGCCGACCGGCGTGGCCAGCACGGCGACGGCGCCGAAGACGAACGACAGGCTGGAGCCGAGCACCGTGCCCAGGTAGGTGGTCCAGAAGGTCGCCGCCACGGGCACGTTGGCCGGCAGGTAGCGCGAATAGTCGGACACGTAGGGCGCGAAGGCGATTTGCCACAGCGCGGCCAGGGATACCGTCGCCAGCCAGCCGGAGATGTTGAAACTGCCGCGGGTGAGGAAGTCATCAGTCTGCACGTGGGTCAGGATGTAGCCGAAGCCCAGCACGATGCCGATGCCCAGGACCCAGGTGCCGATACGGTTGAGCACATGGATGAAGCGATAGCCGATGATGCCGATGATGCCCGAACCCAGGGCACCGATGACGATGCCCACGGGCACCGGCACGCTGTCGACCACGCCGTGCAGGGATTTGCCGGCCAGCACGATGTTGGAGGCGAAGAAGCCGATGTACATGACGCCGGCGATCAGCACCACCAGCAGTGCCCCCAGGGAGCCGAACTGGGCGCGGCTCTGGATCATCTGCGGGATGCCCATCTGCGGGCCCTGGGCCGAGTGCAGCGCCATCAGGACGCCGCCGACCAGGTGGCCAACGAGGATGGCGACGATACCCCAGACCAGGTTCAGGTGGAACATCTGCACGCCGAGGGCGCCGGTGACGATGGGCAAGGGGGCGATGTTGCCACCGAACCACAGGGTGAACAGGTCGCGGGTCTTGCCGTGACGATCCTGGGGCGGCACGTAGCCGATCGTGTGTTTTTCGATGAGCGGGGCGCTCGTTGTTGCAGTGGTTACCATGACGAACTCCAAGGCAAAGTGAGTACGTGGACGTACTTCGGTGAGCGCCGCGCGAACGACGCTTTTCTTGTTGGAGTGATCATGTGCAATGGATCGGGATAGATAAATTAGTAAGTTTGTTGCCTCAAACCTTAAAAAATATATGCCGTGGCTGCGCTCGCCTCCGGTATGTTCAGCCTTGACGCAAAACCCTTGTGGGCGCTGTCGATCCCTTGATCCTGATGTTGTGTTTTCCGGAGGTGCCCATGGCCGCTTACAACCTGCGCCAGCTCAGATATTTCGTCACCACCGCCGACTGCGGCAGCGTGGCCGAGGCTTCGCGCAAGCTCTACATCGCGCAGCCATCGGTGTCGACGGCGATCAAGCACCTGGAAGAGAGCTTTGGCGTGCAACTGTTCATCCGCCATCACGCCCAGGGCGTTTCGCTGACACCGAGCGGCTCGCGGTTCTACCGCAAGGCCCAGGAGCTGCTGCGGGTCGCCCATGAGTTCGAGCAGAATGCCCTGGCGGACAATGACGTGGTGGCGGGGCAGATCGACATCGGCTGTTTTGAAACCGTGGCACCGCTGTACCTGCCACGGCTGATCGCCGGTTTCAAGGCACGCTGGCCCGGGGTGGAAATCCGCATTCGCGATGGCGAGCAGCAGGAGTTGGTGCAGGCGCTGACCGCCGGCAGCATCGACATGGCGATGGTCTTCGAGCACGACCTGGACAGCACGATCGAGACCGTGGCGCTGATGCCGCCGCAGCAACCCTACGCGCTGCTTCCCGCGGACCATCGCTTCGCGCAGCAGGCCAAAGTCTCACTGCACGATCTGGTGCTGGAACCAATGATTTTGCTGGACGTGGTGCCCAGCCGGACCTATTTCGTAAGCATCTTCGAAGAGCGCGGGCTGACGCCGAACATCGTCTTCAGTTCGCCTTCGATCGAGATGGTGCGGGGGATGGTAGGGCGGGGGTTCGGCTTTTCGATCCTGGTGACCAAACCGTTTTCCGAATACACCTATGACGGGCAACAGGTCGTGTGCGTGCCGCTGGCCGAAACCGTGACCGGCTCCGGATTGTCGGCGGCATGGTTGCGCAGGGCGCAGCTGACCAAGCCGGTGCAGCTGTTCGTGGATTATTGTCAGGAAGAACTGGCCCGACTCTATACCTGAGTATCGGGCCAGCCATCAGTTGCTGATCGCCAACAACATCCGTTGCAGCATGGCATCGCAGCCGTGCAGTTGCTCCAGGCTGACGAACTCATCGGGTTTGTGGCCTTGCTCCATGCTGCCCGGGCCGCACACCACCGTCGGGATTCCCGCCGCATCGAACAGGCCGCCCTCGGTGCCGAACGCCACCGTGCCGAAATCCCGGGAGCCGGAAAATGCCGCGATCAACTCAGCGGCTTCGCTGCGCGCATCGGTGGCCAGGCCAGGGTACGCCGACAACTCACTGAAGCGGATCTCGCTCTGCTCACTCACGGCGCGCATGCGCGGCAACAGGTGCTGCTCGGCATAGGCCTGCAGTTCCTGCGCCACCCGGCGCGGGTCGTGTGAGGGCAGGGCGCGAACTTCGAAGTCGAAGCGGCAGTCGGCCGGGACGATGTTCAAGGCCTTGCCGCCGCCAATCACACCGGTCTGCACCGTGGAGAACGGCGGATCGAAGCGCGCGTCGTGCTGCTCGGGGGCCTTGAGCCGTTGGCCGATGCGCCCCAGTTCACCGATCAGTTCGGCGGCGTATTCGATGGCATTGACCCCGAGCGGGGCGTAGGCCGAATGGCAGGCGTGGCCGTGGATGTCACAGCGCATCGCCAGCTTGCCCTTGTGGCCCAGCACCGGCTTGAGTTCGGTGGGTTCGCCAATGATGCACAGCATCGGTTTGACCGGGCGTTGTTCCAGGGCCTTGAGCAGCGAGCGCACGCCCAGGCAGCCGACTTCCTCGTCGTAGGACAGGGCGATATGCACCGGCAGTCGCAACGAGGCCTGCACCAGCGAGGGCACCAGGGCGAGCACGCAGGCGATGTAGCCCTTCATGTCCGCCGTCCCGCGACCGTACAACTTGCCCTCGCTCTCGGTGAGCTGGAACGGTGCGACGGTCCACGGCTGGCCGTCGACGGGCACCACGTCGGTGTGCCCCGAGAGCACGATACCAGGCCGATCCGCCGGGCCGATCGTGGCGAACAGATTGGCCTTGCTGCGCTCCTCGTTGTAGACCAGCTGGCACGGCACATCGAAGCCTGCGAGGTAGTCGCGGACAAACTCGATCAACTGCAGGTTGGACTCGCGGCTGGTGGTGTCGAACGCCACCAGGCTTTCGAGCAGATCGCGGCTGGCGCTCATCGATCGTCTCCGGCGACGCCGTAGCCCGGGGACCTGTCGGGCGCCAGGGCGCGGTCGATGTAGTCCTGGACTTGCGGGCGGTAGGCCTGCCAGAGTTTTTGCAGCTGGCCAATCGGGTCTTCATCGGCCCAGTCGACCCGCAGGTTGACGATCGGCCAGGTCAGTTCCCCGACCACCATCACCGCGGCCGAATGCACCGGCCCGGCTTCGCCACCGGCCGCCATGCCGCCTTGCATCGCCGCCAGCAAACGGTCGGCCAGTTGGCCTTCGGCCTGTTCGAAGGCACTGACCATGGCCTCGATCACCCCGGGGGCCGCGAGCATGTTGCCGGCCGCCACGCATTGCTCGCCGGACACGGCATTGTTCTGGCCCAGGGTCTGCGCACCGCTGAAGTGCGCGGTGCGGCCGAGGTGGTCGATGGCGGTGATCTGCCGGTACTGGCTGTAGCCATTGCGGGTCAGCACCTTGTCCAGGGCCTCGGCGGGAGCCAGGCCTTGCTCCATCAAGGCGAGGGTTTCCGGGCCAAGGGATGGCAGGGTGATGTTTTGCGTGGACACGGCGCCGACACCGGGCAACAGCCAGGGGCAGCGGGCGCCGACGGCGATGCTCGAGGAACTGATGGCGATGCCGAACTGACCGGTTTCGGGGCAGCGGGCGGCAATGGAAAAGGTCATGGTCCTGCTCCTTATTCCGGGATCACCGCAATCACATCGATTTCCATCAGCCACTGCGGCTGACCCAATGCCGTGACCACCAGCCCGGTGGAAATCGGGAACACGCCTTTGAGCCACTTGCCCACTTCCTGATACACCGGCTCGCGGTAGCGCGGGTCGATCAGATAGGTGGTGGTCTTGACGATGTGGCTCAGGTCGCTACCGGCTTCTTCCAGCAGTTGCTTGACGTTGCGCATGGCTTGCTCGGTTTGTGCCCGCGGATCGCCGAGGCCAACCAGGTTGCCTTCGAAATCGGTGCCGACCTGGCCGCGTACATAGACGGTGTTGCCGGCGCGTACGGCCTGGCACAGGTCGTTGTCCAGGCTCTGGTTCGGGTAGGTTTCCTTGGTGTTGAACATGCGGATGCGGGTATGGGTTGGCGTGGTCATTTGAAACTCCTTAAATAGGGTGGACGGCGCGGTTCGCGCGCCGTGCGGATATCAAGCGCTGACGGTGGACTTGTTAGCGGCCGGGGCGGCTTCGCTCTCGCGTTGCTCAGCATCGCGGTACTCAAGGTACGTACGCTGGATGGCGATGTGATCGGCCACGTACTTCGCGTCGTGCCACACGCCCCAGATGAACGACGAGCCA
This sequence comes from Pseudomonas sp. SbOxS1, assembly GCF_013416725.1. NCBI lineage: Bacteria > Pseudomonadati > Pseudomonadota > Gammaproteobacteria > Pseudomonadales > Pseudomonadaceae > Pseudomonas > Pseudomonas sp. SbOxS1. The sequence goes on from NZ_JAAVXC010000054.1 coordinate 5,170, forward strand.
CGGCGGGACTGCCACGGCAGGCCGAGGAAATACACGCCAGCTTCGCTGGACACGCCGCGCTGATGCTGCGGCTTGCCGTTGTCGTCGAAGGCGTCGACTTTCAGCCAGCTGTAGTCCACGGCAAAACCGGTAGCCCAGATGATCGACGTCACGCCGGCCTTCGCCAGGTCGAGTTCGAGGATCGGCCGGGTGACGCAGTCCGGTTCCGGGAAGGTATGGCGTGCTTCGGGTTCTTCCGGCAGGTCCAGGCCGTTGCGTTCGATGTAGGCATCGGCAGCATCGAGCAAAGCCAGGTAGTTTTCATCGCCCCGTGCCAGGTTCTCCGCCAGGTTCGGCTGGAAGGTCGCCACGCTGCCATTGAACGATTGGGTCAGGCCCACCAGCACCATGCCGGCATGGGCCAGGCCACGGAAATCCACGGTGCGCCCACCCTGGGCGCCACTGACGGCGATGGTCACGTGTTCGCGGCCGGGTTTCATGGCGGCCTGGTCCCATTCGCCAAGCACGCCCAGCCACCAGCAGAAATCACGGTTGCGATAGGCGCGGGGCGGACGATCGTGGGCGCCCACCGACAGGTAGACCTGTTTGCCGGAGCGCTGCAGTTCATCGGCGATCTGCACGCCCGACGAACCGGCGCCTACTACCAAAACTGCGCCCTGGGGCAATTGCCCGGGATTGCGGTAGTCGGCGGAGTGGATCTGCATCAGTTGTGCATCTTGCGGTGCGATCGGCGGGATCACCGGACGCTGGAAGGGCCCTGTGGCAGCCACTACGCGACTGGCCTCGATCACGCCTTGGGAGGTCTCGATGGTGAAGCCCGGGCGACCGACATTACGTTCGACTTTCTTCACTTCCACGCCGGTGCGGATCGGTGCCTTGAACTTGCGGGCATAGGCTTCGAAGTAATCGGCCACGCGCTCCTTGGGGGCAAAACCATCGGGGCTGATATCGTCGAATTCCAGGCCCGGAAAACGGTCGTGCCAGGCCGGACCATTGGCCACCAGCGAATCCCAGCGGCCGGTGCGCCAGCGCTCGGCGATACGGTTGCGCTCCAGCACCAGGTGCGGCACGCCGAGCTTGCTCAGGTGTTCACTCATGGCTACGCCGGCCTGGCCGGCGCCGACAATCAGGGTATCTATTATTGTTTTTTCAATGGTCATCTCTTTGCCCTTCGAAGTTGGATAAAGGTCTGTGTCGACCTGCCATTTCTTGGGCTCAAGACTAGGGATCAGCCTGATATCGGTAAAATATTATTAAGCTGGCATTTGAGTATAAATAACTGATGCAGAGCGTTTGGGGCGGCGGATTGACGGCAGTCGTGATTGAACGTTCGTCGGCCGGAACGCTGTAAACACTGCAATATCCTGCCCATTCCATCACGGCTGCTAAGCTTCGACCTTGCCACGTCCTGGCCTGCCTGATGGCCGGTTTCAGGCGTGGCCAGGGAGTAGGACTCCCGTACCCACAACCCCCTTCACTGGAAGGGGCATGCGATTGTCGGCAACCTGCACGGAGGCGGGCAATGGTGATCAAACACACAGGTCCTGCAAGTGTCGAGGGCACTGCCGTGCCGCTCGATCCTGATGAGATGGAACGGGTGCTGGCGTTGCTGCTGGCCAGTCCGTTGTTCGCCAGGTCCCGGCGCATGGGCAGTCTGTTGCGCTTTCTGGTCGAACACGACCTGCAATCGGCCCATGTCCCCCTGACCGAACACGCCATTGGCATCGCCGTGTTCCGTCGCGATCCGGCGGTGTATTGCACCGGTGACGACCCGGTGGTGCGGGTGCAGGTGGGGCGGTTGCGCCGCAAGCTCGCCAGCCATTACGCCACGGTGGGGCAGCAGGAACCGGTGCGGCTGAGCATTCCGCCCGGTTGTTATCGCCTGACCTATCAGCGGCTGCGGCCCAACGCAGGGGCCGCGCGCCATCCTGTCCTGCAGATCCAGCCCTTTACCTGCATTACCCGTGAGGGCGATGACTTTGCCCGCGGCTTGTGCGAGGAGCTCAGTTGTCGCCTGTTCGAGTCGTTCGAGCAGGTACAGACCGGTGGCAACCATGTGTTGATCAGGATGCCGCGCAGCCCTGTGAAAACAGCGGATGCGCGGCGGGGCGGCCGTTACTGCTATTGCCTGGAGGGCAGCGTGCGGGTCGAGCCGGCGCGGGTCCGGGCGTCGCTGCGGTTGGTGGATGTGGCGCAGGGGCGGATTCGCTGGTCAGCGCAGTTCGATCGCAACCAGCCCTATGGCATCGCTACCCAGGAGGACCTGGCGGCCTCTATCTGTGTGTCGTTGACGGGCTATTTTGCACGAGGCACGTTCGACGAATAGACGGGGCAACCGCGAGGTTGCCCCGGTATGCGCCCGTCAAACGGTTTTCCATTGACCGCCTTCGTAAAGGCGACCTGCGGTGTTATCGAAGGTCAGGTCGATTTCGATCGCCTTGGAGCGTGAGGAACTGAACATGGTACTGGTCTGCACATCCTGTTCGAACCACACAAGGATGGTTTCCACGGGGGTCAGTACGGTGTTGCCGGTGACCACCGGATTGACGGCCACGTAGATCGGCGTGCTGACCTGGTTGCCATCGATGCCGGTGGACAACTGGTTGATCCCCGGATGGATCGGCGCGAAGTTGTTGACGAACGTCACGGACACCTCAGGGCCGCCCGTGACTGCCGGGCTCAGCAGGCCGTGCTCATCGAGTGTCGAGGTTTGCCCCAGACCGATATTGACGATATTGGTCGAGACTTTGACTTGCACGTTTTCCTTGAACACGTTGGAGGCGAACAGCTGATACAGCGGCGTCCAGCTGAATTCGTTGTTGCTCAGGTAAGCACTGTAGGACTGCCAGACCACGTTGTACTCGGCGTTACCGACTTTCTTGGCAAAGCACAGCTTGTAGCCCGACTTCTTCAGCAGGGTCAGGTCGCCGGGGGCAATTTCGATGGTGACGGTTTTTTGCGAAGCCGCCAGGACGGACCTGAAGACCCGACCGTAATCGGTGGATTTCAGCGCGGTGGTAGCACCCATGATCGACTTGACGGCTTCTTGCACATCGTTGTGAAGCTGCTGGCTTTGTTGGCTGACAGCGATTGATTTGCTCATGGTTTCCCTCTTCCTTGGTGGTGTGTGTCGGGCAGTCGATGGGCCGCGAGCGGTGAAGCCGGTCGGTCCATCGACGGTTTCAATCTAGGCGCATGGGGCAGGGTGCCCAAGTGTCTTGGCGTTACAGGGGGGTGTCGGGGTTGTATCAAAGGCGCAAGTGCACGGCGCCGATGAGCTCTTTTGTAGGCAGTTTCCGTATTTAAGTGCGAAATTTCCCAAAGTGCATTGGAGGGGTGGCGCGTGAAAGTAGGATAGTTCACTGTTGTTGTAGGAGAGCAAAAAAAATCCTGTACGCAGATTTATATTGAAATGAACTTCGCAAATTGTGGCAGCAACTTTTTTGACTGACTGTCTAGAATTGTCAAACCCGGTCCTTGCAAGTTTTTTGTCAAGGCAGTGGCTATCAGGAAAAAACGGGAGGGGTTATGGCTTCAAGCAGTTTCCAGAATGAAGTGCCAAAGGCACGGGTCAACATTAAACTCGATCTGCATACCGGCGGTGCGCAGAAAAAAGTCGAGTTACCGCTGAAACTGATGGTCATGGGTGACTACAGTAATGGCAGGGAGCAGCGTCCTTTATCCGCCCGAAACAAGGTTTCAATCAACAAAAACAACTTCGACAGCGTATTGGCGGAGTATTCTCCGGTGTTGAAAGTGGCCGTGGAAAATACCTTGGCCGATGAGCCTGGCGACACCTCGGTCGAGCTGAGTTTCCAGTGCATGAAGGACTTCGAGCCGGAGCCGGTGGCTCGGCAAATCCCGCACCTGCGTGCGCTGCTGGCAATGCGCAACCTCTTGCGCGACCTCAAGTCGAACCTGCTGGACAACGCCACTTTTCGCCATGAGCTGGAACGCATCCTCAAGGATGATGCGCTAACCGACGAACTGCGCGCCGAGTTGGCCGCGTTGGTGCCGGAAGAAAATCGTTAATCCACTTCGGTTCGTTTAAAGGGAAGTTACCTTAATGTCCATCGAAAGTTCTAACGTGCAATCGCGCGGCACTACAGTGTTGTCCGAAGAAAAAGGCGTATATGGCGCGCTGTTTGGCAAGATCAATCTCAATCCAATTGAAACCCTGAGTAGTATCGAAGTATTTCAAAATACCGAGGCACTCTCCGAAGTCTCTGCCGATGAGCGAGTAACGGCAGCAGTCAGTGTGTTTCTGAAACTGCTTGGGCAGTCTTCGCAGAAATTCGAACGCCTGGATAAAGTCCTGCTCGATGAACACATCGCAGCCCTGGATGCTCAAATCAGCCGGCAACTCGATGCCGTGATGCACCACCCCGATTTCCAGCGAGTGGAGTCAACCTGGCGCGGGGTCAAGTCGCTGATCGACCAGACCGATTTTCGCCAGAACGTGCGCATCGAATTGCTGGATATCAGCAAGGACCATCTGGTCCAGGATTTCGACGATGCACCGGAAATCGCGCAAAGCGGCCTGTACGTGCACACCTATACCCAGGAGTACGACACGCCGGGTGGTGAGCCCATTGCCGCCGCGATCTCCAACTACGAGTTCGATCGCGGCCCGCAGGATATCGCCCTGCTGCGTAACATTTCCAAAGTCGCGGCGGCCGCGCACATGCCCTTCATCGGTACCGTCGGCCCGGCCTTCTTCGGCAAGCGCTCGATGGAAGAAGTGGCCGCCATCAAGGACATCGGCAACTATTTTGACCGTGCCGAATACCTGAAATGGAAGGCGTTCCGCGACAGTGACGACGCCCGCTACATCGGCCTGGTCATGCCCCGTGTCCTGGGGCGCCTGCCTTATGGACCGGACACCGTCCCGGTGCGCAGCTTCAACTACGTCGAGAGCGTCAAGGGCCCTGATCACGACAAGTGCCTGTGGACCAGCGCCTCGTACGCCTTTGCCGCCAACATGGTCAAGAGCTTCATTGCCAATGGCTGGTGCGTGCAGATCCGCGGGCCGCAATCAGGCGGCGCGGTCACCGAACTGCCGATCCACCTCTACGACCTGGGCACCGGCAACCAGGTGAAGATTCCTTCGGAAGTCATGATTCCGGAGATCCGCGCGGCCTCAGCGAGTTTGTCGCATTGCATGAAGAACTGGCCAAGTTGCGTCACCCGGCATGCCCGGATGTGGACTGGGCGAGGGTGGAACAGTTGTGCCTGGCGCTGTTCCAGCACAACGGTGCGGATCTGCAGTCGGCGGCTGCTTTTACCTTGGCGCGTAGCCAGCGCTATGGTCTGGAGGGCATGGTGCAAGGGATTGCGCTGGTAGACACGCTGGGCTGCGAATGGTCGAGCGTGTGGCCACCCAGTCCGTCGGCACGCCTGGAAATACTCGCCTGGCTGTTCGTCCAGTTACAGTCATTGTTACGTAGCATGGCCATGGACATACGGCATCTGCCCGCACTGGTGCATCTGGAGACCGAACTGCTGCACTTGCAGCACCGTCTGGATCAGTCGATGCAAATCCCTCCTGCTGCATTGCAACCCCTGCTTCAGCAAATCGAATACCTGACACAGAGCTTGCAGCGAAACAGCACGTTGGCCATTCCGGTACAACGGTTGCCGAGAGAGCCGGAGCCGGCGCGTTTGATGTCTATCGCTATTTGGCCGGCCAAACCTGTGCCCGAAAACAAGCCGGCTCAGTGGCGAAGGACCATGTGGCTGTGGGCTGCGGCGGTAACGATCATCTTGGTCGGCGGCGCGTGGTGGAACGGTATGGGGTCGAGCCATCAGGGTGAAAAACGCTTTACCGAGCTCTTTCAGCAACAACAGCCGGTGCCCCAGCCCGTTCGCCTCGACAGCCTCTCCCTGTTCGCCCCTGGCAGCGCCGAACTCAAGCCCGGCTCGACCAAGGTCCTGATCAGCGCCCTGGTCGACATCAAGGCCCAGCCCGACTGGTTGATCGTCATTGCCGGGCACAGCGATGCCAAGGGCAGTGCCGAGCAGAATTTGCAGCTGTCCCACGCTCGCGCCTCGGCCGTGCGCGGCTGGATGCAGCGGATGGGGGATATCCCCGACAGTTGTTTCGCGGTCCAGGGCTTTGCCGACAGCCAGCCGATCGCCAGCAACGACAGCGAGGCCGGGCGCGCGGCCAACCGGCGTGTCGATATCCAGCTGGTGCCTCAAGTGGGAGCCTGCGGGAAACCGAGTGAGCGAGCGTCGTCATAGCAATCATTCATTCCCTCGATACCCATCATTAAAGAATGCAAGTTCTGTTTTTCCGCCAAGGGAGGAAGATAGCCTCATACCGATCTCGCCATTGAAGGAATAAGCGCGATGAGAATCTCGACCCTGCTGGCTTTTGTCGCCGTGTTCAGCGCTGGCGTGGCTACCACCGCACCGGCCGTTGCCGCCGAAGCGGCCTGCCGTTTCCTGCCGATTGCCGACAGCGCTGTGCGTTTGCAACACACGCAGAAGGTGGCGGTGCTCTACAGCGAGAACACCCTCAACACCCAGCAATACCTCGAGAGCTACCACGCCGTGGCGGTGAAGGGGGCGCAGAACCCCGAGCTGGATTCACGGATCAGCCAGGCGTTCGTCGACAGCTCCGACCCGCAGCGGGCGGTTGGCTGGTTGATGGCGTCGTTGCAGAAGGAGTTCGCCGCGGTGACCGTCTACGACAACCTCGATGCGGCGCTGCAGGCTCATCCGGATGTGGTGGTGATGCTCGACACCTACAGTCGCCTGGTGTCAAAGCGCAACAACCAGGTTGAAGCGCGGTTCATGGCCAGGTTCTACGATGCGAACCTGCAATACATCGGCGAGGCGCAAGGTTCACGTGCCGAGCAGATGCCTTCGGTGTGGGTGCATGGCAAAGCCGCGCCGCAGATTGCCGCGCAGATCAATCAGCAGACCGAGTTGCAAGTGAACGCATTGAAAGAGTTCGATGCGTCGTTGAAGACACTGGTGACGGCAGGCCATGTGGACCATGTGGCAAGCAACTGAACCGCTACCAGCCTTTGACGCCGCTCATATCCGGTAGCTTGTGCGCAATGCCCTTGTGGCAGTCGATGCAGGTGGCTTCGCCCTTGGCCAATGACGTCGAATGCATGGCCGCCGCCCGTTTGCCCTGGCGGGTAAAGTCCATGAACTCGAAGTTGTGACAGTTGCGGCATTCTCGTGAATCGTTGGCCTTGAGCCTGGCCCATTCGTGTTCCGCCAGTTCACGGCGCAGGGCGAGGAATTTGTCGCGGGTGTCGATGGTGCCGAACAGCTTGCCCCAGACTTCCTTCGACGCCTGCATCTTGCGCGCGATCTTGTGGGTCCATTCATGGGGCACGTGGCAATCCGGGCAGCTGGCGCGCACGCCCGAGCGGTTGGTGTAGTGGATGGTGTCCTGCAATTCGACAAACACGTTGTCGCGCATCTCGTGGCAGGAAATGCAGAATTTCTCGGTGTTCGTCAGCTCCAGTGCCGTGTTGAAACCACCCCAGAAAATGATCCCGGCGATAAAACCGCCCAGCGTCAGGAACCCCAGGCTGAAATAAACGCTCGGCCGACAGAGGATGCCCCAGTAGTCCTTAAGCAGGGCGAACAGTGCTTTCATGGCGCCTCCTCAACGTTTCTGCGCGGCGTTGGCGTCGTCTTGCAGGATTTTGTCGATGGTCTCGAAGCTGTTGCCCACCAGCGGCAGCACATCTTTTTGCGGCACATGGCACTGGTTGCAGAAGTAGCGACGCGGTGAGACCGCCGCCAGCGCCTGGCCGTCGCGGTCCATGTAGTGGGTGATGCTGATCATCGTCGCCTGGCTGCGCGCACTGTTGGCCCGGCTGTGGCAGGACAGGCACTTGTTGCCGTTCTTGTCGATCTGGTAGCCGCGAATGCTGTGGGGAATGGTCGGCGGCTGGTCAGGGTAGTTGCGCTCGCGCTTGAGGTCCTTGTTTTCATCATCGGCCAGGGGCGGCGCAGGGGCGTTTTGCGTCAGGGTGCCGCCGGGCCGGCGTCCGTCCGGGCCCGGTGCATCGAGGGGGTAATCAACCTCGGCGGCAATGACCGCGCCGATTACAGCGAGCAGGAACAACGGCAGGATGCGAAAACTCATGGCGGTTCTCCTCAAGCCACGCTGATCAACTCGATGCGGATCGCGCATTTCTTGTAGTCGGTCTGCTTGGAGATCGGGTCGGTGGCGTCGAGCGTGACCTTGTTGATCAGCTTGTTGGCATCGAAAAACGGCACGAACACCAGGCCGCGGGGCGGTTTGTTGCGCCCGCGGGTTTCGATGCGGGCGCGGATCTCGCCGCGGCGGCTGATCAGTTTCACCTCACTACCACGGCGTGCCTGCATGGCCTTGGCGTCTTCGGGGTGCATGTAGACCAGTGCGTCCGGTACGGCCTTGTACAGCTCTTCCACCCGTTGGGTCATGGTGCCCGTATGCCAGTGCTCAAGGACCCGACCGGTGCTCAGCCAGAACGGGTAGTCGGCGTCCGGAGCTTCGGCCGGTGGCTCGTAGGGCAGGGCGAAGATGATCGCCTTCTTGTCCGGGTAGCCGTAGAACTGCACTTCGCTGCCGGTTTCCACGTAGGGGTCAAGGCCCTCGCGGTAGCGCCAGCGGGTTTCCTTGCCGTCGACCACCGGCCAGCGCAGGCCGCGCTCACTGTGGTAACGGTCGAAGGCCGCCAGGTCATGGCCATGACCGCGACCAAACTGCGCGTACTCTTCGAACAAACCCTTTTGCAGGTAGAAACCGAAGGCCTTGGCTTCATCGTTCTTGTAGCCGGTCTCGATCTGCTCGACGGGAAACTCGTCGACCTGGCCGTTCTTGAACAACACCTCGTACAGGGTTTTGCCCTTGTACTGCGGGGCCTTGGCCAGTAACTCCGCGGGCCAGGTTTCATCGGTCTTGAAGCGCTTGGAAAACTCCACCAATTGCCACAGGTCGGATTTGGCGTCCCCCGGTGCGCTGACCAACTGATGCCAGAACTGCGTGCGGCGCTCGGCGTTGCCAAAGGCGCCTTCCTTCTCCACCCACATGGCGCTGGGCAGGATCAGGTCGGCGGCCTGGGCGGAAACAGTGGGGTAGACGTCGGAGACGATCACGAAGTTGTCTGGGTTGCGCCAGCCCGGCAAGACTTCCTGCATGATGTTGGGCCCGGCCTGCATGTTGTTGCTGGCCTGGGTCCAGTAGACGTTGAGCACGCCGTCCTTGAGCATGCGGCTTTGTTGTACCGCATGAAAGCCGACTTTCTCCTGGATGGTGCCGGCCGGCAGCTTCCAGATTTTCTCCGCGGTGGCGCGGTGCTTGGGATTGGTCACCACTAGGTCGGCGGGCAGGCGGTGGGAGAACGTCCCGACCTCGCGAGCGGTGCCACAGGCCGACGGCTGGCCGGTCAACGAGAAAGGGCTGTTGCCCGGTTCGCTGATCTTGCCCGTGAGCAAATGGATGTTGTAGATCAGGTTGTTGGCCCACACCCCGCGGGTGTGCTGGTTGAAGCCCATGGTCCAGAACGACACGACCTTGCGATTGGGGTCGGCATAGAGTTCGGCCAGGGCCTTGAGGCGTTCAGGCGCCACCCCGGTCTCCTTGGCGGTGCGTTCCAGGGTGTAGGGTTTGACGAACGCGGCGAACTGCTCGAAGGACATGTCCGTCCAGGTATTGGCCTTGTCGGCATTCTTCGCCTGTTTTTCCAGCGGGTCATCCGGGCGTAGGCCGTAGCCGATGTCGTCGGCGCCCTTGGCGAAGCGCGTGTGCTTGCTGATGAAATCCTGATTGACCGCGCCGCTTTCAATGATGTGATTGGCGATGTAGTTGAGGATCAACAGGTCGGTTTGCGGCTTGAACACCATGGGGATGTCGGCCAGTTCGAAGCTGCGGTGTTCGAAGGTCGACAACACCACGACTTTCACGTGCGGATAGCTCAGGCGCCGGTCGGTGACCCGGCTCCACAGGATCGGATGCATCTCCGCCATGTTCGAGCCCCACAACACAAAGGCGTCGGTGGCTTCGATGTCGTCGTAGCAACCCATCGGCTCATCCGCGCCAAAGGTGCGCATGAAACCCATCACCGCCGAGGCCATGCAATGACGGGCATTGGGGTCGATGTTGTTGCTGCGAAAACCGGCCTTCATCAATTTGTTGGCGGCGTAGCCTTCCCACACCGTCCATTGTCCCGAGCCGAACATGCCCACCGATTCAGGCCCCTTGTTTTTCAGGGCCTGCTTGAATTTTTCTTCCATGATGTCGAAGGCCTTGTCCCAACTGATTGGCTGGAACTCGCCTTGCTTGTCGTACTGGCCGTTTTTCATGCGCAGCAGTGGCTGGGTCAGGCGGTCGACGCCGTACATGATCTTGGACAGAAAGTAGCCCTTCACACAGTTCAGCCCGCGATTCACCTCGGCCTTGACGTCGCCATGGGTGGCGACCACCCGGTTGTCCCGGGTCGCGACCATCACGCTGCAGCCGGTGCCGCAGAAGCGGCAGGGCGCCTTGTTCCAGTCCAGGGTGACCATGTCCGCTTCGGTGACCAGGTTGCTGGCGGTGGTGAATATCGGCAGGCCGGCCGCGGAGGCTGCAATGGCGGCGGCCTGGGCCTTGACGAATGCTCGGCGCGACATGCTCATTGGCTGTCTCCCGCGGGATCGAGAATTTCGTGATAGATCAGCGCAGCGTTGAGCACGCCCGGCAGATTGTTGATTTGATCGATGCGTTGCAGGATCTGGTTTTCGTGTACGGCCTCAAGGACGACCACCAGTTTCCCGGCAGCACTTTCCTGATGCAGTTCCACGCCTTCCAATAGACGCAGGTTGGCTTTGACGGCGTCGAAAAGTTCGGGGCGGGCATGTACCACAAGGCTGGCTATATGCAGGGCTTCGTCCATGGGCGACTCCAACAGGCTCTAATCGAGTTTTTTAGTTGGGCGGCCCGGGAGGGCCGTAGAGCATTTGGAAAAACCAGATAATGAAACCGTAACCGCCGACGATAGCGACCGAAAGTAGCGGAAAAAGGCAGACAACAAGAAACAGGAACAGCCGCATTTCCTTGCGTCGCTGCGGTTTTTGCTCTTGAGTCAATGACATGGAGTGCGCTCCAGCCGAACGTGCACTCAGACTAGATCACGGAGTTTTGAAGGGTTTAGTTACTGTGGGATTTATCGACCGGCGGTGGTTAATACGCAGGGTAATGGGATACCCGGTTATAACGCTTCGGGTCGTTACAGCGTTAAGTTCGCAGTGAGTTGATAGATGTTCTTATTTGATAATTGTTCAATCCTTGATTATTCCGTCAATGGCCGATAAGTGTTTTACCACTTCGGCTTCGACAGCTCCTTCGTTGGCACCCTCATCAAATACCGCACAGCAACTCGCGATGTTGTCGTCACTAACCCATTGATAGACCGCCACGACACTCCCCGGCCCGGCGCCGGTGTGGCCGCTCAAGATTCGTTGACCTTCCACACCACCACGCATCAGCCCGAGGCCATAACCAGGGGACGTCCATGGACGGCCGGGAATCGGCCTACCGAGGGTGCGCACGGTCTGCATTTGCAGGAGCAGGGATTGCGGAAGCAAGTCGCCACTCAATAGCCGGTCCAGGCAAAGGGCTGCCTCAGCGAGTGGGCCCACCAGCAAACCGTGATAGACCCAACCGGGGTCGTAGGCGGACGCGGTGCCCATGTTCACGCTTGTCAGATCGGCGTGTGTGTTGGCGAGGCGCACTTGGGATAAACCGAGGGGAGAAAACACCCGTTGTGTCAGTGCATCTGCGAGTGGGAGGCCTGTGGTGCGTTCAATCAGTCTTGCGATAAACAGGTAGCCGACATTGGAGTAACGCCAACCGTCTCCCGGCGTGTAGCGCAAGCGGGAGGCGTCGAGACGTTGCAGCATGTCATCCGCCGACCATGAAGCCTCATCGCGGGCGACCGCGGCGTGATAATCAGCGAGTTCCGAATAGTCCGCCAGCCCGGCCTCATGCCGTAGCAATTGGCGCAGGGTGAACGGGCCTTCAACGACCCTGTCATCCAGGTTGACCAGCCGATCGCGCACCAGCGTCAGGGCTGCCGCCGCGAGCACGGTTTTGCTGAAGCTCCACCAGGGCACCGTTGTATCCGGCTGTTCAGGCGTGAGAAGGGCGCCGTTCGATACAAGGGCAAAAAGCATGGGTTGACTCTGGGTGGAAAGGGAGCGCGCTGACGCGAATCAGGTGTGCACCAACGCGATGGTGAATGAAACCACGATCATGCAGGCAAAGGCGAAATTTAGATTCATGTCGTTTCCATCCGAGACAGGGGTGATGGCGCTCATCTTGAACAGGTCCGGCGCAAATAAAAAATTCGGCTTGGTGATTTGAAAGATCGAAGGAATTGATAGCTGGCTCGCGGCTCGCGTCTCACGGTTCACGACGATGGATGATCTGGTAAACAAACAACTCAGCGCAACCGCCCCAGCATCTGGTAGTACCACATGCTCGTTGCCAGCATCGGGTTGCCGGGCAGGTCGCCCATGGGCACAGCACTTTCATCGCCATTGGCGAATGCGAGCGACTGATCAGGTCAAATGTAAACGGGGGGTCAAGTGGAGTGCAATTTCGCATGCTGGACTGTCTCCAGTAGCCAATGCCTGAAAATCAATACCTCGGGGCTCGGTCTTTTTCCGGCTTTGGGTTGCAGCAGATAATGCGCCTGCTCAATGGGCAACTCACCGTCAAAGGCTGGAACCAGCCTGCCTGAATCGATGTAGGACTGGGTCAGACTGCGCAGCACCAGGGCAAACCCCGACCCGGCACTGGCGAGTTCCAGCGCTGTGAGCGAAGTGTCCACCTGCAGCCCCTTTCTGATGTCGTCGTCGCCGATACCGCTGCGACGGAACCAGCGTGACCACAAATCTTCGCAGCCCATGATGTGAATGGGATGCTGTCGCGCGAAAGTTACCAGCGCTTCGGGGGACTTTGCCCGCTCAAGCCATCCGGGGCTGCAGACCGGGATGGAAGCCTCCTTCTGAATCAGTTCCGCGTCGAACCCCTCCCAATGACCATCACCAAAGCGAATATCGATCGCACTCTGGTCGGAGCCCTGGGCGTCAGCCCAGATGTCAGCCAGTAAACGAACCTCGATATCAGGATGTGCCTCAAGGAACGACTGAAGCCTGGGCGCCAACCAGAGCACCGCGAAGGCCGCAGTGGATCGCACTGTGATCGATCGGTCGCCTCGGCTGCCGAACAGCCCGACCGTTGACACCGCCAACTCATCGAAGGCCTTCCGGACCGATGGCAGGTAGGCAAGGCCCATGTCTGTGAGGCGCACACCGCGGGGCAGGCGTTCGAACAACTGAAACCCCAGGTATTGCTCCAGTGAGCGAATTTGCAGGCTGACCGAGGCGGTCGTCATGTGCAGGTCTTCGGCGGCGGCCGTGAAGCTCAGGCTGCGTGCCGCGGCTTCGAAAGTGCGCAGCCAGGGGAGGTGAGGCAATTTATAGGACATTGCTGAGCCTTAAATATTTTTGGCCCAAAGGCCATTTTTTTCTTGTTTGTCTTGAGGCAGCTTTACAGAAATGATGAGCCCGAACAAGCAGGCCAAAAAAACAAAAACGGCCTGCTGGCATTCGAAACGGTTCCGCGGCGAACCTCGAGCATGGGGCAGGCGACATGGCGGTAGCAGGGGAGTTTGACTACATCATCATTGGCAGCGGTTCGGCAGGCTCCGTACTGGCCGACCGGCTTTCCGCCGACCAGGACGCCCAGGTGCTGGTACTGGAAGCAGGCGGCAGCGACCGGCGCTTCTGGATCAAGATGCCGATCGGCTATGGCCGTACCTTCTTCGACGAGCGCGTCAACTGGAAGTATGAAACCGAGCCGGAGTCGGCCATCGATTCACGGCGCAGCTACTGGCCTCGGGGGCGGGTCATCGGCGGTTCCAGCTCGATCAATGCGATGGTGTACTGCCGTGGCCTGCCGGTGGATTTCGATGGCTGGGAAAAGAAGGGCAATATCGGCTGGGGTTGGTCCGATGTGCTGCCGTATTTCCAGCGCTCCGAATGCCGCGTGGATGCCCAGGGCAACGCCGCTGATGGTGGCCCGCTGTACGTCTCCGATGTAACGGCCGAGTTGCACCCGTTGCGCCGGCACTTTTTTGCAGCCGCAGCCGAAGTGGGCCTGCCGTACTCCGAAGACTTCAACGGTACCCAGCCCGAGGGGGTAGGGACCTACCAGATCAATACCTACAAAGGGATGCGCTGCTCGGCAGCCGACGCATTTTTGCGTCCAGCCATGCAGCGCAGCAACCTGCGCTTGATGACGCGTGCCCTGGCGCACCGGATAGTGTTCAAGGGCCGTCGTGCCGTGGGGGTCGAGTTCGAACAGGATGGGCGCATCGTAACGGCCCACGCCCGGCGCGAGGTCATCCTTTGCGCAGGGGCCGTGAACTCCCCGCAGTTGCTGCAACTTTCCGGTGTGGGGCCCAAGGCACTGCTTCGGCGTCACGGTATCCCTGTCGTATTGGATAACGAGGCGGTCGGCGGGGAGCTGCAGGACCATCTCGGTATCAACTACTACTACAAGTCCACCGAACCTACGCTCAATAACCAGTTATATCCGCTTCACGGCAAGCTCTGGGCCGGGTTGCGCTATGTGTTGACCCGCAAGGGGCCGCTGAGCGTCAGCGTCAACCAGTCCGGTGGCTTCGTGCGCTCGGGGGCGCAATGTGCTTCACCGGATACCCAGTTGTATTTCAATCCGGTCACCTATTCGACTGCGCCGGAGGGCAAGCGCCCGTTGATGAATCCGGACCCGTTTGCCGGCTTCATCATCTCGTTCCAGCCGTGCCGGCCCAAGAGCCGTGGCCGCATCGACATTCGCAGCGCCGATCCCCGCGTCGGCCCGCAAATCCGCCCCAACTACCTGTCCGATCCGGAGGATGTGGCCAACGTCATTGCCGGCGGTCGCCTGATCCAGCAGATGGTTCGCACCCAGGCGTTGCGTGGCCTGATCAAGGAAGCCATTGCACCGGATCTGGACGGCATGTCCGATGAACAGATTCTGGAAGACTTTCGCCAGCGCTGCGGTTCGGTGTTCCACCCCGTCGGCACCTGCGGCATGGGGCCCGATGCGCGGACCTCGGTCGTGGATACGCGCTTGCGTGTGCATGGGCTTGAGGCGCTGCGAGTGGTCGATGCATCGGTTTTCCCCACGATTACCTCGGGCAACACCAACGCTCCAACCATGATGGTCGCGCAGAAAGCGGCCGACCTGATTCTGGCCGATAACAAGAAAATGGAGACGCGTAATGCGCATCAAAAAGCTTGAGACGTTTTGCGATCAGTTCGTTGGTTTCGTCCGCGTGACCAGTGATACGGGCGCAGTGGGTTGGGGGCAATTGTCCACTTATAACGCAGACATTACCGCGCAGGTCTTCCATCGCCAGGTTGCTCCTTATGCCCTGGGTGCGGATGCAATGGACATCGAGCGCCTGATAACGCTGATCCCTGAGCGCGAGCACAAGTTCCCCGGCACCTACCTGTGTCGGGCCATGGCGGGTCTCGACACTGCCCTGTGGGACCTGCGTGGCAAGGTCGAAGGCAAGCCGGTGGTTGAATTGCTGGGCGGCAAGCCAGGGCGCATGCGTGCCTACGCCTCCTCCATGCGACGTGATATCAGCGCCGCCGATGAGGCCGAGCGCCTGTTGCGCCTGCGCGATACCCATGGCTTCGATGCATTCAAGTTTCGCGTGGGCGCCGAGTGCGGTCACGACGTTGACGAGTGGCCGGAGCGTACGGAGCAGATCGTGCCGAAAGTTCGCCAGACCCTGGGTGACAAGGTCTCGTTGCTGGTGGATGGCAACTCCGGGTTTTCGCCGGCACGCGCCATCGAGGTGGGCGGCCTGCTACAGGAGTACGGTATCGAGCACTTCGAGGAGCCGTGTCCCTACTGGGAGCTGGAGCAGACCAGGCAAGTGACCGATGCCTTGAGCCTCGACGTCACCGGTGGTGAGCAGGACTGCGATCTGTCTACCTGGCGGCGAATGATCGAAATGCGCGCCGTCGATGTGGTACAACCCGACGTCCTTTACTTGGGCGGGATCAACCGCTCGATGAAGGTCGCCCGCATGGCGGCCGAGGCCGGGCTGCCTTGCACCCCGCACAGCGCCAACCTGTCCCTGGTCACCTTGTTCACCATGCATTTTCTCAAAGCCATTCCAAACGCCGGTAAGTACCTGGAACTCTCCATTGAGGGCCTGGATTACTACCCCTGGCAGGACGGCCTGTTCGTCAAATGCCCGTACACCGTCGAAGACGGGCAGGTCACGATCACCGATGAGCCAGGCTGGGGGGTGGAAATTTCCCCGCAGTGGCTGGAGCGGTCTGCCTATCAAGTCAGCGAGGTGCAGAAATGAGCACTGAAACCCAAGCGCTGATTGCCGAGTATTTTGCCAGCGACACCCTGGCGGGTTTGCCCCGGGACCATTGGATCGATGGGCAATGGCTAGCGGCGAGTGCCGGTGAATCCATGGAAACCTTCGATCCGGGCACTGGCAAGGCCTTTGCCAGCTTTGCCGCCGGCGACGAGCAGGATGTCGAACTGGCGGTGGCCGCGGCCGACAAGGCATGGCGCGGCGCCTGGGGCAAGGGTTTGCCCGCCGAGCGCAGCCGTGTGTTGTACCGCGCCGCCGAAGGCATTCGGGCCAACGCCGAGCGGCTGGCGGTGATCGAAACCCTGGATAACGGCAAGACCCTGAGCGAGGCGCAGGCCGATGTCCGTTCGGCCGCACGCCTGTTCGAATACTACGCCGGGGCTGCGGACAAGCTGCAGGGCGACACTATTCCAATGGGCCCGGATTATGTATCCCAGGCCAGCCTTGAACCGGTCGGGGTGACGGCCCATGTGATTCCGTGGAACTACCCGTTCTCCACCGCCGCCCGTGGTCTCGCCCCGGCGCTGGCCGCAGGCTGTACGGCCGTGCTCAAGCCTGCTGAACAGACCCCGCTGACGGCCCTGTTGCTGGCCGAGATTCTGCACCGCGCCGGGCTGCCAGCCGGCGCCTGCAACGTGGTGACCGGCACCGGTAACCGGGTCGGTGCGCCGTTGGTAGCACACCCCAAGGTGCGCCATGTCACCTTCACCGGTTCCGTGGAAACAGGCCGTCGAGTGATGCAGGCCGCAGCCCGGAATATCTCCAGTGTCACCCTCGAACTCGGCGGCAAATCGCCGATGGTGGTCCTGGCCGATTGCGATATCGATGCGGCAATCGAAGATGTGCTCTGGGCGATCTATTCCAATGCCGGGCAAATCTGCTCGGCAGGTTCCCGGCTGGTCATCGAGCGCAGCGTTCACGCCGAGTTCGTCGAGCGCCTGGCGGCCAGGGCTAACGAGCTGACGATCGGGCACGGTCTGAAAAATCCGAACATCGGTGCCATCAGCTCGTTGGAGCAGTTGGACAAGATCAGCACCTTCGTCGAGGACGCCAGGACACGCAAAATCAAAGTCGCGGCTGGCGGGACACGGCTGACCGACCCGGACAGCGGTCGCGGCTGGTTCTTTGCACCCACGTTGCTGGATGACATCCGCCCAATGGACCGCCTGGTGCAGGAAGAAATCTTCGGCCCCGTGCTGTCGGTCCAGGTGGCTGATTCGATCGAGCACGCGCTGGTTCTGGCCAATGGCACAGAGTTCGGCCTGGCAGCCGGGATCTATACCCGCGATATCACCAAGGCTCTGCGCCTGGCGCGGGATATCGATGCGGGGCAGATCTATATCAACGAATACTTCGCCGGTGGCGTCGAAACACCGTTTGGGGGTAACAGGCTGTCAGGGTTTGGCCGCGAAAAGGGACTCGAAGGCTTGCGCAGTTACTGCAGGACGAAAGCGGTAACGGCGCGAATTTGAAGTGATTAGTGGTACGGCGACACGTGTGTGAGTCCGGTGACGGTACTGCTGATGCAGCCACGCTGAGACACCTCCTGATAAAACAGCCAATAACGGGGACACCTCATGAGCAAACTCATTGACGATCTGACACTGGGCCTGCGTCAAGGTCGAATTGATCGACGTACTTTCATGCTGAGCATGATGGCCGCAGGTGCCAGCCTGGCCATGGCCACGACCTTTTCCGGGCGCGCCATGGCTGACACTGTTGGCTCAAGCCCGAAAAGAGGTGGGAACTTCAAGCTGGGCATAGGCCATGGCTCGACCACCGATTCGTTTGACCCCGGTACCTATGGCGACAACTACATGCAGTCGGTCGGCCACTCGGTTCACGGCTATCTGACCGAAGTGACCAACACCGGCGAACTGGCAGGTGAGCTGGCGCAAAGTTGGGAATCTTCTCCCGATGCCAAAGTCTGGACCTTCCAGTTGCGCCAGGGGGTCGAGTTCCACAACGGCAAGTCCCTGGAAGCGGCTGACGTGGTGGCCTCGCTCAACCATCACCGCGGTCCGGATTCGAAATCGGCGGCCAACAGCCTGTTGGCACAGATCGAAGACATTCGCACCGATGGCAAAGACAAGGTCATCATCAGCCTCAATGGCGGCAACGCCGACTTCCCATACCTGGTCTCGGATTACCACCTGCCGGTGATGCCTTCGCAGGACGGCAAGGTCAATGCCACCGACGGCATCGGCTGCGGTGCCTACATTCGCGATACTTTCGACCCGGGTGTGAGGACGCTGGTCAAGCGCAATCCCAACTACTGGAAGAGTGGCAGAGGCTGGTTCGATTCTGTGGAATTCCTGGTCATCGCTGATGTGGGCGCGCGTACCAACGCCTTGAGTACCGGCGAAATCCACGCCATGAACGGTTGCGACCTGAAGACTTTGCACTTGCTCAAGCGCAATCAGGCGCTGGAAATTGCCTCGGTCAAAGGCGGGCAGCACTACAGCTTGCCCATGAACACCACCGCAGCGCCCTTCACCGATAACAACGTGCGCATGGCCCTCAAGCATGCACTCGACCGCAAGACCCTGCTGCAAACCATCCTGCATGGGCACGGTGAAGTGGCCAACGACCATCCGATCAGCTCCGGTTATCGCTTCTACAACAGCGAGCTGCCGCAACGCGAATATGACCCGGAGAAAGCGAAGTTTTATCTCAAGCAAGCGGGCCTCAGCAGCCTGAAGGTCGACCTGAGTGCCGCCGATGCCGCGTTCGCCGGGGCCGTGGACACGGCCGTGCTGTTCAAGGAACACGCCGCCAAGGCCGGTATCGACATCAACGTCGTGCGTGAACCCAACGATGGCTACTGGAAAAACGTCTGGATGAAAAAGGCCTGGAGCATGGACTACTGGGGCGGCAAGCCCACCGCCGACTGGGCTTTTTCGCTGGTCTATGGCAAAGGGGCCGCCTGGAACGAGACCTTCTGGGACAACGCGCAGTTCAACTCGCTCCTGCTGCAAGCGCGCTCGGAACTGGACGAGAAAAAGCGTCGGCAGATGTATGGCGAAATGCAGGGGCTACTGCGTGACGAAGGTGGCGCAATCATCCCGCTGTTCGCCAACTACGTTGACGGTATCTCGCGTCGCATCGGCCACGACCAGCTGGGCAACAACTGGGACCTGGATGGCCTGCGTGCTGCTGAGCGCTGGTGGTTTGCATGAGGTACCGATCGAGCTTCAGCTTGCGATGTTCATCCGCAAAGGGGGGAGAGAAGCATGAATAAAATGACAACCCTGTTGTTTCAGCGCCTGGCACTTGGCTGCCTCAGCCTCTGGTTTGTCTCCGTGATCATTCTCCTGGGCGTGAATTTCCTGCCCGGGGACATTGCCACGGAGATACTCGGGCAGTCGGCGACGCCTGAAGCGGTTGCCGCCTTTCGTCATGCGCTGGGGCTCGATCAGTCCTTGTATACACGTTATATCCACTGGCTCGGTGCATTCGTGCAGGGTGATTTCGGAACCTCGTTGGCCAACGGACGACACATCGCAGAACTGCTCGGCCCGCGTTTACTCAATACCTTGTTCCTGGCTCTGGTCACGGCGTTGATCGCTGTACCGCTGGCCCTGGGATTAGGGTTTCTGGCGGCGATCCACCGTAACGGCTTCTTCGATCGAATGATCAACAGCGCGACGCTGACGTTCATTTCCTTCCCGGAGTTTTTCCTCGCCTACCTGCTTATCCTTTTGTTTTCGGTGAAGGCCGGCTGGTTGCCCAGCCTGGCCAACGTCGACCCGACTCAACCGCTGCTGGAGCGTCTCTATCGGGTGACGCTGCCGGCCCTCACGCTGACCCTGGTGGTGATGGCGCACATGATGCGCATGACCCGGGCGGCCATCATCAACCTGTTGGCCAGCCCGTATATCGAAATGGCCACGCTCAAGGGACTGCCGCGTTGGCGCGTCATCCTGGTACATGCGTTGCCCAACGCCTGGGCCCCCATCATCAACGTGATCGTGCTCAACCTTGCGTACCTGATCGTCGGGGTGGTGGTGGTAGAGGTGGTGTTCGTCTATCCGGGAATGGGGCAGTTGATGGTGGACTCGGTGAAAAAGCGCGACATGCCGGTTGTGCAAGCGTGCAGCCTGGTGTTCGCGGCAACCTACATCGTGCTCAATTTGACGGCGGACGTGCTGTCCGTGCTGACCAACCCACGATTGAGGCATCCGAAATGATTAAGCAAGGCATTAATCTGGAAGCTGAAACGATGACAGCTGTCTCTGTACAAACCTCTCGATGCGGTTGGCAGCGACGAGCCTGGCGCGGTTTGAAAACGGCGCCCTGGAGCGCGAAGCTGGGCATGTTGGTCATTGTGCTGTACACCCTGGGCGCAATATTTGCCCCTTGGATCGCGCCTTATGGTGAGTCCCAGATCGTAGCCGCGGAGTTCGAGCCCTGGGGGCGGGAATTCCTGCTGGGCACCGACAACCTGGGCCGTGACATGTTTACTCGCCTGCTCTACGGCGGGCGCAATACCATCGGCATCGTTGCATTGGCCACCAGCCTGGCATTCCTGCTGGGCGGCGTGACAGGACTGCTGGCAGCGGCGCGCGGCGGTTGGGTTGATCAACTGCTGTCACGGGTGGTCGACGTATTGATGGCCATTCCACAACTGATCTTTGCCCTGATGCTGCTGACGCTGTTCGGCACCTCGATTCCGGCGTTGATCATCATCATCGCCGTGCTCGACTCGACACGGGTCTTTCGCCTTACCCGTGCGGTGGCCAGCAACGTGGCGGTCATGGATTTCGTCGAGGTTGCACGCCTGCGCGGCGAAGGCCTCAACTGGATCATGTACCGGGAGATCCTGCCCAATATCATGGCTCCACTGGTTGCCGAGTTCGGTCTGCGCTTCTGTTTCACTTTTCTGTTCATCAGTGCCTTGAGCTTCCTTGGCCTCGGTATCCAGCCGCCGACATCGGACTGGGGGTCGATGGTACGTGACAACGCCACCCTGATTTCCTACGGGGACCTGACCCCGTTGCTACCGGCCGCGGCCATTGCCGTGCTGACCATCGGGGTGAATTTCGTGGTGGACTGGTTCCTGCATTTGACGAGTGGGCTGCGTGATGAACAGTGAAAACAACAAGAAAGACCCTGGTGAAATGCTTCTCAAGATCACCGGCTTGCGTATCGAAGCGCAAAGCTCGGACGCCTGGCAGGAGATCGTCAAGGGCATCGACCTGGAGCTGCGTCGTGGTGAAATCCTTGGCCTGATCGGCGAGTCCGGCGCAGGCAAGTCAACCCTGGGGCTCGCCGCAATGGGTTATGAGCGACCAGGTTGCCGCATCACGGCCGGCACAATCGTTTTCGATGGCACGGACCTGACAAAGGCGTCCAGGGAGCAGAAGCTCGGGCTTTGGGGCTCACGCATCGCCTACGTCGCACAATCGGCGGCGGCTGCATTCAACCCTGCGCATAACCTGTTCGACCAGTACATCGAAACGGCCTTGCAGCACAACGTGCTCAGCGAGGAGCAAGCCCGCACCGATGCAGTCGAGATGTTCCGCCGGCTGCGCCTGCCCAATCCCGAGCAGATCGGTTTTCGTTACCCGCACCAGGTGTCGGGCGGGCAGTTGCAGCGGGCGATGACGGCCATGGCAATGGCCTGCCGGCCCGACCTGATCATATTCGACGAGCCCACCACGGCACTGGACGTGACCACACAAGTGGAAGTGCTGGCGGCCATTCGCGAGGTGGTCGAGCAGTTCGGTACCGCGGCCATTTACATCACCCACGATTTGGCCGTTGTCGCACAGATGGCCGACCGGATCATGGTGCTGCGTCACGGCAACAAGGTCGAAGAGGCCGAAACCGGCAAGATGCTGACGGCGCCACAAATGGAATACACCAAGACGCTCTGGGCCGTGCGCTCGCTGCACCACGAGCCCAAGACGTTTGCCAGGGACACGCCGGTGCTGAAACTGCAGGGGATATCCGCCAGCTACGGGCAGGTGCAGGTACTGCGCGACATTTCCCTGGAGGTTGCCAAGGGCGCGACGGTGGCGGTGGTGGGGGAGTCCGGGTCGGGCAAATCGACCGTTGCCCGTGTTTTGACGGGGCTCCTGCCGGCCAGCAAAGGACAGTTGTACTTTGAGGGCAAGGCGCTGCCTGCGAGCTATAGCCAACGTAGCCGGGAAACGCTGCGACATATCCAGATGATCTATCAGATGCCGGACACGGCGCTTAATCCGCGTCAGCGGGTGCGCGACTTCCTTGGACGGCCATTGGAGTTCTACCTGGGGCTCAAGGGTAAGGCCAGGGATGCACGTATCCATCAGTTGCTCGAGCAGATCGAACTGTCACCTGCGCAGATCATCGACCGTTTCCCTGGCGAGCTGTCCGGAGGCCAGAAGCAACGGATTTGCATTGCCCGGGCACTGGCCGCCGAACCCAGGGTGATCATCTGCGATGAGGTGACCTCGGCACTGGACCAGATCGTTGCCAAGGAAATCCTGCAACTTCTGGGGCGACTGCAGGAACAGCTCGGCCTTTCCTACCTGTTCATTACCCATGACCTTGAAACCGTGAAGGGCATTGCCGACCACGTGGTCGTCATGCACCAGGGCGTGATCGTCGAGCAGGGGCCGCTTGCCCAGGTCTTCAGCCCGCCGCACCACGATTACACGGCCAAACTGTTGGCATCCGTCCCGCAAATGGACCCCGAATGGTTGACCCGAAGGTTGGCACAAACAGGTCATGCCTGATGGGCAACACTGAGTGGGGCGTTATCCGTAGCAAGTACTCATGGAGGTAACATGCAAAGCAAAGCTGTATTGAGTCAGGCGCAAGTCTCCATCATCCTCACTGCCGCGCGTATTGAGGCGCAGAAAAATCACTGGGCTGTTGCCATCTCTATAGTCGACGACGGTGGTCACCCTCTGGCGCTGGAGCGCCTGGACGGTTGTGCACCGATCAGCGCCTACATCGCTACCGAGAAAGCGCGCAGTTCGGCCCTCGGTCGCCGCGAAACCAAGAACTACGAGGATATGGTCAACGGAGGGCGCAGTGCCTTTTTGTCCGCGCCGATGCTGACCTCTCTGGAGGGCGGGGTACCGTTGCTCATCGATGGCCAGGTGGTGGGCGCGGTTGGCGTTTCCGGGGTCAAGTCCGATCAGGACGCACAGGTGGCCCGGGCCGGGATCGCTGCCTTGGCCTGAAGCAATTTCTGTTCGTGCGATTGGACTGCTTCGGCAGGGACGTCCTGCCGACCGTTGCAGTGGATGCGCGCCGGACGCGGCATCCACCATCGGCAGAATTGGAAGATGGCGACAGTAAGCCCGCGCGCTGTTCCTTTTCAATGCTGGAATCAGCGTAACCGCTCCAGCATCTGGTAGTACCACATGCCCGCCGCCAGCATCGGGTTGCCGAGCAGGTCGCCCATGGGCACGCGGATGTGCTGGCAGGCGGCGAAGGTGTCGTACTGCGCAAGCTGCCCGGTGATCGCGCGGCCCATGATTTCACCCATGATGTGGGTGGTGGCAATGCCGTGCCCGGAGTAGCCCTGGCAGTACCAGACGTTGTCCGAGAGCTTGCCCAGTTGCGGGATGCGGTTGATCACGATGCCCATCGCGCAGCTCCACTGGTAATCGATGGCCACGCCCTTGAGTGCCGGGAACGTCTGTTCGATGCACGGGCGCAACTCGGCGGCGATGTCGCGCGAATCCTTGCCGCTGTAGTTGGCGCCGCCGCCGAACAACAGGCGGCCGTCGGCGGTCAGGCGGTAGTAGTCGAGCACGAAGCGGCAGTCGTAGACGGCGAGGTCTTCAGGGTTGATCTGCCTGGCCAGGTCTCCCAGGGGCGCCGTGGTGACGATGCCGCCCATGGCCGGGAAGATCTTGCCCTTGAGTTTGCCCGGTTCCAGTTTGTGGTAGACGTCACCGGCCAGCAGCACCTGATTGGCGTCGATGCGGCCGTGGGCGGTGCGTACACCTGGCTTGTCACCGTGAATGATCTCCAACACTTCGCTGTTTTCGAAGATCAACGCACCGAGACTTTCCGCCGCCCGGGCTTCGCCGATGCACAGGTTGAGCGGGTGCAGGTGCATGTTGCGGGTGTTCTTGATCGCGCCGTGGTAGAGATCGCTCTGCAGCAGGTCGCGTACCTGGCTGCGGTCGAGCAGGCTGACGTCATCACCCATGCCACGGCGCAGCGCTTCGTCGTAGTCCTTGCGCAAACCGTCCATGTGGCTCGGCTTGTACGCCGCGTGCAGGTGACCGTGCTTGAGGTCGCAGGCAATGCCGTATTTCGCCACCCGTTGCTCGATGATCTGGTGCCCGCGCCAGCGCAGGTGCCAGATGAAATCGTCGACTTCATCACCGAGGGTGCGGCGCATCTGTTTGCGCATGGCTTCGTCGCCGGAAAGGCTGCCGGTGACCTGGCCGCCGTTACGCCCGGTGGCGCCCCAGCCGATCTTGTGGCTTTCGACGATGGCGACTTTCAGGCCTTTCTCCGCCAGTTCGACCGCGGTGGCGACGCCGGTGAAACCGCCGCCGATGATCACTACGTCGACGCGGTGCTGGCCTTGCAGGGTTGGGTAGTCGGTTTCGTGGTTGAGGGTGGCGGTGTAGTAGGAGTTGGTGCGTTGGGTCATGTCAGTGTCCAGGCAAAAATGGGGAATAGCGCGAACCCTTGTAGGAGCGAGCTTGCTCGCGAAAGGGCCGTGTCAACCAACATCAATGTTGAATGACACACCGCCTTCGCGAGCAAGCTCGCTCCTACAGGGGATGGTTGTTAACCGACCAGGGCTCACGCCTCAGTCAGATACCAACGCCAATCCTGCTCACCCACCTCCGCCATGAACTGCCGATATTCCGCACGCTTGACCGCCAGGTACACCCCCAGAAATTCCTGCCCCAATGCATCCCGCGCCCACGCCGAATTTTCCAGCGCCGTCAGTGAGGTCAGCCAGTCGGTCGGCAGCAGTTGCGTGGCCTGCGCGTAGCCGTTGCCTTGCACCGGTTCGCCCGGGTCGAGGTTCTCGCTGATGCCGCGATGGATGCCGGCCAGGATCGCCGCCGCAGCCAGGTACGGGTTGGCGTCGGCACCGCAGATGCGATGTTCGATGTGGCGGCTGTTGGCCGGACCACCGGGAACCCGCAGGCTGACGGTGCGGTTGTCGACGCCCCAGGTCGGGGCCAGCGGCGCGTAGCTGTTGGCCTGGAAACGCCGGTAGGAATTGGCATTGGGGCAGAACAGCAACAGCGAATCGAGCAGCGAGGCCAGCATGCCGCCGATGGCGGTGCGCAGCAGCGGGGTGCCGGCCGGGTCCTCGGACGCGAACAGGTTGCGGCCTTGGGCATCGGCGATGCTGACGTGCATGTGCATGCCGGTGCCGGCCAGATGATCGAAGGGTTTGGCCATGAACGTCGCCTGCATGCCGTGCTTGTGGGCCACGGCCTTGACCAGGCGTTTGTACCGCACGGCCTGATCCATCGCCTGCAAGGCATCGCCGTGTTCCAGGGTGATTTCCACCTGCCCCGGGGCGTATTCGGAAATCGCCGTGCGCGCCGGAATGCCATGGAGTTTGCACGCGGCATAGAGGTCGGCGAGGAAGGGTTCGATCTGCTCCAGCTCACGCAGGCCATAGACCTGGGTGTGTCGCGGTCGACCGCCGTCGGCGTCCAGCGCCGGTTGCGGGCGACCCTTGTGGTCGCGCTTGGCGTCCAGCAAATAGAACTCCAGCTCGCACGCCATCACCGGGTGGTAACCCTCGGCCTGCAAACGCTCGATGACCTTGATCAGCAGGTGCCGTGGGTCAGCGATGCTCGCCGGCATGCCTTCTTGCGGGTGCATGCTGACTTGCACCGCCGCCGTCGGAATCTGCCGCCACGGCAAACGCACCAGGCTGCCTTCGAGCGGATAGGCGCGGCAGTCGATGTCGCCCACTTCCCAGACCAGCCCGGAGTTCTCGACGTCATCGCCTTGCAAAGTCAGGCCGAGGATGGTGCTGGGCAACGGGCGACCGCTTTCATACACCGCCAGCAGTTCCTCGCGGTGCAACAGCTTGCCGCGCGGCACGCCGTTGGCATCGAGAATGAACAGCTCGATCATGTCGATATCGGGGTTGTTCGCCAAAAAGCGTTGGGCGTCTTCAAGGGCTGCGAATTTCATTGTTCATCACTCACGTTGGCGTCCCGCGGACGCACGGATTCGGGCCAAAGCGCGACGACGGATAAAGACCCGCGGCGCGCTGGCAGCGATAGCGAAAAAGGAGGAGGGCTCTACGCGTCGTGGACGCGATCAGGCGAGCGGGGTGCTATCCGGCGGGCGTGCGGAGTGACGCAGTTTGGAGCGGCGCAGGGCCATGGGCAGGTTGACGATGCGCTTCATGAGGCAATGCCGTCCACGACCCCTACAGAGGGGGTCAGGAATGAGACATCCAGCAAGTGGTGCTCTGACGGTGTGGTGCTCATGACTCAAGTTTCCAGCAGGGGAAATCGTCGGTGGCGGATAACAGGTTATCCGCCGTGACTGGATACTAGGGGTGAAAGTGCAGCCTGTAAACGACTGTTTTCAGCGCAGCAGGTGCACGGCCAACCCGATCAGCCCACAACCGCACAACACTTCGATCACCCCGCGCTTGAACCGCAGCAGGGCAATGGCCGCCGCGATGGCGATCAGCAGTGAAGGCCAGTCCAGTCGACCGGCGAAGCCGTCAGGCCACAGCACGTGATAGGCAAAGAAACACGCCAGATTGACAATCACACCGACGACTGCGGCGGTAATCGCTGTCAGCGGCGCGGTGAACTTGAGTTCGTTGTGCGTCGATTCCACCAACGGACCACCGGCGAGAATGAACAGGAACGAAGGCAGGAAGGTGAACCAGGTCACCAGCATGGCGGCGACGGCACCGGCAACGAACGCCTGGTCGGCACCGAACACCTGATGCACGTAGCCGCCGATGAAACCGACGAAGGCGACCACCATGATCAGTGGCCCGGGTGTGGTTTCGCCGAGCGCCAGGCCATCGATCATCTGCGTCGGCGTCAGCCATCCATAGTGGCCGACCGCGCCCTGGTACACATACGGCAGCACCGCGTAGGCACCGCCGAAGGTCAGCAGTGCCGCCTTGGTGAAGAACCAGCTCATTTGCGTCAGCGTGCCTTCCCAGCCGAACAGGGCGGTGAGGCTGGCCATCGGCAGCGTCCACAACACCGCGCCAATCAAGGCCAGGCGCAGCAGTTTCCAGCTGTTGAAACGGGCATGCTCGGGTGTCGGTGTGTCGTCGTCGATCACGGCGGCGCCGAAGGATTTTTGCGCTGCGCCGTGGCCACCGGTGCGGAATTTTTCGGGGGCCAGGCGCCCGCCAAAGTAGCCGATGATTGCCGCCCCCAGAACGATCAGGGGAAAGGGTACGTTGAGGGCGAAAATGGCCACGAATGCCGCTGCGGCGATGCCCCACATCCAGCCGTTCTTCAACGCCCGGGAGCCGATTCGGTGCGCCGCCTGCAGCACGATGGCGGTCACCGCCGGCTTGATCCCGTAAAACAGCCCGGCCACCACCGGCACCTCGCCAAAGGCGATGTACACCCAGGACAAGGCAATCAGGATGAACAGTGACGGCAGCACGAACAACGCGCCGGCCATCACGCCGCCCCAGGTCCGGTGCATCAGCCAGCCGATGTAGGTCGCCAGTTGCTGGGCCTCGGGGCCGGGCAGCAACATGCAATAGTTGAGCGCATGCAGAAAGCGTCGCTCGGAGATCCAGCGCCGGCGCTCGACCAGCTCCTGGTGCATCATCGAAATCTGCCCGGCCGGCCCGCCGAAGCTGATGAAGCCGAGCTTGAGCCAGAAGCGGAACGCTTCTCGCAGGCTGATGGCGGCAGGCTTTGCCGGTTGCTGTTCTTCGGCGGGGGCAGGGCTCAAACGGCGGTTCCTTTTGCAGAGGCACTCTGGGCCATGAATTTAGTCATGAGCAGGTGGTTTGAACAGCCCGCCACCGACATCCATCAGCTCAATACGTAATCCACCGGCAGAAGCGGCGGCGGCAATGACGTCTCACCCATGGCCGCCAGGACATCGCGCTCGATGGTGCGTACCAGGGCGTCGATGGGCAACTGGTTTTCATCGCGACCGAACGGGTCTTCCAATTCATCGGCAATCGCATCCAGGCCGAAGAACGTATAGCTGACAATGGCGGTAAAGATCGGCGTCAGCCAGCCCAACGGTTCGGCCATGGCGAATGGCAGCAAAATGCAGAACAGGTAGATGGTGCGGTGCAGCAACAAGGTGTAGGGGAAGGGCAGCGGCGTGTTCTTGATCCGCTCGCAGACCGCTTGGACCTGGGTCAGGCGGGTCAAGTGGTTGGCCATCAGCATGTGGCGCCACTCGTTGATCACGCCAGACTCGGCCAGCGCCGAGCACTGTTGGCCGGCCTGCATCAGGATCCGCCCGCAGAGATCGCCCGCGTTGTCCGTGGGCAGCGGGTCGAGCCAGGCGCTACTGGCCGCCAGTTCGTTTTCCTGGCGCAGCCTGGCATTGAGCGCGTGGGCGAAGCCACAGAGTTTGCGCAGCAGGCTGTTGCGCTCGCTGTCATCCTTGATCACCTGGGTTTCCCGCGCCATGGAGCGAATCTCCACCAGCATATCGCCCCAGGCCTTGCGCGCTTCGTACCAGCGGTCATAACAGGCGTTGTTGCGAAAGCTCATGAAGATCGACAGCGACAGGCCCAACAGGGTGAAGGGCGTCGCGCTGACCTTGGAAAAGTAGCTGGGGTGCGCCATCTCCACGAGCACGATGGCCGAGGCGAGCAGCGTCACCATCAGGGCGCGCCAGGCGATTCGCTTGGCGATCGAGCCTTTGAGCGAAGTCAGGATGCCGATCAGGTTGGGTTTGGGTCTTACGATCATGGTTGTGCGCCTGAGCAAGAGCTGTGATGGAGCTGGCGTTGAACCGCCGCTCATGGGCATGACGCGGCGCAGGCTAGGAGCAATGAATCAGTACGTCCAATCACTATGAGTGACCGGGCGATCGATGGAGTCTATGACGGATTTTCAAGCGCGCAGCGAGGGTGCATCGCTGCGGCTGTCGTCATTCACTGGGCCCCGAACATCACCGTCCAGTAGATCCCCGCATCGCTCTTGGGATCGACCGCATACGCCGCGCCCAGATCGCGGAACTGTGGGTTCATCAGGTTGGCGCAATGGCCGGGGCTGGCCAGCCAGCCGTCGACCACCTTGCGCACGCTGTCCTGCCCGGCAGCGATGTTTTCGCCAATCTGCTGGAAGTCGTAGCCGGCCAGTTCCGCGCGGTCGCCCGGGGTGCGGCCGTCGCGGTCCTTGTGATCGAAGTAGTTGTTGTTGGCCATGCTGCGCGACTGGGCTTCGGCGGCGCTCGCCAAGGTGGCGTTCCAGGTCAGCGGCGTGGTGGCGTTGAAGGCTTGTGCGCCGCATTGGCGGGGTCGACTGCGCGCGACGTTGAGCTCGGCCAGCAGTTTTTGCCCTTCGGCCTGCGTGTCGCCCAGGCGTGCGCTCAACAATGGCCGGGCCAGTACGATGCGCCACTCGTGGTCCTGGCGGCTGACGCCGACGTCGACGAATTGCGGGTCGAGCACGATCTGGCAAAAGCTTTCCTGGATCGCCTTCATGGCCGAGGGCGCATCACGCGGCCCGGTCAGGCTGATCGCCTGCACGTTCTTCATCGGATACCCGGCCGTGGCCATGGCCTGCTGCAGGTTGCCGACGCTGGCGGCGGACAGCACCAGCCGCGGGTCGGCCGACAGCGGCGGCAGTTCCGATGACACCTGGCCGGCACAACGCTGCAACTGGGCGCGGTAGACGTTGATCGATTCGATCAGTTGCGACTCATCGCTCGCCAGCGCGCTGGCGGCAAACAGAAGTCCCAGTGAAAACCCGGCAAGGCGCAGGGTGGACGATAGGAAATGCATGGAAATCCTCCTTGAGCTGACTGTGCCCATGATGCGCGAAATGCCCCCCTTGAGCGCAATGCCTTTTTCCAGGATCTGGCATCCTTCGCGCCATTATTTCACTACTACACTCAAGCGATACTGCCTACAGAGTAGTGCCCGATCATGCGCCACGACTGGATAGCCACCTGCCTCGCCCTGACCCTGCTCGCTGTCCCGGCATTCGCCACCGACCAGGAGCAAAAACAGAAAGTCGCCGAAGACAAGGCCGAGGTGCTGGAGCAGAAGGCCTCGGAAAACAGCAGCCCCGCGGCGGCGCCCAAGTCTCAGGCCATTACCCAGCCTGAGGTCCAGGCCGTGGACCCGGCGGGCAAGGCGCCGCTGGATGACGCCATCACCTGCCTCGCCCGTTCGATCTACTGGGAAGCCAAAGGCAAGGACGCTGCCGACATGGAAGCGGTGGCCAACGTGGTCATGAACCGCCTCGGCCACGCGGGTTTTCCCGATACCGTATGCGGCGTGGTCAAGCAGGGCTCGGAGACCAGGAGCTGCCAGTTCTCCTGGTGGTGCGACGGCCGTTCCGACTCCGTACAGGAAGAGGTGCCATACGCGACGGCCAAGGAAATCGCGCGCAAGGCGCTGAACAAGCAATTGCCGGATCGCACCAAAGGCGCGCTGTATTTCCACGACCGCACGGTGAAGCCGGACTGGGCCAAGGAGTACACCCACACGGCCGACATCGGTTTGTTCAGGTTTTACAAACCGCAAGGCGGGGATGCGAAGTAGTTTCTTTTATCCGGGAAAGTCCCTGAATTTCATCCAGGCCAGCGAAACTGCAACAATTCTGTTTTACAAGCTTCATGACGGAGCAACGCGTTAGAAATGTCATGAGCGGATACAGAACATGAAGCAGGCGTGGTTTTTCAGCAGTCAGTCGGCACCGGCAGGTGCGTCCTTTCGGGTGAGCGCCTCGTGACGGTTCTCGTCACCGGCGCCGCCGGTTTCATCGGTTTTCATACGGCCCGGCGCTTGTGCCTGGATGGTCACGAAGTGGTCGGGATCGACAACCTCAACGACTACTACGACGTAGCGCTCAAGCAGGCGCGGCTAAAGGTGCTTGAGTCGTTGCCGGGTTTTCGCTTCCTGAAGATGGACATCGTCGACAAACCGGCATTGCTGGATTTGTTCCGCGAGTACCGGTTCAGCGACGTGGTGCATCTGGCCGCCCAGGCCGGCGTGCGTTATTCGCTGGACCATCCGGATGTCTACGCCCAATCGAACCTGGTGGGTTTCCTCAATGTGCTGGAAGCCTGTCGGTACCATCGGCCCGGGCACCTGATTTACGCCTCGAGCAGTTCGGTCTATGGCAGCAACGGCAAAATGCCTTTCAGCGTCGAAGATGCCGTCGATCACCCGGTTTCGTTGTACGCGGCTACCAAGCGTGCCAATGAACTGCTGGCCCACAGTTACTGCCACCTGTACGGCCTCAAGGCCAGCGGCCTGCGCTTCTTTACCGTCTACGGGCCCTGGGGCCGGCCCGACATGGCACCGTTCAAATTCACCGAGGCGATCCTCAAGGGCCTGCCCATCGACGTCTACAACCAGGGCGAGATGGCGCGGGACTTTACCTACATCGACGACATCGTTGAAAGCATCGCCCGCCTGCGCACACGACCGCCGGGCGAGGGTAGCCATCAGCTGTTCAACATCGGACGCGGTGAACCCATGGCGCTGCTGGATTTTATTGAGTGCCTGGAATCGGCATTGGGCACCTTGTCCCTGCGTAACTTCATGCCGATGCAGGACGGTGACGTGGTCAAGACCTGGGCCGATGTCTCGGCGTTGCAGGCGTGGGTCGACTTTCGCCCGCAGGTCTCGGTGGAAACCGGGGTCGGGGCTTTTGTGCAGTGGTATCGGCAGTTTTATCAGATTTGAATTGTTCGCCGCTGATAACGGTAAAACCAAAGGGCGAGGGGACTCCATGAGCCAAGACATATTTGTATCGGTACTGATTCCGGCCAAGAACGAAGCGAACAACCTCAAGCCGTTGCTTGAAGAGGTGCGCGAGGCGCTGGCAAACGAAGTGTACGAAATCATCGTGGTCGACGACGGCAGCACCGATGCCACCTTGCACGAGCTGCGGCAGATCAGGAACAGCGGCCTGGGTGCCTTGCGCATCCTGCATCATGAACGCTCGCTGGGGCAAAGCACCTCGCTTTACCACGCGGCACGGGAAGCGCGCGGGCAATGGCTGGCCACCCTCGACGGCGACGGCCAGAACGATCCCGCGGATATCCCCGGCATGTTGGCACTGGTGCGCAGTGAGCGGGGCAGGGGCGACGTGCAACTGGTGGCCGGCCACCGCACCAACCGCCGCGATACCGCGAGCAAGCGCTGGGCCTCGCGTTTCGCCAACGGCCTGCGCCGGCGCCTGCTCAAGGACGCCACGCCGGACACCGGCTGCGGCTTGAAACTGATCGAGCGCACGGCGTTCCTCCGCCTGCCATATTTCGACCACATGCATCGTTTCATTCCGGCATTGATCCAGCGCCACAACGGCCGAACGATCAATTATCCGGTCAACCATCGAGCGCGCACCGCCGGGGTGTCCAAGTACGGCAACCTCGACCGTGCCCTGGTGGGCATTCTTGACCTGGTCGGTGTCTGGTGGCTGATCAAGCGCACGCGGCTCAACACCCACGTCCAGGAGCTGGAAGGATGATCATGACCCGCGAAGCCCTGTGGCTGGTAATCGGTTTTGCCGGACAGATCGCGTTTACCGGACGGTTCGTCTTGCAGTGGCTGTACAGCGAATACAAAAAGCGCAGCGTCATCCCGGTGAGCTTCTGGTACCTGAGCATCGTCGGCAGCACCTTGCTGTTTGCCTACGCCATTTACCGCCAGGACCCGGTGTTCATCGCCGGGCAGGCGTTTGGCTCCATCGTGTACCTGCGTAACCTGCAACTGATTGCCAAAAGCCGAAAGCTCAAGGACTGAACCATGCGCCGAACCCTCTCACCCCGGGTCGAATGCCTGGTCCTGATGCTGCTGGCCTTGCTGTTGATCGGCGCCGGGCTGGGCTTGCGCCAGGCGCAGAACGTCGATGAAGAGCGCTTCCTGGGCGTGGCCCTGGAGATGTTGCACAACGGCTCGTGGCTGATTCCACACCGGGCCGGGGAAATCTACGGCGACAAGCCACCGATCTTCATGTGGACGGTGGCCTTCTTCGTCTGGCTGACCGGCCTGCCCAACATCGCGCTGTACATTCCCGGGCTGTTGTCGGCGGCAACGGTCACGGCGCTGGTCTACGACCTGGGCCGTCGGCTCTGGAGCCAGCGCATCGGTCGCATCGCAGCACTGTTGTACCTGGCGACCTACCAGACCTACAGCATCCTGCGCACCGGGCAGATCGACAGTTTCCTGATTCTGTTCACCACCCTGGGCCTTTACGGGCTGGCGCGACATCTGATGGTCGGACCCGCCTGGCGCTGGTTCTACGTGGGATGTGCGGCGATGGGCATCGGCGTGATCACCAAGGGCGTGGGTTTTCTGCCGGCGTTGCTGCTGATTCCCTATGCCTATGCGGTGCGCAAGGATTGGCCGGGGGTGGTGGCGATGCCGGGCCAGGCGCGCCGATGGCTGCTCGGGCTTGTGTTCATGCTGGCGGCGATTGCGATCTGGCTGCTGCCCCTGGCCTTGTCCATAGCGCTCAATGGCAGTCCCGAGGAAATCGCCTATGCGCGGGAAATCCTCCTGCGCCAGACCGCCGGACGCTACGCCGCCGCCTGGCATCACCGCGAACCCTTCTGGTACTTCTTCACCAACGTCATTCCGCAGTACTGGCTACCGCTGGTTTTGGTGTTGCCGTGGCTGGTCCCGGCCTGGCGCCGCCAGCTGCAAAAACGCGATGGCCGGGTGCTGGTGTTGCTCGGCTGGGTGGCGCTGGTGGTGCTGTTTTTCTGTATCAGCAGCGGCAAGCGCAAGTTGTACATTTACCCGGCGTTACCGGGGCTGGTGCTGGTGGCGGCGCCGCTGGTGCCCTGGTTGCTGCAGCGTTGGTTCAGGCAGCGCCCGCGCTTGCGCCGAGTGTTCCCGGCATTGGTCGCGACCTGGTTGGTGCTGTGGTTTGCCCGGGGGTTTGTAGAACCGGTGAAGGACGGGACCAATCCCAATCAAACGCTCATGGCGCAGGCCAACGGCATGACCCATGGCGCGAACCTGGTCCTGGTCAACTGGAGCGAAGGGCACTGGCTGTTCGCCCGCCAGCCGATCGTGCACTTCGGTATGCTCGACTCCACCGTCGAAAGAGCCGCGCAATGGCTGCGCGAACACCCGCGGGACTACGCCCTGGTGCCGGACGACGTGCTGGTCCGCTGCTTTAAGCCTGAGGCTGCGCGGGAACTTGGGGAGAACTCCCGGGCGCGCTGGTCGATTGTCGGGGTGGATGCGGATAACGGGCAGTGTCATGCGCAAGCGTCGTCGCCGGTGTATCGGTTTTCCTGGGCTGATCCGCAGGTGCAAGTGTCCGTCCCCTAGCGAAGCTGATGCATTTTTGGATTGGGTGTAAATGCGGTTACAGCCACCCAGGGTTTCGCTCTTACTGTAGGAGCCCGGCTTGCCGGCGAAGGCGTCCTGACATTCGATGATTGTCTTTCAGGTGTACATATCCATTCCTGCGGTAACGGCCACCTAGGGTTTCGCCCTTACGGCGAGTCACTTGGAAAAGCCCCAAGTAACCAAGGGCTCTTGCCCCTGACGTTCGGTGCCTCGCTAAGGCTCGGCATGCCCTCGCTCCGGTCCTGCTCCGTGGGTCGCCGCGATGGGCCATCC
>NZ_JAAVXC010000055.1:0-9076 GCF_013416725.1 Pseudomonas sp. SbOxS1
ACACGCATCAAAAACAGTATTGCAGAAAAGGGGGTAACCATAGATGTAAGAGCGAAACCCTAGGTGGCCGTTACCGCAGCAACGGATATACACCCAATCCAAATATGCCCCTCATGGCCCGCTCACTGCTGCAGGATGAACGTCGCCAGGCTACGCAAATCGTCCGGGCTTAACTGCGCGAAAGGCGGCATCGGGATATCCCCCCATTTGCCGCTACCGCCGTGCGCAATGCTGGACGTTACCTTGGCCAGTGCCTGCGGGTCATTGGCGTACTTGGCAGCCACATCGTGATAGGCCGGCCCGACGACCTTGTGATCGATCGCGTGGCAGGACAGGCAAGCGTTGTTCTGCAGCAGGGCCGTGGCGTCGGCTTTTGCCACAGGAGCTGCCGTGGTTTGGCCTGTCGACGGATACGAGGCGGCCTGCACATCGGCATCGCTCGCCCGGGCACTGCCGTAGGTCGCCGCCAGGTAGGCGCCGATGATGGTCACGTCCTGATCGCTGATCGGAGCGCCGTACACATGCTGCATCTTGCCCGCTTCTGCCGTCCACTGCGCCAGGCTCATGCCCGGAGGCTGGAAGCTGATGTAGTCCGCTGAATGGCAGATGGAACATTTCTGCTGGGCCATTGGATAGCCAGGCAGCGCGCTGGATTTGAACGTAGCTGTTTCGGGCGGCAGGGTGATCGACAGTGGCGCTGCGCTGGCCATCCCGGCCAGGCAAATTTGCGTCGCGCACAGCAAGCGGGTCATGAGTTTCATGGGTTTCATGGGGCTCTCCTCAGGCGACGGTCACGTGGCTGGTTTCGACGACGTGGCGCCGGTAGCCGGCAGGGTTCCAGTCGGCTTGCAGCGGTTGTGTCTCGCCCGCGCTGTTAGTGGCTCGCACCATCAACTGTGTGGCGCCTTTGTGGGTAAGGGTGATCGCCAACGTCCACTCACGGAACGAGAAACGGCCAAGGTCCTGCCCAAGCGTGGCTTCACGCCAGAGCTTTCCACCGTCGATGGATATTTCCACCTTGTTGACCCCGGCGCCGCCATCGAACGCGATGCCCTTGAGCATCACGCTTTTTTTCCACGGCAACACATCACCCGTTTTAACGCTGGTAATGAAGCTGCGTACCGGCAACTTGGAGATCGGCCGGGTTTTTGCCGGCGTGGTGCCGGGGGCGATGCAGAAACAATCGTTATCCGGCACGCGGTAACCTTTCGCCATGAAGAAACCGTCGTACTCATGGTCGACGACTTCGATCTCGCTCAAGTGCTTGACCCAGTACGTGCCGAAATAGCCGGGCACCACCAGGCGTATCGGATAACCATTGAGGAAGGGCAGGTCGGTGCCGTTCATCGACCAGGCGATCATGGGCTCACCGTCCATGGCATGGCTGATGTCCAGGGCCTTGATGAACTCCGGCGTGCTTGGCAACACGGGCTTATCGAGTCCACGGAATGTCACTTGCCTGGCGTCGGCTTTCACCCCGGCCTTTTCCAGTACAGCCTTGAGCGGCACCCCCACCCAGCGCGCATTGCCCATTGAGCCGTTGCCCAGTTGCGCACCGAAAACCCGTGGCATCGAGAAACCACGACTGTTCCCCGAGCACTGGTTGACGGCCACCACTTCTACAGGCGGTGCCAGAGACTTGAGCTCTGCGAGGGACAGTGACAACGTGGTGTCGACCGCACCCTTGACCGTCAGCCGGTAGCTGTCCGGATCGATGCTGGTCGGGAAATTGGCCAGGTGGTAACGCACGAAAAAGGCGTCATTGGGGGTGATCGGCCCTTCGTTGAAAACAGCGAAGGGCGTTTCCAGGTGCGGCGGGCGAGTGGTCACCAGGGTCAGCGGTCGTTTTTGCGGGTACTGCACCAGTGGCCGTGGGCCCGCCGCAAAGGTCACTTCTTCGGCGGTTTCGTCGGCTGCCCTGGCGATGCTGGCCAAGGGCGAGGCGGCCAAAGCCAGGGTGAAGGCATCGCGTAGAACCCGTCGTCGGGTTGGCTTGCTGTTATCGACAAAACTGAACTTCATTCTGCGCTCTCTCTGATTGTTTTTTTGAGATGCAACCGATGGCCCTCATCAGGGCGCAAAAGCATCGGTCTAGACGTGCCGCGTCACTGATTGATGAGCAAACCAGTATCGTCACACGCAGGTTGTCTGCTTCTCATTGGGCGTCAGGGAGTTAGCAATCGATGACAGCGGCCGCCAATGCGCAAACGACAGCGTGAAGCAAGGCACGGTATGACCGGCCCGTGGCAGGACCGTATCGAGCGACGCCCGTTGTCACCAAATGTGCCGGCGCTGTCGTTCGATGAGATGCGCTCAGGCGACCTGAGGCTTACATTCCAGTCAACGTAATCGCCGTAGTGCACCCAGAACGCTGATTGGAGAAAAAAAGCATGGCCCAAGTCGTACGATTTTACGAAACCGGTGGTCCCGAAGTTCTTCGCTTTGAAGAGGTCGAGGTCGGCGATCCAGGTCCTGGCGAGGTTCGTCTGCGCCATGTAGCGGTCGGCCTCAACTATGCCGACACCTACTTTCGTAATGGCACCTACCCGATCCCGATGCCCAATGGCATCGGCGTCGAAGCCGCCGGTGTGGTGGAGGCGGTGGGCGAGGGCGTGAGCAATGTGGTGGTCGGCGATCGGGTCACTTACACCGGCTTTATCAACACCCTCGGTGCCTACAGCACCGAGCGCCTGATCCCGGCTGCACCGTTGATCAAACTGCCGGAAAGCATCTCCTTCGAGACGGCGGCGGCCATGACCATGCGCGGGCTTACCTCGGCGTACCTGATGCGTCGCATCTATGACTTCAAGGCCGGTGACAGCATCCTGCTGCACGCTGCCGCTGGCGGTGTCGGCCTGATTGTCTCGCAGTGGGCGAAGCTGCAGGGCCTGAATGTGATCGGCACCGTCTCCAGCGAGGCCAAGGCTGAACTCGCCCGTGCCCATGGTTGCGATCACGTGATCAATTACAGCCACGAAGACGTGGCCAAACGCGTGCGTGAATTGACCGACGGTGTCGGCGTCAACGTGGTGTTCGATAGCGTTGGCAAGAGCACCTTCGAGGGCTCGCTGGACTCCCTCAAACGACGTGGCCTGATGGTCTGCGTCGGTACGGCATCGGGCCCGATTCCGCCCTTCAGCCCGGCGCAACTGGCGATGAAAGGCTCGCTGTTCATGACCCGTCCGGCACTGGCCGATTACATCGCCGACCCGGCAGAGAAGGCTGACCTGGCCGCTGAGATCTTCGGCCTGGTCGGCAGCGGCAAGATCAAGATCGAGATCAACCAGCATTACAGTTTGCTGGACGCCGTGCAGGCTCACCAGGATCTGGAGTCGCGCAAGACCACTGGCTCATCGATCTTCGTCATCTAAGGAGGTCTGCCGCCATGCAAGTCGAACAACTTACCTGCAGCATTGGCGCAGAGCTGACGGGCGTCAACCTGGCCGATGCCGTCCATGACGACGGCCTGTTCGCCGAGATCCGCGCCCAGTTGCTCAAGCATCGCGTGCTGTTCCTGCGCGACCAGGACATCAGTCGTGCCGAGCATGTGGCCTTTGCCCAGCGCTTTGGCGAACTGGAGGATCACCCGGTCGTCGGTAGTCACCCGGATTATCCCGGCCTGGTGCAGGTCTACAAGAATCCGGACAGTCCGGTCGACCGTTATGAGAACTCCTGGCACACCGATGCCACCTGGCGCGAGGCACCGCCGCTGGGCGCCGTGCTGCGCTGCCTGGAGTGCCCGCCGGTCGGTGGCGACACCATGTGGGCCAATATGGTGGAGGCCTACAAGCATCTGCCGAACGACGTGAAAGCCAGGATCGAAGGCCTGCGCGCCCGACATAGCATCGAGGCGACCTTCGGCGCAGCGATGCCGATCGAGAAGCGCCTGGCGCTCAAGGCCCGGTACCCGGACGCCGAACACCCGGTGGTGCGCATCCACCCCGAGACCGGTGAAAAAGTGCTGTTCGTCAATTCGTTCACCACGCACTTCACCAACTTCCACACCGCCGAGCGGGTGCGTTTCGGCCAGGATTTCACCCAGGGCTCGTCCGAGCTGCTGCGCTACCTGACCAGCCAGGCCAACATCCCGGAGTATCAGGTGCGCTGGCGCTGGAAGCCCAACAGCATCGCCATCTGGGACAACCGCAGCACCCAGCATTACGCCGTGATGGATTACCCGGCTTGTCATCGCAAGATGGAGCGCGCCGGGATCAT
The DNA here is from genome assembly GCF_013416725.1 of Pseudomonas sp. SbOxS1. NCBI lineage: Bacteria > Pseudomonadati > Pseudomonadota > Gammaproteobacteria > Pseudomonadales > Pseudomonadaceae > Pseudomonas > Pseudomonas sp. SbOxS1. Next base: position 4,216 of record NZ_JAAVXC010000055.1, read on the forward strand.
TGGCGAAAAGACCTACTGAGCAACTCCACCTGCACCCATGCCAAGGCCTGCTCCGTACAGCCTGTCGGGCAGGCAAAAACAAAAACAGGAGATAACCATGCAGTTTTTCGACGATTCCCTGCACCCCGATACCATGGAAAAAGTGGTGATTACCGTCGCCCCTTACGCTCCACAGTGGATGCCTGGCGACTTCCCGGAAGACATTCCGCTGACCATGGACGAGCATGTGCAGGCGGCGGTCGACTGCTATGAAGCCGGCGCCACCGTGCTGCACTTGCATGTCCGCGAACTGGACGGCAAAGGGTCCAAGCGCCTGTCCAAGTTCAACGAGTTGATCGCCGGCGTGCGTGAAGCCGTACCGGACATGATCATCCAGGTCGGCGGCTCGATTTCCTTTGCCCCTGAAGGCGATGGTGCCGAAGCCCTGTGGCTCTCCGACGATACCCGGCACATGCTCGCGGACCTGACGCCCAAGCCGGATCAGGTCACGATCGCCATCAACACCATTCAAATGACCATCACCGAGCTGCTGTATCCGGAGGGCATTGAAGATACCTCCCTGTTCGACCCGGCCACCCATGCCGCCTATAGCGAAATGACCGTGCCGGCAGGTCCTGCCTGGGTCGCCGAGCACCTCAAGCGCCTGCAAGCGAGCAATATTCAGCCGCACTTCCAGCTGACCGGTATTCATGCCTATGAAACCCTTGAGCGCCTGGTGCGCAAAGGCATCTACAAGGGGCCATTGAACCTGACCTGGATCGGCATTGGTGGTGGTTTCGACGGCCCGAACCCGATGAACCTGATGAACTTCATCAATCGTGTGCCGGATCGTTGTACCTTGACCGCCGAGTCGCTGCTCAAGAACGTGCTGCCGCTCAACACCATTGCGTTGGCCATGGGCTTGCACCCACGCCTGGGCAATGAAGACACCATCATCGATCAGCACGGCAAGCGCTTCTCTTCCGTGGAGCAGGTCAAACAGACGGTGCGCATCGCCCACGAGTTGGGGCGTGAAATCGCCACCGGCAAAGAGGCGCGCGACATCTACCGTATCGGCGTGCAGTACAAGACCGTTGAAGAAACCCTGTTGGCCAACGGCATGGCACCGAACCGCCAGCCGAATCAGAAGGGCGTACCACAACGCGGGTAATCCGGTTGGCGGGGCAGGGTGCCAATGGCGTCCTGCCCCTGCTCATCTCTACGCGCGGGCAAGACCGAAAACAATAACAAAACGGGTGCTAGACACCGAGGAGGCAGCATGGCGTTTCACCACAGTACAGTGGCCGATGAGATGGATACTTCGATTGGCATTCCGCGACGGTACGCCTGGATTGTGTTTGTGCTGACCTTCGGCCTGTTGATTTCCGATTACATGTCACGGCAGGTACTCAATGCCGTGTTCCCGATTCTCAAGAACGAGTGGACGCTGAGCGACGGCCAACTCGGTCTGCTCAGCGGCATCGTTGCACTGATGGTCGGCCTGCTGACGATTCCCCTGTCGCTGCTGGCCGACCGCTATGGCCGGGTCAAGAGCCTGGCGCTGATGGCCGCGCTATGGAGCCTGGCGACCCTGGGCTGCGCCCTGGCACAGAACTACCCGGAAATGCTGTTTGCGCGCTTCATGGTCGGCGTCGGCGAGGCGGCCTACGGCAGCGTCGGCGTCGCCGTGGTGGTATCGGTGTTTCCCAAAAGCATGCGAGCGACCCTCGCCAGTGCCTTCATGGCGGGCGCCATGTTCGGTTCGGTGCTGGGTATTTCCATTGGTGGGGCAATTGCGGTCAAGCTGGGCTGGCGTTGGTCCTTCGCCAGTATGGCGCTGTTCGGCCTGGTGTTGGCGGCGCTTTATCCGATCATCGTCAAGGAAGCGCGCATTGCCCCGCAGCGCCTGGCCACGGTCGCCAGCAAGACCGCAGCGACGGTCAAGAGCCCGCTGCGCACCTTGTACGGCACGCGTTCGGTGATTGCTGCCTACGTCGCCAGCGGCCTGCAGACATTCGTGGTGGGCAGCATGATTGTGTGGATGCCGAGCTATTTCAATCGCTACTACGCGATGGGCGAAGGCAAGGCGGGCGTCATGGCGGGCGTCATGGTGTTGTGCTGCGGCGTCGGGGCGATTCTGTGCGGCATGCTCAGTGATCGCCTGAGCCGGCAATCGCCGTTGCGCAAGATCGAGATGTCCATGGTGTTCTGCCTGGGCAGTTGCCTGCTGATGTCGCTGGCTCTGGTGCAGTCCGTTGGCCCGTTGCAGTTGGTGCTGATTGGCCTGGCCATGCTATTGGTGACTGGCGTCAACGGCCCGACCATTGCCACGATCGCCAACCTGACCCACTACAAAGTGCATGGCACCGCGTTCGCCACCCTGACACTGGTCAACAATCTGCTCGGCCTGGCCCCGGGGCCTTTCCTCACCGGCCGGGTGTCTGATCTGATCGGCCTGCACGGCGCCTTCCAGTTGATACCGCTGATGAGCATCGCGGCAGCGGCGGTGTTTTTCTACATCCGCTGTCACTATCTCGCTGACATGGCCCGCGTGCAGGGTGGGACTGTCGAAGAAGTGCCCACCAAAGCCGCGATGGAGGTGTCGTCGTGACAGGGACATTGCGCATCAATGTGTTCTTCGACTTCATTTGCCCCTGGTGCCTGATTGGCAAGCGTCAACTAGAACGCGCACTCACACAGTTGCGCGCCAGCCACCCGCAAGTCGAGGTGGAATTGGCCTGGCATGGTGTGCAGCTGCTGCCACACCTGCCGGCGCAGGGCGTGCCTTTTGTCGAGTTCTACCGCCAGCGACTGGGCAGTGTCGAGGCGGTGCAAAAACGCCAGGCGCAAGTCCGGCAGGCCGCGCAAAGCGTCGGCTTGAGCATCGACTTCAGTGGCATCAGCACCATGCCCAACACCGCCGATGCCCATCGTCTACTGGAGCGTGCCGCTGAACTGGGCAGCGTAGCGCAGCGCGATGCCCTGTTGGAACGGCTGTTCGCCGCCTATTTTCATCGAGGCGAAGATATCGGAAACAGTGCCACCCTGCTGTCGATCGCCGAGTCCTGTGGCTACCCGCGCTCGGCCTTGGCCGACTGCCTGGAGGGCGCTCGAGCCCTCTACAACGATGGTGGGATGAGCGCCAGGGGCGTGCCGTATTTCATCTTCAACCGTCGCCAGGCGTTGTCCGGTGCGCAGCCGGCCGAGGTGTTGTTGCAGGCCATGTACCAGGCCCTTGCGCCGGACGTTGCCGGGAGTCAATCGGCATGAGTCGGCGCATCGCGGTGCCGCCGGAAAAAGTCCCGGCACCCGGCATGCGCACGCTGTTCGAGCCTGCGGGCAGCAGCCTGGCGCTGTTCAATGTCGCCGGCCAGCTCTACGCCATCGACGACAGCTGTCCGCACCAGGGGGCTTCACTCTGCGGGGGGCGACAGGAGGGCCGAGTCATCCAGTGCGGTGCCCACGGCCTGCGCTTCGACCTGGCGAGTGGCTACCTGCTCAATTCGAACAGCGTGAAGGTTGAAACCTACCCGGTCGAGGTGGTCGACGGCCAGGTGTTCATCGTCGTCGCGTGTAAGGAACCGAGCTTATGAGTGCCATTGCACTGGCCTATGTGCACAGCCGTGTTCAAGAATTGATGCCCGGTTTTATCGTCAGCCTGATCGTTGCCGCGGCAGCGAGTTTCCTTTCCGAGCACTATGGCGCGCCGGTGATGTTGTTCGCGTTGCTGCTGGGTATGGCGATGAATTTTCTTGCGGGCGACGGCAAGTGCAAGGCCGGTATCGAGTTCACCTCACGGACCGTGTTACGCATCGGCGTGGCATTGCTGGGCATGCGTATCACCCTCGAACAGATCGCCGCGCTGGGCTGGAAACCGGCGGCCCTGGTAGTGATCTCGGTCGTGGTGACCATCCTCGTCTCGATGGTGGCGGCCAGGGCCATGGGGTTCCAGCGCCTGTTCGGCATGCTCACCGGCGGCGCCACGGCCATTTGTGGTGCCTCTGCAGCATTGGCATTGGCGGCGTCCTTTCCCAATCATCCGCAGAAGGAGCGTGCCACGCTGTTCACCGTGATTGGCGTGTCGGCGCTGTCGACCCTGGCCATGATCGTCTATCCGATGATCGCCAACTGGCTCGAGCTCGATCCCCAGTCGGTCGGGGTGTTTCTCGGCGCCACCATTCACGACGTGGCCCAGGTGGTGGGTGCCGGCTACAGCGTGTCGACCGAGACCGGCGATACCGCCACGGTGGTCAAGTTGATGCGCGTGGCCATGCTGCTGCCGGTGATCGTTTGCGCGGCGATGATGTCCCGCACCCAGGGCGTCGACCCGACCGGCAAACGACCGCCGTTGTTGCCCTGGTTCGCCGTCGGTTTTCTGATGCTGGCGTGCATCAACAGCACCGGTTGGATAGCCCCGGTGGTGCAGGGTTCGATTAATGAGTTGTCGCGCTGGTGCCTGGTTATCGCCATCAGCGCGCTGGGCATGAAGACCCAGCTCAAGGAGTTGGCTGCGGTGGGGATCAAGCCGATCCTGCTGATGGTCGGGGAGACTGTCTTCCTGGTGGTGCTGGTGCTGTTGTTGATGCGTTGGGGTTTGTAGGCGGACGCCCCCCGGATTTGCTCCTTTTTGCGGTCGTCTGTTTCGGCAGATGGCCGTTTTTTTTCAGGTGTACATATCCATTCCTGCGGTAACGGCTGCTTATGGTTTCGCCCTTACGGCGACTCCCTTTTTCAAACGCCAAAAAGGAAGCAAAAGGCTTTGCCCCACCACTCGGTGCCTCGCCTAGGCTCGGCATGCCGTAACGAAGGCATTGCTCCGTGGATCGCCGCGATGGGCCGTCCCTGGCCCAGCGCGGCTAAACCGGCGTCCTGCCGGTTTCCC
>NZ_JAAVXC010000056.1:0-18813 GCF_013416725.1 Pseudomonas sp. SbOxS1
GAGGGCATGCCGAGCCCTAGCGAGGCACCGAGTGGTGGGGCAAAGCCTTTTGCTTCCTTTTTGGCGTTTGAAAAAGGGAGTCGCCGTAAGGGCGAAACCATAAGTAGCCGTTACCGCAGCAATGGATATGTACTCAGACAACAATCCCCCGACAACAACCTCCCACAGACGCACCGGACAAAAAAAACGGCGACTGCTGGTACAGTCGCCGTGAAAAACCGGTGCTGTCCACACCGGTCGAGAACACCACCGCAGCTAGGAGCCAACCACGGTGCAGTCCCCTGCCAGAAAGCTTATGCGTCGGGCGTCAAAGCCCCCAGTGCAGCAACAACAGCACCAGCACGACGAGGAACACCGTCTCCCCCACCATCAGCAGGATCGGCTTGATGCCCACCGCGGCCAGCTCCTTGAGCTGGGTCTTCATCCCCAGGGCACTGATGGACACCACCAGGCACCAGCGCGACAGTTCATTGACCGAACCCTGCACCACCGGGGCTATCCACCCGGTACTGTTGATGCACGCCAGAATGAGGAAACCCACGGCGAACCACGGCAGCAACGGTGGACGCTTGCCGGTCGGATCGGCGCCCTGCATGCGGGTGATCATTGCGGCGGTGACGATCACCGGCAGCAGCATGGCGACCCGCATCAGCTTGACCACCGTAGCCGTGTCACCGGTCTCGGTGGACATGCTGTAGCCGGCGCCAACCACCTGGGCCACGTCGTGGATGGTCGCCCCGAGAAACACCCCGGCCACCTGCGGCGACAGTTGCAGCCAGTTGGCGATCATCGGGTAAACGATCATTGCCATCGTCGACAGTGCCGAGACGCCGATCACCGTGAACAGGGTCGCGCGTTCTTTCTGCGGGTGATTGGGCAGCGCAGCCGCCAGCGCCAGCGCGGCCGATGCACCACAGATCGCGGTGGCGCCACCGGTGAGCATGCCGAACAAGCGCTGAAAGCCCAGCGCCTTGGCTGCGATCACCGACACGCCGATGGTCACCACTACCAGGATCACCACCAGGGCCACAGGCTTCCAGCCCAGCGCCGCCATCTGTTCGAGGGTGATGCGCATGCCCAGCAGCGCCACGCCGATGCGCAACACGGTGCGCGCGGTGAACTCGATGCCGGCCTTGCAGGCGCCATCACCGGAGAGGAAATTCAGGGCCATGCCCAGCAGCAGGGCAAACAGCATGACGGGCGCACCGTAGTGCTCGGACAGGAACGACGCGGCGGCGGCCACGATCAGGCTGACGATAAACCCCGGGGCCAGTTCGCGCGTGCGGCTATGGATACGGGTAAGGGCGATGGCGCTCATGGCGCGGACTCCTCAGGAACAATGACGATGAACGCCTGGCCGTCGATGATCTCGACCGGGTAGTTGTTGACCTTGACCTGCCTGGAATTGAGCAGGTAACCGCTGTGCAGATCGAAGCGCAAACCATGGGCGCAACATTGAATCACCCGCCCGTCGAGACGCCCGCCACACAGCGAGGCGCCCTGGTGCGGGCAACTGTCGTCGATGGCGAACAGTTGCCCGTCGACGTTGAACAACGCCAGGCTCTTGTCTTCGAACTCGAACAGCGCACGGCCACCGGCCTGCGGGTGTTTGCCGGCAGGTACGGGAATGCGCCGGGTCATGCCGGCTGCCGCTCGCACTCACTGTCCTTGAGTGCTTGGTTCATGGCCGCCAGCAGCGCCTGGGCAGGTTGGGCACCGATCACCGTCAGGCGACCGTCAAACTGGAAACTCGGCACGCCACTGGTCGCGCCGGGGGATCCTGCAAATGGCGTGGCGTCGCCCTTCAGGCAATCGAGCACGGCGTCGGTATCGACGCCGCAGGAGCGGGCAATGGCGAGCAAGGTCTCGCGGCAACCAAGATTTTCGCGTTTGCGGAAATAAGCAGCGAACATCCGCTCGAGCAACATTTCACGCTGGGCAGCATTGCCCAGCGCGCTGACCCGCTCGAACAGGCGATGGGCGTCCGCGGTGTTGGGCATCGTCTCGATGTCGCTGAGGTCGATGGTCAGTCCAACCGCCGCCGCAGCCTTTTGTACCTGGGCCTGACGCATGGTCATGGCATCGGCATTGCCCAGGCGCTTGCGGTAGAAATCGGCGAAGGGCTCACCTTCCAACGGCAATTGCGGCAGTAACTGCACGCCATGCCACTGCGTGCTGATCTGCACGTCCGGATGGCGATTGCGAAACTGTACCTGCGCATGCTCCAGTTGGCGTTTGCCGATCAGGCACCAGGGGCAGATAAAATCGAAAAACACATCAATCTGTAGACGACGACTCACAACTTCACCTCTAACCCGGCTTGGCTGACGGGGTCAGGCACGCTCTGACCCTGAAGACGGGCAATATCTTTGTGGTAATGACACTTGGCGTAAAAGAACACGGCCGCTGCCGCCAGGCTGACCAGTGGCACCAACTGGAAAGCGGCATGCAGGCCGATCAGGTCCGACACCCTTCCGGTGATGAACGGCCCCGGCGCCAGTCCCAGCATGTTATTGGCCAATGTCAGCGTGGCGAAGGCCGTGCCATGGACCGAGTAATGCGTCAGGTTGGCAACCATCGCGCCAGCGGGGCCGGTGGTACCGGTGGCAATCAGCATGCCCAGGCAGATCAGTGCCAGTTGCAAAGGTCCTGCCGTCAGTGCAAACGCTGCCGACAGCAGCAGGCAGCTGCCCAGGCAAAAAGCGATGGCCAGGCTGACCTTGCGTTCCGGCGAGTTGCGACACAGCCGATCGCTGAGCATGCCGCACACAATCATCCCCGCACCGCTGCACAACACGATGATCGCGGCCATGCCGCCAGCCTTGTCCGTGGGCATGTCGTAGTAGCGATTGAGGTAGCTGGGAATCCACACCATCACCGTGCCACCGACAAACAGCTGCAAACCGCTGGCGACGTAAGTTGCCACCACCGAACGGCTGGACCACAGCGTACGCAGCGGGCGCTTGGCCCCCGCGACAACCTTGGCGACCCGCTGCGGTGCGATGCGCGCTTCCTTGACGATGATCGGATACAGGATTGCCAGCAGCAGGCCGAACAGCGCCATGCCGGCGAACGACCAGCGCCAGCCGAGCTTGGCGGCGATGGCACCGCCCAACGCCATACCCAACACCGAACCGAACATGCCGCCCGCCATGAAGGCGCTGGCCAGGGTAGCGCGCATGTGTTTCGGAAACACCGAAATCACCACCGCGATGCCGACGCTGCCGTAGGCCGCTTCGCCGACGCCAACCATGAAGCGTGCGATGAACATTTGCTGATAATCCTGCGCCAACGCACAACCCAGGGTGGCCACGCTCCATAGCATCGCCATCAGTGCCAGGCTCTTGACCCGACCAAAGCGGTCAGCCATCAGCGACAGCGGAAACGTCAGCAAACCGACCATCAGCGCGACAATGCCGCTGAGCAGGCCAAGCTGGCCGTCGCTCAGGGCCCACTCGCTCTTGAGCAGCGGGAATACCGCATTCAGCACCTGGCGTGACATGTAATCGGAAATCAACAGGCCGAACGTCAGTGCAAAAACAATCCAGGCATATTTACGCGCAACGTTGACGCCACCAGCGTCGTCATCGTCGGCGATTGGGTGAAAGGCCATGCAGCCTCCTCAAAGCTTTTATTTATTTTTGTTATCAAGCGTTTTGCAGTGCGCACGAGAGGTCACGGCCTCTCGTGCGCACCACGGGTCAGCCGCGTTGCGGCACACCCTTCTGCCCAGCCTTGCGGTTGGGGGACATGCCGTTGGCCAACAGGGTTTCTTCGATGCTGTCGTACTGCACACCGATGCGATAGATCTCACGGGCTTCTTTGCCAGTGGCGATTTCGCGACCCAGTTCGTGGGCAATCCGTACGGTTTGCTTGATCTGCGCAACCGAGCCGAAACGCTCGCCCTTGTGATCAATGATAGTGTCTTCGTTGCCAACACGCGGGTGCAGCCCCATGGACATCGCCATGGTGTTGAACGGCAGCACGTTCTTGAGCAGCGATTCGGAGGTCAGGGTGCAGCCGTCCGGAACACGGTGGATGAAGTTGAAGAAGTTGAACGGGTTCGGACCGTCGAAACCACCGCCGATGCCGATCCAGGTCAGGTTCATCGGGCCCTTGTAGATGCCCTTGCGTACCAGGCGCTCCAGGGTTTCGTAGGCATGAATGCCGGTCAGCTGGAAGTGCGGCTGGATGCCGTTGTCCATCAGGCGCTTGAGGTGCTCGGCAACCCAGGCTGGACCTGCCGGCACGGTCATTTCGCTGTAGGCCGCCTGGACCAGTGGGTTGGCCAGGGAAGTGCCTTCCAGGTATTCCGGGTACAGCAACTCCATGATGTTCATCTGGGTGGTGTTGATCGCCACCGTGACCTGATCCGGTTTTGGCGTCAGCTCGGCCAGCATGTGGCGGGTATCGTCGGACAGCCACTTGGCGGCTTCGCCATCGCTTTCCGGGGCGAAGGAAATCGAGCCACCGACCTGGATGATCATGTCCGGCACGGCTTCGCGTACACCGGCGATCAGCTCGTTGAACTTGGACAGGCGCTTGGAGCCCTTGCCGTCCAGTTCACGCACATGCAGGTGCAGGACCGTGGCGCCGGCTTCATAGCAATCGACCGCTTTCTGGACTTGCTCGTCCATGGTCAACGGGATGTCTTCAGGGAAGTCTTCAGGCATCCATTCCGGGCCATACGGGGCCACGGTGATGACCACTTTTTCCATGTTTTCGGGGTGCAGGGAATCGTCGAAGAATTGCATGGTTTACTCCATTTCTTATGTTTGTCCCGCCCACCCGGGTTCGTACCGGGCAGGCGTGTCTACGAGTGCGTATGCAGAGAGGGTCGATCAGTAGGTCTTGTCGCCGATGATCCCGGCGCGCTCCATCTTGCGATGGCACGGCGGGTAGTCCATTACGGCGTAGTGCTGGGTACTGCGGTTGTCCCAGATGGCGATGCTGTTGGGCTTCCAGCGCCAGCGCACTTGATACTCGGGGATGTACGCCTGGCTGATCAGGTAGCGCAGCAACTCGCTCGCGCCCGGGTTGGCGTCCTGGCCGAAGCGCACCCGTTCAGCGGTGTGGTAGTTGCTGAAATGGGTGGTGAAAGCGTTGACGAACAGCACCTTCTCGCCGGTTTCCGGGTGAGTGCGTACCACCGGGTGTTCGGCGTCCGGGTACATCGCCTTGAGCGCCAGGCGTTTTTCAATCGGCATGGCGGCACCGAAGCTCGCTTCGATGCTGTGGCGGGCGCGCAGGTCGGCGATCTTGACCTTTACGTCTTCCGGCAAGTTCGCATAGGCCTGGACCATGTTGGCCCACATGGTGTCGCCGCCCACCGGTGGACACTCCACGCAGCGCAGCACGCAACCCATCGGCGGCGCATCGCGCCAGGTCGCATCGGTGTGCCAGGCGTTTTCGTAGCGGTCCATCGGCTGGTCCGGGTTCTTGTAGATGCGCACCAGTCCTGGGTGCTCCGGATCGCTGCCGGCCACCGGATGGTCCTCCAGCTCGCCGAAGCGTCGGGCGAAGGCCACGTGTTCGGCGCGCGTGATGTCCTGGTCGCGCAGGAACACCACCCGGTGCTTGAGCAACTGGGCACGAATCTCGGCAAACAGACCGTCATCATGCACCGCGTCGGCGAGGTTCACGCCGATCAGTTCGGCGCCGATGCTGCAGGTCAATTGTTCGACTTTCATGGCTGGCTGCTCCTTAAATGACGAAAATCGATGAACCAGTGGTCTTGCGCGACTCAAGGTCGCGATGAGCCTGCACCGCATCCTGCAAGGCGTAGTGCTGGTTGATCTCGATCTTGATCCGGCCGCTGCCGACGTGGTCGAACAACTCACCGGCCAGGGCGGCTTTTTCCGCAGGGTCGGCGATGTAGTTGGCCAGGGCCGGACGGGTCAGGAACAGCGAACCTTTCATCGCCAGCAGCACCGGGTCGAACGCCGGGATCGGTCCGGAGGCGGTTCCCACGCAGACCATCAGGCCACGGGGTTTCAACGAATCCAGCGAACCCATGAAGGTGTTCTTGCCGACGCTGTCGAACACCACGTTGACGCCGACACCGTCGGTCAATTCGCGAACGCGTGCGGCGACGTCTTCATGGCTGTAATTGATCGTATGGTCGCAACCGTGGGCCCGGGCGATTTCGGCTTTTTCCTCGGTCGAGACCGTGCCGATCACGTTCAGGCCGAGCAATTTGGCCCATTGCGAAACGATCAGGCCGACGCCACCGGCGGCGGCGTGCAGCAGGATGCTGTCGCCTTCCTTGAAATCGTAGATGCGGCGCATCAGGTACGAAGACGTCAGGCCGCGCATGGTCATGGCCGCTGCCGCTTCGAAGCTGATGGTTTCCGGCAGTTTGATCAGCGGCGCGGCCGCGATCAGCCGCTCGGTGCTGTAGGCACCCAGGGTGTTGAGGAAACCGGTATAGGTGACGCGGTCCCCCACCTGGACGTTGGTCACCCCTTCGCCGATGGCCTGGACCACACCGGAGGCCTCGACCCCCATGCCATTGGGCATCGGGATCGGGTAGGTGCCGTTGCGAAAGTAGGTGTCGGCATAGTTCAGGCCGACCGCCACATGACGCAGGCGAACCTGGCCGGGACCCGGGTCGCCGACTTCGACATCCTCATAACGAAGGACTTCGGGACCACCGGTTTCGTAGAAGCGTACGGCCTTGGCCATTTTTCTTATTCTCCAGTCTGCAATATTGGCTGTTGCGTCGATTTGCGCTGATTGGACTGTAGGACGCTGCCTGTTGAGCCGCTTCTCATCAGACGACAATGGCTTTTCATTTCATGACAGCGCTCGCCGTGGGGTTCACGGCGGTGGATGACTTATCCGGTGCCGCTCGCTACCCTTCACACCACGACACACCGTCCAGACGAGCGCTTCATGAAATCCCCCGCAGGTTTGTTGCTGTCGGCCATCGAGCTCGACCGTGCCAGCGCCATCCCCTTGTACCGCCAACTGTATTTGCAGATTCGCAAACAGATCCTCGGCGGGCGGATCCAGGGCGGCGTGCGCCTGCCATCGACCCGCACCTTGAGCAAGGAACTGGGGTTGTCGCGGATCACCATCCTCAATGCCTTCGATCAGTTGATCGCCGAGGGTTTCCTGGCCTCGCGCACCGGTGCCGGCACCTACGTCGGCACCGAATGGGAACACCGCACGGCTGTCGACGACGGGCAGGCACGCCAGCCCCCTCGCCTGTCCGACCTGAGCCAGTCGATGCTGTCGCTGCGCAGCGATCATTTTCGCGGGGTGTCCTATGCCGACTGGGACCCGGCGACTCCGACCTCCTTCCTGCCCAGCCACAGCACCTACGACGCGTTCCCGCACACGATCTGGCGGCGCCTGATGAACCGTCACCTGCTCAAGCCGACCAAGGCCATGCTCGGTTACGGTGAACTGCAAGGCTTGCAGGCGTTGCGCACGGCCATTGCCGAGTACGTCTTCGACGCCAGGGGCATCGACTGTGATGCCGGGCAAGTGGTGATCGTTTCCGGCGCGCAGCAAGCCTTCAACCTGCTGGGCATGCTGCTGCTCAACCCGCAGGACCGCGTGTGGATGGAGGACCCGGGGCACATCGCGGCACGCATCGCCTTGCAGGCCCAAGGCGCGCAGGTGGTGCCGCTGCCTGTCGATGAACAGGGGATCGATGTCGAGCAAGGCCTGGCCCAATGCCCTGATGCGCGGCTGGTGTTCACCACGCCCTCGCGCCAGCATCCGCTGGGCGTGACCCTCAGTTATGCACGACGCCAGGCACTGATCGATTGGGCTGCACGCCAGCAGAGCTGGATCATCGAGGACGATTGCGACAGTGAACTGCGCTACAGCGGCCGCCTCCTTCCCGCGCTCTATGCCATGGACCAGATGGCACGGGTGATCTACGTCGGGACGTTCAGCAAAGTGCTGTTTCCCTCACTGCGACTGGGCTACGTGATATTGCCCCAGGCCCTGGTCGAGCCCTTCTGCACCTTGCGCGCGGTCATGGATCGCAGCCCGCCCACCCTGCTGCAGGCGACGACGGCGGACTTCATGGGCGAAGGCCACTTCCTGGGGCACATCCGCCGCCTGCGCGCACTGTACCAGGCTCGCCAGCAGGCCCTGCTCGAGCAGCTGCAACAACAGCTCGGCGGGTTCTTGCGGATCACCCCGGTCGACGCCGGCATGCACCTGATCGCCTGGCTTCCCCCCAAGCTCGATGACGACGCGATTGCCAAGCAGCTGGCGCGACACAACATCCACACCTACGCCCTCTCCGACTACTGCATCGGGCACGTCCTGCCGCCCGCCCTGCTGATCGGTTTTGCCGGCACCCCCGAACACCAGGCGCGGGAACGCGTCGAGGCGCTGGCCCGAGCCCTGGACGCCATGGGCTGCCTGACGCAAACCACTTGAAGCACGGCAAGTGGTCTTAACAATTAACTGATAATGGATCTATCGAGAGTTCCTGGCTGGCGCGATAAAGGCTGCGTCGCAAGACCCGTGTCTGAACCAGGAACGACTCGAATGAACAATAAGATCCAGGAACGATTCAACGCCTTGCTTTGCCACAACGTGGTCGAGGACGGCACGGCACCCGTGCTGACTGACGCACTGGCCCGGCAGTTGCTCGAACGACTGGCGCAACTGCGCCTGTTTGCCCACGCCTACCCGCTGCTGACCAACCTCACCCACGGTCGCGTCACCCCCGCCGACCTGCTCGACTTCGCCTATCGCCACGAGCTGCAAGGCCTGAGCCTGCACTTGCTCGACGGCGAGGCCAACAGCCTGAGCCAGATGACGCCTGCGCAACTGCAGGTGTTTGCCGACAAGGCCCGTGCCCTGGGACTGGACGTGCATCTGGAAATCAGCAGCACGCGCAAAAAAGATGTCGACCAGGTGATCGCCATCGCCCTGGCCCTGGGCGTGCGCAACATCCGCGTCTACTCGCGCTACGAGGGAACGCTGTCGCGGGTCATGGACCTGATCGAAACCGACCTGCGCTACCTGGCGCAGCAGGCAGACGCGCACGACCTGTACTTCGACTTCGAGCAGCATGAAGAGCTCAAGAGCGACGAGATCGCGCAACTGCTGAACCGCCTCGACCACCCTCGCCTGCATGCCCTGTTTGATTTCGGCAACATGATCAATGCCTGCGAACAACCCCTGCAGGCGCTGCGTAACCTGGCGCCGCACATCCGCCAGGCGCACCTCAAGGGCGTGCGCGTGGTCCCCGAACAAAACGGCTTCGGGCACTACGGCGTGCTGCAGGGCAGCGCCGAAGACCACCTGCCCAGTGCCCGCCTGCTGTTCGAGCTGTTGATGCTGGGCGACACGAGCCCGCAGGTGATCGCCTTCATCCTCGAGCAGGAAAACCACTACGTGGCCCCGGCGTTCCGCCAGACCGTCGAGGCGGCTGACCCCTTCATCGCCTATCGGGAAATGAGTGACACGCCACTGCCCGACGGCTTCTCGCTGGAACGAATGCTGGCCGACGAACACCGCTGGGCGAACAACCAGGTTGCCTACGTGCGCGGCGTGCTGGCCGAGTTGCGCACCCTGGCCGAACTGACCCTTGCTCACAGTCCTCAAGCCTGAACCCGACGCTACGAACCGATTACGCCCGGAGAACAATAATGACAACGCAAAACAAGGCCAAATGGCTCAGATTCCTGATACTCATCCTCGGTGGCGGCACCATCTACAAACTGGCCAACCTCAAGGACGCCTTCTATGTGCCCATGCAAGAATTCATGGGCTTGAGCCACACTGAAATCGGCCTGCTGCTGAGCGCCAACGCGATCATCGCCACTGCGTTGTTCGTGGTCGGCGGAATGCTCGCCGATCGCTACGACACCCGCAAGCTGATCCCCATCGGCCTGATCGGAACCGGCAGCCTGGGGCTGTACCTGGCCACCTTTCCACCCTTCAGCAACCTGCTGATTGTGTTCAGCCTGCTGGCGGTGTGTGCCGACTGCATCTTCTGGCCCTCGTTGCTCAAGGCCATCCGCAACCTGGGCGACGATCAGGAACAGGGCCGGTTGTTCGGCCTGCTGGAAGGCGGACGTGGCGTCGTCGATACCCTGGTGGCCTTCTGCGCGCTGGGCGTGTTCGTCGCCATGGGTTCGGGCGAAGCCGGCCTGAAGTCGGCGATCCTGTTCTACTCGGTGATCGACATCCTCGCCGGGACCCTGACCTGGTTCCTGCTCAAGAGCGGTGGCACACAGACGACCGCCAAACCCGGCAACGGCCTGGCCAACCTGTTCGAAGCGATCAAGGTGCCGGGCATCTGGCTGGTCAGCCTCAATGTGTTCATGGTCTACATCGTCTACTGCGGCCTGACCTACTTCATTCCCTACCTCAAGGAAATGTACGGCCTGCCCGTGGCACTGGTGGGCGCCTACGGCATCATCAACCAGTACTTCCTGAAGATCCTCGGCGGCCCTGCCGGCGGTTTCATCGCCGACAAGCATTTCAAGAGCACCAGCCGCTACCTGAAGTGGGCCTTCCTGGCGCTGCTGCCGCTGATGGGCGTCATCCTGCTGATTCCCAAGAGCCCGGGCTTCATCTATGCCGGCATGGCCGCCACCCTGTCCTTCGCGCTGATCGTGTTCTCCATGCGCGGCGTGTTCTGGGCACCCATGGGTGAAGTCGGCATTCCCCAGCACATCACCGGCTCGGCCTTCGGCATCGGCTGCCTGATCGGCTATGCACCGGGCATGTTCGCCTACGTGATCTACGGCGCCATCCTCGACCACTTCCCCGGCCAACAGGGCTATAACTATGTATTCAGCCTGATGAGCGGGTTGGCGATCATTGGCTTCATGGTGTCCAGCCTGCTGTATCAATCGGTGCGCAGGAAGTCCACGGCCAGCGGCCAGGTGAGTGCAGCGCAGGCCTGATCCGACGCTGTGTATCACTGTGTATCTGGACAACGGCGGGATACAGGTGCTTGCACCGGTCCCGCTCTTCGACACAGGCCAGATACGTCACCGCGCTCAAATGCAGGCAGGGTTTGAAGGGGATCGGCCGGATCCCCTGGCCAGCGGCTTGCAAAGGAGCATCACGATGAAGATGGCACAGCAGAACGACAACACCGGTAAACCCCGTCGCAGTCTGATCAGCGCTTCGATCCTCGCGCTGAGTCTGTTCGGCGTGCTGGGTGCCGCCCACGGGCAAACGTCCGCTACCGCGCAGCCTGGCGCAACAGCGGCGGGTGCCACGCAGGCGGCCACTTCGGCGTTCGGTCCGCTCAAGCATGTCAACGCCGGCCTGCTGAACGTGGCATACGCCGAAACGGGCCCGGCCGATGGTCCGGTGGTGATCCTGCTGCATGGCTGGCCGTACGACATCCACAGCTATGACGAGGTCGCGCCCTTGTTGGCGGCCAAGGGTTATCGCGTGTTGATGCCCTATGCGCGAGGCTACGGCGACACGCACTTTCTCTCCGACAAGACCCTGCGCAACGGCCAGCCGGCCGCGCTGGCCAGCGACGTCATCGACTTCATGGACGCCCTGAAGATCAAGCAAGCCGTGCTCGGTGGCTATGATTGGGGCGCACGTTCCGCCGACATCGTTTCGGCACTGTGGCCAGAGCGGGTCAAGGCACTGGTCTCGGTCAGTGGCTACCTGATCGGCAACCAGGCCGCCGGCAAGAACCCGCTGCCGCCCAAGGCCGAGCTGCAGTGGTGGTACCAGTTCTACTTCGCCACCGACCGCGGCCGCGCCGGCTACGAGAAAAACACCCATGACTTCGCCAAGCTGATCTGGCAAACGGCCTCGCCAAAATGGGCCTTCGATGACGCCACCTTCGACCGCAGCGCCAAGGCGCTGGAAAACCCCGACCACGTCGACATCACCGTGTTCAACTACCGCTGGCGCCTGGGCCTGGTCCAGGGCGAGAGCCGGTACGAAGCGCTGGAGCAGAAACTGGCCACCGCGCCTTCCATCAGCGTGCCGACCATCACTCTGGAGGGCGATGCCAACGGCGCGCCGCACCCGGCCCCCGAGGATTACGCCAAGCGCTTTACCGGCAAATACGAATTCCGCCTGATCAGCGGCGGCATCGGCCACAACCTGCCGCAGGAAGATCCGCAGGCGTTTGCCAAGGCGGTAATCGATGCGGATCATCTTTGAGGCCCTGCGATAGGGGCTGGCAGCCGACCAATCGCTCGCGGCTGTACCCGTTCTACTGTAGGAGCCCGGCTTGCCGGCGAAGGCGTCCTGACATTCGATGATTGTCTTTCAGGTGTACATATCCGTTCCTGCGGTAACGGCTGCTTATGGTTTCGCTCTTACAGCGAGTCACTTGGAAGAGCCCCAAGTAACCAAGGGCTCTTGCCCCTGGCGTTCGGTGCCTCGCTAAGGCTCGGCATACCCTCGCTCCGGTCCTGCTCCGTGGGTCGCCGCGATGGGCCATCCATGGCCCAGCGCGGCTAAACCGGCATCCTTGCCGGTTTACCCACTGCGCAGAACCTCCACTCGGCCTCTCGAGGGGGCAAGAAAATCAAAAGCCAAAGCAAAAGCAAAAGCAAAAGCAAAAGCAAAAGTAAAAGCGAGGCGGCCTTAAAGCCGACCTGATTGCAGGTTTGTCCACATTCCCCTGTGGGAGCCAGCCTGCTGGCGATGAGCGTCCAGACAACGCGATCCTTCAGACAGGGCGCGTTATCGTTGACATCCATCGCCAGCAGGCTGGCTCCCACAGGGAATCAGGTACAGCCGTAAAAGTCAGGTCGGCTTTAAGGCCGCCTCGCTTTTGTTTTTGATCTGGGGTGCCCCGTTAACCACGATGGCCGAACGCAGGCATTGCGCAGTGGGTAAACCGGCAGGACGCCGGTTTAGCCGCGCTGGGCCAAGGATGGCCCATCGCGGCGACCCACGGAGCAATGCCTTCGTTACGGCATGCCGAGCCCTAGCGAGGCACCAAGTGGTGGGGCAAAGCCTTTTGCTTACTTTTTGGCGTTTGAAAAAGTGAGTCGCTGTAAGAGCGAAACCATAGGTGGCCGTTACCGCAGGAATGGATATGTACAAAGTCAACAACATCCTGGTCGGCTGTCAGGCCGCCTTCGCCGGCAAGCCGGGCTCCTACAGTAGATCGAGTACAGCCGCGAGAGATTGATCGGCTGTAAGACCGCCTTCCCAAGTGCACTGACAATCAAAAACCAGTGCACTTTGCGCCAAGCCAGCCCCTGGTTCGAGCGCGTAGTTTTGTGTCGTGGGTTAGACGTTCGTCCTGACCTCCACCTGGATAACAACAAGATTTCTGGTGACCCATGAGCACAGTAGATCCGATCACCCTGGCAGTCGTGCGCGGCGCGCTCGAGACCGCGCAACGGGAAATGACCATCACCCTTGAGAAAACCGGTCGTTCAAGCGTTTTCAACCTGGCCCACGACTACTCCAACGCCCTCTTCGATCACCTTCCGGAAATGATCCTGCAAGGCCAGGACATCCCGATTCACCTTGGATCGCTGATCCCGGCGATGAAATGCGTGGCCGGTTTCTTCGGCGACGACGTCCAGGAAGGCGATGTGATTTATCACAATGACCCCGCCTACATGGGCAGCCATATTCTCGACTGCTGCATGTACAAACCGGTGTTCTACAAAGGCGAGCTGGTGTTCTGGGCGGTCTGCAAAGGTCACCTGACCGACATCGGCGGACCGGTGCCCGCCGGCTACAACCCGGATGCCAAGGAAATCTACGCCGAAGGCTTGCGTATCCCGCCGGTCAAGCTCTGGTCCCAAGGCAAGCGCCGCGAAGACGTGATCAACCTGCTGCTGACCAACATGCGCGCCCGGGCCTATCAGGAAGGCGATCTCAACGCCCAGTACGGCGCCTGCAATGTCGGCGAACGGCACTTGCTGGAACTGCTCGATCGGTATGGCGTGGAACAGGTGCGCGCCTGCATCGCCGAATTGAAGGACATGGCGGACCGGCACATGCGGGCCTTGCTGCGAGACGTACCGGATGGCCTCTACAGCGGCACCGCCGTGCTGGAAGACTCCGGCCATGGGCTGGGTGAGCTGTCGATCACCGCGCAGGTGGAAATTCGCGGCGACGAGGCGCACATCCTGATCGAAAGCCCGCCGCAGGTGCCGTACTTCATCAACTCCTACGCCGGTAACTCGGTGTCCGGGGTTTACCTGGGGCTGATGATGTTTGCCCAGGTCCCCCCTCCGTACAACGAAGGGCTGTACCGCTGCGTGTCCGTCGACCTCGGCCCGCCGGGCACCTTGTGCAACGCCCAGGAGCCGGCGCCCCACGTCAACAGCACCACCACACCGATGGAAACCCTGGCCGACGCGGTGCGCCAGGCCCTGGAGCAAGCGGCCCCCGATCGTGTCACCGCCTCCTGGGGGCACGCCAGCGGGATCAACATCGCCGGCCATGATCCGCGCAATGGCAACGACGAATACGTGACCATGGTGCTCGCCTCGATCATTTCCGGTGCCGGTGCGAACAAGGCCATGGACGGCTGGCCGGCGTGCGGTCCGCTGTGTTGTTTCGGCGCGCTGATGTCCGGTGATATCGAGTTGCTGGAGTACGCCTATCCGATCCTCGTCCATCGCTACAGCCTGATGACCGACAGCGGTGGTGCTGGCGAATTTCGCGGCGGCTCGGGGACGCGCATTGAAATCGAACCGCTGAACCATGCCATGACCGTGGTCGGTTTTGGCGAGGGCCGGCAACTGCCGACCTCGGGTGCCGCGGGCGCCAACAACGTCCTGCTCGAACCGAAGCTGGGCCGCTTGATTCACCGCAAGCTCGACGGTGAGGAACAGTCCTTCATCTACAACGCGCAGCTCACCGCGCAACCAGGCGAACGGGTGATCAACGTCAACCCTGGCGGTGGTGGCTATGGCAACCCCCTGCGCCGCCCGGTCGCCAGCGTGGTCGACGACGTGCGCAACGGCCTGGTATCCCGCGAAGGCGCCCGCCTGGAGTACGGCGTGGTGATCGACGGCAACGGCCAGGTCGACGACGCCGCGACCAGCGCCCTGCGCGCAACGCTTTAATCCGGCCCCTTTGAGCAATCTGGAATCCCTGATCATGAGCAAGCAACAATATCGCCTGGGCATCGACGCCGGCGGCACCTTCACCGATTTCATCCTGGCCGATCGCAGCGGCAACGTGCAGCTGTTCAAGGCGCCATCAACGCCACAGGACGGCACCCTCGCCATCCGCAACGGGCTGGCGCAAATCGCCGATGCCATCGGCCGCACCCCGGCCGAGATCATCGGCGACTGCGACCTGTGCATCAACGGCACCACGGTGGCCCTCAACGCGCTGATCGAGAAAACCGGAGTCAAGGTTGGCCTGTTGTGCACCGAAGGGCATGAGGACAGCCTGGAAATCCGCCTGGGCCACAAGGAAGACGGCCATCGCTACGATGCCAGTTACCCGCCGGCCTACATGCTGGTGCCGCGTCATCTGCGGCGGCCCATCGGCGGCAGGATCATCAGTGATGGCAGCGAATACGCCGCGCTCGACGAAAACGCGATAGCTGAAGCGATCGAATATTTTCGCGAACAGGACGTCAAGGCCGTGGCCATTTCGTTTGTCTGGTCGGTGCGCAATCCGAGCCACGAGCAACGCGCCGCCGAAATGGTGCGCGCGGCATTGCCGGGTGTGTTCGTCTGCACCGGCAACGAAGTGTTCCCGCAAATCCGCGAATACACCCGCACCTCGACCACCGTGGTCAACGCGTACCTGAGCCCGGTCATGGGCCGCTACATCGAACGCATCGACGCCTTGTTCGAGGAGCTCGGCGCGCAGCAGCCCACCCGCTACTTCCAATCCAACGGTGGCCTGGCGCCCGGCGTGGTGATGCGTGAACGCGCGGTGAATGCGATCAACTCAGGGCCAGCGTCCGCGCCGCAAGCCGGGTTGTGCGTGGCGCAGCCGTTTGGCATCGACAACGTGATCACCGTGGACATGGGCGGCACCTCGTTCGACATCACCTTGAGCAAGTCAGGGCGCACCAACTTCAGCAAGGACACTGACTTCCTGCGCTATCGCATCGGCGTGCCGATGATCCAGGTCGAAACCCTCGGCGCCGGCGGTGGCTCGATCGCCTATCTCGACGACTTCGGCATGCTCCAGGTCGGCCCGCGCAGTGCCGGCGCCAACCCGGGACCGGTGTGCTACGGCAAGGGCGGCACCGAGCCAACCGTCACCGACGCCAACCTGGCCCTGGGTTACCTGGCCGACGGCGCACTGTTGGGCGGTAGCATCCGGCTCAACCGCCAGGCCGCCGTCGACGCGATCCGCAGCAAGATCGCCGAGCCCCTGGGCATCAGCGTCGAACACGCCGCGCTCGGCATCATCACTCTGGTCAACCTGAACATGGTCAGCGGCATTCGCCGAGTGTCGGTCGAGCGCGGGTATGACCCACGGGACTTTGCCCTGATCGGCGCGGGCGGTGCAGCGGGCATGCACGTCATGCGCCTGGCCGAGGAAATCGGCAGCAAGGTGGTGCTGATCCCGAAAGTGGCTTCCGGGCTGTGCGCCTACGGGCAGATTCTTTCCGATATCCGCTACGACCAATTGACCACGCTGCCGATGCGCCTCGACGACGAACTGGTCGACCTGCCATTGCTCAACCAGACCCTGCGTGACCTGCGCGAGCGCGGCATGAACAACCTGCGCGACGATGGCTTCGGCGCTGGCAATAATGTCGAGTGCCTGTACAACCTGGAAATCCGCTACCTCGGGCAGATCCACGAATGCAGCGTGGAGCTGGCCTGCGATCAGCTGGATCAGGCGGGCCTGGTCGCCTTGCGTGAGGCGTTCCACACCCGGCACAAGGCGCTGTTCTCCTACAGCGAACCGCAAAGCCCGGCAGAACTGGTGAACCTCGAATGCTCGGTGATCGCGCGCCTGCAACGTCCGCCCATGCCGGAACTTCCGCCCGCTGCCGAGGATGTCGCGCCCAAGGCCAGCGATCATCGCTCGATGCTGTTCAGCGCCCAGTCGTCCTGGCAGCAAACGCCGGTGTACAACGGTGACCGCTTGCAATCGGGGCAAACGGTAAAAGGCCCGTGCGTGATCGAAGAGTCGACCACCAACATCGTCGTCCCCCCTGGCTGGCAGGCCACGCTCGCACCATCGGCCACCTACCGGCTGACACCCGGTGATTGACCGCCCGTAAGCATTGGCAAATGATGGCAACCCAACGGTGCCGGCGGCTTTTTAGCGTCGGCACCGTCCTCATAATAAAAATGATACGAGGGCAGCCATGGCCTACAAACTCTCCACCCGCTCCTGGCCAGACAATCAACGCCAGCCGCTCTGGGCCCAGGCCATTGGCAGTGCCTATTTTCCGCTGTCCCTGGAGTTCGCGCCCGACCGCCCTTTCAGTGGCAGCCTGCAGATCTGGGAAACTGGCAGCACCGCCCTGACCCTTTCACGCTTGCGCTCCAGTCAACTGGGCTATTCGCGCAGCAAAGCCCAGGTCAGTGAAGACCGCGAAGCCTGCTACCTCGTCACCGTACCGCGGCGCAGCGAAGTGCATTTCGAACAGGGCGGCCGCGCCCTGCATTGCCAGCCCGGTGGCTTCATTTTCGAACGGGGCGACGCGCCCTACCGCTTTCACTATGCCAGCGACAACGATCTGTGGGTGTTCAAGCTCCCCGAACGCGCGCTGCACGGCCAACTGCGCGGCGCCGAGCGCTACACCCGCCTGTGCTTCGACGCCAGGCGCGCACTCGGACGGGTCTTTGTCGACCAACTGGCGATGTGCGCCGCACGTTTCGACGAATGCGACGCGCCCGCCCGGCACATGCTGCTGGAGCAGGCTCTTTCGACATTGTTGATGGCATTGCGTGACGATGAGCGGGTGCTCAGCAGCGAAAGCTCGAACCTGGCCGCCCTGCATTTGCAACGCATTGAGCATTACGTCGACCAGCAACTGGGCAATCCCGACCTGGCGCCGCCAATGATCGCCGAGGCCTGTGGGCTGTCCGTGCGTTATGTGCATAAGCTCTTCAGCAGCACGCCCTACAGCCTCGGGGAATGGATTCGCCTGCGCCGCCTTGAGGCGGTCAACAGAGGCCTGCGTGATCCCAACTGCCACCTGTCTATTGGCGAACTGGCCATGCGCTGGGGCTTCAGCGATCAGGCGCAATTTACCCGAAGCTTTCGCCAGCACTTTGGGTGTACGGCCAGGGAAGTGCGCAATGGGGTTCGGTTGCCTGCTTCTTCGAATATTGGGGTCTGAGGCTGGATTCGGGTCTGGCAGACGACCAATCTCTCCCGGATGTACCCGACCCATTGTAGGAGCGAGGCTTGCCCGCGAAGGCGGCCTGACGGCCAATGGGGATTTTGTTGACTGAGTACATATCCATTCCTGCGGTAACGGCCACCTATGGTTTCGCTCTTACAGCGAGTCACTTGGAAGAGCCCCAAGTAACCAAGGGCTCTTGACCCTGGCGTTCGGTGCCTCGCTAAGGCTCGGGGTACCCTCGCTCCGGTCCTGCTCCGTGGGTCGCCGCGATGGGCCATCCCTGGCCCAGCGCGGNNGTTTACCCACTGCGCAGAACCTCCACTCGGCCTCTCGATGGGGCAAGAAAATCAAAAGCAAAAGCAAAAGCAAAAACGAGGCGGCCTTAAAGCCGACCTGATTGCAGGTTTATCCACATTCCCCTGTGGGAGCCAGCCTGCTGGCGATGAGCGACCAGACAACGCGATCCTTCAGACAGGGCGCGTTATCGTTGACGTCCATCGCCAGCAGGCTGGCTCCCACAGGGGATCAGGTACAGCCGTAAAAAGTCAGGTCGGCTTTAAGGCCGCCTCGCTTTGCTTTGGATTTGGGTGCCCCGTTAA
>NZ_JAAVXC010000057.1:0-8039 GCF_013416725.1 Pseudomonas sp. SbOxS1
CGCTGGGCCATGGATGGCCCATCGCGGCGACCCACGGAGCAATGCCTTCGTTACGGCATACCGAGCCCTAGCGAGGCACCGAGTGGTGGGGCAAAGCCTTTTGCTTACTTTTTGCTGGGCCGGCACTCCGGCGTTTGAAAAAGTGAGTCGCCGTAAGGGCGAAACCATAAGTCGCCGTTACCGCAGCAATGGATATACACCCAATCCCCTAGGCCCCCCCTAGTCCACTTTGACGATGAGCCCATCCCCCCGCACCCCCGATCATGAACTGCACTCCGCCAGCGCACCCCGCGTGGTCGGCGGTATTTTTCTGACCTCAGCTAATGGCATAACAACAATGACGGCTCAAGTTCAGTCTCAGACCCAATACGACGTGATCGTCGTCGGCTCGGGCGCAGGTGCGATGACTTCGGCGGTGTTCCTCGCCGACCAGGGTATGCGCGTGCTGGTGGTGGAGAAAAGCAGCCAGTACGGTGGTACCTCGGCGATCTCCGGGGGCGGCATCTGGATTCCCAACAACCACTATTTCGCGCGCATGAAGGGCAACGACAGCTACGCCACCGCCCTGACTTACCTGAAGGCGGCGGCGGGCGAGCATGTCGGTGAAACGCGCCTGCGTGCCTACCTGGACAATGCGCCGAAGATGATCGAACAGCTCACCCGCATCAGTCGGGTGCGTTACGCGGTGGCGGCCAAATACCCTGATTACTATCCGCACCTGCCGGGCGCCCTGGCGGGTGGGCGGACCCTCGATCCGGAATTGTTCGACACCAGCCTGTTGGGTGATGAGGAACTGGCGAACCTGCGCAAGCCGTCGCCTTCGACCCTGTTGATGGGTCGCATCGCCTGGACGGCGCGCGATGCGCACAAGGCCATGGCCCGTAGCTTCGGCTGGCGCGTGCTGATCATGAAGCTGATGCTGCGCTACAAGCTGGACTTCAAATGGCGGCGCAAGAGCAAGATGGATCGCCGCGCGTCCCTGGGTAGCTCGTTGGTGGCGTCGTTGCGCCGCTCGCTGATGGACCGCGACGTGCCGCTGTGGCTCAACACCGATTTCTGCGGCCTGATCACCGACAACGGTCGGGTCAGCGGCGTCACCGTGCGCCGTGACGGTGCCGAGCTGCAACTGCAGGCGCGCCACGGGGTGATCCTGGCCTCCGGTGGCTTCGAACAGAGCCAGGCCCTGCGCGACCAGTACCTGCCCAAGCCAACCCGCAAGGCCTGGAGCGCGACACCGCCCGGCAACAACACCGGCGCGGCGCTGGAAGCCGGTATCGCCGAGGGCGCGGCCACCGCGCTGATGGATTGGGCCTGGTGGGCGCCGACCATTGCCGTGCCAGGAGAAGACAAGCCCCGGGGGATCTTCGCCGAGCGTGCGTTCCCCGGCGCCATCGTGGTCAACGGCCTGGGGCACCGCTTTGTCAACGAAGCCGCGCCTTACCTGGAATTCGTCGATGCCATGCATCGTGACAACCAGAAAACCGGCGGCAAGTCGGTGCCGGCCTGGGTGATCTTCGACGCGCATTTCCGTTTCAACTACGCCATGGGGCCGTTGATGCCGGGACAGATCATGCCCGACAGCCGCCTGCGCAAGGAGTGGCTCAATAACCTGTACTGGAAGGGCGACACCCTGGCAGACCTTGCCCGACAGATCGGCGTCGACAGCCTCGGCCTGGAAGCCACCGTGGCCAAGGTCAACGACTATGCAGGTTCCGGTGTGGACCTCGACTTTGCCCGTGGCGGCAACGTCTTCGACCGCTATTACGGCGACAGTAACGTCAAGCCCAACCCGTGCCTGGCGCCCCTGCGCAAAGGCCCGTATTACGCCATGCGCCTGGATGCCGGGGACATCGGCACCAAGGGCGGCCTGTTGACCAACGAACATGCCCAGGTGGTGCGCGAAGATGGCAGCGCCATCGCCGGCTTGTACGCCATCGGCAACTGCTCGGCGTCGGTGATGGGCACCAGCTATCCGGGGGCGGGTGGCACCCTGGGGCCGGCGATGACCTTCGGTTATGTCGCCGCCAATCACCTGGCCAGCCAGCGCTAGGAGGGCCTATGTCAATGTCCGATAACCTCCCCAGCACCGACGTGCTGCCACCCTTGCAAGTGGCCGATGGCGACAGCCTGTCCTGGGACGAACAATGCGACGTGTTGGTCGTCGGCTGGGGGGCGGCCGGGGCCTGCGCCGCGCTGGAGGCACGCGCCCAAGGTGCCGACGTGCTGATCGCCGATCGCTTCACCGGTGGCGGTGCCAGCGCCAAGAGTGGCGGGGTGGTGTACGCCGGTGGCGGCACGCGTCATCAACAGGCGGCGGGCTTCAACGACAGCCCCCAGGCCATGTTCGATTACCTCAAGCATGAAACCGGGGGCGTGGTCAGCGATGACACCCTGCGGCGTTTTTGTGCTGACAGCGTGAGCAACCTTGAGTGGCTGGAAAGCCACGGCGCGCCCTACGCCCACCAGATGCCACCGGGCGGGGGAAAGACTTCGTACCCGCCCGACGGCTACTTCCTCTATTACTCGGGTAACGAATTGGTACCTGACCACGGCGGCCCCTTGCCGCCTGCACCACGAGGGCATCGCACCGTTGGCAAAGGGCAGGGCGGTGCGGTGCTTTATGCACACTTGAAGGCAGCGTGCCTGAAGGCCGGAGCGAAAACACTGTTGCAGGCGGCGGCGCGACGGCTGGTGGTCGATCCCCAGGGGCGGGTGCTGGGCGTCGAATTGTGGTGCCTGCCCGAAGGCAGCAAAGAGGCTCAACTGCATGCGCGTCTGGCCGCCCGCGCCGAACGCCTGCAGAACTTCGCCCCTGGCTATTGCAACAAACTGCGCCAGAAGATCTGCCAGCTCGAACGCGACTTCGCTCGACCACGGCGGGTGCAGGCACGCCACGGGGTGATCCTGAGCACCGGCGGCTTCATCTTCAATCGCCAGTTGCTCGAACAGCACGCGCCGAAATTCCGCCGCAACTTCAAGGTCGGTGCCACCGGCTGCGATGGCAGCGGCTTGCGCCTTGGCGCCAGTGTCGGCGGCCAGGGCTCCGGGCTTGAGCGGGTATCGGCGTGGCGCTTCATCAACCCGCCATACAGTTGGCACAAGGGCATCGTGGTCAACCGCGAGGGCCGACGCTTCTGCAATGAAGAAGTCTATGGCGCCACCCTCGGCCAGCCGTTGATGGAAGAGCAGGGCGGCAAGGCGTGGCTGGTGCTCGATGCGCCGTTGCGCAAGAAGGCCATTCGCGAAGCGCTGTTCGGTGGCTACTGGTGGTTCCAGAGTTTCCCGGCCCTGGCGCTGATGCTGTTCAAGGTGCGCAAAGGCAAGAGCCTGAGCGAGTTGGCCAGCGTGACCTCCATGGACCCCGCCGTATTGCGTGCGTCGGTGCTGGCCGCCAACGCCGCCGCCCGTGGCGAAGCGCCGGAGCCGTTCGGCAAGTCCGAGGGTGGGCGCCAGGTGCTTGAGCAAGGGCCGTTCTATGCCTGCGATATCTCCGTGACCAATCCGGTCTTCCCCCTGGGAGCCCTGACCCTGGGCGGCTTGCGCGTGGATGAGCGCAGTGGCGCGGTGCTGGATCAACAGGGGCAAGCCATCAGTGGCCTGTACGCAGCCGGGCGCAGTGCCCTGGGTGTTCCGTCGCACCTGTACATCAGTGGCCTGTCCCTGGCCGACTGCGTGTTCTCCGGTCGTCGTGCCGGCGCTGCCGCCGCCCACCCGCACCGCCAGCAAGCCGAAACGATCCACACACACGAGATGACATGATGATCGACAACAAGATGGGGCGGGTTCACGGTAAGGTTGCGCTGGTCACCGGCGGCGCCAAGGGCATCGGCGCCGCGAGCGTGCGCCTGCTGGCGGCCGAAGGCGCCCAGGTGCTGATCAGCGACCTGGACGTCGAGGCCGGCCAGGCCCTGGCCGCCGAAATCGGGCCGACGGCAGCCTTCGTTCGCCAGGACGTCAGTAGCGAAGAGCAGTGGCGCCAGGTCATCGACCATGTGCGCGAGCGCTACGGTCGCCTGGATATCCTGGTCAACAACGCCGGCATCCTGATCTGCGGTTCGATTGAAGAAACCACCCTGGCGGACTGGCACAAGATGCTGCGGGTCAATGCCGACAGCGTGTTTCTGGGCTGTCGCGAAGGCATCGCGTTGATGAAGGACAGCGGTGGCTCGATCATCAACCTGTCGTCCATCGCGGCCCTGGCCGGACGCGATGATTACGCAGCCTACAGCGCCTCCAAGGGCGCGGTGGCGGCGTTGTCGCGTTCGGTGGCAGCGCTTTGCCGGCGACGCAAATACCGCATCCGCTGCAACACCCTGCACCCCGATGGCGTACTCACCGACATGACCCGCGGCAGCCTCCCCCAAGGCATCGACCCGAACCGCCTGACCATCGACAGCGACCCGATGAACCGCATGTGCCGGCCTGAAGATGTGGCGGCCAGCGTACTGTTCCTGGCCAGCGATGAATCCCGGGCGATCAATGGTGTCGAGTTGCGTGTTGATAGTGGGCAGATGGTGATGGGGATCTAGCGGCTGATGTGGCCCTTGTAGGAGCGAGGCTTGCCCGCGAAGAACGATGACACGGTGTCACAGTCCACGGGTAAGCCGGATCGCCGCCCGCGTGCTCCTGCAGGCGAAGGCGTATCTGAATCAGACGGCTTGTGCGCCTTGGGGTGGCTCGGAAACCTGGTTAGCCTCACTGATCTTCAGTGATCAGGTTTAGTCGCCCAGGCAAGGTTGAATGGGTGATACCGGCATCAACACCGTGCCCCACAGCCCATCTGCAGCAGCACCGCCACTGAAGATGAATTGCGACCCAGCACCGCGCTGGACGGCCTGCGTCCCGGCACCGATGGCTAGCCAAGGCGACGCGCAGCCTGGATGACCCAACATTGCATCGAGGTTGCACAGCCCCGTCTTGTTGGCTGACATGGGCACTTTGGACAATACGCTGGCGATGGCGACAGCCCGTTGCGCGTCGATGCCCACTCGCCAAACTCGCTCGATCGATGTCGATTCAAGCGGCACCCAATCAAGGGCCTGGCGCGTGGCATAAAGCAGGTCATCGGAGGAGGGCGTGCGTTCCTGCTCCGGGCGGTGAAGATAGGCTATGGGCGGTAAGGTGGTTTGCGTCAGGCGGTTACCAAGCAACAACCCGACGGCAGCTTCCGCCGTGCCTTCAGGCTGCTGCGGGGCAAACTGCACGGCCACCACCAGCAGCAACGCCCGATCGCGGATACGTTGGTCGAGCCACTGGTCCAGTGCAGCCAGTTCGCGGCCATCGACAGGGGTAACGGGCTGGCGAATGTCGGATTCGCGCCACGCCTGTTGCCAGACTCGGCGCCACTGGTTCTCCGCTAAAC
The DNA here is from genome assembly GCF_013416725.1 of Pseudomonas sp. SbOxS1. Taxonomy (NCBI): domain Bacteria; kingdom Pseudomonadati; phylum Pseudomonadota; class Gammaproteobacteria; order Pseudomonadales; family Pseudomonadaceae; genus Pseudomonas; species Pseudomonas sp. SbOxS1. The sequence goes on from NZ_JAAVXC010000057.1 coordinate 5,363, forward strand.
CGGTATCGACGTCCAGCAACAGGGCCAGTGGTTGATCGGCAGGCAACTGCGCCAAGGTGGGTGCCAGGTCGGCGAGCGTCTGTGCCCAAATACTCAGCAACAGCGCTTCCGGATTTTCATCTGCATCGCAGGATAAACAACTATGGCGCAGCGTTGCTCCATCCAATCTGGATGCTTGAGACTTCAGCGCTATCGCCCCACTCAAAAGAGCTTCCAGCTGTGTTACCGGTTCATCTGCAGGTTCTTGAAGCGCCGTCTGCAAACTCACTGCCAACACCTGTTGCGAGCGACGCCCCTGACGAATTTTGCGGGTCAGGTCTTCTTCACGAGCTTCATCCCACCCTTCGGCGGCACCGTGTTCGCCTACGTACAAAAGCATTCGCCCGAAACCCAGCACGCACCAACCCAGGATTGGAAAGCCCAAGGCCAAGTGCCATAAATCCGAAGGCTGCTCGGGCAAGGTTTCATCGCCGAACAACAACGTTCCTCCTGCGCCCAGCAAACAAAACAGCAACAACAGGCTGAGCCAAAGCAAAAAACGAGGTGGTTGGGGGTACAGTGCGGGAGGAGGCACTTTATCCAGTCTGATTGGCATGATTAACTTATTCTCGTTTCAAATTAGGAACGCTATTTGTGAAGTTGCTATCAGGCGGAAATATAAAGCCGGACCCTCTAACCAAATTATCGTCTATATCTTTTATCGCTTCACTGACAATTGATTTTCTTCCAAAAGAATTTCCAGTGCATGTGTGAGTCATCACAGGCCTATTCAAGTTGGTCACGTCCAAAAAAGCCTTCGCCCCTAGCGTCTCCTGCGGAACACCAAAAACATAAGCATACCCTGACGATCTAAATCCAAAATATATCGTATGTGTTGCAGTATCTATCCACCGAAAAACCGGATTTTCGCTTGAGAAGCTTTTCATTAACTCAATCGTTGGTCTCGTGCCAAATCGATAAAGCATCGTCTCGCGATCAGCACTAGCACAAAAAGATAAAGTTCTATTTTTATTCTCGTCCAACTTGCATGACGCAACCATGATTTCTCAGGATTACACAAATTATCCTTGTATTCATTTGCTCTCGCTTCTCTGAGATCCAAGGTCAGAATAAAGCAGGGGAGCAGCTTTAATAAATTCATTCCAAATTCAATTTTTGTCATTGAAATAGCTCCGTGCACTGTGCGCAAAAAAAACCTCCCTGTCTAAATGATCTTCGAGTGCAGGCTTGCATCTTAAGCTTTCTAAGTGAATAGCTTTCGATACGCAGCCTCATATCTACATCGCCTGAAATTTCATTCGGATCCGACAGATTTTTTCGTCTTCTGCATGAATGGCGTCTGTTAGCTCACAATTTTTATTGTAGTAGTCAGTCTCTTCAGGGTTTTTTTCTAAACTATCTATGTGCGAAAATATTTCTTCCCTCGTCATGGAAGAAATCTTCTTCATGATGGAAAGTGAGCTATAGAAGCCGTCGCCGTTAATGCCTGTATCTAAATACAATAACTCCACCAATCTTGATGATGTCAAAGAAGCTAGGCACAGTATTCTTTCAATTCCAGCCTCTTCACCTGGTAATATAGAGTCGTAAATATTTTCGCAGTGAGCATCCCTGTATTTAATCCAAGCCCGCTCACCATCCAAAAGCAAAGTTCTATGAATAAATTTCGGGTTCGCACCCAGTGCTGAATATTGCTCGTTAAGTTTTTTATCTATTTTTTTGTAGGCAGTATCCGCACATTGCAAAATGTCTTTAGTAATAGAGCTTTCTTTATCGCAATCTCCGTCAGCAAAACTTGAAGAAATCCAAAAAACACTGAAAACGCAAAGCGTCAGTTCCAGCAATCGCATTTCAAACCTCTCTCAAAAAGTTTAGCTTCATCTTCTCGTCTGGTTATTAGCCCTCCAAGCCCGGCTTTTCCCTCCCAAAGTCTTTTCATTGAGCGAAATCTAGATGGGATTTTTTCGGGGCTTCGATTCAATAAGTCTTCGTAAATTTGCTTCATCTCCAATCGAGAGTCAGTATTTGGTCGGGTAAATGAGTTTCCTCTATTAACTACAAGAGACAGCAATGCTCCTTGGCAGTGTGGATGCAAAACCATCACTCCGGGATAAGCATCAATCACTAGCTGCGCATAGCGTTTTTTCATTCTGACGGCAAGAGCTATAGCGTTATCCTTGCTAATTGATATTTGGCTAACGGAACTTAAGATGCTTCTCGCTTGGTCCCCTTGTCTCCCGACAGCGCCTATTAAAGTTTCAATGTCGGACTGAGCATAGAGTTGAGAAAGATCTTGACGAACTTGCAATGCTGATTGCTGCCCTAAATCATACCCATACCCAATAGTTACTCCGCTGGCACCAGCCGGCACATAAGGGTATTCGCTATATCCCTCCTTTTCCAAAATAAACTGAAATGATTCTTTTGAAACGATAAGGAGCCCAGCCAACCCCTCCAACTCATAAGTTTCAACAACACACTCTTTAGGGCACTCCGTATTAAATTTTGAAACTAATCCAACCGGATGGAAGTGATACGCACTCCCCCATGAAGGCAACCCCACCTTTTCCGCGACGTCCCTCCACCACCCCAGCTCTGCAATCCGCTGCTTCTCCGCGAGCCAGTTCAAGTGCGGCGTCGAGCCGCTATGGCCGAGGAGCTCATCCAGGGCGTCCCA
>NZ_JAAVXC010000058.1:0-1368 GCF_013416725.1 Pseudomonas sp. SbOxS1
CGCTAATGAAATGGTCACCCCCGCCGCCCCCTGTGATCGCCCACTAAGCTTTCACAGGGGGTTCACCGGAGACCATTGCCATGACCAAAGTAGCTATTGCAGCCATCGACCTGGGAAAACATACCTTTCACTTGCATGCGCAAGATGATCGCGGGCATGAGCTCTACCGCAAAAAGTTTACGCGTACCTCGCTCATCCAGCATCTGGCGAATGTCGAGCCTTGCACCGTGGTAATGGAAGCCTGTGGCGGCGCCCACTTCATGGCGCAGGAGGTCACAAAACTTGGACATTTACCCAAGCTCATTGCCCCCCATCTCGTACGCCCTTACGTGAAAAGCAACAAAAACGACTTCGCCGATGCTGAAGCAATTTGCGAAGCGGCGACTCGCCCGACGATGCGCTTTGTGCCGGTAAAAACCCAGGCCCAGCAAGTGCTAGCCATGTCCAACTCGATACGCGATGCGTTCATCAAGGACCGCACGGCGACCGCCAATCGGATTCATGCGGCCCTTCTAGAAATCGGCATCAGCCTGGCCCCCGGCTTCAAATCGATCAACTCGCTGCCGGCGCTGCTTGAGGCGAGTTCAATTTCTCAGCCCTTCAAAAACAATCTGACGAGGCTGTATCGACATTTCAAAAATCTGGAAGAGGAGATCAAGTCGCTGGACAGGGAGTTGCAATGCCAGGCCGCTGAAGATGATCTGGCGACTCGCTTGATGACCATGCCGTGTGTCGGCCCGGTCACCTCCACCGTCCTGGCCGCGGAGTTGGGCGATGGCAAACAGTTCAAATGCGGCCGAGGCTATTCAGCCTCGATCGGCCTGGTGCCCAAACAACACTCCACCGGCGGCAAGAGCGTACTGCTGGGCATCAGCAAGCGCGGAGATCGTAACCAGCGACGCCTGCTCGTCCAATGCGCCCGGGTGTACCTGATGCATCTGGACCACCAGAAAGGCTGGCTGGCGGACTGGGTCCGACAGCTATTGGCCTGTCATCACTCCAACCATGTGGTCTGCGCATTGGCCAACAAACTGGCGAGAATCGCCTGGGCAATTGCAGCACATCGTACTGAATTCGATGCAGGGCCAAACGCGATGAACGCCTGACCCTGCTGTCACCCGAGCACCACCCACCTGGTTTTGCGATGCTGGATAACTGATGACGTGAACGGCCAACCGGCCTGACGACAACCCTGGGCTCTTACACGGCTGAAAGGCCGTCTCGCTAATAAGGATCGTTGGGCATCGATTCTCATCGAGGCGCGGGGCGACACCCCCACTCAGACGCCGGATAGATGAAAGCAAGCCAAACACGCATCAAAAACAGTATTGCAGAAAAGGGGGTAACCATAGATGTAAGAGCGAAACC
>NZ_JAAVXC010000059.1:0-12688 GCF_013416725.1 Pseudomonas sp. SbOxS1
GATCCTGGGCATGGCGACAATCCACTGTAGGAGCGAGCCTGCTCGCGATGAACCTGAGGGCGCCGCGGGGTACCAGGCTTCCCGCGTCATCGTTGACGACCATCGCGAGCAGGCTCGCTCCTACAAGGGGTTCGGCGTTAGAGCAGGCTGAACGGATAGCTGACGATCAAGCGGTTCTCGTCGAACTCGTTGCTGCTGTAGTCCCGGCGAATGCTCGAGTTACGCCATTTGACGTTGAGGTTTTTCAACGCGCCGCTTTGCACGGTGTAGGCCAGTTCCGATTCGCGGCCCCACTCCTTGCCGTCGGTGATGGCACCGGTGTGCACGTTGTCGCCGCTGATGTAACGGTTCATCAGCGTCAGCCCGGGGATGCCCAAGGCGACGAAGTTGTAGTCGTGACGCACCTGCCAGGATTTTTCCCTGGCGTTGTCATAGCTTGAGTTGTAGCTGTCGTTGGCCAGGGTCCCGCCGCTGGTGCCGTTGACCCGCATCCAGGCATCGTCGCCGCTGAGTTTCTGCAGGCCAACGTAGAACGTGTTGCCGCCATACCTGGCCGAGAGCAAGGCCGAAACGGTGCGGTTATCCAGGTCGCCAGCGCGGGCGCTACCGTCCTCGCGGCCCCAGAAGTAACCCAGGTTCGCTCCCAGGGTCCAGGCGCCGAGCGGCTGGCTGTGGACGATTTGCAGGTACTGCTGCTGGTAGATGTCCTTGAGCTCGGCATTCCACAGGCCGATCAAGCTGCGCTTGTCGTTGAAGCTGTATTCACCGCCCACGAAATTGAAGCGATCTGACGTGAACGCGGTTTTACCCTGCATGAACATATCGTCCATGCTCGAATCGTTGCGCGGGCTGTTCTGCCGGAACTGGCCGCCATACAGCGTCAGGCCGTCGATATCCTGCGAAGTGACCTGGCCTCCGCGAAAGGTTTGCGGCAGCGAGCGGCCGTCGTCGGAACGCAGGATCGGCAGCACCGGCATCCACTCACCGACCTTCAGTTCGGTTTTCCCCATTTTCATCTTCCCGGCGACCGCCAGGCGGCCAAAGTCATCGGCGGGACGTCCATCGCTATCGAGCGGTAACAGCTGCGTGCCGCCGGTGCCCTGGCCGCCATCGAGCTTCACCGAATACAGACCCAGCACATCAACGCCGAACCCGACCACGCCCTGGGTGAAACCGGACCTGGCGTCAAGAATGAAACTCTGGGTCCACTCCTCTGCCTTGCTTTGTGGGTAAGCCGGGTTGGTGAAATTGCGATTGATGTAGAAGTTACGCAGGTTCAGGTTGGCGCTGGCGTCATCGATAAAACCGGCAGCCGAGGCCGCAAGCGGAAGCACGGAAAAGGCGGCCAGGGTGCAGGCGATCCGAAGATGGACGGTGGTTTTCATTGTTATTGTTTTCCGGTTTTTGGGTAAGGGAATGCCCTGCGCCCGTCAGTGCCGGGCACAGTGAGGTCAAACGAAAATCGGAGATGGCGACTCGGGGAGAGTCGCCGTTTGCCGAAGGCGCGTCAGCCCCGGGTGATCAGCGCGACGCTTTGCCCGCCACCGAGTACAGCACTTGCTGGTTGCGGGTTTTCATGAACTCGTCCAGGCCCTGGCCGCGCATCGCGGCGTACACCTGCAGGTTGGGAATCCCAAGCACCGCCGCGAGTTTTTCCAGCACGAAGAAGATCGCCCCGTACTGGATCAACCCGCGCCAGTCGCGACGACGCAGCAGGTCGCGTTCCTCCTCGCTCAAGCCGCCTTCCTCAAACAGCGCCTCCGGCGCGTCGAGAAAACGCTGGCGCCATTGCGGCTCGATCATGCGATGCAGGAACTTGTTCAGCCGATAACCCTTGGCGCTGCGTTCCAGGGTGAACGGATAGGTGCCCTCGAGTTTTTCGATGCCGGCCAACTGGTGCTGCATGTGCTGCAAGTGGCGCGCGGTGACGTCGGCGGGCACCGGCCGGTCCTGGTTTTCCAGCAACAGCGTGGCGATGCCGGTCATGGATGGCAGGTAGTAATCCTGATGCAGGTTCTTTACCGTGGCCGACAACGCGCCGCGCATGATCAGCCAGGTGATGACTTCAGAACCCTCCATGCCGCCCAGGGTGGCGTATTCGGCGTGCGTCATCTCGGTCAGGCGCAGCGGGTCGTTGACCAGCAGATCGATGAACTGCTCGTCCCACTGCGGGTTGTTGAAACCGCAACGCTCGCCATGCACCTGATGGGACACGCCACCGGTGGCGACGATGGCCACCTTCAAGTCTTCGGGATAGCTTTCGATGGCCCGGCGCAGCGCCTGTCCCAGCTTGTAGCAGCGCAACGCACTGGGAATCGGAAACTGCAACACGCCCACCTGCAACGGCACGATCTCCACCGGCCAGGCTGGCTCGCAGGGCAACAGCGCCGACATCGGCGAGAAGAAGCCATGGTCCAGCGGTTTGTCGCGAAAAAAGCTCATGTCGAACTCGTCGGCCATCAGGCTCTGGCCAATATGGCGCGACAGCGCCGCATGCCCGCCGACCGCGGGCAACGAGCGCGGGTTGCCGCCCTCGTCCGCGACTTCGTAACGCTCATCCACACCCAGCGAGAACGCGCCGTAATGGTCGAAGAAAAACGACGTCACGTGGTCGTTGAAGATGTAGAACAACACGTCCGGCTGTTGCTCCTTCAACCACACCTTGATCGGTTCGAAGCCTTCGAAGATCGGCGCCCAGGCCGCCTCGTTCTGTTTGTCGTGATCGACTGCGAAGCCGATGGTTGGGGTGTGGGAAACAGCGAGACCACCGATGATGCGTGCCATGAAGAGTGAGTTCCTGTGTTCGAAGAAAATTATTGCGCCAGTACCGCGCCGTTGACCCGACGCCGTGCATGACCATTGGCCAGGATCGCCAGCGCGGCGATGAAGGCTGGCACGCTCAACAGGGTGAACAGCACCGGCAGGCCCAACCCGAGGCTGAGCACCGCACCACCGATGAGAGAGCCAAAGATAGCGCCGAAGCGGCCGATACCCAGCATCCAGCTCACCCCTGTGGCGCGACAATCGGTTGGGTAATAACCCGGAGCGAAGGCGTTGAGACCGGTCTGCGCGCCACTCATGCAGAAGCCCGCCGCGACCACGCCGAACGCCAACAGGCTCGACTCCAGGCTGAAGGCCCCCAGCAGCAGGATGAACGCGCCGCCCAAGGCATAGGAGGTCGCAATGACGGCGTTGGGATTGCGCCGGTCCATGGCCCAGCCGACCACGATCGCACCGACCGTGCCGCCGATCTGGAACAGGCCGGTGATGGTCGCCGCGCGTTCGATGGACAGGCCACCTTCGCGCAGCAGGGTCGGCATCCAGCCCATGGTCAGGTAGATCACCAGCAGGCCCATGAAGTAGGTCATCCACAGGGCCAGCGTGCCGAAGCGATAGCCTTCGGTGAACAACATGCGCACCGGCGCCTTGTGCTGGACCTGGGGCTCGCTGATGGTGAATGTGGTGCTCGCCGAAAAGCGTCCGCCCAACTTGTTCAGCACCTTGGCGATCTGGCTCGCTGGCGCGTTACGCGCCGCCAGGAAACGCGGGGACTCGGGCAACAGCAGCCATAGGAACGGCAGCAACACCAACGGCAGGATGCCGCCGGCGAGCAGCACCGATTGCCAGCCGTGATTTGGGATCAACCAGGCGGCCAACAAGCCACCCATCCCCGAGCCCATGTTGAAACCGGTGAACATGATGGTGATGAACAGCGAGCGATTACGCTGCGGCAGGTATTCGGAGAGCAGCGTGGTGGTATTGGGCATCGCCGCGCCCAGGGCCACGCCGGTCAACAGCCGCAGGGCTGCCAGTTCGTAGGGGTTGCGGGCAAAGGCACAGGCCAGGCTCAGCACGCTGAAACCCGTCACGGCAATCAACAGCACTTTCTTGCGCCCCAGGCGGTCGGCATATGGGCCGGCGGTCAAGGCACCAATGGCCAGGCCCACCATGCCGGCGCCCATCACCGGGCCAAAGGCCGCCTTGGACAGCCCCCACTCCTGGATCAGCGAAGGCGCGATAAAGCCCATGACCGCGACGTCAAAACCATCGAACAGCACCACGAAGAAACACAGGCTCATGATGAGCCACTGGTAGCCGGCAACCGGTCGGTTGTCGATCCACGCCTTGATATCGACCGTCTCGTGACTCATGCATATCACCTTCTTATTTTTGTAGAAATTGCGAGAGGCTCGGCAATGGCGGCAGGCCCATGAGCCATCCAACCCGTCGAACGCTGGGCGTGACTCTAAAGCCGCAGGTGCCTGCCCCGCCTCTGGGAAATCCTTAAGCGGGTATCGGTTTTTCTTATCGGGTGATATTCGGGGTGAGGCGTGAAGGCAGCCTGGTTCCGCGGATGTACTCGTTCCCTGTAGGAGCAAAGCTTGCTCGCGATGGAGGTCCGGACAACGCGATCATTCAGACAGGGCGCGTTATCGTTCACGACCATCGCGAGCAAGCTTTGCTCCTACAGGGGAATGCATTCGAATGTGGAGCGAGCCGGTTCCTTGATGAACAGGGGATTCAGGACGAAGATATTGCCCAGGACCGCTGCCAGTCCTGCCACGTTGAACCGACTGCAAAGTTGTCAGGAATAACGATATGAACACCTACCAGCCCATGAACTGCGACCTGCATGACTATCTGGAGATCGCCTGTATGCGCGGCTATCGACTGGACATCGAATTGCACGATGGCGCACGCCTGGTCGCCACGGCCTTGACCACGCGCACCTCCAGCGACAAGGAAGAGTTTCTGCGCCTGGAAACGGCTGACGGCCAGCAGGAGGTCCGCCTGGACCAATTGCTCGCCATCACGCCACTGGACGCCAATGCGCAGTTCGGCCGGGTGGTATTTTCCGCTGCCTCCTGCACGTTCTGAGGGCGCTGCCAGACCAGCGACCTGTCGCCGTGCGCAGCACCGGCGGCGGCCGCAGGGCCCTGTGCTAGTCTCCTTCGTCTAACGTGTGTTGCTGCGTTTGAATGAACCGCTTCCCCTGGATGATGGAGTTCAACATGAAAAACACCGCTTCCTGGCTAACGATCACGCTTGTAAGTCTGGTGCTTTGCGCCTGCGCCGCCGTCGACGCTGGCAGCGGTGGCGCCGGCGAGATGGAAATCCGCTCAGGGAAAATCGAGCAGATCACCATGACGCAGATGCAGACCAATCACGACAGCGGCGTCGGCGCCATTCTTGGCGGACTCGCGGGCGTGGGAATCGGTAGCCTGATCGGTTCGGGCACCGGGCGAGATGTCGCCATGGTCGCTGGCGCCCTCGCGGGTGCGGCGGGTGGCAACTACGCCGAGAAGAAAAAATACGATCAACCGCAACAAGCCCAGCAGATTATCGTGCGCACGAAAAGCGGCGTTCTGGTGTCGGTGACCCAGCCGGTCAATGCCGCACTCAGCAAAGGCCAGAGTGTTTATATCGAAGGCACCGGCAATGAAGCTCGGGTAGTGCCACAAAGCTGATCATCACCCACAACCGGGAGTCGATGGTCAAGCGTCAATGAAATGCCCCGAGCCTGAACAGCTCGGGGCATTTTTTTGAACAACCCTAAGGCATGGACCTCGACCGCTCGTCGCCCAGGTTGCGATATACCCCTTGACGTCGATCGGGTTCCGGAGGAGTATTAATTTCATCGGATGCGATCTAAACGCACACGACACTAAATCAAACCTGACCGCACCCTTGAGGATCCACCCCATGAGCAAGATCGAAAAAGTCCTGGCCACCGGCAAGACCCACACCACCCTGAGCAGCGCTGGCACCACCTTGCGCGGCCATAACGGTAACCTCGACATCGAACTGTCGACCCCCGGTTCCGCCCAGCCAGCCCACGTGTTCGCCGGTACCCAGCCGCACCCCAAGGCCGAGCAACTGTTCGCCGGGGCCTGGTCGGCCTGCTACACCGCCGCCGTCGGCCTGGTGGCCGCAGAGCGCAACATCGCGCTGCCAGCGGACCTGGCCGTCGACATTGAAGTGGACCTGGGCCAGACGGGGCCGGCCTACTTCCTTCAGGCCCGACTGACCCTGCGCGTGCCAGGGCTGGCCCATGACGTCGCGACGGAACTGGCGCACATTGCCGATTCCATCTGCCCCTACTCCAAAGCAACACGCGGCAATATCGACGTTGCCCTGAACGTTATTACGGTCTAATTAATCTCGCATGCGATGTTAGCGCACACGAACAACATAATCGGTAAACCTGAGGAAATCATCATGAGCAAAATCGAAAAAGTCCTGGCCAGCGGCAAGACCCACACCACCCTGAGCAGCGCCGGCACCACCTCGCGCGGCCATAACGGCAACCTCGACATCGAACTGTCGTCCCCTGGCAGCGCCACGCCGGCACACGTGTTCACCGGCGTGCTACCGCATCCCAAGGCCGAGCAGCTGTTCGCCGGGGCGTGGTCGGCCTGCTACATCGCCGCGGTGGGCCTGGCCGCCCAACAGGCGAAAGTGACGCTGCCGGCCGATACGGCCGTGGACATCGAAGTCGACCTGGGCCAGACCGGCGCCGCCTACTTCCTCCAGGCCCGACTGACCCTGCGGGTGCCGGGCCTGTCACACGAAGTCGCGACCGAACTGGCCCACAACGCCGATGCGATCTGCCCGTACTCCAAGGCCACCCGCGGCAACATCGACGTCGCCATCAACGTCCTGACCGAGTAACGCATCGCCCGGCCGGCTCCCCGGGATTTCCCGGAGAGCCGGCCGTCGGCCGTTACGAGACAGATGCCCAGCGGGTTAGAGCACTTCCGACACCATCGCATACGATGTATAGTCTGAGTCTCGCAGCCGGCCCCAAGAGAACACCCATGAAAACCACCGACAAGACGTCCGCCCTGGATCTGAAGCTGTCCGACTTCCTGTGTTTTGCGGTCTATTCCACCAACCTCGCTTTCGGCAAGGCCTACAAGCCGATGCTCGAACGGCTAGGCCTGACCTATACGCAATACATCACCCTCGTCGCGCTGTGGGAGCAGGACGACCAGACCGTCGGCAGCCTGGGAGAAAAACTGTTCCTGGAATCCAACACCCTCACCCCGATCCTGAAAAAACTCGAGGCTATGGGTTACCTGCGACGTCAGCGCGACCCGGAAGACGAACGCCAGGTGCGCATCAGCCTGACCGACGCAGGTCGCGAACTGCGCGCAGAACTGACGGAAGACGGCTTTCCGCAAACCGGCCTCGATCCAGACGATTTCGTGCAAATGCAAAAGGCGATCGTAGCGTTGCGCAACAACCTGATCCGCACGACCAATGCCGATAAATAAACGCTGAACCGGTAAAACAGATCACGCACAAAGGTTGCCAGAAGAAGTCCCGATTGCGGTGGTTCGTCGCTCAAAGGTAGTATTGAGAACGATTTACACTAACATCTGGAAAAAACACCGGTGCAACCTCCTTCGACCAGCAAGCTGAGCTTCTTCTTCAGCGATCACCACCGTTGGCTGCTGCAGCATATCCAGCGTCGGCTGCGCAATCATGCGGATGCCGAGGACACTGCCGCCGATACGTTTTGCCAGATGCTGATGGCCCGGGTCGATCCCGACAGCATCGAACAGCCGCGTGCCTACCTCTCGACCATTGCCCGACGGCTGATTTTCGATCGTCATCGCCGGCGCAAACTGGAACTGGCGTATCTGGAACGCCTGTCCACCCTGCCCGAGATGGTGGCACCCTCCCCGGAAGAGCAACTGCAACTGATCGAAGCCCTGGTGGCCATTGACCGGGCGCTGGATGGCCTGCCGACGGTGGTCAAGGCCACCTTCCTCTACAGCCAGCTGGACGGCATGAGTTATGTGGCCATCGCCCACAAGCTGGGGCTGTCGGAGCGCACGGTCAGCCGCTACATGAAACAGGCCTTGCGCCAGTGCTACCTGAGCGAGATGGCCGCATGAGCACCGAGCGCCTCGACCCTGTCAGCGAGCAGGCCATCGACTGGATGGTGCGCCTGCGCGCCGGTACCCCCACTGCCGCCCTGCAGGCGCGATTCGATGCCTGGCTGGCCAAGGACCCGGCGCACGCCCAGGCCTGGGCCAGATTGCAGGAACGCCTGGGCGGTTCCTTCAACACCCTGCGTGCCCTGGACCGACGCTTGCCGGGGCAAACCGAGCATGCCCGCCAGGTCCTGTTGCAGCCTCAGGCATCGCGGCGTGATGCGCTGCGGGTGATCGCCGGCCTGGGCCTGCTCGGGGGCGGTTTGTGGCTGGGCGCGCGCAGCCCACTGGGCGACAGCCTGTTCGCCGACCTGTCCACCACACGGGGGCAGCGCCAGGATTTCAACCTGGCCGACGGCAGCCGCTTGAATCTCAACGCCGACAGCGCGGTGGACCTGCAATTCGACGACCAGCAAAGGCTGGTCATCCTGCGCCACGGCGAACTGATCATTCAGGTGGCGGCCGATCCGCGACGTCCCCTGCGTGTGCGCACCGCCCAGGGTGAAGTGCGTGCACTGGGCACGCGTTTCCTGGTCGCCCAGGAGCAGGACGCCAGTCGTGTGGTGGTGCTGGAGCATTCAGTCCAGGCCAGCCTGTTCGATGGCACCCGGCGTGACCTGCAGGAGGGCGAGTCCGCCCTGCTCTACGCGGGGCGCATCGAAGCTGTCAGCGGCGATCAGCGATATCGCGCTGACTGGCTCAGCGGGCGGGTGAATGTGCTGGACGAGCCCCTCGTAAACGTAGTCGATGCACTGCGCCCCTACAGCCGCGGTTTTGTCCGCGTGTCCCCTGAAGTGCGCAACTTGCGAGTCCAGGGCGTGTTCCCGCTCAATGACCCCGCGCGTGTCTTTGCGGCGCTGGCTGAAACCCTGCCGATCCGGGTCGATCAGTACAGTCCGTGGCTGACGCTGATCCGTGCAAAATCGGACAAAGAATAGTTTTTTTTGCAAATCACTCTTATTCGTGTCCGGTTTTCATTTCTCATCCCACCTATCTCCTGACACTTACACCTTCAGGAGAATGCTGTGCTCAACCCGTGGTCCCACCCGCTTTGCGTAACCGTTGCCCTGGCAACCCTGGCAGGCCCTGCCCTGGCGCAGGCGCAAACCCTGTCGTTCAATCTGCCCGCCGGCCCGCTGGCCAGTACCCTCAATGCCATTGCCAGCCAGGGCGGACAGATCATTTCGCTGGAGCCGGCGCTCGTACAGGGCAAGCAAGCGCCTGCGGTGATGGGTCAGATGTCTGCGCAAGAAGCGCTGCAACGGGCGTTGGCGGGCAGCGGCCTGCAACTGCGCGTGACCGCACAGGGCAATTACAGCGTCGAACCGGCCGCCACTGGCTCTGCCGCGCTGCAATTGGGTGCGACCAACATCATCGAACGCAGCACCGACGCCACCACTGAAGGCTCGGGCTCCTACGCCGCGCGGGCGGTGACCATCGGCAAGGGCACCCACACCCTCAAGGAAATCCCCCAGTCGGTCACCGTGATGACCCGCAAGCAAATGGACGACCAGGACATCACTGACCTGAAGGAAGCCGCGAACAAGACCACCGGCCTGGTCGGCGTCCAGGGCGTGGGCAAAGGCATGGTCCTGACCTCGCGCGGTTTCCAGATCGATGACTGGCAATACGACGGCGTGCCGATCCCGCGCAATACCTACGCATTGGGTAACTGGGCCACCCAGGACCTGATCTTCTTCGATCGCATGGAAGTGCTGCGCGGCGCGTCCGGCTTGTTGCAAGGCACCGGCAGCCCCGGCGGCGCCATCAACCTGGTGCGCAAACGCGGGCAGTACGTACCGACCGTGACCGTCACCGGCAAGGCCGGCTCGTGGGACCACTACGGCCTGCAACTGGACGCCGGCGGGCCACTGAATCAGGCCGGCACGGTGCGCGGCCGCTTCGTGGCCGACGAAGACCAGAGCGATTCGTTCATCGACTACGAGTGGAGCAAGACACACTCCCTGTACGGCGCCCTGGACTTCGACCTGCGCGAGGACACCACCCTGGGCCTGGCGGTCAGCTACTCCGATGCCGAGTCGCGCCCGATGATCCGCGGCCTGCCGCGCTATGCCGACGGCAAGACGGTCGATGTGCCGCGCTCCACCTATACCGGCGCGCGCTGGAACCATTCGGACATCGATGTCACCACCGTTTATACCGACCTTGAGCACCACTTCAACGACGACTGGGCCTTCAAGGTCGGTGCCGTGCGCATGAGCGAAACCAACAAGGCGAAAAACCAGCGGCTGCAAAGTAGCGGCGATGGCCTGGAACTCGACGGCAGCGGCGTGCAGTACGCCGACTTCGTCACCGATTTCGACGCCACCAAACTCGGCCTGGACATGAACCTCATCGGCCACTTCGACGCCTTGTCCATGCAGCACGAAGTCATGCTGGGGGGTAACTACTCCAAGTACACGTCAGACGACAAGTTCGCCCGAACTTTCAATAACAGCACCGATACCATCTTCGGCATTGACCACAACCGCCCCGAAATCAGCTACGACGGTTTGCTCAACACCCCCGGCGGCCGGGCAACCCCGAGCAAATACGACATTCGGCAAAAAGGCCTGTACGGCAGCTGGCGGGTCAAGCCGATCGACCCCTTGACCCTGGTGCTCGGCTCCCGGGTCAGCTGGTACGACTTCAGCTACAAATCATGGACCCAGGTCGCGTTCAGCGACGTGGTCAGCGTCAATCCGGAAAGCACCGCCAACGAAAACGGAGAAGTCACGCCCTATGCCGGCATCATCTATGACCTGAGCCGTGAATGGGCGGTGTATGCCAGCTACACCGACGTGTTCGAACCGCAAACCGTGCGCGACGCCGGCGGCTCGATGCTCAAGCCGGTGATCGGCAGCAACTATGAAATCGGCCTCAAGGGCGAGCTGTTGGACGGCCGGGTCAACACCTCCCTGGCGCTGTTCCGTTATGACCAGGAAAACCGGGCGGTCAACGACCTGACATCGGGCTTTGCCTGCGACGGCTGGTACTGCTCGACAGCCTCGGGAAAAGTGCGCAGCCAGGGGCTCGACGCGGAAATCAGCGGCGAAGTGCTCAGCGGCCTGCAGCTGTTTGCCGGCTACACCTACAACACCACCAAATACCTCGATGACCCGGTCGACGAAGGCAAGGTCTTCAGTGCCTGGACGCCAAAACACATGCTGCGGGTCTGGGGTGATTACCAGTTCAGCGGCGACTGGAACCGTGTCAGCACCGGGCTGGGTTTCACCACCCAAAGCCATACCCTGGGCTATGAACACACCTTCGACGTGCCGGGTTATACCGTTTGGAGTGCCCGCGTCGGCTACCAGCTCACGCCCGAGATCGGCCTGGCGCTGAACGCCAACAACCTGTTCGACAAGCACTACTACACGGCGGGATACAGCCAGCTCAGTGGCAACAACAACTTCGGCGAACCGCGCAACATGATGTTCAGCGTGAAGTACACGCCGACGTTCTGACACGGGCCCCTTGTAGGAGCCAGGCTTGCCGGCGAAAAACGATAACGCGGTCTTACAGATAAACCGCAGCGTCTGGTTCGCGGGCAAGCCACGCTCCTACAAACCCAAGGCAACCCGGCAAACCCGCAGAGGTGGCGAACTCCGCAATGGCGACTTAATCTGCCAGTCACCCTAAGGGGCGCCATCGCGCCCAAGGAGTTGAATAATGCCGCTGACGCTCTATTACCACCCGCTGTCGTCCTTCTGCCACAAAGTGCTGATCGCGCTCTACGAGCACGGGATCGACTTCCAGCGGCGGATCATCGATCTTTCCAACGAGGCGGACCGGGCGGAACTGCAGGCGTTATGGCCCCTGTGCAAGTTCCCGGTCATCCGCGATCACACGCATGCGCAAGGGTTGGCGGAGTCGAGTGTCATCATCGAATACCTGGACCGTTTTTATGCAGGTGAGCACTGTCTGCTGCCTGTTGATTGGGATACCGCCTTGCAGGTGCGCCTGTGGGATCGATTCTTCGACCAGTACGTGCAGGCACCGATGCAACAGATCGTCGCCGATCGCCTGTACGCGACGAACGGCGACCTGAGCCGCGAACGGGCCATGCTGACGACGGCCTACGGCATGCTCGAGCGCCAGCTGGCCTTGAGAACCTGGGTGGCCAGCCCGGACTTCAGCCTGGCCGATTGCGCGGCCGCCCCGGCCCTGTTCTATGCCTGCACGCTGGTGCCCTTCCCCGACGACTGCCAGCACCTGAGCGCGTATTTCGACAGGCTGACGCAACGGCCTTCATTCGGGCGCGTCATCGACGAAGCCAGGCCGTGGTTTGCCTTCTATCCGTTTGCCGAGGCCATACCCCAACGGTTTCGCTAACAACCTCATGCGCACACTGAAGGCGCTTATCGGGTGTATATCCATTGCTGCGGTAACGGCCACCTGGGGTTTCGCCCTTACTGTAGGAGCCCGGCTTGCCGGCGAAGGCGTCATCGCTACCGATGATTGTCTTTCAGGTGTACATATCCATTCCTGCGGTAACGCCCACTTAGGGTTTCGCCCTTACAGCGAGTCACTCGGAAAACCTGTAGGAGCCCGGCTTGCCGGCGAAGGCGTCCTGGCAGACGATAATTACCTTTCAGGCGTACATATCCATTCCTGCGGTAACGCCCACTTAGGGTTTCGCCCTTACGGCGAGTCACTTGGAAAAACGGAACGCCGCCCGGCCCCAAGTAACCAAGGGCTCTTGCCCCTGACGTTCGGTGCCTCGCTAAGGCTCGGCATGCCCT
>NZ_JAAVXC010000059.1:12723-12849 GCF_013416725.1 Pseudomonas sp. SbOxS1
CGAGGCGGCCTTAAAGCCGACCTGATCGGGAGCCGTACGCATTGTGATCGTTCCCACGCGCCGCAAAGGAATGCCGCCAGGGACGCTCCGCGTTCCAATGACGACGCATGACGTGAGCCGTGCGCA
>NZ_JAAVXC010000006.1:0-136 GCF_013416725.1 Pseudomonas sp. SbOxS1
GCGGTACAACAGACACACCGCAGCGTCTGGTTCGCCGGCAAGCCTGGCTCCTACAGGGGGTCGGGGGTATCCGGAAGAGTCAGGTCGGCTTTAAGGCCGCCTCGCTTTTGTTTTTGATCTGGGTGCCCCGTTAACC
>NZ_JAAVXC010000006.1:179-88368 GCF_013416725.1 Pseudomonas sp. SbOxS1
GGGACGGCCCATCGCGGCGACCCACGGAGCAATGCCGGAGAGAGGGCATGCCGAGCCTAGGCGAGGCACCGAGTGGTGGGGCAAAGCCTTTTGCTTACTTTTTGGCGTTTGAAAAAGTGAGTCGCCGTAAGGGCGAAACCATAAGTAGCCGTTACCGCAGCAACGGATATACACCCCATCCAATTCTTATGAGCAGCAACTAATTAAAACTTCGCATAATTCAACGCATCGACAATCGCCGAACCACCGATACCGGTCAGGGACAACAGCAGCGAACGAATCAACGGATCCTCGGAATAGCGCGAAAACGAACCGGTGTTGAGCGTAGAAACCCGCTCGCGGATCATCTTGAACTTGGCATAGCCGGGCGTCGATTCCGGTGTTTCCAGCAAATAGGCGTCGATGCGTTGCAAGGCCACCGTGCGGGCCTTTTCCGCGGCTCGCCGCAGGGTGAGCGCGGAGCTGAGCAGCAGCAACGCGGTCAGCAGGTAGGAAATCATCAGCCCCGGCGGCGTCGGCCAGTTGTCGAACAGGCTGCTGCGCGAGGCCAGCAGGATCAACAGCACCACGGTCGGCGCGTAGATCAGCCGGTTGACCGCCGACGTACGCTTGGCGATCAGCTGCAGATCCACCCACTCATCGATGCAGGGATGCTTGAGCATGCCGAAGATTTTCTTGTGCTCGGCCTGCAGAGTCCCTGGCCAGATCGCATGGTGCTCGCTCAGATGACGGATGAAGCGCGTCAGCAACAGGTTGGCGTCCATGACCCAGAACACCAGTAGCTGGAAAGTCAGGGTCGGAACCAGCCAGTTCAACATCCACCAATCCGATGCGCCGCGCACGGGCGAGCCTTCCATGGGCCAGATCACGAACAGCACGCTGGTGACCACGACGTAGGCCCAGGTGGCGAGCATCGCCCGCAACAGGCGGGCACCGAATGAACCGCAGATGCAGTGCTCGCCCCAGAAGCGCGCAATGACGATCATCTTGCGTCCGTCCGTGCAGCGGGCCTGGGCGGCGGCGCAGGACTTCGACCAGTCTTCGTTGGCGCTCATCAGCGGGAAGAAAATCAGCAGCAGCCAATGGCCCAGTTCATTGCACCAGCGACGCAGGCTCCAGCGTCTGCCGCGGCGGATCAAACGCTGCACCTGGCCCCACAGCGTCGTCTGGTACTTGCGCATGTGCAGGCGCAAATGGAAGGCGCTTTCGATGTCGGCGCGGTTGATGCGCAGCTTGCGCCAGCCCCAGGTCAACGCCGACAGCGAGATCAGCACGGCCAGCAGGCGCAGTGCCACGGTCGGCCAGGCGCTGATGCCTTCGAGCAGGAACATCGGCTCGCCCAGGCCGTTGTCGGTCAGGGTGCTGCGCATCTGGTACGCCAGCATCAACGCGAGGATGAACACCACCAGCGGGACCACGATGTACCACGCCCAGGCATCGGATGACCCCGAGGTCAAACTCGCCGTCGCGTCCTGGGCCAGTGCCAGTCGCCGCGTGGAGCGGCGCAGCAGGTTCGACGACAGGATGCCCAGCAGCACCAGCACGAAGGTGAACCATAGAAACTCCGCATGCCAGTAGCGCGTGGCAATGAAGGCGCAGGCCGCCGCCACCATGAACAGCGTGATAGGAACGCCGCGCACCCACGCCAGTCGCGTGTCGTGTTCACCCTGGGGCCCCTCGATGCGCCACCAGAGGATAAACGCGGCGATGGTCAGCAGGGTGAGCGTCAAGGGCCCCGCCCAAAAGAACGACTGGCTGTGTTTGAAACGCTCGCGCAGAGACCTGGAGGGTTCAGGGTAGGGCGGCGGCGAGGGATCTTGCAGGCAGCGCAGCGCCATCAGGTCGTGGGGCAGTATGCCGCGCTCCGACTGGGCTTGTGTGGGTGCCTGGCAACTGGTCGGGCGCGAGGCGCCCAGTCGCGTGGCCAGGGGAATGAAGCCACTGATGCCCACTTCGTAGATGCCCGGCGAGAGCAGCTCCGATTTGGAGTAGTCGAATTTCGCACGCTTGGCATCGAAGGATTGCGGCGCCAATGCCGCCAGTACCGAGACGAACACGGCAGTTTGCAGGCTGTCGCGAAACGGCGGCACGTCCTGTTGCAGGGCGCGGGTCAGCGTCAGGCCATAGGGCGCGGCAAGGATCAGGTTGCGCGTGGTTTGCGCCTGGCCCCGTTGCAGCATGCGCGCGTCAAGGTCGGTGGAGAAGTACAGTTTGTAGGGCATCCGGCTCTTGAGCGCCTGCAGCACCAGCAGCTTGTCGTAGGCATCGACACCCAGGATGCCGATGGCGCCGATGCCGCTTTCGCCATCGCGTCGATAGGCCGCGTCTTCGCTGGCGATGTGGTCGGCGAGGCGTCGCAGATAGTCGAGCTGGGAGTTGCCGTCGGATTTCTCCAGCGGGCTGAGGTCGATTGCGGCGGCGCCAGAGGCGTTTTTACCGACATTGGAAGTGGCGGTTTTATCGGTGCTCGCCGACTCTTCCGGCAGACGCCCGTCGAGACCGCGCAAGTAACTGAAGCGCAAAATCCACTGGTCGACAGCCCCCTTATGGTTTTCACTGTCGCCGAGTCGGGCGTCCCTGGCCACCTGCAGCTTGAAGCTTTCGATCAGGGCGCGGCTGTAGAAACTGTCCCACTCGGAAATCAGCGCGATGCGGTTGGCGCTGCGGCGCAGATTGCCGGTGCAGGGTGAGCCGATCCGGCTCAGTTTGCCCTCGCCGCAGCGTACGCCAGCGGCCGGGTCGACGCGACGCAACTTCAACTCCTCGAGCATCAGTTGGGTCATGGTGCCGTCGTCGCTGACGGTGCGCAGCAACTTCATCGGCTCGCGGTTGGCCAGCGGCGGCGAAAGCTTCTGGTAGCCGCGATCCAGTGTCTCGTTATCGGCGGTGGCCAGCGGTGAGTAGATTTCAATGTTCGCCGAAGCCTTGCCGATGTCCTGATCCTGGAACATGTCGCGCAGCACGGTCGAGGTCGAGGGGCCGATGACCTTCAGCACGGCATTGGCCGGTGGTTCGGCGCAGGGGGCTGGCGCGCAAGCCATGGCGACTTTTTTGTTCAGGCTGTCGCGTAGCGTTTCGAGCTGTTGCAGCGGCGTCGAACCGAGCGCGTCCTGTTTCAGCCAGAACACGATCGTGCGGTCGGGCGGTGCGGGCTTGCCTTCAAGCGCGAGCGGCGGATCAAAGGGATTGGACACGAACACTTCGTAGGGCATATCGACGAAAGCGCTTTTGCGCGGCGCATCGAGTGACAGGTTGGCGGCCAGTTTCAGGCAGTGGATGTACTGCTCCTGATCGGGCACCCGATGGGAATTCTTGAAACCGGCCAGCAAGGCATAGCGAATACGCCGACGCCGTTCGACTTCATCGGCGTAAGGGCCGCCCTCGACCAGCGCGACCATGATGTCGGGCGCCGATGGTGATGCGCCGAGGGGAGAGAGATCGGGGCTGCAAACGTTCTCGGCGTCCGGGTTCTTGCTGTCGGCGAGTTTCTTGCGATAACGCTCCACGGCGTCGAAAGGGTCCTGCCACAGCCGGGCTTCGATGGGCAATTGGGCCTGGAACTGGGCACCGATGGGGCGCGGCTCCAGGAAGGGTTCGCGGGTGAGGGCGAACATCGATACCACCAGACTCAGGATGACCGCACTGCCTGGCAGCCAGAAGGCCAGATTTGTGCCCGAATCCTTGCTGTCCATGGCCTGTGCCTCTTGTTTGCGGCCACCGCTGTACTGTTATTTATAGACCTAATAACCGCAGGGATATGGCTTATATAAAGGATTGTTTGCCCGATTTGCCATCTGACGGTGTTTTCGATTTCTTTGTAGGAGCCGGCTTGCCGGCGAAGGCGTCCTTGAACACTGCGTCGGTCTTTCGGGCGCCTTCGCTCGCAAGCCAGCTCCTACAGTGGTAATGCTGCTTTTAAGGTCGCTTGAGAGATTCCACCATGCAACACATCGGACTCATCGTTTACCCGGGCTTCCAGGTCCTGGGCCTGGCCATGTGTGCCACGTTCGAACTGGCCAATAACGCGATGCAAGAGCCGAAGTACAGCATGGTCTTGCTGTCCGAATACGGCGGCATGGTGCAAACCTCAGCCGGTTTTGCCGTAGAAACCACAGCGTTCGGGCAGCGTTCATTCGATACGTTGCTGGTGATGGGCGACAATTTGATTCGCCCGGTATCACCCGGCATGGTCGAATTTTTGCGTCGCGCCAGCCAGAACACCCGTCGCCTGGGTTCGATCTGCACCGGGGCCATTGCCCTGGCCGAGGCCGGTTTGCTCGATGGGCGACGGGCGACCACCCACTGGTGTCACGCCGCGTCGCTGCAGCGGGCGTACCCCAGGATCAAGGTCGAGGAGGACCGCATCTTCATCAACGATGGCAACCTCTGGACGGCCGCGGGCATGAGCGCTTGTGTTGATCTGGCGCTGGCGCTGGTCGAGATGGACCTGGGGGCCGAAGTCGCGCGGCGGGTAGCCCGGCAGTTGGTGGTGTATCACCGCCGGGCAGGCGGGCAGTCGCAGTTTTCGGTGATGCTGGAGTTGCAGCCCAGGACCGATCGCATCCAGGCGGCGTTGACTTACGCCAAGCAGAACCTGAAGTCCGAATTGTCGGTTGAGGAACTGGCCAACGCCGTCAATCTCAGCCCTCGACAATTCAGCCGTGTGTTCAATGCCGAAACCGGGCAATCGCCGGCCAAGGCCATCGAAAGCCTGCGGGTGGAAGCCGCACGGTTGATGATGGAAACCGGCCGGCACTCGATCGATGTGGTGGCCACCGAAACCGGGTTTGGTGACAGGGAGCGCATGCGTCGGGCGTTTCTGCGTGCTTTCGGGCAGCCTCCGCAGGTGATTCAGCGGGCCAATCGGGGATGATGTCCTAAAAGGTGGTGTATACGACATTCAAGACTAAATATGATTATAGTAATATTTATCTCGTTGAAGCCCGTTCCCTCAATGAGATGACCGCCATGACCTTCGTCAAAGCCGCCGCCGTACAAATCAGCCCCGTGCTCTACAGCCGAGAAGGCACCGTCAATAAAGTCGTCGAGAAGATTCTCGAACTCGGCGGGCAGGGCGTGCAGTTCGCCGTGTTTCCAGAAACCATCGTGCCGTACTACCCGTATTTCTCCTTCGTCCAGGCGCCCTTTGCCATGGGCGCTGAACATCTCAAGCTGCTGGACCAGGCCGTGACGGTACCGTCGGCGGCGACCGATGCCATCGGCGCCGCGGCCAGGGAGGCCGGCATGGTCGTGTCCATCGGTGTCAACGAACGAGATGGCGGTACGTTGTACAACACCCAGTTGCTGTTCGACGCCGACGGCACACTGATCCAGAGCCGCCGCAAGATCTCCCCGACCTACCATGAACGCATGATCTGGGGCATGGGCGATGGTTCCGGCCTGCGCGCCACCGACAGTGCGGTCGGGCGCATCGGCCAATTGGCGTGCTGGGAGCATTACAACCCGCTGGCCCGTTACGCGTTGATGGCCGATGGCGAGCAGATCCACGCCTCGATGTACCCCGGCTCGTTCGCCGGTTCCCTGTTCGCCTCGCAGATGGAAGTCAGCATTCGTCAGCACGCCCTGGAAGCGGCCTGCTTCGTGGTCAACTCCACGGCCTGGCTCAACCCTGAGCAACAGGCGCAGATCATGGCCGATACCGGCTGCCCGATCGGTCCGATTTCCGGCGGTTGCTACACGGCAATCATCAGCCCGGACGGCGTGGTGCTGGGTGCGTTGACCGAGGGTGAAGGCGAGGTGATCGTCGACCTCGACATGAGCCTGATCGACAAGCGCAAACGCATGATGGATTCGCGCGGCCACTACAGCCGCCCGGAACTGCTGAGCCTGCTGATCGACCGCACCCCGCATGCCCATGTGCATGAGCGCAATGCGCATCCGCAACTGGCGGGGATTGAGGCGGTGGAAGAAATGCTTCGATAATGCTTGATCCACTGTAGGAGCGAGCTTGCTCGCGAAGGAGGTCAACGATAACGCGTACATCTGGTCATACGCGGCGTCTTTGAGTCCATCGCGAGCAAGCTCGCTCCTACAGTAAGGCAGTACCGCGTCGTTTCAGTGTTGATTGCGGCACCAGAAAAACCGCGCCAGCAACGCATCGATGCTGAACTTGCCAGGACCCGAAAGCAGCAGCGGCACAAGGGCGGCGAGGTAGATCAGCGGTAGCTTGAAGTTACCGAAGCCTTTGTTGCTGATGGAGTAACCCTGGGCCAGTTCGCTCAAGGTCGACCAGTCGGCCGGCCAGTGCACCGCGGCGGTCGCGACGATGGTCACCACCATCAGGCTGATCGCCGAGAACCGCGTGGCCAGGCCCACCAGCAGGGCGAGGGCGCAGATCAGCTCGACCCACATCGACAGTTCCCAGTTCAGCGTGGCCGGCAAATGGTTGAACGGAAACAGGAAGCGGTCCTGGATGTCGGCGAACCAGTTTTCGCCGTTGAGTTTTTCCAGGCCTGACTCGAAGAATTCCCAGGCGAGGAACACCCGCAGGGTCAGTGGCGCGATCCAGTTGCCGGCACGGTCAAGGTTCAGGTGCAGGCCTTTCACGGCCGATGAAATAGTGGCGTTCATGGTTGATCTCCTTCAAGGCAGGGATGTCGGACCGGGGTGTGCCCGTTGGGACGTATTTCATCAACCGGGTGTATCTGCGGTGTGTCGTTGGCGCGGGGATTTGAAGGCCTGGTGTGTCAGGGGCGGGGCTGTACACACTTTGATACGTAGCGAAAGCAACACCGCCCCCCTGTAGGAGCGAGCCTGCTCGCGATAGCGGTCTGATAGTCACATTGATGTCGACTTGAAAGGCCTCATCGCGAGCAGGCTCGCTCCCACAGGGGATGTGCCTGGTGCGGGATCAGAGCGGCATCGCCAGAATCCTGCTGCGCAGATGCTCCAGTGTCTCGTCATCGAGCACTGTGGTCAGTTCCAGGCCTTCTTTGGCCTGATACAGGTTCATCGCATCGCGGGTCTGTTTGCCGACGATGCCGTCAATCGTGCCGGGGTGCCAGCCCAGGTACGTCAGGTAGGTTTGCGCGGTACGAATCCTCAGGTCAGGCGTGCCGCCGTAGGAGAACTTCTGATACGCGGCACTGAGCCGCACGTCGTAGTTGTTGATGGCGTAGTTGGGGCCGTTGTAACGACGGGCGAAGTTCGCCCAGTCCTTGGCCCGTAGCGCGGCGATGGACCCGCCACCGATCAACGTGCCGACCGTGCACAGCAGTTGTTCGTTCTCGGACAGGACCATGCGCTTGACCATCGACTCGACGTCTGCAGAACCGGTGGAGGCGAAGTTGAACCCCATGATCTGGCCCAGCCCCCACGACGTGCTTTGCAGCGCCGCATTGCGGTTGAGCTCGATCGCCTGGTTGAGCCGGTCGTACTGGTGATCCCCCGACGCACCATAGTTGCCAGCGCTTTTGCTGCTGATATCAGGGTGTTGTGCGTCAAATTTCTGGTGGGTCAAGCGGCTGAAGACGTGACGCTCGAAAAGGATTTTCGGACGGCGATCGGAAAAGAATCCGTTGCCGGAGGTTTCTACTGCCAGAACAGCCCACAGTTGTGCAGCGCTGACTTTGGCCAGGTCCAGGGCATTTTCCAGACCTTCGTCGTCAAGGGCTGCGCCATGGCTTCTGAATTCGTCGCTCATGACGGCCTCCTTCGAAACAGCAAACGCGGGGGGGTACTGTTTAAGCGTAGGTCCGCAAGGCTGTCACAGTTGGCTTTGCGATCATCGGCGCAAGGGTGCGGCGGATGACGCTCGGCGGCTTTTGCTATACATTTTCAGCCCGCCCATTGCATGGTGATACCGCTTCATGTCTCTTGCGCTCGAACGTCTAGTCGCTGGCACGCCGATCCCTTTCGCCGGTAATCGTGTCACCGTCGTCAGCCCCGAACTGGCGGCACGCTTTGCGCCCGGTGACCACCTGTTGGTGGAGCAGGTCAGCGGCGAACTGTTGCTGATCCCGGTGGCGGACCAGCAAGCGGCAGCGCTGGCGATCGAACGCGCCGAAGCGGCCTTCAAGGCGATGTCGACGGTGTCGGACCAGGCCATCAGCGCCTTCTTCGATGTGTTCGCCCAACGCCTGGAGACGCCTGAGTGCTGGGCCTTGATCGAGGCCGCGAACCTGGCCGACATCGAACGGGCCAAGGCCCGCGGTCGTTCGACCACGCGCTTGCTGGCCGATGAGCGCATGCGCCGCGACATGATTGCCGGCCTGCGCGCCTGGCGCGATGCGGCGGCCACCCGCGGCAAGGTGATCAGTTGCGTCGAGCACGACGGCTGGAAAGTCGAACAAGTGGTCTCGCCGCTGGGCATCGTCGCGTTCGTCTTCGAGGGCCGGCCGAACGTCTTCGCCGATGCCGCCGGTGTGTTGCGCACCGGTAACACCGCAGTGTTGCGCATTGGCAGCGATGCGTTGGGCACGGCCCAGGCCATTGTCACTCACGCACTGAACCCGGCACTGAGCGACACCGGATTGCCGACCGGTGCGGTGTCGTTGGTGGAAAGCGTCAATCACGCCGCCGGTTGGGCGATGTTCGCCGACCGACGATTGTCGCTGGCCGTGGCCCGTGGTTCGGGGCGCGCCGTCAGTCAGCTGGGCAGCATTGCGCAACAGGCCGGCACCGCCGTCAGCCTGCATGGCACCGGCGGTGCCTGGTTGATCGCCGACACCGACGCCGATGCCACGCGTTTCGCTGCCGTGGTGCGCAACTCCCTCGATCGCAAGGTCTGCAACACCCTCAACGTGTGCCTGATCCAGCGCGATCGCGCCGCTGAACTGGTGCCGCTGTTTCTCGACGCGCTGCAACAGGCGGGCAAGGCACGCGGCCAGGGCTGCAAGTTGCACATCGTGGAGGGCAGCGAAGCGTTCCTGCCGGCCGATTGGCAAAGCGCAACCGTCGAGGTCTATCGCGCCGAAGGCTACCGCACCGAAGCGCAGGCCGAACCTTTGCCGGAAGATCAATTGGGTCGCGAGTGGGAGTGGGAAGAAACCCCGGAAGTCAGCCTGAAGATCGTCGACGACCTGGACAGCGCCATCGCCTTGTTCAACCGCTACAGCCCGCAATTCACCGTGTCGTTGCTCAGTGAAGAGGCGGCGACCCAGGAGCGCTTCTACAACGCGGTCAACGCGCCCTTTGTCGGCAACGGCATCACCCGTTGGGTCGATGGCCAGTACGCGCTCAACAAGCCGGAGCTGGGCTTGTCGAACTGGGAGAGCGGGCGCCTGTTTGCGCGCAGCGCGATTCTCTCGGGCGATGGTGTGTTTACCATCCGCAGTCGCATGACCCAGGTCGACCTGTCGGTCAAACGCTAAAAAAACTTGCGCAGCGGCTGCCTGGGCGGTCGCTGCGCTCAAGCTCAGGCGGCTTCGACGGCTTTGCCCTGCACGGCGCACGTCGTCGGGTGCTCGGCCAGCGCCACGAACGTGCGGCTGCCGGCATCCAGGGCATCGATCGAGCCGGTCTCGATGTCGTACACCCAGCCATGCAGGTTCAACAGGCCTTTTTCCTGGGCCAGGCGCACGCTCGGGTGGGTCTGGATGTTGGCCAGCTGCGCGATGACGTTCTCGCGCACCATCGAACTGACTTTGGCCGCCTCATCCGCGTGGGGCCGGGATTCGTTGATCACCTTGGCCGACTCGGCGTGTTGCAACCAGCCGCTGACGGCGGGCAGGTGGTCCATGCATTTGCACTTGGCCACCGCCGTCATCGCGCCGCAGTCGGAATGTCCGCAGATCACGATGTCGGTCACGCCCAGCACGGCGACCGCGTACTCCACCGTGGCCGACACACCGCCCGGATGAGGGCTGTAGGAGGGCACGATGTTGCCGGCGTTACGGATGACGAACAGCTCGCCGGGTTCTTGCTGGGTCAGCAGTTCCGGCACGACGCGGCTGTCGGAACAGGTGATGAACAAGGTGCCGGGATGTTGCGTGGTGGCCAGGTGTTTGAACAGATCGGTGCGTTGCGGAAAGACGTCTTTCTGGAACTTCAGGAAACCATCGATGAGCGCTTGCATGTTTGCGTCCTCAGGGGGGAGCCGGGTTTGGCCCGCGGCACAGCGCGGGCCGGTATCCACTTAGAATGGGCGCAGCGGCAGGAACTTGCCGTCGAGGGTGATCACGGCGCGGTGACCGCCTTCCGGGTCTTCGACTTTCTTCATGTCCAGCTTGAAGTTGATCGCGCTGATGATGCCGTCGCCGAACTGTTCATGGACCAGGGCCTTCAACGTCGTGCCGTAGATCTGGATCATTTCGTAGAAGCGGTAGATGGTCGGGTCGGTCGGGATACCTGAGAGGCTGCCGCGCAGCGGGATGATCTGCAGGCGAGCGATGGCGTCGGCGTCCAGGTCAAGTTTCTCGCCAATCACGTTGGCGGCACTTTCCGGCAGCGGGTGCTGGCCGAGCAGGGCGGCGGTGACGTAGGCCAGGCCAAGGCCGGTGCCGTCAGCCAGATCCTGCCAGGACAGGTTTTTACGTGCCTTGGCATCCAGTACTTCAGTGGTCAGGGCCAGGCTGGGATCGTTGTAGGCGTGGGACTGTTGCATGGTGTTTCTCCTGTCGCAGTGGGCTGTGTCGGGTGTGAAGCTATCTTCTGCCGACCAACTCATAGCGTCCAAGACCCATATACAATGCAATGCATAAGTGTTGCCTATAGATGGTGATCCCATGCTGCTGCGTCATCTGCGTTATTTATTGGCCGTCGCCGACCACGGCGGCTTTACCCGCGCCGCCGAGGCGCTGCACGTTTCCCAGCCGACCCTGTCGCAACAGATCCGGCAACTGGAGGAAACCCTCGGCGTCAACTTGTTCGACCGCACCTCGCGCACGGTCAAGCCCACGGACGCAGGCGAGGCCTACATCGAATGCGCCCGTCGGGTCCTGGTGGAACTTGAGGCGGGCAAGCGGGCGCTGCATGACGTGAAGGACCTGTCCCGTGGCAGTTTGCGCCTGGCCATGACGCCCACCTTCATGGCGTATCTGGCAGGGCCGTTAGTGCGCGATTACGTGGCCCGGTATCCGAACATCCATCTGCAGATTTTCGAATTGTCGATGGCAGACATCGAGGCGGGGCTGGCGGATGATTCGCTGGATGTCGCGATTGCGTTCGATCAGGTAAGAAATGCCGATATCGAATCGATCCCGGCGTTTACCGAAACCCTGGGGCTGATGGTGGGCCGGGCTCACCCACTGTATGAAAGCCAGGCTGCGTTGAGCGCGCAAGAAGTGGCGCACTTGGAGTTTGCCTTGTTGACCCAGGACTTCATCACCCGTACCTGCATTGACGAGTACTTCGTCACAGCGCAGATCACGCCCAAGGTGGCCATCGAGGTCAACTCGGTCAACACCTTGCTGGAAGTCATTGCGCACACCGCCATCGCCACGATCCTCCCGGAACCCATCGCCACTGCGGAACGTGCGTTGCGCAGGATTCCATTGCTGGGTGAGGCGCCCAAACGCGGGGCCGCGCTGCTTCGACGCAAGAACAATTATCACAGTGCGGCGTCGGTGGCGTTCATGGACCTGGTGCTCGGCACTGAGTTCTCTTGAACACCCCGAAACCCCTGTAGGAGTGAGCCTGCTCGCGATGGCGGACTTGCATTCAACACATTTGGCGCCTGGCACTCCGCTATCGCGAGCAGGCTCACTCCTACAGTGGTTAATTGGAGGGCAGGAATAAAAGGCACTAAAAAAGGGCCTGCTCTTATCCGGAGCAGGCCCTTTGTTGTATTGAGGTACTAATTAATCAATCAGTAGAACCGGTCAATCACCCGAACTTCGTTCTGGTTCTGCAGCGAGTCCCAGGCCTGTTTCAGCGTTTGCAGGACATTACCGATGAAGTCCTTGTCGGCGGCGGCTTTCTTGCCGACATAGCCATGGCCGCGACGGTACATTTTCAGTCGGGCGAGCAGGTTCTGGTTGTTCTGGTCGAACTCCGCTTCATGGGCATGCGGCGACAGGCAGTCGATATGCACCTGGCCCGATTTGCTGATCCACAGGATATGGCTGTCGTGGCTGTCTTTTTGCGCCGCGAACATACGAGCCAGTTCTTCGATAGTAGGTTGATTGTTCAGGTTCATGATAAAGCCCCCTTGACCATTTGGTGATCTTTCAAAGTTGATTCGCTAATACAAGTAGCCCATCGGTTAGTTGATCCCTGGCACCGAAACCAGGACGTCAGCAGTCGTCCGCCGAAATCGGCGGGGTCCCGCGTCTGTTGCATGTAGTCGTGTTGAATAACTGCTACGCAATAGCGTCACAACGAAGAGAAGCGGCGATAACCTTTGGCCCCTGCCGACGTTTTCAGGGTCGGCCACAAGCATCATGAGGATGGATCGCCAGCGCTTCTCGTCCTTGTACTGGACGTTCAGGCCAGGTCAGCTTCTTCAATCTGCCTTGTGGGCAGCGTGTATCCGGAAAAAACAGCTCGGCGGTCAGACGAGCTTGCTCAAGCGTGTTGCTACTCCCGATCGGGGAGATGTCTGCATCATGCAAGGGCAAATCGAAGGCGTCAACGGTTTTGTAGTGAATATTTTTATTCACTACATATTGTCTGACAAAGCTGATTTGGAATTAAAAAGGGGGATGGCGCTGGCTGCGCAGTACCGCGCTTGGCCTGGTTATCTGTAGGAGCCCGGCTTGCCGGCGAAGGCGCCCGAAAGACCGGCGCTAAATTCAAGGACGCCTTCGCCGGCAAGCCGGGCTCCTGCAAGGGGCTTACGCTTTTTCAAAACAGTAAACGGTGCACGGCAACCCCTGGATCAACAACTGGTGAACGCTGAATCGGTCTTGCGCCGCCTCAGGAATCACGGCAGCCCAGAATAGCCGTGCCGGCTGGTTCGCCTCGACATGGAAAATCTGCCATTGACCCGGGTGGCGGTTCAACAGGGTGGACACGACAAACCTGGCGACTCCCTGGCCACGAAAGCGCCGAGTGACGAACAGGTAACCGATGTTGTAGCGGGCATCGGGCACGTGGATTTCGTCATCCACGGTGACGAACCCGGCCAATTCCCCGTCGACCCGGATCAGGAATGCCTGGGTCGCGGGTTTTCGCCAGTAGTCCTCGAGCGGCACGAGGCTGTAGAAGCCATGCTCACCCAATGTCAGCGGCAGCCACTCGCTGAAGTCATAGGTGTAGAACTGCATCAGGTTTTCAATGGTCTGCAGTTCATCGCGCCGGGCCGCGTGCAGTTCGATCGAGATCATCTGAAAGGTTCCCGCCGATGGCTGTGCAAGACAGGGTCATTATGGCCCAGGCCTTTCAGTTCCGTGGCTAACGGGTGACGGTGCCCACCTCAGATCGAGCGCTGATTGACCCGGGCCATGAGCTGGTCGGCCGTCTCTTTGCGTTCAGAGTATCGATCCACCAGGAACGCTTGACGGTCGCGCAGCAGCAGGGTGAATTTCACCAGTTCTTCCATCACGTCGACGACCCGGTCGTAGTACGCCGACGGTTTCATCCGACCCGCCTCATCGAACTCCATGTAGGCCTTCGGCACCGAGGACTGGTTGGGGATGGTGAACATGCGCATCCAGCGCCCCAGCACCCGCAGCTGGTTGACCACGTTGAACGACTGCGAGCCGCCGCACACCTGCATCACCGCCAGCGTCTTGCCCTGGGTGGGGCGCACGGCGCCGAGCTCCAGGGGAACCCAGTCGATCTGCGCCTTGAACACGGCCGACATCGCGCCATGGCGTTCCGGCGAACACCAGACCTGGCCTTCGGACCACTGCATCAGTTCGCGCAGTTCCTGGACCTTGGGATGAGCGACGGGGGCATCGTCGGGCAATGGCAAACCGGACGGATTGAAGATGCGCGTCTCTGCGCCGAAGTGCTCCAGCAGCCGCGCGGCCTCTTCGACCAGCAGGCGGCTGAACGAGCGCTCGCGGTTCGAGCCGTACAGCAGCAGGATGCGGGGCTTGTGAGCAGTGGGCTGATGCGGGATCTGCGCACCGTCAAACAGCGCGAGATCAAGATTGGGAAGAGCGTCTGACATGTATCCTCCTGCTCAGAGCGAGCCGATTCGGTCCAGCTCGCGCTTGAGTTCATCGCGGCCGAGGGTGGTCAAGGGCAGGGCGAGGAAGGCCTTGCAGCGTTGTTCGATGCGCGCCAGGGTGGCGCGGAAGGCGGCGTCGACAACCGCTTCATCGCCCACCACATCGGAAGGATCTTCCAGGCCCCAATGCGCTTTCAAAGCCGGGCCGAAGTACACCGGGCAGGATTCGCCCGCCGCCTTGTCGCACACGGTAATGACGATATCCGGCGGGTTACCCTCGAAGGCGTCGTTGCCCTTGCTGCTCAAGCCGTCGATGCCAATGCCCGCGTTCTGCAAGGTGGTGAGACTGCGTGGCAGTACCTGGCCCTTGGGGAAACTTCCGCTGCTCACCGCTTCGAAGCCGTCCGGCGCCAGGTGATTGAACATGGCTTCTGAAAGAATGCTGCGGCAGCTGTTGGCCGTGCACATGAACAGGACTCGCATGGGTTTGCTCCTGCCGCTCGGGGCGGACGTCAAAGAGTCAGGCTCAGGCGTAGCGCCAGGGCCGAGAGGGTGATCAACAGAATCGGCAGGGTCAGCACGATCCCGACCTTGAAGTAGTAACCCCAGGTGATGCGCATGCCTTTGCGTTCAAGCACGTGCAGCCAGAGGAGGGTGGCGAGGCTGCCGATGGGGGTGATCTTCGGGCCGAGGTCACAGCCGATGATGTTGGCGTAGATCATCGCCTCGCGAACGATACCGTCCGCGCCGCTGGCCTGGATCGACAAGGCGCCGATCAGCACGCTGGGCATGTTGTTCATCACCGACGACAGCAGCGCGGCCAGCAGGCCGGTGCCCAGGGTGGCGCCCCACAGGCCCAGTTCGGCCAAACGGTCGAGCACATGGGTGAGTGAATCGGTCAGCCCCGCGTTCTTCAGGCCATACACCACCAGGTACATGCCCAGGGAGAACACCACGACGTGCCAGGGTGCTTCACGCAACACGCGCCGGGTGGAGATCCGGTGACCCTTCGCCGCCACCGCGAACAGGACCGCCGCACAAGCCGCGGCCACCGCGCTGATGGGAACCCCCAGCGGCTCCAGGACAAACAGGCCGAGCAGCAGGACAACCAGAATCCACCCACCCACGAAGAAGGTGGCGGGATCGTGAATCGCCGTTGCAGGCGTCTGCAAGGCCTCGACTGAATACCGCGGCGGCAAGTCCCGACGGAAGTACAAAAAGAGCATCAGCAAGGTGGCGGCGACGCTGACCAGATTGACCGGCACCATCACCCAGGCGTACTCGGCGAAGCCCAGCCCGAAGTAATCGGCGGACACGATGTTCACAAGGTTAGACACCACCAACGGCAGGCTGGCGGTGTCGGCGATGAACCCGGCGGCCATCACGAAAGCCAGGGTCGCGGCAGGCGAGAACCTCAGCGCCAGCAACATGGACATGACAATGGGCGTCAGGATCAGCGCCGCGCCGTCGTTGGCAAACAACGCAGAGACCGCCGCGCCCAGCAGCACGCAAAAGGCGAACAACCGGTAGCCGCTGCCGTTCGCCCAGCGCGCCACATGCAGGGCGGCCCATTTGAAGAAACCGGCTTCATCCAGCAACAGGCTGATAACGATGATGGCGATAAAGGTGGCAGTGGCGTTCCAGACGATGGCCCACACCGTCGGAATATCCTGCAGCGACACGGCACCCACCGCCAACGCGATCAACGCACCGGCAGAGGCGCTCCAGCCGACGCCGAGCCCCTTGGGCTGCCAGATGACCAGTATGAGGGTGAAGACAAAAACAGAAGCGGCGACCAGCATTGAAAACTCACTCGATCAGGGGGTTCAGCAACAGGCTGCATCGCGAACAGGACGGCCGTCCATGTTTTGCAGGCGCGAAGCATTGTTCTGCAGCCAATCGCAATTGGCCCGCAAGGTGACCTGCAAGATTTCGTGCACCCAGGCGGGCAGGTCCGGATTGAGGCGGTAGTAAACCCACTGCCCCTGACGGCGATCGAGCAGCAGTCCGCTGCTGCGCAGTTGCGCGAGATGGCGGCTGATCTTCGGCTGGCTGTCGTCCAGGGCGCACATCAGCTCGCAGACACACAGCTCGCCCTGGTTGGCGATCAGCAAGGTGGCGCGGGCACGTGTCTCGTCAGCCAGGCTCTTGAATACCTCGGGAGGGGTGATCATTGCGGCGGCCTATAACATATGGATAATCAAATATACGGATATCCATATGTGATGCGCAAGCAAAGAATCGATCACCCCTTACGCCAAGCGGCCCATGACGACGTCCAATCGACCGTCCCGGTCGAGGTGATAGCGCTGCAGGTCCCGCGCCAGCAATAGCCTGCCGGTGAAGTGCGCTGCGGCTTCCCTGTAGATATCGTCGATGGACGGACTTCGCTCGGGATTGTCCTGGTAGCGTGCACTGAAGTGGGTCAGGACCAGATTGGGAATGCCTGCCAGCTCGGCAAAATGCGCGACGGCGGCGGCACTGCTGTGCCCGTAAGCCTCCTGATTGTGATCGATCAATGCCTGGGTGAAGGTTGCTTCGTGTACCAGCACATCCGCTCCGTCAGCGACCTCTGCCAACAGCTCGGGGGTATCGTTATCGCCGCAGATGATGATGCGTTGAGCGGGGCGTGCAGGGCGCAGAAATTGCTCGGCGCGAAACAGGCGTCCGGCGTGTTCAACCTCACGTCCATGGGCCAACTCGCCCCATAGCGGCCCACGGGGAATCCCTTCAGCCTCCAGGCGTTGGGTATCCAGTCGCGGATGAGGATCGGGTTCGGTAAAAACAAAGCCCTGGCTCGGAACACGATGGGAGAGGGCAACGCTGTTGACCTGAACCGTTGCATTTTGCCAGCCATCGAAGGTTTCGCTCGCATGCAGATGCAATTCGAAGGGCAGCCAGGATTTGCTGACGGTCAGGCTCAGGCGCAACCAGGGATGGAGCGCAACCGGCATCACGATATCGAGTGCCTCGACACGCCCCGACATGCCGGCACTGGCCAGCAAGCCGGGCAAGCCGAAGCAATGATCGCCATGGACATGGGTGATGAAGCACCCGCGCAGCGCTTGTAGAGACAGCGGGGTGCGCATCACTTGATGCTGCGTGGCTTCACCGCAATCCACCAGGTACCAGCCCCTGCCGGAGGACTCTATGAGAGCGGTGCCACTCACATTTCGATTTCGGGTCGGAACGCCTGATGAGGTACCCAGGAATATCAGATCCATGGCCGCGCGCCTGGTTCATCCACCGCTGACTTTCCAGTGTTTGACATCATCGGCGAACATCATTTGCTTCATCTCATGGGCAATGCCATAGGCCAGGGACTCGTGTGCAGCGATGACTTTTTCTTCCGCTGAAAGGCAATGGAAAATGTCCAGCTTGGTCTCTGCCTCCGCCGTTTCGAGGGTGAAAATCTTCACGTAGCGCGCAAGGTCGTTGTCGAGGCTCGACAGGTATTCACGCAGGCGCTGGTGATCGACTGATTTTTGGCTGAAGTACCAGTTCATCGGATGAATCAAAAAGCGCGAGTGGGGCGAAGTGATTCGCCGGCCTGCCGCCAGGAACATGATGATGCCCATTGACTCGATGTTGCCTGCGTTGATCGCGCACAGCGGTACTGGCAGTGACTTCAGGAAGGTGTAGAGGGTGAAGCCAAAGTTGGTGCTGCCCCCACACGTCGACAGATTGAGGAGCAGGGAGGTGGCGCCTTGTTCGATGGCTTCGAGGCAACAGTCGCGGAAGCGCTCAGTGGTTGCCTGATCGATCTGGCAATGAAAATGCACGATGTGTTCAGTCATCGATTGATTACCTGTGAGGCATGCAAGACTTCTATGCGTTATCAAGTCTAGTAAACATCGGGCGTCTGATCTTGAAACTGTTGCAGATGGGCGCGTCACGTGACTACTTCTTTCGGTGCCTCTACCAACGTTGGTCCATGTCGCGTCAAGGCCTGTGGGAGATTGTTTTCTGAGTACATATCCGTTGCTGCGGTAACGGCTACTTATGGTTTCGCCCTTACGGCGACTCACTTTTTCAAACGCCAAAAAGTAAGCAAAAGGCTTTGCCCCACCACTTGGTGCCTCGCTAAGGCTCGGCATGCCCTCACTCCGGCATTGCTCCGTGGGTCGCCGCGATGGGCCATCCCTGGCCCAGCGCGGCTAAACCGGCGTCCTGCCGGTTTCCCCACTGCGCAATGCCTGCGTTCGGCCATCGTGGTTAACGGGGCACCCAGATCAAAAACAAAAGCGAGGCGGCCTTAAAGCCGACCTGACTTTTACGGGTGTACCTGATCCCCTGTAGGAGCCAGGCTTGCCGGCGAAGAACGATAACGCGGTACAACAGACACACCGCACCGCCTGGTTCGCCGGCAAGCCTGGCTCCTACAAAGGGAATGCTTACGGCTCCCGATCAGGCCGCCTCGCTTTTGCTGTTACTTTGGCTTTTGATCTCCGCCTCATGAGGCGCTTGCCGTCCATCGAATGCGCCCGTTTTCGATGGAACCAAATGCCCGAATCCACTCGTCGCGAGTCCGATATTTCCGTTCAAACTTTCTGTTTTGTGCGTCCTCCGACGTATACGAGCCCAAGCTCGTGCCAACGATGTAGAGGTGAATGAAAATGGCCAATACAGGAAATAAAAATCCCGGCAGTGACTGGGACAAGACTCATGAAGCCGGTAAAAAAGGCGGTCAGGCTTCCGGTGGACAACAAACGCGCGATAGCGATCGCATGTCCGGAGGCGGGCAGGGCAATCGTGGCGGCGAATTTGCCGACGATAAGGAAAACATGTCCAAGCCAGGCCAAAGAGGCGGCCAGGCTTCAGGTGGACAACAAGCCAACAGGGCTGACCAATCGTCCAGCGCTGGGCAAGGAAGTGGACGCGACAGCAATCTTGATCGCGATCAATCTGACAAGGGCCGCAATGACGGTGGGATGAGCGGAGGCGGAGGCCGCAAACCCTGATGTGGTCTGACCCATCAAGCCCCGAAGCCTTCGGGGCTTGATTTTGATCGTGACGAACGAAAGGAATTGTTCGTAGTCATGCATTCCTTGCAGGAATGCATGACATAAAATTAATGAATTTTTATTATTTCTTGATCTGACGTAGTTTGATTTCAGGACATGGAGAACCGCCTTGAAATCATCCCCTTGGAACGCCGCTGAAAAATTCGATACCTCTCGAGCCGACGAGTACGCACGACAGAGTCGTATCGCGCTGGCAGGTTATGACGCCTGCCAGGACTTGGCAGCGTGCATGCTGGCGGCAAGCCTGGGCAACACCGGTGTGGCAAATGTACTGGTGGTTGGCGCTGGTGGTACGGCACAGGAAATCATTGCGATGGCCAGGCTTGAGCCGGGTTGGCGCTTCATGGCGGTAGACCCATCCGAGCCGATGCTGGCGGCTGCGAAGCAGCAGCTGGAGGCCAACAACCTGCTTGAAAGAACGACCCTGCATCTTGGGCGCGTGGAAGACCTGGAAGCAGACGAGTCTTACGATGCAGCGACCTTGATCGGCGTGCTCCATCATCTGGATGGGGATGAGGGCAAGCGACAGATCCTGCGATCCATTCGACCTCATCTCAAGCCGGGTGCGCCGCTGATTGTCGCGGGCAATCAGTATGCGTATGCCAGCCAGCCGTTATTGCTCGCCGCCTGGGGGCAACGGTGGCGGCAGGATGGAGCCAGCCCCGATGAGGTGAAGGTCAAGCTTGGGAAAATCCTGCAAGGGGCTGATCCTCCACACTCCGAGGCGGCGGTGCAAAAACTTTTGCATGACAGCGGATTTGGCGACACCACCCGTTTCTTCAGCAGCCTTTTCTGGAGTGCCTGGTTGACGTGCAAAACGCAGGTTTAGCCGTGGCCAGGATTCCCAGCCTGCTTAATCCAGGTGTCCAGCTCTGTCACCATTTTGTTAACCTCGCTGTCTTCCCGTTCCGAGGGGCGAACGATGGCGTTCCAGGCGATATCAAGGCCGTCGTTCAGGGCCGCCCAGGCCAGTTCCCCACGCTCAAGGCTGGGGGTCACCAAATCGCGCTGCAAAATGCTGATGCCGTACCCTGAGCGAACCAGTTCGACGATGGCTTCGATCAACTCAACCGTGATCATGCGCCGCGGCAAGATGCTCGCGGGGGCGAAGAATCGATCGTATTCCCAGCCACTGGCGCGATCGGTCGAGTACGTCACCAGGTTGTAGGTCTTGAAGTCTTCGGCGTAGATGTTCCTTCTTTGCGCAAGCGGATGGTCGGTGGCCATGATCGCGATCAGGTCGTCCCGAAACAGCGGCAGTTTTGCCACACCACTGGGCACCATGCCGTCATCGATGATGGACACATCAAGCCGTCCTTGCATCAGGCTCGCGTAGACATCGTCGCGGGGCACGGTCACCAGGGTGATCTCGATATCCGGGCGAAGGCTCGAGTAATGCTTGATGAATTTCGGAATCCAGCGGAACGGGCCGTAGGAGGTGACCCCCATGCGCACAAAGGCCGTGACACCGCCGGCCATGGACCTGGCTTCGGACTCGGCCTCATTCAGGATCGCGATGATGTCCTTGGCGGCTCGTTCCAGGCGCACGCCCGCAGGGCTGAGTCTCAATTTGCCGCCGGACCTTTCCGTCAGGCTCACACCCAGCCGCCGCTCCGCTTCGCGTATGCGGTGGCTGACGGCAGAGGGGGTCAGCCATAAGCGCTCGGCCACCGCCGTAATCGAATCGACTTGGGACAGGGTTTGCAGCATCACAAGGTGATCCAGCGTGAGTCTCATGGTGGCCGACCTGAAAATAATTCACAAAATTGCGTAAAATTATGAGCGTGACTTGTTTTTTCGGTCGATGCAATCTGAATCCAGCAGAGCCACCGGAGAACAACAACCATGACCACCCTGCTTAGCAAACCTGCACCAGCCCTTGGCGATCTGATCGATCTCGCGCGTTACCCCATCACCGACCGCACCAACCCCGCTTATCGGGCGCTGGTTGCCCGCAGTCAGTCGTTGCTGGGACAAGAAGGCGTTGCGATTTTTCCGGGTTTCATTCGCGATGAATCGGTCGCCGCGATGGCGGATCAAACCCTCGCACTGCACCCGCGCATGTTTCATTTTCGGGAAAAACATACGGTCTACTTCAAGCCCCAGGAGGAAGGCGTTGATCCAGGGCATCCACTGCGGCGCTTGATGGAGACGGAGAAAGATACGGTCGCCTACGCCGACATTCCCGGCGACAACTTGATCCGGCAGATTTATCAATCGGACGAGGTGCTGACGTTCATTCGGGATGTATTGAACCTGGAGACGCTTTATCGTCACGCCGATCCCCTGGCAGCCCTTAACTTGCAGGGCTTTACGGCAGGGCAGCAATTGGGCTGGCACTTTGATCGTTCCGACTTCAGCGTCACGCTGTCCCTCCAGGCGGCAAGCGCCGGCGGGGATTTCGAGTACGTGCGCATGCTGCGCAATGAAAGCGACGATTGCTACGACGCGGTCAGGCAGTTCCTTGATGAGCCGCAAACCCAGCAGATAGAGGTGTTGCCGCAAGTACCCGGTACCCTGACATTGTTCCGCGGCCGCTATTCATTGCACCGTGTGACGCCGGTGCAAGGGGAGAGGTTGAGACTCAACGCGGTGTTCGCCTACGTGGACCAGCCCAATGTCGAATTCAGTGCCTATGCCCGGCAGTTGTTCTACGGGCGCACCACCGTCGATCCCCTGGTTTGAGTGTCGCCAATAACAAGAAAAGCAATTGATAGATTCCTTCGCTTCACGTGTGTCGCACACAACAGTTCGCTGCCCCCAATAATAATGATTCGGAGCGTCTGATCATGAAAAACAGGAAGAGTTTGCTGGCCTCGTTGCTCACCCTTGGCTTGCTCGCTGGCAGTGCCGGCAGCCAGGCCGCCGGGTGGTGTGAATCGGGCCGGCCTGTGAAGTTTGCCGGTCTGAACTGGGAGAGCGGGATGCTCCTCACCGACATCATGATGATCGTGCTCAAGGAAGGTTATGGCTGTGCAACGGATCAGTTGGTGGGGAACACCATCATTCTCGAGACCGCCCTGGCCGGCAACGATATTCAAGTGTTTGGCGAAGAGTGGATGGAGCGCAGCGAAGTCTGGAAGAAGGCCGCGGCAGCCGGCAAGGTGGTCGGGGTGGGCGCGCCGATCGTCGGTGCGACCCAGGGCTGGTATGTGCCGCGTTATGTCGTGGAGGGGGACGCCAAGCGCAAGCGGCCTGCGCAGGCGCCCGACCTCAGGACGGTCGCCGACCTGAGCAGGTACCCGGGTATATTTCGCGATTCGGAGGAGCCCTCCAAAGGTCGGTTCTACAACTGCCCGGCGGGCTGGATTTGTGAACAGGACAATACCGAGATGTTGAAGGAGTATGGCCTTGAAAACACCTTCACGAACTTCCGCCCGGGCACCGGTGCCGCATTGGATGCAGCTGTGCTATCCAGCTACAAACGCGGTGAACCGGTACTGTTCTACTACTGGTCACCGACCCCGCTGATGGGCCAGGTCGATGCGATAAGGCTGGAGGAAAAGACCGGCGCCAACAAAGACGTGGTCACCATGGTCGGGCTCTCCAAGGCGTTTCATGAACAGGCGCCCGAACTGGTGGCGGTGCTGGAAAAGGTCAATATTCCCATCGATCTGCTGAACCAGAACCTGGCGAGGATGACCCGCGAGCGCATCGAGTCACCCAAGCTGGCCAGGATGTTCCTCAAGGAGTACCCGCAGGTGTGGCACGCCTGGGTCGATGAGGCGGCGGCGCAAAAAATCGAGGCAGCGCTCTAAGCGGGGCAATCGCAAGGACGCGTTACTTGATCTGCACAAGGACCGGGCCTTCCGTCACGATCGGCGGGTCCGCGTGGATATCCGATGCATTTTTCTGAATCCACTCACGTGCAACTTTCAAGCTCGCATCGCTGCCGGGTTTGTCCGTGCAAACAGTCACCGACGTACCGCCATCACCGGTATTGAGCAGTGTGTAGCTGACGAGACCAGGCACTGTACGCAGGGCGGCTTCGACGTCGGTTTTGCGTTCCTCCAATCGCTCGAAAAGCTGCTTTGCTCCAGTGCCCAGGTAGGTTCTTATCACGGCATACATGATCGTCTCCTTTGGGAACACCCAGGTTTCAATTCCCCCCGATTCATTAAGCTTAGCCACAGGCTGGCGGCAAGCGAGGTGCAACGACCACTGGCGGCTTAGCCCGTCGACCCCGTTTCTTCACGCCTGATCCATCGCCTCAACCACCCCCTGGTCCTCACCCAGGAAGCCGCCACTTTGATGCTGCCAGAGCCGCGCGTAGGTGCCGTTTCTTCCCAGCAACTCAGCGTGGGTGCCCTGTTCGATGATGCGCCCCTCGTCCATGACGATGAGCCGATCCATGGCCGCAATCGTCGACAGCCGATGGGCGATGGCGATGACGGTCTTGCCCTGCATCATTTCATCGAGGCTTTCCTGGATGGCGACTTCGACTTCCGAATCCAGGGCACTGGTGGCCTCGTCCAGCAACAGGATCGGGGCGTTCTTGAGCATCACCCGGGCAATGGCGATGCGTTGGCGCTGGCCGCCCGAGAGCTTGATGCCGCGCTCGCCTACCAGGGTGTCATAGCCGCTATGACCCTGCCGATCGCTCAGTTGGCTGATGAAACCGTCGGCTTGGGCATTGATCGCGGCGCTGCGCACCTGCGCATCGGTCGCGTCAGGGCGGCCGTAGGCGATGTTGTCGTGAATGGAGCGGTGCAACAGGGACGTATCCTGAGTGACCATGCCGATAGCGGCACGCAGACTGTCCTGTGTCACCTGGGCGATGTTTTGCCCGTCGATGCGAATCTCACCGCTGTTGACGTCATAGAAGCGCAGCAGCAGATTGATCAGGGTCGATTTGCCCGCACCGGAACGGCCCACCAGGCCGATTTTTTCGCCTGGGCGGATGTTCAGGCTCAAGCCGTCGAGCACCTGGCGTTCGCCGTTGTAGTTGAAGCTCACATTGTCAAAGCTCACCGCGCCGCCAGAGGGCATCAGCACGCCTGCGTTCGGCGCATCCTGTACCTTGGGGCCGCGGGTCAGGGTGGCCATGCCGTCCTGCACGGTGCCGATGTTTTCGAACAGAGAAGTCATTTGCCACATGATCCAGTGCGACATGCCATTGATACGCAACGCCATGGCAGTGATCGCCGCCACCGCTCCCGCGCCGACTTCGCCCTGGTGCCAGAGCCACAAGGCGTAACCGCCGGCTGCCATGATCAACGCCACCACCAGTGCCTGGTTGACGATCTCGAACTGGCTGACCAGGCGCATCTGGCGAAAACCTGTTTGCTTGAAATCCTCCATCGCCGCGCGCGCGAAGTGCGCTTCACGATTGGAGTGCGAAAACAGTTTCACGGTGGTGATGTTGGTATAGGCGTCTGAAACACGCCCCGTCATCGACGATCGCGCATGGGCCTGTTCCTGCCCGACCTGGCCCAGGCGCGGCACAAAGTACAGCATGGCCAGCCCGAACAGCGCGACCCAGGCAATAAAGGGCAGCATGAGTTTCAGGGCGAAGCCGCCGGCCAGTGCGATGATTGCAATGAAGTAAACGCCGATTCCGGGTGCGATTTCGATGAGGGTGAACAGGACCTCGCGAACGGCCAATGCCGTCTGCATCACCTTGGTGGTGACTCGGCCGGAGAACTCATCGGAAAAGAATGAAAGGCTTTGCCGCAGCATCAGCCGATGAAAGTCCCAGCGCAGCCGCAGCGGCAGGTTAATCGCCAGTATCTGGTGCTGCACCATGGTGCGCAGCGCCACCAGCCCAATGCTGGTGAGCAACACTATCGCGATACCCCAGAGCACAGAGCTTTCCTGCCTGTTTGCATCGCCACCGGCCTGCCAGGTCGAGAGCAGGTCCACGACCTGACCAAGAAAGGAAAACAACCAGGCTTCGTAGATCGACACACTGGCACTGAGCAGCGCCAGCGCAAGGATATAACCACGGGCGCCGCGCGTGCACGCCCACAGGAACCGCATCAGGCCGACAGGCGGTGGTGGCGCTTCGTCGGGGGGAAATGGGTCGAGCCTTCGTTCAAACACGCGAAGCATTGTGGTCTCCGAAATGATCTGGGTGAGGGGATTCTGCCATTTAACGGTTGCGTTGAGGGGGGGCAGGTCAGGGCGCCGGGAGATGATGGGCCCTGCATCTAAAGCGCTGGGTAGAACTTTTACAGATGTAAAGGTGTGAAGGGTGTAAAGGAGTGTAAAGGGAACGCCCATTAGCCTGGATTAGAACCCGGCTAATGGGGCGATCCTTGCCTCACGGCAAGTGTCAGTTCAATGGCAGCTCGGTTGGCCTGTTCACCCTGCCGTTTACGAACAATCAGAGGTT
Source organism: Pseudomonas sp. SbOxS1 (assembly GCF_013416725.1). Classification (NCBI taxonomy): domain Bacteria; kingdom Pseudomonadati; phylum Pseudomonadota; class Gammaproteobacteria; order Pseudomonadales; family Pseudomonadaceae; genus Pseudomonas; species Pseudomonas sp. SbOxS1. The sequence continues at coordinate 25,555 of NZ_JAAVXC010000006.1, forward strand.
GAAATTTCGCTGGCAAAAGAGCCTGCGGGGCCGGTATCGACCTGTGCCGATGGGCTGACAGACATCCGTGCACCGGCAGACAAGCTGCCGTTGATCCTGGGAATGTGGCACAGGGATGATTGCGCTCCCATGCTCATGCGCACATTCGCCACGTCCGCGGTGAAGGGCAGCGGTTTTTTGTTAAAGGTGCCGCCCATTGCCAGGTCAAGCACCAGCTCACCCGTCTTGCCTTCGGTCTGGATGTCAGTGCCCATGCTGCCTGCCACCGTCAGCCTGGACGGATCGACGGCACACGCAGGTACCACGATTTTCACTCCTGCTTTTCCTGTCAGCCCCGTCAGTGGCTCGCTGGTATACAGCGTGATATCCAGCGCGGGGGAGGCGATGCGAACTTTTTCCGCTGCGTCATTCACGAGCAATAACGCCTGATTTTTTGTCGTCACCTGGAGCGTGTTCAGCGTATCGGCAGGTCCTGAGACCACCATGGATGACGTTGCAGCGCATTTGATCGACAGGTTGATGCCCTGTCGGGCTTCAACGCTGCTAAAGGCGGTCAGTGCAAAGGTTTTTTCTGCGGCCAGTGCAGCGCAGCTGGTCGTGCTGGCCAGCAGCGCAAGTATCAGCTTCATCGTGTCCATGTTGTTCATACAACCTCCTTGTTCCATAGAAGTACCGACAGGGAAACCCAAACCCCAGAAACGACAAAGCCCTGAATAATCAGGGCTTTGTCGTATCAAAGATGGCGGAGGCGATGGGATTCGAACTCATGGACCTGTTACAGTCGACGGTTTTCAAGACCGTTGCCTTAAACCACTCGGCCACACCTCCGTTGTTGTTGCGGGCGCCATAATACCTGAATGAAACACACTGTCAAACTCTCTGCATAGCTTGTTACAGGGCGTCTGTTATGATCTTTGCGACTGAACGTTTCAAACCAACAGGAGTGTCGCCATGCGCGAACAGGATTACGCAGTGAACAACAGCGTGCAGGCTGAGCAGCTAGAGGTTAGCCGCGTCCTGCGCAACACATACGGCTTGCTGGCTCTGACGCTCGCCTTCAGTGGTGTGATGGCGTACGTTGCCCAGCAGATGCGTGTCGGCTACCCGAACATTTTCGTGGTGCTGATCGGCTTCTACGGCCTTTTCTTCCTGACCAACAAACTCCGTGACTCCGCCTGGGGCCTGGTGTCGGCCTTTGCCCTGACCGGTTTCATGGGTTTCCTGCTCGGCCCGATCCTCAACCGTTACCTGGGCATGCAAGGCGGCGCTGAAGTGGTCAGCTCGGCCTTTGCCATGACAGCCCTGGTGTTTGGCGGCCTGTCGGCCTATGTGCTGATCTCCCGCAAGGACATGAGTTTCCTCAGTGGCTTCATCACTGCAGGTTTCTTCGTGTTGCTGGGTGCGGTGGTTGCCAGCTTCTTCTTCCAGATCAGCGGCCTGCAACTGGCGATCAGCGCGGGCTTCGTGCTGTTCTCCTCGGTCTGCATCCTGTTCCAGACCAGCGCCATCATCCACGGCGGCGAACGCAACTACATCATGGCCACCATCAGCCTGTATGTATCGATCTACAACCTGTTCATCAGCTTGTTGCAGCTGTTTGGCATCATGGGCCGCGATGATTGATCGGCAGCCATGATTGAAAAAACCCGCTTCGGCGGGTTTTTTTATGCGCGGCTTATGAACCGGCGATTATGCCATTGGCGGCAGGCGTCGCTTGACCGGGGTTTTCTTGACGATGGCGGTGTTGGTTTCGGCGTGGGTGTTGAGGCGGTCGAGCAGGGTGTCCAGTTGTTCCATTGAGCGCACGTGCAGGCGGGCGATGAAGCAGTCGTCACCGGTGACCTTGTCGCACTCGGTGAACTCGGGAATCGCCATGATCTGCCGTTCCACTTCCTGCAACTGGCCGGGCAGCGGGCGAACACGCACGATGGCCTGCAGCTGATAGCCGAAGCATTTCGGGTCGATTTCCACGGTGTAGCCCTTGAGCACACCGCGCTCTTCGAGACGCCGCAGGCGCTCGGCGACGCTGGGCGAGGACAGGCCGCTGATTTGCGCCAGGGCCTTGAGCGAGCGTCGCGAGTCTTCCATCAAGGCGCTGATCAGCACCTGGTCGATGTCATCGGTCATGGCGAAACCTCAATTAGGCAATTAAGCAAAATCGCCTTCGCATAAAAGGCAAATTCGAAGTTTAGCCTGATTTTTGCGCTGGAGCAGCGCCCCGGTGGGTTGGCATACTTTGCCCATCAACTACAGGAGTCTGATGATGGACAACTCGATACGTCGCGGCTCGTTCGAAATGACCGCCGCCATGCTGATCTCCGGGACCATTGGCTGGTTCGTGCTGGTGTCCGGGCAACCGGTGCTGGACGTGGTGTTCTGGCGCTGCCTGTTCGGGGCCGGTGCGCTGCTGCTGATTTGCGCGGCGTTCGGCTTCCTTCGCCCTGGCATCCTGACCCGTACCACCTTCCTGTTGGCGGTGCTCAGCGGTGTGGCAATCGTCGGCAACTGGGTGTTGTTGTTCGCCTCCTATTCCCGCGCCTCGATTGCCATCGGTACGGCGGTCTATAACGTCCAGCCGTTCATGCTGGTGGGGCTGGCGGCGGTGTTTCTCAACGAGAAAATCACCCTGCAGAAACTGGCCTGGCTGGGCGTTTCGTTCCTCGGAATGCTGGCGATTGTCAGTGCACATGGCGGGCAGGGTGAGAGCGGTAACGAGTACCTGTTGGGTATCGTTCTGGCCTTGGGTGCTGCGTTCCTCTACGCGATCGCCGCGTTGATCATCAAGCGCCTGACCGGCACGCCACCGCACCTGATCGCGTTGGTCCAGGTCAGCACCGGTGTGTTGTTGCTCGCGCCATTCGCGCATTTTTCGGCCCTGCCGCAGGGACCAGGCGCGTGGGGTAGCCTGTTGACCTTGGGCATCGTGCACACCGGCGTGATGTACGTACTGTTGTATGGCGCGATCCAGAAGCTGCCGACGGCATTGACCGGCGCGCTGTCGTTCATCTATCCGATCGCGGCGATCTTCGTCGACTGGTTTGCCTTCGGCCATCGCCTGGAACCGCTGCAATGGATCGGGGTGGCCGCGATCCTGCTGGCCGCGGCCGGCATGCAACAGGGCTGGAGCTTGAAGTTTCGGCGGACCGTTACCCCGTAAGGCGCTTCAGATGTTCCAGCGCGACGCTGTCTTGGCCAGTCGCTGGCGCATCTGGCCAATGTTGGCCAGCAGTTGCTCGGTCAACAGGCGGTAACCGTCCAGGGCGTTATAGACCGGTGCATCGAGACTGACGATCGGCAGCGCCATGGCGCGGTCCAGCCGGTGGGTGACGCCGGACTTCAGCGCCCTGGCCATGCCAACCAGTTGCACGCGAATCAACTTATGCTCTGCCTTCAAGGCCGATTGCAGGTGAGCCACGCTTTGTGGGTCACCGGCATCCGGTCGGGCATTGCCCAGTATCTCAAGGGTGCTGACGCACAAACGCAGCTGACGCTGGATGGCATCGAGCTCGGTCATGGAAATCTTCACCTCCTTGGACACCGAGGGCATCAGGGAGCGCAGTTGCACCATCACGGTGTTCAGGCGGCCCATCAGCTTGAGGTGTTCGTCGGCCGTCACCGGTTGGCCGTCGATGATGCGCCCGTAGATCGTCGCGCAATCACGCAGGGCGTCAGCCAGGTTGTACCGCCAGGAATAGACCGCGTAGAGCGGCAGGGCGAAGGAAAATGCCAGGGCCAGGGCAATGCCGATCAGGATGTCGACCCCGCGCCACAGCCCGTCGGAGACTGGGTTGTCACCATGCCCGGCGACGATGAATACGGTAATGCCGGCCAGCAGCGCGGTGTATCCGCCTTTGCCGATGGCGTGGTACGAGAAGAATCCGCACACCACCGCCATGGCGAAATAGGTCAGCCACGGCATGCCGAGCCAGGACTGTTGCACCACCAGGACCAGGCCGATAGCCGCCCCGACCAGGGTGCCGATGGCCCGCTCGGCGGCTTTCTTGCCGATGTTGCCGTGGTGCTGCAAGCCGCCGATCACCACCAGCATCGTCACCGAGGCCCACTCGCCGTGGGGCAGGTGGATGCCGGTGGTCAGCAGGATCGTCGCCAGCAACCCGAGCGACACGCGCACCGCATGGATCATCCGCGCATGGCGATAGCGCTGGTACGGGTCCAGCAGCGGACGCAGTAACCGGCGCAGTAGCGGTGGCAGGCGAAGAGCCGTGGATGCGCTCAGGTCGGCTCTCCTCAGAAGATGTAGTCAGTGGTCAGGAAGCTCGAGCTGCGGCCGCTGATGATCTCGCTGATGAGATCCTTGTTGGTCTCCTGGAATTTGGTCGCCACCAGCGTGCGGATCGAAAACACCCGGAGGGCGTCATGCACCGACAAGGTGCCCTCGGCGGAGTTTTTCCGGCCGTTGAACGGGTAGGTGTCCGGGCCTCGCTGGCATTGGGCGTTGAGGTTGATGCGCCCGACCTGGTTGGCGAAGGTGTCTACAAGCCTTCCGACCGCCACCGGGTTGGTGCCGAAAATGCTCAGTTGCTGGCCGAAGTCCGATTCGAGGACGTAGTCGATCACCGTGTCGAGATGACGGTACGGCACGATCGGCACCACCGGGCCGAATTGTTCTTCCTGGTAGACCCGCATCTGCGGCGTCACCGGGTACAGCACGGCGGGGTAGAAGAACGACGCGCGGGCCTCGCCGCCATTGGGGTTGACCACTTTCGCGCCTTTGCCCACGGCATCGGCCACCAGTGAGTGCAGGTAATCGACCTTGCCCGACTCCGGCAGCGGTGTCAGCGCCACGCCACTGTCCCACGGCATGCCGGGTTTGAGCGTGGCCAGTTTGGCGTTGAATTTCTCGATGAAGGCGTCGACCACGTCTTCGTGGACAAACAGGATTTTCAGGGCAGTGCAACGCTGGCCGTTGAATGACAGGGAGCCGGTGAGCGCTTCAGTAACCGCATTGTCCAGATCCACTTCCGGCAGGACGATGCCGGGGTTTTTCGCATCCAGGCCCAGTGCTGCGCGCAAGCGGTGAGGGCGCGGATGCAATTTCTTCAGGTCGCTGGCGGCTTTATTGGTGCCGATGAAGGCAAAGATGTCGATGTTGCCGCTGGCCATCAGCGCACTGACCGTCTCGCGCCCGCTGCCGTAGATCACGTTGATCACCCCGGCCGGGAAGCTGTCGCGGAAGGCCTCCAGCAACGGGCGGATCAACAGCACGCCAAGCTTGGCCGGCTTGAACACCACGGTATTGCCCATGATCAGCGCCGGGATCAGCGTGGTGAAGGTTTCGTTCAGCGGATAGTTGTAGGGGCCCATGCACAGCGCCACACCCAGCGGTACACGGCGGATCTGGCCGAGGGTGTCCTGCTCCAGTTCGAAGCGGCTGGAGCGGCGGTCGAGTTCCTTCAGGGCATTGATGGTGTCGACGATGTAATCGCAGGTGCGGTCGAACTCCTTTTCCGAATCCTTGAGGTTCTTGCCGATTTCCCACATCAGCAACTTCACCACGGCCTCGCGCTGTTCACGCATGTGCCCGAGGAAGGTTTCGACATGCTGTATGCGCTCGGCCACGCGCATGGTCGGCCATAAACCCTGGCCGCGATCGTAGGCGCGCACGGCGGCGTCGAGGGCGGTCAAGGCGGTGGCGGCATCCAGCAGCGGTGTGCTGCCGAGGATGACTTGTTCATCGCCGCCAGGGCCGCTCAAGTACACCGGGCTGCGGACTTGGGCGAGGGGACCTGGCCAGGTTTTCAACACGCCGTCGACCAGGTACTCACGTTGTTCGACCTGGCCGTCGAGGCGGTATTTTTCCGGGATGCTGCCGGCGTCGGGAAACAGGTTGCCAAGAATCTGTGCGGTCGTCATGTCGCTACCCCGTGTGTAATGTCAGCCGTGCGCTTATGGCTAGCCGTTGAAGAATCCAGTTCAAGGGTTATACGCCTTGTTGATGGTTTTTTTTAACTGCAATCGAGCGCTGATGGGCAGAATAGAGGGGTGAAGGTGTGTTTGTTGTGCTTCAAGCGTAGACCGCAATCGGCGTTGGGTGAAACGCGATCTTTTGACCTGGGAGCACACAATGGCCGGTGTCGGGGTTAAACTTCGCGCACTTTTCTAAAGGAGTTCACATGAGTCACTACCAGCCGGGCATTCTCGCCACCCCTGTTCCGCCTCTCGCCCGTCACATGTTCTTCGCCCTGGAATCGGCCGCGGCCCTCCCGGCCGCGCTGGACAAGCTTGCGCAACTGGTGGATGGCAAATCGGCAGTGGTCGGCTTCGGTGAGTCCCTGGTCAAGGCCCTCGACGGGCATGTCGAAGGCTTGCGCGCGTTTCCGGCGCTGAGCGGTGTCGGCGTCGACAACCCGTCGACGCAACAGGCGCTCTGGTGCTGGTTGCACGGGGTCGACCGTGGCGAACTGCTTAACCGCAGCCACGCCTTCGAGGCGGCCTTGGCCCCGGCCCTGCGCCTGGTGCAGGTGACCGAGGGTTTCCGTCACCGTGACGGCCATGACCTGACCGGCTATGAAGACGGCACTGAAAACCCCCGTGACGAAGCCGCTGCGGCCGCCGCGCTGGTGAGTGCGGGCGCGGAGGGCATGGTGGGTGGTAGCTTCGCCGCGATCCAGCAGTGGCAGCATGACCTCAAGGGCTTTCGTGCGATGGCGTCCCATGAGACGGATGACATCATGGGCCGTCGCCTGAGCGATAACGAAGAACTCGATGACGCGCCGATCTCTGCCCACGTCAAACGCACCGCCCAGGAGAGCTTTGCCCCCGATGCGTTCGTGGTTCGCCGCTCGATGCCGTGGATCGAAGGCGATCGCGCCGGGCTGATGTTCCTGGCCTTCGGCTTTTCCCTCGATGCCTTCGAAGTCCAGCTGCGGCGCATGAGCGGTCTGGAAGACGGCATCACCGACGGTTTGTACCGCATCAGCCGGCCGATCACTGGCGGCTACTACTGGTGCCCGCCGTTGAAGGATGGTCGATTGGACCTGCGCGCACTGCGTTCGCAGGCCAAGTTCGACTGAACCCGTTCTTCGCTGCGGTGTACCTGTCGCACCGCGTTATCGTTCTTCGCGGGCAAGCCTCGCTCCTACAGGTGAGCCGCGCGAATTAGGCGCTGTGGTGCCGACGCATCTAACCTTATGCCCAAACAGTATTTCTCAAGCCATTCCTTAGAACTCTAAGATCACGTCATAACTCGTTATGACAAGTGATCTTCATGACCGATAACGTTCTATCTCTCAGTAGCGTTCCGCTGCACACCCAGCTGCGCGACGTGCTCCGTGCACGCATCCTCGACGGTGAATATCCGCAGGACAGCCAGATGCCTTCCGAAAGCGAGCTCGGCGCGCTGTTCAAGGTCAGTCGCATCACCGTGCGCCAGGCCCTCGGCGATCTGCAGAAGGAAGGGCTGATCTTCAAGATCCACGGCAAGGGCACCTTCGTCGCCAAGCCGAAAACCTTCCAGAACGTCAGCACCCTGCAAGGCCTGGCCGAGTCCATGACCGGTCGCGGCTATGAGGTAATCAACCGCCTGCGCAGCTTCAAGTTCATCGCCGCCGACAAGCTGGTCGCTGAACGCCTGCAGGTCGCCGAAGGCGAGACCGTGGCGCAAATCAAGCGGGTGCGCCTGATCAACCGCGAGCCGATTTCCCTGGAAATCACCTACCTCCCCAAAGCCCTTGGCGAACGCCTGGAGAAGGCCGATCTGGTGACTCGCGACATTTTCCTGATCCTGGAAAACGACTGCGGCCTGGCCCTCGGTCACGCGGACCTCGCCATCGACGCGGTACTGGCCGACAGCGACCTGACCCAGGCGCTGAACGTCGAGGCCGGCTCGCCGATCATGCGCATCGAGCGCCTGACCCACGACGCCGAAGGCCGCCCAGTGGACTTCGAACACCTTTACTACCGTGGCGATGCCTTCCAGTACCGCTTGCGGATCGACCGGCAAAAAGGGGCGCAGGCATGACCCGAACGACTCTCGAACAGGAATACGACATCGTCGTGATCGGCGGCGGCACGGCCGGCCCCATGGCGGCGATCAAGGCCAAGGAACGCAACCGCGACCTGCGGGTGTTGTTGATCGACAAGGCCAACGTCAAGCGCAGCGGCGCGATCAGCATGGGCATGGACGGCCTCAACAACGCGATCATTCCCGGCCACTCCACGCCGGAGCAATACACCAAGGAAATCACCATCGCCAATGACGGCATCGTCAATCAGGCCGCGGTGTATGCCTACGCGACCCACAGTTTCGAGACTATCGAACAGCTGGACCGCTGGGGCGTGAAGTTCGAGAAGGACGAGACCGGCGACTACGCGGTGAAAAAGGTCCACCACATGGGCGCTTACGTGCTGCCGATGCCGGAAGGGCACGACATCAAGAAGGTCCTGTACCGCCAGTTGAAACGGGCGCGGGTCAGCATCACTAATCGCCTGGTCTGCACCCGATTGCTCAAGGACGAGGAGGGCGCGGTCAACGGCGTGATGGGCTTCGATTGCCGCACGGCCGACTTCCATGTGATCAAGGCCAAGGCGGTGATCCTCGCCTGCGGTGCCGCCGGGCGCCTGGGCCTGCCGTCCTCGGGTTACCTGATGGGCACCTACGAAAACCCGACCAATGCCGGCGACGGTTACGCCATGGCCTATCACGCTGGAGCGGAGCTGGCGAACCTGGAGTGCTTTCAGATCAACCCGCTGATCAAGGACTACAACGGCCCGGCCTGCGCCTATGTCACGGGCCCCCTGGGTGGCTACACCGCCAACAACAAGGGCGAGCGCTTCATCGAGTGCGACTACTGGAGCGGCCAGATGATGTGGGAATTCCATCAGGAGCTGGAAAGCGGCAACGGCCCGGTGTTCCTCAAGCTCGATCACCTGGCCGAAGAAACCATCCAGAACATCGAAGAGATCCTGCACAGCAACGAGCGGCCGAGTCGCGGCCAGTTCCACGCCAATCGCGGTACCGATTACCGCACGCAGATGGTCGAGATGCACATCTCCGAAATCGGTTTTTGCAGCGGGCATTCGGCGTCGGGCGTGTGGGTCAACGAGAAGGCCGAGACCTCGGTCAAGGGTTTGTATTCGGCGGGTGACATGGCCGCGGTGCCGCACAACTACATGCTCGGCGCGTTCACCTACGGCTGGTTTGCCGGCACCAACGCGGCAGACTTTGTCGCCGGACGCGAGTTTTCAGCGCTGGATGCCAAGCAGATCGACATCGAAAAACAACGGGTCTACGCACCGCTGGACCGCGAACACGGCCTGCCACCGGCCCAGGTCGAGTACAAGCTGCGGCGCTTCGTCAACGACTACCTGCAGCCGCCGAAAGTGACCAAGAAGATGCAGATCGGCCTGCAACGCTTCAGCGACATCCAGCGTGACCTCGATCAGATCAAGGCCCACAACGCCCACGAACTGATGCGCGCCATGGAAGTCAGCATGATCCGCGACTGCGCCGAAATGGCTGCCCGCGCATCGTTGTTCCGCGCCGAAAGTCGCTGGGGGCTTTACCACTACCGGGTCGATCACCCGCAACGCAACGACAGCGACTGGTTTTGCCACTGCCACCTGAAGAAGGGGGAAAACGGCGTGATGACCAGTTTCAAGAAAGCCGTCGAACCTTACATCATCCCGCTGGACGCCGAGGAAATGCAGGCCTACGACCGGTTGCGGGTCGGTGCCGACGCGGCTTGAGCATGACACTAGAGAGAACCCGTGAAATGGCCTACCAACCCCAGGAAATATTCTTTCGCTCCAATGCACCGGTCACCGTCGACGAGGACCTTTGCATCGCCCACAAGGGCTGCACCGTGTGCGTCGACGTGTGCCCGATGGACTTGCTGGCGATCAACCCCGCCACGCAAAAGGCCTACATGGCCTTCGATGAATGCTGGTACTGCATGCCTTGTGAAAAGGACTGCCCGACGGGCGCCGTGAAAGTGGATATCCCGTACCTGCTGCGGTGAAACCCAATCCCTGTAGGAGTGAGCCTGCTCGCGATCGCAGTGGATCAGACAATGAGATGTTGGATGTGCCATCGCCATCGCGAGCAGGCTCACTCCTACATTGGTTTTGTGACAACCCGAAAGAGCTACCCGGCAACACCGGACGCTGTATTGAAAGACACCCCTCGTTTCCCACCACGCCCTGATCGTGGCGGAGACGAACATCCTATAAATGATTCGAGGGGAAACACTCATGATGTTGCGTGCAGCTTTGGCCGGTCTGGTACTGGCTTCATTCACCCTGTCGGCTTCGGCCGAAACCATCCGCATTGCCATCGGCACCCAGGACACCACCATCAACTGCGCCGCCGGCGGACTGTTGATCCGCGAGCTGGGCCTGCTGGACAAATACCTGCCCCACGACGGCCCCTACAAGGACGCCCAATACGAGGTGCAGTGGAAGAACTTCACCAGTGGCGCGCCGCTGACCAATGAGATGGTCGCCGGCAAACTCGACTTCGGTGCCATGGCCGATTTCCCCGGTTCGTTCAACGGCGTGGCGTTTGAAACCGCCGGCAAGCACAGCCTGTTCATCAGCGTGCTGTCGGGCAGCACCAAGGGCAGTGGCAACGGCATCGTGGTGCCGAGCGCATCGGGCGTGCAGTCGCTGGCCGAGCTCAAGGGCAAGACCATTTCCGTACCGTTCGCATCCACCGCCCACGGCATGTTGCTGCGTGCTGTGGCGGCCCAGGGCTGGGACCCGCTCAAGGACGTGAACATCATTGCCCAGCCACCGGAAGTCGCCGGTTCAGCGTTGCAGGCCGGCAAGATCGACGCCCATGCCGACTTCGTGCCGTTTGCCGAACTGTTCCCGAGCCGTGGCTTCGCGCGCAAGATCTACGACGGTTCCCAGGCCGGTGCGCCAACTTTCCACGGTGCGCTGGTCGACCAGGCCTATGCGAAGAAATACCCGGAAATCGTCGTCGCCTATCTGCGTGCAAGCATCGAGGCCAACCAGCTGCTCGCCGCCGAGCCCGAGAAGTACAGCGAGCTGATCGCCAAGGTCACCGGGGTCGATGCCGAGGTCAACTACCTGTTCCACGGCCCGCTCGGTGTGCAGACCCGCGACCTGACCTGGAAACCGGAGTATCGCCAGGCCGTCGGCACCGCCATCGACACCCTCAAGCTGTTGAAGAAGGCTGATCGCGGCCTCGACCTGAATACCTTCATCGACGACCAGTACATTCGCGCCGCGTTCAAGGCGTCCAATCTGGACTACAGCGCGCAGTTGGCGAATTACCAGCAAACGCCGCTCAAGGCCGTCGATGCAGCCAGTGGCCAGGCCATCACCGACTTCAGCCATGTGGCCGAAATCTGGGTGCGCGGCGAGCCGAAAGTCCGCCAATACGCCTCGGCGCAAGCGGCCTTCACCGCGCTGGCCACTTTGAAGCAGGAAGGCAAGAACATCCGCGCGGTGTATGCCCAGGCCAGTGACAGCGGGATCAAGCTGCTGGCCGACCAGGCGTGGTTTGCCAGTGATGCCAAGGGGCAACTGAGTGCGTTCCTGCTCAAGGGCCAGGCCCAGCAGTTCGCCACGGCCCAGGGCGGCAAGGTGTTCGACTTCACGGATGCCACGGCGCAGGCCGTGGCCAGCCGCTGAGTCAGGGATCGTTCCCACGCTCTGCGTGGGAATGCCGCCAGGGACGCTCCGCGTTCCGCTTTTGAATGTGACGCAGAGCGTCACGGGATGCATTCCCACGCAGAGCGTGGGAACGATCAGAGGTGATACATGATTGCACGCTGGATTCCGAGGGCAGCCTCACTGCTGCTCTGCCTGCTGTTCTGGCAACTCGCCGCCAGCCGCCACTGGAACCTGGGCCTGGTGACCTTCGCCAACGTCCCGACCCCGCTGGCCGTGATTGAAGCGGCGCTGGGCCTCGGTGACTCCGGCAAGCTCGCCCGGCACCTTGGCAGCAGCCTTGGCCGGGTCTTCGCCGGTTACCTCGCGGCGCTGGTGATTGGTGTTGCTTTGGGCCTGGCCATCGGCCGCTCGAAATGGGCCGAAGACCTGTTGCTGCCGCCGCTGGAAGTGCTGCGCCCAATCCCCGCCGTGGCCTGGATTCCCCTGGCGATTCTGATGTTCCCCTCGTCCGAGCTGTCGATGGTCTTCATCACCTTTACCGGCGCCTTGTTCCCGATCCTGCTCAATACCGTGCATGGCGTCGAAGGCGTCGATCCCCGGTTGATCGCCTCGGCCAAAAGCCTCGGGGCAGGGCGCCGGGCGATGCTGCTGGAAGTGATTCTACCGGGTGCCGCACCCAGCATCGTCACCGGCCTGGCGATCGGCATGGGCACCTCGTGGTTTTGCCTGGTGACCGCCGAGATGATCTCCGGCCAGTACGGCATCGGCTATTACACCTGGGAGTCCTACACCATCCAGAACTACCCCGACATCGTGGTCGGCATGTTGCTGATCGGCGTACTCGGGATGGGCAGCAGTCTGCTGATCAAACGCCTGGGCGGCGTGTTCACGCCTTGGCATCGACCACGAGGAAAAGCCTGATGAGTGTGTTTCAACAGCCTGAAGGGCGGATCGATATCCGCGGTTTGTCGATCAGCCTGGGCGAAGGCAGTGCCGCCTTTGAAGCCGTGCAGGGCCTCGATTGCCAGATCGAACCAGGGCAGTTCGTGTGCATTCTCGGACCGTCCGGTTGCGGCAAGTCCACCTTGCTCGGCGCGCTGGCCGGTCACCTGCAACCGCGCGCTGGCAGCCTCAAGGTCGATGGCGCGGCGGTGTCCGGCCCGTCGCCGCAACGCGGCATGGTGTTCCAGCAACACACACTGTTTCCCTGGCGCACGGTGCGCGACAACGTTGCGTTCGGCCTGAAAATGCGCGGCATGGGGAAAACCGAACGCCACAAGGCCGCCGATGAAATCCTTGCCCTGGTGGGCCTTGAAGGCTTCGCCGAGCGTTGGCCGGATCAGCTCTCCGGTGGCATGCAGCAGAGGGTGGAAATCGCCCGGGTGCTGGTCAATCGCCCGCGCCTGTTGCTGATGGACGAGCCCTTTGGCGCTCTCGATGCCCTGACCCGCTTGAACATGCAGGAACTGCTGCTGGACATCTGGACGCGCATTCGCACCACCGTGGTGTTCGTCACCCATGACATCGACGAGGCGCTGTTCCTCGCCGATCGCCTGCTGGTGATGAGCACGCGTCCCGGCCGGATCATCGAAGACCTGCGCCTGGATTTCCCCCGGCCACGCACCACCGAACTGATGACCAGCCACGAGTTTTCCCGCTTGAAACGTCACTGCCTCGAACTCCTGCGTCACGAAGACGGTCGGCAGCTGCCACGCCTGAACCCTCTCGGACTTCCCCCAGAAAACAAACTGCCGCGATTTGCCCTATGACCTCACTATTCGATGTAACCGAAAACGATGACATTCTCGCCCTGCAACCGCGCCTGACTGACGACGATGCCGGCGTGCGCCGCATCGCCCTGATCGAACTGGCCGACCTGGAAGAGCCGGACGGCCTGCTGTGGCTGGTCGATCGACTGGCTGAAGATCCGGCCGAAGAGGTCCGTGCCGAAGCCGCGCGGTTGCTCGAAGCCTGGGAGGATGAACTTGTGGTCGAAGCGCTGTGCCAGGCGCTGACCGATCCATCCGCAGCGGTGCAAGCCGCCGCCGCGCAAAGCCTCAGCCTGCTCAAGAGCGAAGCGGCGGGCGGGGTGATCCTGCCGTGGACCGGGCATGCCGATACCGGCGTGCGCATTGCCGCGTTCAGGGCCTTGCGCGAATTGCGCTATCCGCAGGCGGCCCCGGCGGCGCTGGTTGCGTTGAGCGATCAGGAGGCCAATGTCCGCCGTGAAGCCGTCGGCGTGCTGGGTTGGCTCAAACAGCTCGACGCCTTGCCGGCCCTGGCTCGACTGGCCAGTGCCGACCCGGACACCGAAGTGCGCCGCGCCGCCACCGGAGCACTCGGCCTGGCCTCTGACGCACAGGTGCTGCCGGCCTTGCGCCAGGCCTTGCAGGATCAGGCCTGGCAAGTACGCGAGGAAGCCGCCACCACCCTGGGCAAGGTCGGCCATATCGACGCCGGCCCGGCATTGGTCCAGGCCTTGAGCGACGATTACTGGCAAGTCCGCCTGCGCGCCACCCGCAGCCTCGGCCGCTTGCGTTACGCCCATGCACTAGACGCGCTGATCGAAACCCTCGGCCACCGCATCAGCAACCTACGCAAGGAAGCCGCCCTGGCCCTCGGCGAACTGAATGAAAAAGGCGCCATCGCACCGCTGCTTGCCGCGCAGGACGATGGCGATCCCGAGGTGCGCAAAGCGGTGCGCATTGCCCTGAGTCAGCTGCAATGAACCCGGTGGCAGTGGGCAATTCCCGCAGTAGGCAGCAGCTGCGCTTGAACTGGCCGGATGGCCGCGAGCAGTGGCTGGACCATGCCGAGTTGCGCCGCCAGTGCCCGTGTTCGCAGTGCCGGGCGTTTCGATTGCGCGGGATGGCGCCGATGGTCGACGCCCGCGTTCGGCTGATCGAGGTGAATTCGCAGGGGTATGGGGTGCAGTTGGTGTTCAGTGATGGGCATGAACGGGGGATTTATCCGTGGGCTTATCTCGCAGCCTTGACTTGATCTCGACGTTAAAGGGTAAGCAGCATTCGCGAGTGGCTTATGCTGCGAACACAGGTTCAGTAACGGCTCGGATAAACGCATCATCCACAGTCTTTGTTCCATACCGATGCATGAACTCATTTCCATTGGCGAAGCGATTGAAGCGTTGTTGGCTGATCATATAGAAATAATGACAGTGGCTGATCACCTCCTCGACATTGTGAGAAGAAACCAGGATGGCAGTGCCTTCCTTTGCCGCGCCGTGAAGGCATTGCCAAATATAGTGACGAAACTCCGGGTCTACACCCGCGGTCGGTTCGTCGAGCACCACGAAGTCTGCAGGCATTGAAAGGAGCGTGAGGGTAAAGAACCAGCGTGTTTCTCCGTAACTGCACAGCGCCGATTTTTTGTTCCATATGTCTTGGTAGCGGCGCACTATCGCAGGGCTCCATGCAGATAGTTTTTTCAACGTTTTGTCTTGTGTCATGGGTTCGCTTGAAGACAATGCGGTCACCATTTTAAAAATATCACGCATGCGAAGCGGCGGGGGTGTGCTGATAATTTGAGAGAGATATAGGAAGTGACTGAAGTCGTTTTTTATCAAGCCTGAGTTTGCTTTTTTAAGCTCGCAGACAATGTCAAAAAAAGACGTTTTGCCTGATCCGTTGGGTCCTAGGATACCGACAATTTCACCCTGGGATACTTCGAGGGAAGCCTGGGTCAAAAGGGTGTTGTCTGGGTAGGCGAAGTCAATGCCTTGTGCCTTGAATTTTTTCACTAGTATCGACTCCATACGGGGTTGATTCTTAGGTGTTTGAAAGTGTTGTACAGCGTTATGATAAAAGCAGTAATTATTGTTCCTGTGATTAGCTTGTTGGATTCAAGGCCTTGCTCCATTAAGCGGCTTGCGAGTGTTAGAGGGTTTGCGAGATTCAAGCTGTCGGTAATGGGGTTGGCTCTAAGGGCGCTCATTACGCCGAGAATCAGCATGCAGAACGAAAAAATGGAGAGCAATGTATTCGAGTTCTGAAAATTGATTGGCAACAATGAAAACGCTGCGCCGAAAGCGCAAAACATGACAAAGCAAATGTAAAAGCGTAGCGTGATACCCAATAACTCAGCGGGAGCATAGTCTCCAAATGGGAGCTTGGTTGCCAGGTAAAAAGTTACGCAGTACGCCATTGATATCAAGGAATAGGCAAGGAAGTGTGACAAGAGAAAAATCAATTTCGAATCCTGGGAGTAGATAAATGATCGGGTGAATCCACTTTCTCTTCTTCCGATCATGTAGAAAGCAAATCCAAACAATGCAACGCTAGATGAGATGTAGGCATAGAACCATGCGGATATCGATGTGTAGTTGCTCGAGAAATAGTTAGGGTCTTGCCGGGTGGCTGCAAGAAAATAGAACATTGCGCAGGGTGATATCATGATCCAGAAGAAGGCGATGGGTTCTTTTAGTTGTTCCTTTATGAATATTGATGTTAGGGAAATGACTCTGGGGTAGATGTTTTTGGTCATGGCCGGTTTCTCTGCGGGGATGCGCACGAATCGTGAAGGGGAGGTGTTGTTGGTTTTAGTCTCTTTTGATTTTTGGTGCAAGTGGTTGGTTTTTGTGTTGTAGGAAGTTTCTTGTGTTTTTTTAGGAAGGGTCTTACATGGTTTTGGGGCGTGGAATTTGTTATTTTTGGTGGAGGGGGTTGTTAGTTTTATAGATTTGGCTTTGGAAGCATTTAAAAAGGCTGGTTTGGTTTGTGGTGGCGAGAGGAAACTTTACTGGTGTAGGTAAGGATTTTCTGTAGGAGTAAAGCGTGCAGTTTCGATATTTTGTCAGGCGGCTGGTTTTTTGAATTTTCTTTTTTTTAAAAAAATCGACAGGCGGTAGCTCTCGCTTTTGGATAAGTGCTCTGCGGGATGAAAATTGCGTTCCCTTGTAGGAGCGAGGCTTGCCCGCGAAGGCGGTGTGTCAGGCAAAACGCCTTCGCGGGCAAGCCTCGCTCCTACAAGGGCGGTGGTGATCAGAAGGATTTGCTGAGGCTCGCTACTACCGTCGCGCTGCATACATCGTCGAAGCCCCAATTGCTGAGGCACTGGCTCTTCGACAGGTCGGTGTCGATGTAGCTCAGGCCCAGCATCACGCCTGCCAGTTCGTGGGTCAGCTTGATTTCCCACTCTCGGTACGAGTCCTCAGCCTCGCCCGAGCGTGAGAACAGGTGCGGATCCTTGAAGTCCATGTCGCCGTAGCGCAGTTTCAGGCCAATGTCGTAGGGCAACTCGGTTTCATAGCCGACATAGCTGTAGAGCGAGTTCTGCTCGCTATCGATACCCGGCGCATCGGCGGAGTAATAGGCTCCGAGTTTCACCCCGTAGACGCTGAGAATGCCGTAGGCCTCGCTCTGGTTGAACTGGCTCTCTTTCGGGTAAGCATATTTGAGGTAGCCCACGTCGAGGCTGACGTCATCGGTGGCCTGCCAAAGCCAGCCGGCGTAGTAATCGACTTCCTGTCGGGTTTTCAGGCCACCGCCAAAGTCGACGTTGGAAGTCCATGCGCCCAGGTACAGGCCGCTGCTGTGGGCCAGGGTTACACCGGCTTGCAGTGCCGGGTCGTTCTGGGTTTGCGAGATGCCGCGGGTGCGGTAATCGCTGGCCAGGGTCACGTCCAGCAGCAGGGCGAAATCATCGTTCAAGGGGATGGCCTGGCTGCACAAAGGCAGCAGACTCAAGGAACTGAGGGCGAACAGGGTGAAAGCTTTCATGGGGGGTACGTCCCGCTATTGTGATTGTTATGGGCAGAAATCGGGCAAGGCTGCGCCGTACCTCGTGTTGAAAAGCACGAGGTCGGGCAGGGGTGTGGCTGCGGTTTTTATTAGAGGGTTGCGGCGTAGACCTGCCGACCGGCGAACCAGGTCTGCAGCACTTGAGTGTCGTGCAGGGCTTTCTCATCGACGCTGAACACATCGCGATCAACCACGATGAAGTCAGCCTGTTTGCCGGCGCTCAGCGAGCCGATCTGTTTGTCCAGGCCGATGGTGCGAGCGGCATTGAGGGTGTAGGCGTAGAACATGGTTTCGCGGTCGATGCGTTCATCGGCGTTGAGTACCCCAAGCGGACCCTCCCGGGTGATGGCCTGGGCCATGGCGTTCCACGGATTGGGCGAAGACACGGCCCAGTCACTGGCCCCGGCGATGGTCGCGCCCTGTTTGAGCAACGAGTGCGCCGGGTATTGGTAACGGAACGCCAGGGCACTGACGTAAGGCTTGATCATGCCGGTGGTGTAATCGTCGGCGCTGGCCCACAGCAGTTGCATCGAGGCGATGACGTCGAGCGGTTTGAAGCGGGCGAACTCTTTCGGATTGACGATCTGCAAGTGCGTGATGGAGTGGGTCACGCCGCTCTGCCGGTCCTTGCGCGCCTGGGCGATGCCGTTCAGCGATTCGCGTACCGCGCGGTCGCCGATGGCATGGATGTGCACCAGCCAGCCGCGCTGATCGATGGCGCTGACCAGTTCGCCGAAGTGTTTCGGATCGATCAACAGCTCGCCCGGTTTGTGCGAGTTGGTGTAGGGGTCGATCATCGCGGCGCTCTGCGCCGGGTACTCGATCACGCCGTCGGCGAAGATCTTGATGCCGGGCAGCGTCAGGTTGGGAATGCCCTGGAACTGTTGGCGGACCTTGTCCAGGGTGTCGAGATCGGCGGGCACGCTTTTCGAATTGGCCACCAATAGCGCGGCGACGTGGGCGGTCATGCCGCCGCTCTCGGCCAGCGCCTTGTACGTGGGCAGCACGCCGACGGTTTTCTCCGTGGGCTTCATGGCAAACACCGGCTCTCCAGGCGCGGCGTTGGCGGCAGGGTCCATCCACGCGGTGATGCCGAGGCTGTTGTTGTAGCTCACGGCGGTTTGCGCCGCCTTGAGCAGGTCGGCGGCACTCGGCGAGGGCATTTTCGAGGCGACCCGGTCCCAGCCAGCGTCCACCAGAAAGCCGTTGGGGCTGCCGTCGGCGAGCTTGCCGATGGTGTCTTTTTCGGCGTCCGGCAGGTTTTTCAGCAACGCGGCATCGATGCCTGCGCGTTTGAGCATCACGTTGTTGGCCCAGGCGGTGTGATGGTCGCTGCCGATGAACACCACGGGCACTGTCGCCCATTCGCCGCTGTTGAATTTCTTGCCCAGGTCTTGGGCCTGCGCCCAGTAGGCGGAACTCATGCCGGCCACGCTTAGGACGTCGCCGTGCCTGGCCTTGCCATCTTCACGCCAGGCCATCAGGCGTTTTTCCAGCTCGTCCAGGTCGACCACTTCATCTGCCATGTTGGCCGAGCTCATTTCCAGGCCGCCGAAAATCGCGTGGGAGTGGCTGTCAATCAAGCCCGGCATCAGGGTCTTGCCACCCAGGTCGATGACCCGGGTACCCGAATCGATCAGCGCCTTGATCTGCGCATCGCTGCCCACCTGCAGCACTTTGCCGTCCTGCACCGCCAGCGCCTGGACCTTGGGCTGGTTACGGTCGGCGGTGAAGATCTTGCCGTTGAGCAGTACCAGGTCAGTCGCCGCCATGGCTTCCAACGAGGCAAAACTGACGGCCAGCACCAACAGATTCGGGATGAATCTTTTCATTGATTGTTTCCTTGTTATTGCGTCTGATGGCCAGATTAGTGACTTGCCGCGCTCGGCAGAACGCCTCGCTCACGAAAAACGTTTTTGCCTGAATGGAAAAAGAATGGACAAGCTGGGTGCACTGAAAATGTTCGTGGTCACGGCACAACTGGGCAGCTTCAGCCGCGCCGCCGAGCAATTGGGCAAGACTCCGTCGGCCTTGACCAAAGCGGTCAATCACCTGGAAGCGGAACTTGGCGCGCGTTTGTTCGAGCGCAGTACCCGGCGGATCCTGCTCACGGAATCCGGGCGGCTCTACCTGGAAACCGCGCGCCAGGTGTTGCAGCGTCTGGACGAGGCCGGTGAGGAAATCGAGCAGTTGCAGCATGGTTTGCGCGGTAGCCTGAAAATCACCGCACCGCTGGCCTATGGGCAGGCCTTTCTCGATCAGGTGTGTGGCGGTTTTCTCGAACAGTATCCGCAGATCAACCTGCAAGTGGACCTGTGTGACGAGTTCGTCAATCTGCTGGAGAGCGGCTACGACCTTGCCCTGCGTGAAGGCCATGATGACTTGCCGGGGTTGATCGCCCGTGTGGTCGGCAGCAATCGCCTGGCGCTGTGCGCCAGCCCGCAATACCTCGCGCGCAAAGGGCTGCCGGTCACCCCGCAGACTCTCGATGAGCACGAATGGTTGTTGTATCGCCATCCGTTGCTCAGCCGCGAATTCTGGTGGGCCGAGCGTGACGGCCAGCGCCTGAGCCTGCCGCAACCCCAGGCACCACGCTTGCGCAGCGATAACTACGACTTGCTGCTGGCCAATGCCCTGGCCGGGCGCGGTCTGCTGCATACGCCGTTGTGGAGCGCGGCGCCGTACATCGCCGACGGACGACTGGTGCGGGTGATGGCCGACTACGACATCGACCCGGACAGCTTCGGCCCGCACATCCTGGCGGTGTACCCGAGCCATCGGCGGGCTACGGCCAAGGTGTTGGCGTTCATCGATTACATCGCGGCGTATCTGGCATCGCATGGCCTGCTGTCCCTGTAGGAGCGAGCGGTGCGGCGATCCGACTTGCCCGCGAATCAGGCACCTCGGTCCTTCAGGTACACCGCGTCATCGTTCTTCGCGGGCAAGTCGGATCGCCGCACCGCTCGCTCCTACAGGGAATCAACGGGGCTTGCCAGGAAATTGTGGAAAGAGTACAAATGTACTCCATGAGCACATTAACTCCCCGCCGTACCGCCATCCTGACCTTCATCCGCGAACGCATCGCCGAACACGGTCAGTCCCCGAGCCTTGCTGAAATCAGCGAGGCGTTCGGTTTTGCCTCCCGCAGCGTGGCGCGCAAGCATGTGCTGGCACTGACCGAAGCCGGGTTTATCGAGGTCAACCCGCATCAGGCCCGGGGCATTCGCCTGCTCGGGCAGCCGCCGCGCCCCGAGCTGCTGGACATCCCGGTCCTCGGCCGGGTGGCGGCCGGTACGCCGATCGGTGCCGATGCCGAGGTCCATAGCCGCTTGCTGCTCGATCCGTCGATGTTCTCGCGGGTGCCGGACTACATGCTGCGGGTTCGCGGCGACTCGATGATCGAGGACGGCATTCTCGACGGCGACCTGGTGGGCGTGCACCGCAGCCCCGAGGCCGTCAATGGCCAGATCGTCGTGGCGCGGCTCGACGGCGAAGTCACCATCAAGCGCTTCGAACGGGTCGGCGACCGGGTTAGCCTGCTACCGCGCAACCCGGCCTATCAACCGATCATCGTCGAGGCCGACCGGGACCTGGCCATCGAAGGGGTGTTCTGCGGCCTGGTAAGGCAAGGCTGATGGGTGCCGTCGTCGCGCTGGATACGCTGTTCAATGGCGGCCAGGTCTGGAGAGGCCGGCCTGCGCCGCCGGCCGTCAGCCCGCAACCCACCGGGCATGCCGCGCTGGATGCGGCGCTGCCCACGGGTGGCTGGCCGGAGGCGGCGCTGACGGAAATCCTCCTGGCCGGGCAGGGCGTGGGCGAGTTGCAACTGGTGTGGCCGGCGCTGGCGCGGCTGTCGGCGGCGGGCGAGCGCATCGTGCTGGTGGCGCCGCCCTGCGTGCCCTATCCCCAGGCCTGGCAGAACGCCGGGGTCGATCTGCGCCAGTTGTCGATCATCCAGGCCAGCGAGCGCGATGCGTTGTGGGCGGCGGAACAATGCCTGCGTTCGGGCAGTTGTGGCGCGGTGCTGTGCTGGCCGCACAAGGCCGATGACCGCGCCTTGCGCCGCTTGCAGGTGGCGGCGGAAACCGGCTCGACCCTGGCGTTCGCCTATCGCTCGCTCAGCGAAGCGATCAACCCTTCGCCAGCGGCCCTGCGCATCGCCATCGATGCCAGGCCCGCACAACTGCGGGTGCTCAAGTGCCGCGGCGGGTTGGCCCGTTCGACGCCGATTGCCTTCGCCGTGGGGCATTGAGGTTGCCATGCGCTGGGTCTGTATTCTGTTCCCGCAATTGGCGCTGGACGCGGTACTGCGTCAGCGCGCCGACCCCCAGGAGCCGCTGGCGCTGTTGACCGGCCCGGCCCAGCGTCGGGTGCTGCAGGCGGTCAACGGCCCGGCGCGGGCGCTGGGCCTGCGCCCCGGCCAGTCCATGAGCGCCGCCCAGGCCTTGAGCAAGGGCTTTGCCACCGCCGAGTACGACGTCGCCGACATCGAACACTGGCAGCAATTCCTGGCCGCCTGGGCTTATCGCTTCAGCTCCCAGGTCAGCGTGCATTACCCGCGGGCGCTGGTGTTCGAAATCGAGTCCAGCCTGGGGCTGTTTGGCCCCTGGCCGCAGTTCGAGGCGCGTCTGCGCAGCGAACTCGGCGAACTGGGCTTTCGTCACCGCATTGTCGCCGCGCCCAATCCGGTGGCAGCGCGGATGCTGGCCAACGCCTATGACGGCCTGGTGGTGCCCGACGAGCAAGCCTTGCAGCATTACCTGGGGCAAATGCCCGTCGACCGCATCGGGCTGCAGACCAGCGTCGCCACGGCGTTGTCGCGCATGGGCCTGCGCACCTTGAGCCAGGTGCAGGCGTTGCCCCGGCATAGCCTGGCCCGGCGTTTCGAGGCCCAGGTGCTCATGCACCTGGATGCCTTGCTGGGGACACGACGTCTGGCGCTGGCGTTCTACCTGCCGCCGGACCGTTTCGATGTACGCATCGAGCTCAATTTCGATGTGCAATCCCATCAGGCCTTGCTGTTTCCGTTGCGCCGATTGACCGGGGACCTGTCGGCGTTCCTGTGCGGGCGGGACAGCGGTGTGCAGCGTTTCGACCTGCACCTGGAGCACGCCGGGTTGCCGGACACGCTGATCAAGGTCGGCCTGCTCAGTGCCGAACGCGATCCGGCGATGCTGTTCGAACTGGCCCGGGGGCGTCTGGAGCAAGTCCAGGTCGAGGCCCCGGTGCGCGGTTTTCGCCTGCGCGCCGAAGACCTGCCGAGCTTCGTCCCACAATTTCAGGAGCTGTTCGACGATCGCCCGCAGCAGACCTTGCCCTGGGAGCAACTGCGCGAACGCCTGCGCGCACGGCTGGGGGATGACGCCGTGCATGGCCTGCGCTTTCAGGCCGATCACCGGCCCGAGTGCGCGTGGCAGGCCAATGCCGACAGCCAGCCTTGTGCGCGATTGCCGACAGTACAGCGACCGGGCTGGCTGCTGACCGAGCCGCTGTCGGTGCACGAAGGCTCGATGCGCATCCTCATGGGGCCGGAACGCATCGAGTCCGGTTGGTGGGACGGCGATGACGTGCGCCGTGATTACTACCTGGTCGAAACCCGTGCCGGCCAGCAGGGTTGGGCCTACCGTGCGGTGGGCGAGGGTGGCCCGTTGTGGCTGCAGGGCTGGTTCGCATGAACGCCGAGTATGCCGAGCTGCACTGCCTGTCGAACTTCAGTTTCCAGCGCGGTGCTTCCAGTGCCCTGGAGTTGTTTCAACGGGCGAAAAAACAGGGCTACCAGGCCCTGGCGATCACCGACGAATGCACCCTGGCCGGTATCGTCCGTGCCTGGCAAGCGGCGAAGTCCGTTGAGCTGCCACTGATCATCGGCAGTGAAGTGCGCATCGAGAATGGCCCGAAACTGGTGTTGCTGGTGGAAAACCTCGAGGGTTACCAGACCCTGTGCCGACTGATCACCCGAGCCCGACGCCGTACGCAAAAAGGTCAGTATCAAGTGCTGCGCGAAGACTTCGGCGAAGCGTTGCCAGGGCTGCTGGCGCTGTGGGTGCCCGACGCGGCCGATGACCTTGAACAGGGCCATTGGTTGAAGCAGGCCTTCGCCGAACGCCTGTGGCTGGCGGTCCAGTTGCATCGCGGCCAGGACGATAGCCGGCGACTGAACGATCTGCTGGCGCTGGCCAGGGAACTGCGGATACCCGCGGTGGCCAGTGGCGATGTGCACATGCATGCGCGCGGGCGCCGGGCCCTGCAGGACACCATGACCGCGATCCGTCATCACTTGCCGGTGGCCGATGCCGGGCTGCGCCTGCACCCCAACGGCGAACGGCACCTGCGCAGCCTCGATGTGTTGCGCGAGCTCTATCCGCCAGCCTTGCTCGACGAAACCCTGGAGATCGCCCGGCGCTGCACTTTTGACCTGGGCCAGTTACGTTATCAGTATCCGCGGGAGTTGGTACCCGATGGCCACAGCGCAGCGTCCTGGTTGCGGGAATTGACCGAGCGTGGCATTCGTCAGCGATGGCCCCAGGGTGCGAGCGAGAAGGTTCGCGGGCTGATCGACAAGGAACTGGGGCTGATCGCCGAGCTGGGTTATGAGAGTTATTTCCTCACCGTCCAGGACATCGTCGCCTTCGCCCGGCGCGAGAAAATTCTCTGCCAGGGCCGAGGTTCGGCCGCCAACTCGGCGGTGTGTTTCGCCTTGGGCATCACCGAGATCGACCCCGACCGGATGAACATGCTGTTCGAGCGCTTTCTTTCCAGGGAGCGCGACGAACCGCCGGACATTGATGTGGACTTCGAGCACGAGCGCCGCGAAGAAGTCTTGCAGTATGTGTTCCAGCGCTATGGGCGGGCCCGCGCGGCATTGACTGCGGTGGTCAGCACCTACCACGCGGCCGGCGCCGTGCGCGATGTGGCCAAGGCGCTGGGTTTACCGCCGGACCAGATCAATGCCCTGGCCGATTGCTGCGGTCACTGGAGTGATGAAACACCGCCCGTGGAGCGCCTGCGTGAAGGCGGTTTCGATCCCGAGAGCCCGGTGTTGCGCCGGGTGTTGAGTTTGACGCAACAACTGATCGGTTTCCCCCGGCACTTGTCCCAGCACCCCGGCGGCTTCGTGATTTCCGAGCATCCCCTGGATACGCTGGTGCCGGTGGAAAACGCGGCCATGGCCGAGCGCACGATCATCCAGTGGGACAAGGACGATCTGGACGCGGTCGGCCTGCTCAAGGTGGATATCCTGGCATTAGGCATGCTCAGCGCGATTCGTCGTTGTCTCGATTTACTGCGTCGGCATCGCGATCTGGACTTGAGCCTGGCGACGATTCCCTCGGAAGACCCGTTGACCTACGACATGATTGGCCGCGCCGACACCATCGGCGTATTCCAGATCGAGTCCCGGGCACAGATGTCGATGCTGCCCAGGCTCAAGCCCCGCGAGTTCTATGACCTGGTGATCGAGGTGGCCATCGTTCGCCCAGGTCCAAT
Source organism: Pseudomonas sp. SbOxS1 (assembly GCF_013416725.1). Taxonomy (NCBI): domain Bacteria; kingdom Pseudomonadati; phylum Pseudomonadota; class Gammaproteobacteria; order Pseudomonadales; family Pseudomonadaceae; genus Pseudomonas; species Pseudomonas sp. SbOxS1. The sequence goes on from NZ_JAAVXC010000006.1 coordinate 50,397, forward strand.
CCAGGGCGGCATGGTGCACCCGTACCTGCGCCGGCGAAACAAGGAAGAGCTCGAAAGCTATCCCTCAGAAGAGTTGCGCGAGGTGTTGAAACGCACCCTCGGCGTGCCTCTGTTCCAGGAGCAGGTCATGCAGATCGCCATCGTCGCCGCCGACTACAGCCCCGGCGAAGCCGACCAGTTGCGCCGCTCCATGGCGGCCTGGAAACGTCACGGTGGACTGGAACCCCACAAGGATCGCCTGGCCGCCGGGATGAAGAAAAAAGGCTACACCGCCGATTTCGCCGCGCAGATCTTCGAACAGATAAAAGGCTTTGGCAGCTATGGTTTTCCCGAATCCCATGCCGCCAGCTTTGCCTTGCTGACCTACGCCAGTTGCTGGTTGAAATGCCACGAACCGGCGGCCTTTGCCTGTGCACTGATCAACAGCTGGCCCATGGGTTTCTACAGCCCGGACCAGATCCTGCAGGACGCGCGCCGCCACCATTTGCAGATTCGCCCGGTGGACGTGCGGGCCAGCGACTGGGATTGCAGCCTCGAACCGATTGCCGGTGCGCAACCGGCGATTCGCATGGGGTTGCGCATGATCAAGGGCTTTCGCCAGGACGATGCCCGGCGCATCGAGGCGGCGCGGTCCAAAGGCGCCTTTGCCGACATCGCCGACCTTGGCGAACGGGCAGGCCTGGATGCTCGCGCCCAGGAGCAACTGGCCGATGCCGGTGCCTTGCGGGGGCTGGCCGGTGACCGGCATCGGGCGCGCTGGGAAGTGGCGGGGGTGCAAAAGCAGCTTGGCCTGTTTGCCGGCCTGCCCCGTCAGGAGGAGGACGCGGTGGCGCTGCCCAAACCCACGGTCGGCGAGGACTTGCTGGCCGATTACAACAGCCTCGGCACCACCCTCGGGCCGCACCCGCTGGCCTTGTTGCGCGGTGAGTTGAAAGCCCGGCGCTGCCGCAGTTCGAAGGAGTTGCTGGATGTCGAGCACGGGCGACCGGTCAGCGTCGCCGGGCTGGTGACCGGGCGACAACGGCCAAGCACCGCCAGCGGCGTGACCTTCGTGACCCTGGAAGACGAGTTCGGCAACGTCAACGTGGTGGTCTGGCGCGACCTGGCCGAGCGCCAGCGCCAGGTGCTGGTGGGTTCGCAATTGCTCAAGGTCGATGGGCGCTGGGAGAAGGAGGGGGAGGTGCGGCATCTGATTGCCGGGCGCTTGAGTGACTTGAGCCCACTGCTGGACGGCATCACGGTACGCAGCCGCGATTTCCACTAACCCCGCAAAACCTGTGGGAGCGAGCACGCATTATTTGGAAACTGGCCAAAACCGTTCCCCACCCCCCGGTGCCTCCGTCCACGCCTGCAACGAGCGCGTCGGCAAATCGAAATAATCCCGGGTACGCGCATACCCATGCCCACCCATCCGCCCGATCGCATCCAGCCCCAGTTGATCGATATACAGGGTCTTCGGGTCGATCAGCTCATCGCGCACATGGGCCATCAGCACTTCGCCAAAGATGATCTCCCGCGACTGACCGATGTTCAGCGCCATCATCCGCCGGCACTCCAGTGCCACCGGCGCCTCGCCAATGCGCGGGCATTTGACCGTGGTGCCGGGGATGGCGGTGAGGCCGGCGGCGGTCAGTTCGTCGAAGCCCGGGGCGAAGGGGACGGCGCAGACGTTCATGGCTTCCACCAGGGCATCGCTGACGATGTTCACGGTGAATTCCTGATTGAGCTGGATGTTGCGCGTGGTGTCCTTGGGGCTCTGGTCGCCGTAGTTCTCCACGCCCAGCGCCAGGATCGGCGGGTCGGCCGACAGCGCGTTGAAAAAGCTGAACGGCGCAGCGTTGACGCGGCCTTCAGCGTCGATGGTGGTGACCAGGGCAATGGGCCGTGGCACCACGCTGCCGATCAGAATCTTGTACTTGTCCCGTGGGCTCAGTTGGCTGAAGTCGAAGCTTTGCATGGGCAGGATTCTCTAAAGGAGTGGATCAATGGCGCACAGCGGCGCCTGTGCGCTGTAGTCGTCGGCGAACGGGATGGCCGATTGGAACAGGGTCTTCCAGTCCGGTTGGCCGAAGGCCCGGTCGCTGTGACTGCGCATCAGTTTTTCGAATTGCTGTTGGGCCTGGCGTTGCAGGGCGGGGTAGTCGATACATTGAACCTGACCGTCCTGCATCACGCAGCGGCCATCGATGTAGCTGGCGATGCAATCGTCGCCGCGCCCGGCCAGGACCAGGTTTTTCAGCGGGTCGAACAGCGGCCCCAGGTGCAGGCCGCGCAGGCTGAACACGGTGATGTCGGCCTTGGCCCCCGGCGCCAGGCGACCGATATCGTCGCGGCCCAGGGCCTTGGCGCCGCCGAGGGTGGCGGCGTTGTACAGATCCAGCGTGCTGGTCAGCGAATTGCTGCCCTCCATCAAGCGCGCGATGTTCAAGCCCTGGCGCATGTTGTCCAGCAAATCCGCCGGCCAGGTGTCGGTGCCCAGGGCGAAGTTGATGCCCTTGGCGCGATAGCGACCAAACGAATTCAGCGCCTCGCCATCCCGGGCAAACACCACCGGGCAATGCACCAGGCTGGCGCCACCATCCACTACCCGTTGCAGGTCGGCATCGCCGTGGGTGTAGATGCCGTGGGGCAACAGGCTGCGTGGGGTCAGCAGGCCCAGATCCTCCAGCCAGCCCAATGGCGAAACACCGCGAAGTTGTTCCACCATTGCTACTTCGCCGAGCCCCTGGCAGCAATGCAGGCGCATCGGCGCATTGAGCTCCCGGCTCAGCGCGGCGGTGCGTTGCAGCAAGGCTGGCGTGCACGTCTGGATGCGATCCGGCAGCAGCGCGCCGCGAATCAACCCTTGATGAGCACCCTCGAAATCCTCGAAAAACCGCTGCGCCGCCTCAAGTCCGGCCAGGCCCCGGGCTTCGTCCCAGTGGTGGGCCAGGGTGCCGTTGGCCTGCCAGTAACTCATGCCGCTCATGTAGCAGGGGCCGAGGTAGGTGCGCAGCCCCAACTCGGCCGCCACGCCGGCCACCGCGGCAAACTCGTCGTAGGTCTCGGCCCACTCGCGGTAGTACATCGAGGTGATCGGCATGGCCGTGGTGATGCCGTTGCGGATCAATTGGCTGAAGGCGTAGCGGTACTTGAAGACTTCTTCTTCGGGGCTGTAGCTCTCCCGTGGGCCGCGCGCCAGATACTGCGCCGACCACATCCGGCCCATGTCGCGCTCGTCGCCGTTATCCAGGGTCAGCACGGTGGAGTCGAGATCGCCCAGGGCATCCAGGTCGATGAAACCGGGACCGATCAGCGCGTTGCCGTAATCGATCCACTGATCCACCGGCCCTGCATAATCACGCCCGACAAACAGGATGCGCGATCCTTCGAACACCACTTCGCCGTTGCGCCACAGCACATGCTGCGCACCGTCGAAGCCGACCACGCAGCTCGCTTTCAGGGCGATGCGTTTCACAGGCGACTTTCCAGCAGACGCCCAGCGGAGGCAATCAACTGTCCACCGCGATAGACCTCGCGCAGCGGCCGCGCCACCACGGCTTCGCCCAAGGTCTGCACGGGCATCAACAGGAAGTTTGCCGGCTGGCCAATCTCCAGGCCCAGACCTTCACAACCCAGCGCCCGGGCGCCATTGACCGTTGCTGCCTCAAACGCCGCCGCCAGTTCTTCGTCCTTGTTCAGATCGAAACGAAACGCCAGCAGCATCGCCCGCTCCAGCATGTCGCCGTTGCCCATGGGCGACCAGGCGTCGCGGATACCGTCCGAGCCCAGGCACAGATTCACGCCAACCTCGCGCAACGCCAGGAACGGCGGCACCGCGCAATCGGCCGGCGCCGAACTCATCAACGAAATACCCAGCGTCGACAGGCGTTCGGCCACCGGCTTGACCTGGTTCCACGGCAACATGCCCAGGCAATAGGCATGGCTGATCATCACCCGACCCTGGAGCCCGAAGCGTTGGGTGTAGTCGGCGATCAGGGCGATCTGCCACAGGCCCAGCTCGCCCTTGTCGTGCAGGTGAATGTCGACGCCACGGTCGAACTCGCTGGCCAGTTTGAACACGAAATCGAGTTGTGCGATCGGGTCGTTGTCGATGCCGCACGGGTCAAGACCACCGACGTTCTCCACGCCCAGGGCCATGGCTTCGCGCATCAGCTCGGCGGTGCCGGGGCGGCTGATCAGGCCGGTTTGCGGGAACACCACCAGTTGCAGGTCGATCAGGTCGCGGTATTTTTCCTGCAGCTGCTGCATGGCTTCGACATGGCGCAGGCCGAACTCCGGGTCGATATCGACGTGGCAGCGCAGGGTCAGCGAGCCGCGGGCGATGCAGTTTTCCAGCAGGGCGCCGGCCCGTTGCGCAATCGGTGCGGTAACTTCGCGCAGGATGCGCCGCTCGTTGGCGATGTAGTCCTTGAGGGTGGGCCCTGCGCTGTTCGGGCGCCAGGGCTGGCCCCAGAGGGTTTTGTCCAGGTGCACGTGGCTTTCCACCAGTGCAGGGGTCAGCAGTTGGTCTTGGCCGTCGATGTCGGTGGCCGACAGTGCTTCGTTCGAAGCAGGGCGGCGTTGGCTGAACCGGCCGTTTTCGATCAGCAGGTCTTCAGCGGGGGCGCCGTAGGGGCGCACGTTGCGTAGCCAGCGGGGTTGGGTCATTGCTTACCTCAAATTCTGTGTTGTGTGGGAGGGCCTCTTCGCGAGCAGGCTCGCTCCCACAGGTTTATCAGTTGTTCCCAATATTTGTGATCAACACAAAACCACTGTGGGAGCGAGCCTGCTCGCGAAGGCCGCGACTCGGTTTTGGATCAACCCTTGAGCTTGGCCCAAATGCGGTCCTGCAGCTCACGCGCCTTGTTGCTGCATTCCTTTTCCGGGCGCAGGCGCGAGGCGAATTCGTCGGGCATGTTGATGGCGTCCATGACTCGCCACTTGGCATCGATCAGCTTGTCGCTCTGGATGCCGTTGGCGTAGGCGATGGCGTTGGACACGGCGGCAGCGTTTTCCGGTTTCATCATCCAGTCGATGAAGATCTTCGCGTTGCCGGGGTGCGGTGCGCTTTTCGGCACGGCGAAGTTGTCCTGGAACATCGCCAGGCCTTCTTTCGGATACACGTACTTGATGGTGCTCTTCTGCAAGGTGGCCCGGGCAGTGGAGCCGTTCCAGTTCTGCATCATGATCACCTCGCCCGAGGCCATGCGGTCGACGGTGTTGTCCGAGCTGTACATCTTCAGGAAGGGTTTCTGTTTTTGCAGCAGTTCGAGGATGCGCTTGGCGTCCTGCGGGTTTTCCGTGCATTCGTCGACGTTCAGGTAATGGCTGGCGGCGTTGATCACGCTGCTGGAGGTGTCGAGGGCGGCGAGTTGGCCTTGCAGCTCCTTGCGCGGTTCGAAGAACTCTTTCCAAGAATCGTCCAGCTTGCCGCCGGGCACTCGCGCGCTGTCATAGGAGAACCCGGTGCTGCCCCACAGGTACGGCGCCGAGAATTTGCGCCCAGGATCGAAGCTTGGATCGCGGAACGCCGGCTTGACGTACTGGAAGTTGGGCAGGGTCGAGGCATCGATTTGCAGCAGCAGGTTCTGGTTGATCAAGGTGCGCATGATCGATTGCGACGGCACGATCACGTCGTACGCCGCGCCACCGGCCTGCAATTTGGCCAGCAGGGTTTCGTTGCTGTCGTAGCCGTCCATGGTGACCTTGATCCCGGTCTCTTTTTCGAACTTGGCCAGCAGGTCGACCGGGTAGTAATCGGTCCAGTTGTAGAAGAACAGTTCCTTGGGCTCGGCGGCCTGGGCGCTTAGCGCGGTGAAGCAACTCAAGGCCAGACCGGCAAAGGCGAAACGCATGCTTTTCACTTTCATGGACGAACACTCCAGGCTCATTGTTGTTTGCCGCGCTGTCCCAGCCAGAAGGCCAGCACTACCAGCACGATGGAAATCACCAGCATCAGGGTCGAGATCGCGTTGATCTCCGGCGTCACGCCAGCCTTGATCGCCGAGAAGATGTACACCGGCAGGGTCGTGGAACCAGGGCCGGCGACGAAGAAGGTCATGATGAAATCGTCGAGGCTGACCACGAACGCCAGCACCGAACCGGACAGCACCGCCGGCCACAACAGCGGCAGCGTCACCCGGCGGAACACCTGCCAAGGGTTGGCGTACAGGTCGTTCGCCGCTTCCAGCAGGCTCTTGTCCAGGTCATTGAGCCGCGCACGGATCGGCAGGTAGGCGAAAGGAATGCAGAAGCCGATGTGCGCGACGATTACCGTCAGCAAACCCAGCTTGATCCCCAGCGCCATGAACAACAGCAGGGTGGCCACGGCGGTGACGATCTCCGGCAGGATCAGCGGCAGGTTGATCCCGCCTTCGACCATCTTCTGCCCGTAGAACGGCCGGTAGGTCGCCAGTGCCGCAAGCAGCGCAATCGCCGTGGCACAGACCGTGGCGATGCCGGCGACGATGATCGAATTCAGCGCCGCGGTCTGGATCGACGGGTTGGCCAGGATCCGCCCATACCAGGCGAACGAGAACTCGGTCCACACCGTCGCCGAGCGGTTGGCGTTGAAGCTGTAGGCAATCAACACGAAGATCGGCAAGTAGAGGTAGGCCAGGATCAGCAGGCTGACTTCCCGGGTCATCGGCAGTTTTTTCAGGTGCAGGGCGATCATGCGGTGGCTCCCCGACGAAGAGTTTTGGCGGCGCTGCGGCTATACAGGGCGTAAAGCACCAGGGACAGCAGCAGAATCCCCAGCAACAGGAACGACAGCGAACTGCCCAGCGGCCAGTTGCGCGCGGTGCCGAACTGTTGCTGGATCAGGTTGCCGATCATCAGGGTCTTGCCGCCGCCGAGAATCGCCGGGGTGATAAAGGCCCCCAGGCTCGGCACGAACACCAGCAGGGAGCCGGCGATCACTCCTGGCATCGACAGCGGCAGGATGATCCGCTTGAGCGCGTGCCAGCGATTGGCCCCCAGGTCGTAGGCGGCCTCTACCAGGCGCCAGTCGAGTTTTTCCAGGGTCGAGTAGATCGGCAGGATCATGAATGGCAGGAAGCTGTAGACCAGCCCGACGCTGACCGCGAAGTCGTTGTAGAGCAGAGTGATGCCGCCGGCACTGGGGAACAGCGCATTCAGGCTCTGGGCAACCCAGCCCTGTTCGCGCAGGATGATCAGCCAGGCGTAGTTGCGGATCAGCAGGTTGGTCCAGAACGGGATGGTGATCAACAGCACCATCAGGTTGCGCCGGCGCGGGGTCAGGCTCGACATCCACAGCGCCACCGGAAAGCCGAACAGGAAACACAGCACCGTGGTGCCACCGGCCTGGAACACCGAGCGCAACAGCGCCTGGGCGTAGACCCAATTGAGCTCAAGCTCACCGTCGAAACCTTCCTGGAAAAACAGCTGCACGTAGCTTTGCAATTGCCAGTCGGCCTGCCAGTCGACGCCGCCATAGACGTTGCGCGGCAACAGGCTGATGTAGCCCATGATGCCCAGCGGAATGGCGATCAGGGCCAGCAGGGTCAGAACCACCGGGCTGAGCAACAGCGCGCGGTTGAGGGCTGGGGAAGTGCTGCTGACGCTCATCTCAGGCCTCCATCAACAGGCAGGCGTGGGGGGGCAGGTTGACTGCGACACGGTCACCGACCCCGCGATTGCGGTTAAGGCCTTCGTTGTTTTCACGCAGCATGACTTTGATGTCGTTATTCAAGCGGCACTGGTAGAGGGTCGCGGTGCCGACATACAGCACGGCCTCGATCACCCCGCGCAGGTGGTGCGGTTGCGCCGGGTCGACCAGTTGCGAACGTTCCGGGCGGAACGCCAGTTGCACCTTGCCGTCGATGCCTTGGGGCAGGCAGGGGATTTCCACCGGCATGCCGCTGGGCACGAACAGGTTTTCATTGTGCTGGCCACGCTTGAGGTGGCCGGGGAGGAAGTTAATATCGCCGATGAACTGCGCGACAAACTGATGCTGCGGGCGTTCGTAGATTTCGTTCGGTGTGCCGATCTGCAGGATCTTGCCGGCGGACATGACGGCGATGCGATCGGACAGGGTCAGGGCTTCTTCCTGGTCGTGGGTGACGAAAATGAAGGTAATCCCGGCTTCCTTCTGCACGCGCTTGAGTTCGACCTGCATTTCCTTGCGCAGCTTGAGGTCCAGCGCGGACAGCGGTTCATCCAGTAACAGCACCTTCGGTTTCGGTGCTAGGGCCCGGGCTAGAGCTACCCGTTGCTGTTGGCCGCCAGACAATTCGGCCGGTTTGCGTTTGGCCAGGTGTTGCATTTGCACCAGCGCCAGCATCTCATCGACACGTTGCGCGATCTGCTTGCGATCAAGACCCTGCATCTCGAGGCCGAAGGCGATATTCTGCGCGACACTCATATGCGGAAACAGCGCGTAGCTTTGGAACACCGTGTTGACCCGACGCTTGAACGGCGGCAGGTCGTTGACTGGTTCGCCGGCGAGGCGGATTTCCCCGTCGCTGACGTGCTCAAAGCCAGCGATGGTGCGTAACAGGGTGGTCTTGCCGCAGCCGGAGGGGCCGAGCAGGGTGAAGAACTCGTTGTCGGCAATGTCGACCGATACATTATCGAGGGCCGGTGCTAAACCGGGATCGTCGGAATACCGCTTGGAGACGTTTCGCACTTCAATTGCAACTGGATGACCCATAATGGTGCATTCCTCTAATTATTGTATGCAAAATCTGGATGCAATTTAGAAATACCCGGATTAACCTGCTCATGCAACCCCCTTTTTCAAGGCTGTTCATTCGCCTGGGGCCGGTTGCACAGCACTGAAGGAGTCTTCGAATGGCGGAAAAGAAACTGGAAACCACGGTAGACCGCGTCTACCAAGGGGTTTACGAGGCGATCAGCAAACGCTCGCTGCGTCCCGGCATGAAGCTGGGCGAGGCTTCGTTGGCCGAACTTTTCAATGTCAGCCGCACGTCAGTTCGTGCCGCGCTCAAGCAATTGGAGGCCGATGGACTGGTCACCACCGAGCCCAATAAAGGTGCGTCGGTGTCGCTGCCCAGCGACGAAGAGATCCGTTCGCTGTTCGAAACCCGGCGCCTGGTCGAGATTGGCATCGTCAGCGAACTGTGTCGCCGACGCGATACGGCGGTGACCCGGGATTTGCGCGATCACTTGCTGCTCGAGGATGAGGCGCATCGCAACGGTGACCACGAACGATTGATTCACCTGCTCGGCGAGTTCCACATCAAGTTGGCCCGCAGCCTGAACAACCCGGTGTTGCTCGACTGGTTCCAGAAACTGATCTCCCGGGCCTCGCTATACGCCGCCGCGCTGGATGACGACAGCCACGAAGCCTGCCGCGACGACGAACACCTGCGTTTGATCGAGTACATCGAGGCGGGTAACCAGAGCGCGGCGATCGAGCTGACGTGCATCCATTTGAACGGTATCGAGAAGGCGATTCTGGATGTCGCGGCGACCTTGAAAAGTAGCTACAACCCGCTCAAGCATCTGATTGAGGTGTAAACACCCGGACTGAATCTGAAGATGCAATCTGTGGGAGCGGGCTTGCCTGCGATGAGGGCCTGACAGTCAATATCTCATTGAACGTTACGCCGCTATCGCGGGCATGTTGGCGGCATAGAGGCCTGCCCCCCCAAGAGCAGGAAAACTCCTACATACCAGTTACACCAATACCCAGACGCATCCTACGCGTAATAAGGAAACGTCTTATTTTCTGCGCGTGTCAGCTTCCCCAGAGTGAACGAGGGAAGGAAATGAAGCCTCCCCGTTTGCTTTCAGGGAGGTCTGTACATGAACACCGCACGAACCATTTTCTTCAACCACAGCCATCATAAACTCTGGGTCCGAGATCTTGCGACCCACCTCGACGTCCTCGCTTTCCACGGCGAAGAACGCCTCAGCCAACCCTTCACCTACGGCGTGGAATTCACCAGCACCGAGCAGGATCTCGCGGCCGAACACCTGCTGGGCAAGGACGCCAGTTTCAGCCTGTACGCCGCCAAACAACCACCGGTCATCAAAGGCCTGCCCACGCCTGAAATCAAACCGCTGCGCACCCTGAACGGCGTGATCACCGGGTTAAAACGCCTGTCTGCCTCCGTCGACGAAGCCCGCTACGAACTGATCCTGCAACCGCGTTTGGCCTTGCTCGAGCGCGGTCGGCAATACCGTATCTACCAGCAACAGTCGGTCCCGGAAATCGTCGAAAGCATCCTGCGCAGCCGCCACGACTTCCGAGGCCAGGACTTCCTGTTCCGCCTGGTACGTGAGTACCCCCGGCGCGAACAGGTGATGCAGTACGGCGAAAGCGACCTGGCCTTCATCAGCCGCCTGCTGGCTGAAGTGGGCATCTGGTACCGCCTCACCAGCGACCAACGCCTGCACATCGACGTCGTGGAGTTCTGCGACGGCCAGCGCGGCTACCAGTTCGACGTCGAGTTGCCAAACTTCTCGCCCGCCGGGCTCAGCAGCAGCGATGCGGACGGCGTGTGGGGCCTGCAAACCAGGCACCAGGTGGTGGAAAAAAACGTCAACATCCGCACCTATCAGCCCCTTGACGCCAGCGCCCACCTTGACGCCGATGTCGACCAGACCCGCGGTGCGAAAATCACCTACGGCGAGGCCTACCACTACGCCGAGCCCTACCGCGTGCTCGGTGGCGCCTACGATCAGCACGAAGACCTGGAATGCGAAAGCGGCTACTTCTACGCACGCCTGCGCCACGAGCGTTACCTTAACGACCAGACCCACCTGAGCGGTATCAGCAGCAGCGCCACCCTGGCACCGGGCCAGGTGCTGACCATCACCGGCGGCGGAGCACCGCAGGCCTTCACCCCGCGTTGCGCGATCGTCGCCGTGCGCACCCGTGCCGCCCGCGATGTCAGCTTCGAGTGTCGCTTTGAAGCCATGCCCTATTCGGAAACCCTGTGCTTTCGCCCGCCACTGCTGGCCAAACCACAAATCGCCGGCACCGTCCCGGCCCGGGTCACCAGCGGCGAAGCCCACGACAAATACGCCGAAATCGATCTCCGAGGCCGCTACAAGGTCAATTTCCTGTTCGACCGAGACCCCTGGAAACTCGGCGAGGAAAGCATGTGGCTACGCCAGGCACGCGCCTACGCCGGCGACACCCACGGCCTGCACCTGCCGCTGATCTGCGGCACCGAAGTGGCCATCGCCTTCGAACAAGGCGACCCCGACCGCCCCTACATCGCCCACGCCCTGCACGACAGCGAACACCCCGACCACGTGACCCTGCGCAACCGCGACTACACCCGCAACGTGCTGCGCACGCCGGCGAACAACAAGCTGCGCATGGAAGACCTGCGCGGGCAGGAGCACGTCAAGCTCAGCACGGAATATGGCGGCAAGAGTCAGCTGAATTTAGGGCATCTGGTGGATGCCCGGAAGGAGAAGCGCGGGGAAGGGTTTGAACTGCGCACGGACGATTGGGGTGCATTGCGCGCGGGCAAAGGCTTGTTGATCAGCGCCGATGAACAAATAAAGGCTTCAGACGATGTACTCGCCATGGCGCCGGCCACCAGCCAGATCGAAGGCGCCCGACAGCAAATGGCCCAGTGGCAGGAAATTGCCCAGGCCCATAACAGTCGACCACCCGCCATCGACGGTCTGCAGCAACTACAAGCGGACGCCAAAGACCTGTCCGCCCCGGCCATCCTCCTGAGCGCCCCCGACGGCATCGGCGCGGTCACGCCTGCCAGTCTGCTGCTCAACAGTGGCGATGGGATGTACCTGCAAAGCCGGGACGACATCAACCTCGCCGCCGACCAGCGCCTGTCGGCACACGCCAAAAAAGGCATCTCGCTGCTCGCCCAGCGAGAAGGCATGCGCCTGGTCTCCGGCGAGGGCCCACTGGAAATCGAATCCCACGGCGACCTGATGAACCTGATCGCCCAGCGGGACATCACCGTGCAGTCGGTGCAGGGGCGTCTGGAGTTTTTGTCCGAAAAAGGCATCACGCTCGGCACCGGAGATGTGGCGATCCACCTCGACCCGGAGGAAGGACTTTTTTTCGACAGTCACACCAAGGTTCGCTCCAGGGGGCAACACATCTGGGAGGGGCCTGGTGGCCAACGTTTCCCGTTGGCGGTGTTGCCCAAGTCGGTGTGCGAGGAGTGCCTGAAAAAGGCTCAAGCAAAGGCCATTGGTTTGCTGACGCGTCAAGGTTGATGGAGGAAAGAACAAGATGAAAACGCCAACCCAATGGCTGGAGCAGATCGAGCAGGTGTGCGCCAGAGTCGAAGTACAGGAAGTTGATCTTTTGCTTGATCAGGCCGGGTGGAGCAAATGCGCCGTTCCCGGACTGCAACAGTTAAGCCCCAAGGCGCCATGGTTCTCATTGTTCACCGGCACACCGGAGGAAAAGCTGCTGGACCAGGCACCGTTGTTGATGCGCCTGGACCTGACCATCTGGCAACACAGGGCCTGGCTGGAAGAGCTGATCGAACACGGCGCGTCCGAGGCTCGGCTGATGGTACTGGTCTCGTCCCTGCCGTTTGAAGAACTGAGTCATGCGTTGCAAGCTCTGCTGCAAATGCAGTGGGGCGAGCGGGCCGGCTTGTTGCGTTTTTACGATCCGCGAATCTTTCCCATGCTGATGAATTCCATCCTCACCAGTGAACAGCGCGCTGAGTTCCTGCGAGTCGCCTGCTTCTTTGGCTGGCTTGATCGCGACAACCAGTTGCAATGGCTGCCAGGCACTCGCTTGAGGGACCAGAGCGGCGTCAAAGTCAGTCCCTTTGTAAGTCTTAGTAATGAGCAATGCGCATGGATCATGAGCATCGGCGCCGCTCAGGAACTGCTCAATGGCGGCGAGTTTGATCATTTGGATGGAATCAGGAACAGCGTTTCAACCTGCTGTACTCATTGATGGTGCAAGCCAAACAGCAAAGTTTTGTTGGTGATTTGAGCGACTACGTTCGGCGGAACTTACCCGTTTCGAATGTGCAGCTTTGAGAGCTGTTCAATGCTCGTGGCGAGCGATATGGATAATCGAGCGAAGGAGGCGCGCATGTTGAAGCGCATGATGCTTATACCGTTGTTGATTTTTGTGTTTTCTACTGTTGGCTGCGGGACTTTGATTGAGCGAGACGCGTCGTCGCAGAAAAGCCATGGCTCGAATTATTACTATCCAGCCATTCAATATGATTGGGCAATGCTCACGCTGGAAGGTCGTGGAGGCTACGACTATACCCCTGTACTTTGTTATTTGAGCATTGCGTGCCCCTTCATTGTTGTCCTCGGCATGCCGGTGGACTTTCTTGTCGATACCGTGTTGTTACACAGCGATCATAAGAGAAAACTCATCGCTGACAGGGAGTTCAAAGGTTACCTTCTGGATAAATATTGTCAGGCTGATAATGGGCTTCCTGATAAGGAGAAGATCGAGTTCTATGATCTCGACGTAAACTCTTGTCCATCCAAAGATGTGCTCTAGGCAAATGGAGATAGCCGGCGCTGCATGTGAGATATTTTTGAGCAGGGTTTTCCCATGCAGTCTGAAATGAAATAAGGGAGTGATGGGCGATGGAGATAATAATGAATAAAGCCAAGGCGCGGCTGCTGTTGGGTTTGTTTGGATTGGTGTTAGTTGGATGCTCCACGGCGGACAACGAAATGGTTGGAGGAAATATACAGGCGGTTAACCATACGCTGAATAATATTAATTGGCTCTCGGTTAATGGCTATAGGGCCGACGGTGGAGGGGGGCGCTCTTGTTGCATTGTCATGCCAATTAAATGGCGCTCTGGTTTGAAGGCGCATGTTGAATGGGAGGTTGATCCGGAGCCACATGAAAAAATGCCATCCGTAACATCTATAGAGTTTCGAGATGCTTATGCTAAGCACGCTGCCAATTATAAGCACTACACCGCCATCGTAGATATTCCAGAATGGCCTGAAACGAAACGGTGTGGATTGAGTGTGCACTTTTTAGTCTGTAATCAAGTTAAGGTTACCAGTTCTTGCTTGAATTTTGGCTCGCCAAACTACCCAATTAAAGAGCCTCTGGATATGAAGGAGCCAGCTATATGTCCCAAGTAAAAATCAATTTAAACGCCAAAGTCTGGGCGCCGCCGGCTTTTCCGATGGTGGGGCGTTTTCCTGGTGATGTTGTGACGGTGACTGCCAACTACAAAAAGCAAACCGCCGAGGAGCGGTACCATCAGCAAGGCGTGAATTCCAAGGGGCAGTCCCAGGGGGTCGAGTGCTGTCACAGCCTGCACATCAGTCTGTTCTTCGATGGCACTAACAATAACGAGTTCAATGACACGAAGAAGAACCACCCGAGCAATATAGCCAAACTCTACCATGCATCGCTAAGAGGCAAGAAAGCGGAGGATGAGGGTTATTTCTCTTACTACATGCCTGGTGTCGGCACGGCGTTTCCGGAAATCGGTGAACTCGATTACAGCGCAAACGGGCTACGTTTCGCGACGGGAGGTGAAGATCGGATCAACTGGGCGTTGATACAGGTGGCCAGTGCACTGTCGATTGCTCTAACTCCGAACGGCATTGATGACGCCGTCGCCAAAAAACATGTCGAAAATATGAGCACCTGGAAGGCACCCATGATGAGCGTCCTGGGGGAAGGCAAGCGACGGCGAATCATGAAAGGGGTGTTGGATCCTTTGGAGAAATGCAAAGAAAAGTCCAGGCGACCCAAGGTGCTGGGAATCAAGCTGTACATATACGGCTTCTCGCGCGGTGCCGCAGAAGCCCGCACCTTCGTGACTTGGCTGAGCCAGTTGTTCGACACGCCGGCGGGTGCCACGCTGCCTGAGCAGCGTCTGATCGGCCTGCCGGTGAGCGTCGAATTTCTTGGTGTGCTGGATACCGTCGCCTCGGTTGGCATCGCTCATGCGGCGCCTTTTTTTGCGGGTCACATGGACTGGGCCGATGACAGTCAGTTGCTGCCTGACGCCACGAAATTTCCGAACTTCGTCAAATGCTGCCGGCACTTCGTCGCGGCGTTCGAGCAGCGCTCGTGTTTTCCGCTGGACTCGATCCGCAACGAGGACGGTCAGTACCCGCTCCATACCTATGAAGTGGTGTACCCCGGTGTGCATTCTGATGTTGGGGGTGGTTATCCGCAGAATGACCAGGGCAAGGCTCGCGGTGGTACGGATGAACTGGTATCGCAGATTGCCCTGCACGACATGTATGCCGAAGCCTTCGCCGCCGGCGCACCGTTGCAGGTGCCGGAAACGGTGCTGCCAAAAACATTAGAGCCATATAAGGCATGGCGTGAAATGGGGCCGCAAACCTTGTCAGAGTTCGTGGTCAGTCAGCAAGCAATCGAACGCTTCAACGCCTGGCGCCACACCCTCCCAGGCATCACCACCGACACCCCCACCCACACAAAACCCTGGGAGTACAAACCACAGCAACTCAGCATCACCGTAGAAGAAACCCTGGCCGATCAACTGGGCTGGATCACCGGCTGGCGCATCGGTCGTTACGCCGATGACCCGTTGCAGAATAACGACAGCTACAAACATCAGCCGTTCTTCACCCAGGCCAATGAAGTCACGGTCTTCGACACCAGTGATCAACGCGAGGCCTATGAAAAACAGAAAAAAATCATTTTGGCCGATCGGCTGAAAACGCCCGAGGCGGCGACGAACCACCCCGGCCCGCCCATCTACGAACCGCAGATTGACAAGACTCAACTCAGCCAGGCGGCTGCGGAGTTCAAGCGCGACTACAAGGGCTTCGACCGCAAGCAAACCAGCGCGGCCGGCACGATCACCGATGTGCTGTTGCGCGACGCCATCTATCTGCTCAACGAAAACGATGAGTTGCAAGACCACGCCGCGATCAAGGCGGCAGGTGAGCTGCGCACCAAACAATTGTTCAGCGACGCCCGAGGCACGCCCAGTAAGGACCCGCGCATGGCGCTGGTGGTCGCGCTGTTCGATGACCAGATACACGACTCACGCGCCTGGTTCATGCATGACGCGTTGGGATCGCGTGAGATATGGGCGGGCTACTTCTTCTATCGCATGACGTATTTCGGTAATGACAACAGCCGGGACCTGTCACCGGTGGTGGTGGCGGGACGAATACTGGGCGTTGCGATGCTGGCCGGCGCAACGGTGTATGGCATTAAACGGGGCGGGGCGTTGGGCGGGGTTGGCGGGCTGGTCGCGGGTATCGGGGGCGCCACCATTGGCTATCAAGTGATCGACAAGGCGCGCGGTGTGGCGCTGCCGTTCCTGCCGGAGGCCGCGCAGTTGCTGAAACCGACGGCGCATATCGGCAAGGTGGCGGCTGAGCTGAAGCAGCAGATTGCCGAGGAAGACTATGCGCAACGCATCGACCGCACCACCGCCTTTCTGCGCGAGGCGGGCAGTTTGTTCGAACTCACCGGGGAGGTCGTCTGATGTTGCCTCTGGTACGTGTGGGGGACTCGATGAGCCCTTTTGGTGGGGAAGTGCTTGAAGGTCACTACGAGGCATTCGGCCAGCCGGTTGCCTGCGTGGGGGATCAGGCCCGCTGCGATTTGCACGGCCTGACGCACATCGCAGAGGGCACCACGGTGGCAATCATGGACGGCAAACCCGTGGCCCTGGACGGGCATGCTTGTGATTGTGGTTGCACCCTGGTCAGCTCGCTTGCGGCCTCGTTCATGGTAGTGGCGCCATGAACCGCGCGCCGCAATACCCGGACGAAATCGAACCGCGTGAACCGCGTTGGCGCCGCTGGTGGCTGGCTTTGCTGTTTCTCTGGGGGTTGCAGTCGGCAGTTTTGTTGTCGTTATGGCCAGAGGAGCAGCCAAGGGTAGAACTGTGGATGTGGAGTGCCGTCCTGCCTTTTTGCTGGTCGCTGGCGATAGCGTTGCGCGTGCTGGGGTGGCAAATCTGCCTGTTTAACCGTGATGTGTATCGACGCACGGTGGATGCGGCGGTGCAGCGTTGGTGGGGGCGTCGCCGCTTGGGTTTGCCGGTGGAACAGGTGCTGTTGCTGGGGCCCGTGGGCGATGAGCAAACCCATTACCACGGCTTGATGGCCGGGGTGCCCGCACCCAAGCCATCGAAGCCGGAGGGTGAGGCGCACCCCATGTTGCGCTGCGCGGTGTCGCTGGGTACGACCGCTGAGCGTGCGCCGGCCTTGGCTCGACGCCTGGCTCGGTTAACCCTTGCGCTTACGCAATTGAATGACCGCTGGCCGCAGCTGCGAGGTATCGCTTGGGTAGGGGATGAGCGCGACCAGGCTGCTTTTGTCGAGGTATTGGCCAAAACCGGCGTGACGTTGCCCGAGACGCGTTTGCCTCTGCAGGACCTGTCCGATCTGGATCGAATGATCGATGCCTTTCACCAGGATTGTTGTGAAGAGGCTGATTGGCTGTTGTGCGCGGGTGTGGTGTCGGTGCCGGAAACCGAAGCGCCTGGGCTGCCCGGTGAAGCAGGATTTCTCTGGCTGGTGAGTCGCCAGGGTCGGCAGTTATTGCACAGGGGCGAGTACTTGTTGAGCGAACTCGACGAATCACCCGCTGAGCTCTGTTCACAGATCCAGCGCTACGCCGGGTTGGACGCCGCACCACCGGATTGCCTGGCGCTGGATATAACCAGCCAGGGCACTTTCCTGAAAGGTGGTTGGCAGTCTGGTGAACATCAATTGTCTGGGCACTGGGGCGTGTTGGCGCAACTGGCGCCCTTCATCGGCATGTCCCTGGCGTTGTTGCAGGCGAGTGAGGCTCGACAGCCTTGTGGCTGGCTGAGTCAGGACGGAAACAATCGATTGGCTATTGGAATGGCGGTGCCTCATGGCAATGATTAAGCAAACGAGCCAAGGCTCGCTGATGAAGGTGGGATTGGGTTATCTGCTGGTCGTGACGGTACTGGTGGTGTTCGGTTGTCTGCTGTACGACTTGAGCCGCGAGTACTTCGGCTGGCCTCGACTGCCACTCAAAACGTTGGCGCTGTGGGGGGCGGGTACCTGGTTTGCCTTGTGCGGGTTCTGTCCGGTGATACTGCTGGCCTGGGATCGTTTGGCGGTGGTTTGGGCGACGCGCGTGACAGGAGTGGATGTTGATGCACCCATTTCGCCATTAAGCAAAGAGAGCGGTCCGCCAGACAATTCCTGGGTCGCTGAGTTAAAGGAATACCTGCACGAGAACCACAGTTTCCTTTGGCGCCGCAAAATCCGCCTGCTGCTGGTGGTCGGGGAACCCGAGCAGGTCACTGCTATTGCCCCCAACCTGAAAGATAAAAAATGGCTCGCAGGCCACGACACCATTCTGCTCTGGGGCGGCAGCATCCAAACCAAACTCGATGATGAACGCTTTACTCCGTGGCAAAACCTGAGCCGCTGGCGCGCCCTCGACGGCGTGATCTGGGCCCTGAACGCGCAACAAAGCACTGATGTCCAGGCGATGGACGCTGGCGTACGTCACTTGAAAGAACTGGCCCGCCAGCTGCGCTGGCAGTTGCCGCTGCACCTATGGCAGGTCTGCGAGAGTGGATGGGATCAGGGCAAACGCGAGACCCAGGCGGTCGGTTGTCTACTGCCGTCAGGGGTGACGCCGCTGGCCGTGGAGAGCGCTCTGCAAGATTTGTTGGAACCCCTGCGCGACAGCGGTTGGACACAGATCTACGACGCCAATCATCACGATTTCCTGCTGCGCTTGTCCCGCGATTTGCAGGCCGAGGGTATCGCCCGTTGGCGGCAGGCGCTGGCGCCTTTGTTCCGCGTGTTCGCCCGGGGCGTGCCATTGCGCGGAATGTGGTTCAGCCTGCCGCTGCGGGGCGGTCAAGACACCATAGAAAAAACGGACAACCTGTGGCACGCCACCCCGCCCTGGCAGGGCGTGCTCGGTGACCGAACGATTCACCCTCGCCGACTGGGCTGGGGCGCCACGCGGATCGGTTACTCACTGGCGTTGGGGCTGGCACTGGCCTGGGGCGCCGGCATGCTGCTGTCTTTCGTCAGCAACCGCGTGCACATCGCCCAGGTGCAGACCTCGCTGACGGCCTTGCAACAATCCTCCACCCGCGACGAACAATTCCTCGCCCTCAACGAGCTGACCCGCGAACTGGGTCGCCTGGATTACCGCGCTACCCACGGCACGCCCTGGCACCAGCGCTTTGGCCTGAACAAAAATCCAGAACTCCTGCAAATGCTCTGGCCCGCCTACGTCGAGGCCAACCAGCGCCTGCTGCGCGACCCGGCGGTCGCCAGTCTGCAACAGCAGCTCAACACCCTGATTCAGTTGCCCGCCGACAGCCCCGAACGCCTCAAGCGCGCGCCGCAGGCCTACGAACAACTCAAGGCCTACCTGATGTTGGTGCGCCCGGAAAAAGCCGATGCAAGTTTTCTGGTCAAGGTCCTGGGCACGCTCGAGCCGAGCGCCGGCGGAGTCTCGCCGGGGTTGTGGCACGGCCTGTCGCCGATGCTCTGGCAGTTCTATGGCGAGCAGCTGGCGGCGCACCCTGAGTGGCGCAGCACGGCCGATCCGAAGCTGGTGGCCCAGGTCCGCCAGTTGCTGCTCGGCCAGTTGGGCCAGCGCAATGCCGAAGCCAGCCTGTACCGCCAGGTGCTTGAAGCCTCAGCCAATCATTATCCGGCGTTAAATTTGGCGCAGATGGTCGGCGACACCGAGGCGCGGGCACTGTTCGTCAGCCAGGCCAGCGTGCCGGGGGTGTTTACCCGCCAGGCCTGGGAAGGCCAGGTGCGCCCGGCGATCGACGCCATCGCCGAGGCGCGGCGCGAGGAAATCGACTGGGTGCTCAGCGACCGGCCGGGCGACATCGCCGCCGAGCTGACCCCGGACATGCTGCGTGAGCGCCTGACCCGGCGCTACTTCCAGGACTACGCCAGCGCCTGGCTGAAGTTCCTCAACCGCCTGCGCTGGCAGCCGGCCAACAGCCTGGGCGAGGTGATCGACCAGTTGACCCTGATGAGCGACGTGCGCCAGTCGCCGCTGATCGCCCTGATGAACACCCTGGCCTACCAGGGGCAGGCCGGCACACGCAGCCAGGCGTTGGCCGACTCGCTGATCAGCTCGGCGCAAAAGCTGATCGCCCAGGCCCCCGCGCCGATGATTGAGCAGACGCAGCAGGGACCCAAAAGCCCGTTGGACGCCACCTTCGGCCCGCTGCTGGCCCTTCTCGGAAAAACCCCCGAAGGCCAGGACGACCGCGAGCGCCTGAGCCTGCACGCCTTCCTCAACCAGGTCACGCGCACCCGCCTGACCCTGCAACAGGTGAACCACGCCGCCGACCCGCAGGACATGACCCAGACCCTGGCGCAGACCGTTTTCCAGGGCAAGAGCATCGACCTCACCGACACCCGCGCCTACGGCAGCCAGCTCGCCGCCAGCCTCGGCGCGGAGTGGGGCGGCATCGGCCAGACCCTGTTCGTGCAGCCGCTGGAGCAAGCCTGGCAGCGCGTCCTGCAACCCTCGGCCAACAGCCTCAACCGCCACTGGCAACGGGCGATCGTCAGCGACTGGCAGCAAGCGTTCACCGGCCGTTTTCCCTTTGCGGCCACTGTCAGCGACGCCTCGCTGCCGATGCTCGGGCAGATGATCCGCGCCGACTCCGGGCGCCTCGAGCAATTCCTGCAGCGCGAACTGGGCGGCTTGCTGCGCAAGGAGGGCAGCCGCTGGGTGGCCAACGCGCAACACAGCCAGGGCCTGCGCTTCAACCCGCAGTTCCTCACGGCGATCAACCAGCTCAGCCACCTGGCCGACGTGCTGTTTACCGACGGCGGCATGGGCCTGAGCTTCGAGCTGCAAGGCAAACCGGTGCGCGACGTGGTGCAAACCACCTTCACCCTCAACGGCGAGAAACACGAGTACTTCAACCAGAAGGAGAGCTGGCAGCGCTTCAACTGGCCGGGTCGCCGCCAGTACCCCGGCGCGAGCCTGACCTGGACCAGCGTGCGCGCCAACGAACGGTTGTTCGGCGACTACCCGGGCACCTGGGGCCTGATCCGCCTGCTGGAGCAAGCCCAGGTCACGCCACTGGACGATGGCGACAGCCGTTTTCGTGTGGTGCTCAAGGCGCCCGACGGCATCGGCCTGACCTGGTACCTGCGCACCGAACTGGGGGCGGGGCCGATGGCGTTGCTCAAACTGCGCGACTTTGAATTGCCGACGCAGATCTTCCTGGGTGAAAGGGGGCCGACGGTACAAAACGGGAAGTTTAAATAATGAGTTTGCGCAAATTGTTTCCTCAATGCCTCGGCGAGCGCGACGCCCTTCGGTACGCGCCATCGCGTTTTGCGGTTAAACCTCATTCATCAGGAGTCTTTCTTTGAGCAATGAAAATCTGACACTGCGTTACTTCGACGCCGAGATGCGTTACCTGCGTGAAGCCGCCCAGGAGTTTGCCGAGGCCTTTCCAGACCGGGCGGCGCAACTGAATCTGGACAAGCCGGGCGCGCGCGATCCCTATGTGGAACGCCTGTTCGAGGGCTTTGCCTTCCTGATGGGGCGATTGCGCGAAAAGCTCGACGATGACCTGCCGGAGCTGACTGAAGGCCTGGTCAGTCTGTTGTGGCCGCATTACCTGCGCACCATTCCCTCGCTCTGTATCGTCGAGCTGGCACCGGAGCTTGCGCAGATGAAGCGCAGCGAGTTGATCGCCACTGGCTTCGAAGTGCTGTCGCAGCCCATCGGTGCGCAGCGCACCCGTTGTCGATACACCACCACCCAGGACCTGACACTGCGGCCACTCGCCCTGGAGTCTGTGCGTCTGGCCCATGAGCCGGACGGGCGTTCAGTGCTACGCCTGCGCTTCGCCCGCGGGGCGATGAGCCCCTGGAGCGACATCGACCTGAGTCGCCTGCCGCTGTACCTGAATGCCGACGCACCGCTGGCCAGTGCACTGCACCAGGCACTGACCCTCAACGCTCAAGCCTTGTATGTGCGCCTGCCTGAGCAGGCGGACCGTTCTGTGCTGGAAGGTCATTTTTCGCCCAAGGGGTTTGCCGATGACGATCGATTGTGGCCCAAGGGCGACAGCGCCTTCAGTGGTTATCAGCTGTTGCTGGAGTATTTCACCTTCCGCGAGAAGTTCATGTTCGTCACCCTGTGTGGGCTTGAGCATTTGAGTATCAAGCCGGGCGATCGCTGGTTCGAACTGGACGTGGTGTTACGCGAACCGTGGCCGCAAGCGTTCAACCTGAGCACCGAGCACATTCGCTTGCATGCGGTGCCGGTGATCAATGCGTTTACACTGGAGTCCGACCCGCTGACGCTGCAGCCGCTACAAACCGACTACCTGCTTCGTCCCTTGCGTTTGCAGGACGGTCATACGGAAATTTATTCGGTGGATCAGGTCACTGCGTCGAGGAATGGCGAGCACCAGGACTACGTACCGTTCACCAGCTTTCGCCACAAGGGTGGCATGTTGCGTGATGATATGCCCGAGCGTTATTTCCATACCCGCTTGAAACGGGGTGCCAATGGCCTGCATGACACCTGGCTGATCCTCGGCGGTGAGGGTTTTGACAAGGACCAGTTGGGCCTCAAACAGAGTCTGTCGCTGCGCTTGACCGGCACAAACGGCCAGCTCCCGCGCAAGGCATTGCAAAGCACGTTGCTCGACACACCGGGGCAATCCTCGAAGATCGGTTTGCAGGTGCGCAATCTGTGCGCACCCACATTGCCGTGTTACCCGCCGAACCGTGACCGATTCCACTGGCGAATACTCAGCCACCTGGGCTCGAACTTCCTGCCGATGCTCGACAATGCCGAAGTATTGCGTGGCACGCTGGCGTTGTATGACTGGACGGGGGACGAACTGAATCGGCGGCGTCTGGCGGCCATCGTCGAGGTCAGGCACTACCTGAAGCAGCGTTTTGAAAAAGGCTTTCTGCTGCGCGGCGTCGACATCGAAGTCACGCTCGATGCCAACGGTTTTTCCGGCGAGGGTGACATCAGCCTGTTCGGCGAGATGCTCAATCGTTTCTTCGGTTTGTACGCCGATATCCACCTGTTCAACCAGCTCACGCTGATCCTTCAACCTTCTGGCAAGTGCCTGCGATGGGCCGAGAATCACAGTCAGCGTATTCCCGGCTGAAAGCCGCGTACATGAACAAAGGCCGCGATCACCTCTGTAGACTCGTTCAAGCCCTGTTCCACAGGGATTTTGCCAGCCACAGATTCGGGGCGATCAGAGTGGACCGCGAGAATCAGCTATACCTCTATGAAACCATTGCCATCCGCGATGCTCGAAACAAACGGGTGCAGTTACCGGGGCGCAGATGCAGTTTCTAGAAGATAACCACGGGTGTGCCGGCTGGAACGGCGAAATGGCCGGGCGCATTCGTGCGTTCGACTGGAGCCCGACCGAGCTTGGGCGCCTGGAAAACTGGTCCAGGAGCCTGCGCAGTGCGGTCCAGCTGATGCTCGCCTCACCCTTGCCGATGGTGATGCTCTGGGGCCGGGCCGGCTACATGATCTACAACGACGCCTATTCGATATTCGCCGGCGGGCGCCATCCTTACCTGTTGGGTTGCGCGGTGGAGCTGGGTTGGCCGGAAGTCGCCGAATTCAACCGGCATGTGGTCGACACCTGCCTGGCGGGCGGGACCTTGTCCTACCGCAACAAAGAGCTGGTGTTGCTGCGTGACGGAGTGCCCGAGGACGTCTGGCTGGACCTTTACTACAGCCCGGTCGCCGATGATGACGGGCATCCTGCCGGCGTCATGGCGATGGTGGTCGAAACCACCGAGTTCGTGATTTCCGAACGTCTGCGCCAGGCAGCGGAAAACGCCTACCGCGCCGACAACGAGCGGGTCCGCCTGGCCCTCAATGCCGGGGCGCTGCTCGGCTCGTTCGTCTGGGACATCAAGGCCAATACCCTCAGCGGCGATGAACGTTTTGCCCGCACGTTTTCCTTTCCCCCCGGGCAAAGCCTGGACAATTTGCCCCAGGATTTCGCCCAAGCTCATATCCATCCCGATGATCGCAGCTGGGTCGAGGAGCAAGTCAGGCAATCGATTCAGACCGGTGCGCCGTATAACGCCGAATACCGGGTGCTGCGCCCCGATGGCAGTTACCTGTGGGTGCTCGCCAGCGGCTGCTGCGAGTTCGATGAGCAGGGCCGGGCCTTTCGTTTCCCCGGGGTGTTGATCGACATCCACGAACGCAAGAACGCCGAAGAGTCCTTGCTCAGGTTCACCCGCAACCTGGAGCAGCGCGTGGCCGATGAAGTCGAAGCGCGGCTGGCGGCAGAAGAGCAACTGCGCCAGTCACAGAAGCTTGAGGCCATCGGCGGCCTGACCGGCGGCGTGGCCCACGATTTCAATAATCTGCTGCAGGTGATTGCCGGTAACCTGCACTTGCTTGCCCGGCATGAACCGGACAATGCCAACGTGCAGCGCCGGGTCGCTGCGTCCATTGCCGCGGTTGAGCGCGGCGCAAAACTGTCCTCGCAGTTGCTCGCGTTTGCCCGTCGCCAGCCCTTGTCCCCGGCGATTTGCACGCCGCAGCAGATTTTCGACGGCCTGGGCGAACTGTTGCAACGTGCGCTGGGGGAAACCCTCCAGGTTCACATGAGCACCCCCGTTGACCCCTGGTCGATCTTTGTCGACCGCAATCAGCTGGAAAACGCCATCCTCAACCTGATGATCAATGCCCGTGACGCCATGGAAGGCGAGGGCACCATCGAGCTGTGCGCCGATAACATCAGCCTCGACCGCGAATTCTGCCAGGGCAAGGGCATCGTTGCCGGTGACTACGTGCGGGTCACGGTGTCGGACAGCGGCCTGGGCATGTCGCCGCAGGTGCTGGGGCAGGCGTTCGAGCCGTTTTTCACCACCAAGCCCGATGGCCATGGCACGGGGCTGGGCTTGAGCATGGTGTTCGGTTTCGTCAAGCAGAGTGGCGGCCATATCGAAATGTCCAGCGTGGTTGGGCAGGGCACCCGGGTGCAGATGTATTTTGCCCGCAGCCTGCGCTCGGTGGACAGTGAATCGCCCCGTGCCGAGGTGCCGCCACGGGGCGCGAACGAGCGGATCCTGGTGGTCGAGGACAATGAGGCGGTGCGCGTTTCAACCGTGGAGTTGCTGCGCGAAGAGGGCTATCAGGTACTCACCGCCGCCAATGCCGACCTTGCCATGCAGATGTTGCTGGAGGGGGCCACGGTGGACTTGATCTTCACCGACGTGGTCATGCCCGGCCTGATAAAAAGCTCGGACCTGGCGGCCTGGGCCAAGGTCCAGAATCCCCCGGTGGCGGTGTTGTTCACCTCGGGCCACACCCGTGACATTATCTCGCGCAACCACCAGCTGAGCCCGGATACCCATTTGCTGAGCAAGCCTTACAATCCGCAAGCGCTGACCCGGATGATTCGCAGTGTACTCAACGGCTGAACATATCCGTATCGTAATTAACGGCTGAACACGTCCGGACTGTAGGAGCTGGCTTGCCAGCGAAGAGGCCCGAAAGACCAATGCAATATTCAAGGACGCCTTCGCCGGCAAGCCGGCTCCTACAGTAATTCGTCCTCCTCTGAACCTTCCCTCAAGGCTGCCTCATGACCGACAAGCGCACCGCCAACCCTCCCTCAGGCATGGTCAGGGTGCGCGGCGCCCGGGAACACAACCTCAAGAACGTCGATGTCGACATTCCCCGCGATGCCCTGGTGGTGTTCACCGGGGTGTCCGGTTCAGGAAAATCGTCCCTGGCGTTTTCGACCCTGTACGCCGAAGCACAGCGCCGCTATTTCGAATCGGTGGCGCCTTATGCGCGACGCCTGATCGACCAGGTGGGCGTGCCGGATGTCGATTCCATCGAGGGCCTGCCGCCAGCGGTGGCCTTGCAGCAACAACGGGGCACGCCGAGCACGCGTTCCTCGGTGGGCAGCGTGACGACCCTGTCGAGCCTGATCCGCATGCTGTATTCGCGCGCCGGTAGTTACCCGGCGGGGCAGCCGATGCTCTACGCCGAAGACTTTTCCCCCAACACGCCCCAGGGCGCGTGCCCGCAATGCCATGGCCTGGGCCGGGTGTACGAGGTCACAGAAGCTTTGATGGTTCCGGACCCGAGCCTGACCATTCGCCAGCGCGCCGTTGCCTCCTGGCCCATGGCCTGGCAAGGGCAGAATCTGCGGGACATCCTGGTGACCCTGGGCTATGACGTCGATGTGCCCTGGCGTGACCTGCCGAAAAAGCAGCGGGACTGGATTCTCTTCACCGAAGAAACCCCCACGGTCCCGGTCTACGCCGGGCTCACCCCGCAGGAAACCCGGGTTGCCCTCAAGCGCAAGATGGAGCCGAGTTACCAGGGCACCTTCAGCGGCGCACGGCGCTATATCCTGCACACCTTCACCCATTCGCAAAGTGCGCTGATGAAGAAGCGCGTCTCGCGTTTCATGCTCGGCAGTCCTTGCCCGTTGTGCGCTGGCAAGCGCCTCAAGCACCAGGCCTTGTCGGTGACTTTCGCCGGCTACGACATCGGCGAACTGTCGCAGATGCCATTGCTGCAAGTGGCCGAAGTCCTCAAGCCGGTGGCGGCCCGACACTATTTGGAAGAAGGTGAAGAGCGCGACGATGCGGGCGAGGTTATGACCCACCAGCAGACCCGCCAGGCCCGCGAACAGCGCGTGGCCCACGGCGCCAGTGGCCACGCCAACGCCCCCGATGTGCGCCACACGCCAAATCTCTCGGTGGAAAAACGCCTCGCCGCGCAACGCATTGCCCAGGACTTGCTGGAGCGGGTCAGCACCCTGACCGACCTGGGCCTCGGTTACCTGGCCCTGGAGCGCAGCACGCCGACGCTGTCGTCCGGTGAGTTGCAACGCCTGCGCCTGGCGACGCAACTGGGCTCACAGTTGTTCGGCGTGATCTACGTGCTGGACGAACCCTCGGCCGGTTTGCACCCGGCCGACGGTGAAGCGCTGTTCGAAGCCCTGCAACGCTTGAAAGCGGCAGGCAATACCTTGTTCGTGGTCGAACACGACCTGGAAACCATGCGCCGGGCCGACTGGTTGATCGATGTTGGCCCGGCGGCGGGCGAGCATGGCGGTCGGGTGCTGTACAGCGGTGCCCCGGCGGGGCTGGCACAGGTGACGGATTCGCAGACCCGTGCCTACCTGTTCGCCGAGCACCTCAGGCAACCCCGCCGCCCACGCAAGGCCAGCGATTGGCTGCGCCTGGAAGGCGTCACGCGCAACAATCTGGACAACCTCAGTGTCGAGTTTCCCTTGGGTTGTTTCACCGCGGTGACCGGTGTGTCGGGTTCGGGTAAATCCAGCCTGGTCAGCCAGGCGTTGCTGGAACTGGTCGGTGCGCATCTGGGGCGTCCGGGTGCCGACAGTGAACCGCAGGAGCTAAGCCTGGAAGATGACGCACCGACCGTCAGTGGCGGGCAGGTCACGGCGGGGCTGGCGTCGATCAAGCGGCTGGTGCAGGTCGACCAGAAGCCCATTGGCCGTACGCCGCGCTCCAACCTCGCGACCTACACCGGGCTGTTCGACAATGTGCGCAAGCTCTACGCGGCAACGCCCCAGGCGCAGGCAGCGGGCTACGACGCCGGGCAGTTTTCCTTCAATGTCGCAAAGGGCCGTTGCCCGACCTGTGAAGGGGAAGGTTTTGTCAGCGTCGAATTGTTGTTCATGCCCAGCGTCTACGCGCCATGCCCGACCTGTCACGGCGCGCGCTACAACCCCGAGACGCTGGCGATCACCTGGCAGGGCCGGACCATCGCCCAGGTGCTGCAACTGACCGTGGACCAGGCCGTGGAGGTGTTCGCCGAACAAGCGTCGGTGCACCGCTCCCTGGAGGTGCTGCGCGATATCGGCCTGGGTTACCTGCGCCTCGGCCAACCGGCGACCGAGCTGTCCGGTGGCGAAGCCCAGCGCATCAAGCTGGCCACCGAACTGCAACGCAACCAGCGCGGGGCAACGCTCTACGTGCTCGACGAACCCACCACGGGCCTGCACCCGCGTGATGTCGATCGCTTGCTCGAGCAGTTGAACAACCTGGTGACGGCAGGGCACACGGTGATCGTCGTCGAGCATGAAATGCGTGTGGTGGCGCAGAGTGACTGGGTGATCGATATCGGGCCGGGGGCGGGGGATCAGGGGGGCAAGGTGGTGGTGGCGGGTGAGCCGCGGAATGTGGCCAAGAGCAGAAAGAGCCGGACGGCGCCGTTTCTTGCCAGGGTTCTCGGTGAGGCCTGAGCCGGCGGTGTTTTTGCGGGCCCCTTCGCGGGCAAGCCCGCTCCTACAATGGATTTGTGGCGTTCACAATTCCCCCCTGTGAGAGCGAGGCGTTCCGACGAATCTATCAGGCGCTGTCTAGGGTGCGTCGTACCTTTTCCAGCAATTCATTGATCTGGAAGGGCTTGATCAGCATTTCCATGCCGTCACCGAGAAACACCTGGCGGTTGATCGCGGTTTCGGCGTAGCCGGTCATGAACAGGATCGGCAGGCGTTCGCGCCAGCCCCGCGCGATATCGGCAAGTTCCCGGCCGCTCATGCGCGGCAGGCCGACATCGGTCAGCAACAGGTCGATGGAGTCGTCGTTCTGCAGGCGCTCCAGGGCACTTTCGATATCGCCCGCCTCGGTGCAACGGTAGCCGGCATCCACCAGCACTTCGGCCACGAACATGCGCACCGACGGCATGTCTTCGACGATCAGTACGTGTTCACCGCCACCCTGGACGGGCGTCGTCGATTCGACTGCGCCGGCGGTGGGGTCGGTGCTGGCCGGCAACATGATGGTGACTTCGGTTCCGCGTCGCGCCACGCTGCGGATGTGCGCATCGCCGCCTGACTGGCGGGCAAAACCGTAGATGGTCGACAACCCGAGCCCGGTGCCTTGGCCCAGGGGCTTGGTGGTGAAGAACGGGTCGAACACCTTGTCGATGACGTTGTGTTCGATACCGGTACCGTCGTCGCGCACCGACAGGGCGACATAGGCGCCATCGGCCAGGTTGGGATCACCGTGGGAGTACGCGGCATAGGTGTTGACCCAGATATTGCCACCCTGGGGCAGGGCGTCGCGGGCATTGATCACCAGGTTGAGCACGGCGCTTTCCAGTTGAATCGGATCGACCAGGGCAATGGCCGGTTTGCTCGTCAGTTCAAGCTTGAGGGCGATGCGTTCGCCGATGGTGCGCACCAGCAACTCTTCGAGGGAACGGATGTGCTCGTTGATGTCCACCGGCCGGGTGTCGAGTGGCTGCTGGCGGGCGAAGGCGAGTAGGCGATGGGTCAGGGCGGCGGCACTCATGGCCGAGTTCAATGCTGCTTCGGCATAGAAGGACACCTTGTCGGTGCGGGACTCGGCAACGCGCTTCTGGATCAGTTCCAGGCTGGTGATGATGCCGGTGAGCAAGTTGTTGAAATCGTGGGCAATGCCTCCGGTCAGCTTGCCCAGCGCGTCCATTTTCTGTACCTGCAACAGCTGGGCTTCGGTGCGCGCGCGTTCGGCGACTTCATTGGCCAGCCGGGTCGTGGCATCGTCCAGGCGCGCCAGGTGCGAGCGTTCGCGGTGACGATGCTCGGTGACATCCTCGACGAACACCAGGCTCGATGCCGGCGTGCGGTAGGGTGAAATCTGCCACTCGGTTTCGCGAATTTCTCCCTGCACCCGCATGCTCAAGGTGCCTTTCCAGCGCTCGCCATACGCCAGGCGCAGTCGCAGTTCCTCGATGACGGCGCACTGGTCGTCGGCGAAACACTGGCGCAGGGTATCCGGGTCGAGGTTGTCCTGGATCAGTTGGGCAAAGGCATGGTTGCATTCGTGGACCTTGAGCTCTGCATCCAATACGGCGATGGGGGCCGACACATTGACGAAAATCTCGCGAAAGCGCGCCTCGCTTTCACGCAGGGCATTCTCGGTTTCGCGCACCCGCAGCAAGGTGCGCAGGGTCGCCAGCAGGACATCCGGATCCACCGGGTGGATCAGGTAAGCGTCGGCACCGGCGTCCAGGCCGGTGATGATGTCGCCGGTCTGGATCGACGCTGCGGACACGTGAATCACCGGGAGCAGGGCGGTAGCGGGCTCCGATCGCAGTTTGCGCACGATGTCGAAGCCACTCATGTCCGGCAGGTTGACGTCGAGGATCAAGGCGTCGATCGTCACGCTCGCGATCAGCTCCAGGCCTTCGCTGCCGGTGCCGGACTCCAGCACCTCATAGCCGTGGCGTTCCAGGCGCCGGCGCAAGGCGTAGCGCGTGGCAACGTTGTCATCGACGATCAGCAAGCGCAGGTCACGTTTCATCAGCAGGCTCCATGGCGATGGCCAGCGGGATGATCACGAAAAAAGTCGAGCCCACGCCCGGGGTGCTCTGTACCCCGACTTCGCCGCCCAGCAGCTCCGCGAAGCGTTTGCACAGCGACAACCCGAGCCCGGTTCCGCGCA
Organism: Pseudomonas sp. SbOxS1; assembly: GCF_013416725.1. Lineage (NCBI taxonomy): Bacteria > Pseudomonadati > Pseudomonadota > Gammaproteobacteria > Pseudomonadales > Pseudomonadaceae > Pseudomonas > Pseudomonas sp. SbOxS1. Next base: position 80,724 of record NZ_JAAVXC010000006.1, read on the forward strand.
GGCGTTTTTGCAACGGGGAGTCGACCTGGGAGAAGTCTTCGAACAATGCGCCATGCAGCTCCTGGGCGATACCGATTCCGCTGTCGCTGACGGCGAACCTTACGTAGTCGCGGTTTTCCAGTTGCGCCGAGACCCGGACTTCCCCGCGGGTGGTGAACTTCAACGAATTGGAAATGAAGTTGCGCAGGATCTGCGCGAGCTTCTTGTCGTCGGTGTACAGCCGGGGCAGGCCCACCGGTTCCTCGAAGATCAGGTCCACGGCGCTGGTATCGACAATCGGGCGAAACATGCCGCGCAGGGCGGCGAACAGGTCGAGCATGTCGAACCAGGCCGGCGAAATGGTGATGCGCCCGGCTTCGATCTTCGCCAGGTCGAGCAGGTCGTCGACCATGTCGCTCAGCTCCCGCGCGGCATTGCTGACGAAGGCCACCTGCTTGTGCTGCTCGCTGCTCAGCGGTCCGTCGAGTTCATCGGCCAGCAGGCTGGCGATGCTCAGGATCGAGCCCAAGGGCGTGCGAAATTCATGGCTCATGTAGGACAGGAAGCGGCTCTTGAGGTCCGAGGCCTGGCGGAGCTGTTCGGCCTGGGTGTCGAGTTCGGCGTACAGCGCCAGGACGCCCTGGTTGGTTTCATCCAGCTCGGCGCGCAGGGCAATGGCTTCACCCTGCAAACGCGCGATCATGGCGGCTTGTTCGTCGATCTGACTCATGGGCACTTCAGCCATGGGCGGCCTCCAGGGCAATGACCAGCACGGTGACATCGTCTCGTCCACGACAGAAATCGCGGTGCAGGATGGCGGCAATCACGGCGGGATGGCGGTGCACCAGGCCGGGGTAATCCGACAGGTTCCAGCGCGACTGCAAGCCATCGCTGTACATGATCAGCAGTTGTCCGCTCACCTGAGCATAGTCAAAGGGCTGCGCCTTTCGAAACTGCGCGCCGACGATGCCGGGGTGGGAGGCCAGGCCCCGGGATTTGTCCGGTGCGACCAGGCAGGCGCCGATGTTGCCGATGCCGAGGAATTTCAAGGCGTCGCTGCCGGCGTCGAACTGGGCAATGGCCACCGCGCCGCCACGGGTGCCGATCATGGCTTGATGAATGTCTTCCAGCGCCTGCAGCGGTGAGGCGAAGGGCAGCAACGCGTAGGCTTTCTCACCGGCGCGGGCGGCGCGTTCGGCTTCTTCACCGTGGCCCAGGCCATCGATCACCAGGACGCTGATGCGCGGCCCGTCCAGCGCCAGGTGCCAGGTATCGCCGCAAGCGGGATCGTGGTGCAACGAATGCTGGCTGATGCCGATGCGTCGGTCTGCGGCCTTGTCCGTTCTGGGATATAACCGTGTGAGCAGCACCGCGCCCCGTGAATCGGCATAGACATCGAACACCTCGGCCTGCCGTGACACGGCGCCAAGCCCGATACCCTGGGTACCGCCGGTGGAAAAACCGTCGGCCAGGCAGGCGTGCAGGTCAAAACCCTGTGCGCGGTCGATGGCGAGCATCTCGATACCGGCGCCGCTGGCGCGAGGCAGGACCCTCAGGTGCAATTCGCCACGGCTGGCGTGCTTGAGAATGTTGCTGGCAAGTTCGGTGGCGACCAGCGCTACCCGTCCCGCGTCCGTGGTGTCGAAACCGTGTTGCTGCGCGAGTGTTTGCGCGGTGCGTCGTGCATGGCCGACCTGGCTGTTGTCCTCGATGACCAGCACCTGGGTCATCGAACCGGCGATGTTCATGTCCATCGGGTAATCGTTACGCGAGTACCCTTTCCCGGCGCCGTGTCGAGTTCGAATTCATTGACCAGGCGCTTGGCGCCGGTCAGGCCCAGGCCCAGGCCGGCACCGGAGGTCCAGCCATCGGTCATCGCCAGCTTGACGTCGGGGATACCCGGCCCCTCGTCACGGAACACCAGGCGCAGGCCGGTGCGCGGGCTTTCATCGAGGATTTGCCAGTCCATGTCGCCGCCACCGCCATACACCATGGTATTGCGCGCCAGCTCGCTGACCGCGGTCACCAGCTTGGTCAGGTCGATCAGGCGCATGCCGCAGTCCTGGGCGAGTTTGCGCGCCAGTTGCCGGGCCAGGACGACGTCCTGCTCAATGTGAATCGGATGAGTGCCGCTGCTGCGCACAGTCATGGGTTGCGTACTCGGTCCTGAAGCAGTTTCATCCCGCGTTCGACATTCAGCGCCGTACTGACACCAGGCAGGGTCAGGCCGAGCTCCACCAGGGTGATGGCCACCGCCGGCTGCATGCCGACCAGCACCGTCCGGGCATCCATGATGCTCGACAGCCCGGAGATGGTCCCGATCATCCGGCCAATAAAGGAGTCCACCATGTCCAGGGCGGAGATATCGATCAGCACGCCCCGGGCGGACGTCCTGCTGATGCGCTCGGACAGGTCGTCCTGCAGCGTCAGCGCCAGCTGGTCATGCATGTCCACCTGGATCGTCACCAGCAGGAAGTCGCCCATTTGCAGTATCGGAATGCGCTCCATGGGCTCAGTCCGCCTTGTTGACGGTGAGTCCCAGCCGGGTCAGGGCCAGTTTCAGGGCATCGGCCAGGTTGGCCTTGGTGACCACGCCTTGCAGGTCCAGCCCCAAGTGCACGATGGTCTGGGCGATCTGCGGGCGCACGCCGCTGATGATGCAGTCGGCGCCCATCAGGCGAATCGCGGTGACGGTCTTGAGCAGATGCTGGGCCACCAGGGTATCGACGGTCGGTACGCCGGTTATGTCGATGATGGCGATTTCGGAGCCGGTGTCGACGATGCGCTGCAGCAGCGACTCCATCACTACCTGGGTGCGTTGCGAGTCCAGCGTGCCGATCATCGGCAGGGCCAGGACGCCGTCCCAGAGCTTGACCACCGGGGTCGACAGCTCCAGCAGTTCTTCCTGCTGGCGCTTGATCACGGCTTCGCGGGACTTCTGGAAGGTGCGGATGGTGTGCATGCCCAGGGCGTCGAGCAATTCGGAGATTTCCCAGAGTTGCTCGGCCAACAGGGCCGGGCTGTCCTGGTAATGATTCTGCAGGAGGGCAAACAGCGGACCCTTGAGCGAAAAGATAAAACTGGCGGTCTGGTGCGAATCCTGGCCGAGCAGTGCACGGCTATGGGACAGCTTGTCGAGGAACTGGCGAATTTCATCCCAGCCGGCGGCGGCAACGTTCTGGCCATTGCCGTTTTGCAGACCCGAGATGACCAGTTGCAGGAATTCCGACGTCTGCTGTTGCAGATCCTGATCCTTGAGATTGCGCGTGGCGCCGCTGGCCTCCAGGCCGCTTTTCCATTCGGCGAGCAGTTGTGCCTGGTTATTCTTCATCGCATCGAGCGTGCTGGTTTGCAGTGCCGCCATGGGACTTGTCTCCTTGAATGGTATGCGGCCGATTCCCGGAAAAAATGACCGGCGCAAAAGCAGTGACATTTCGCGGATGAAATAGTTGTTCGCGTTCGACAGCAATTTTCATCCGCTGCCTATGGACTGTAGGAGCTGGCGCAGGCTGCGGTCTTTTTTTTTGCATCGACACTGACGGAGGCCTTGGCTGGCCCAAATGAAAAGACCGCATCGATTCATGCGGTCTTTTTTTGATCAGGGTTATTTGTCCGGATGGGCGGCCTGCAGTTTTTTCGCCATATCCAGGTGTTTTTCCAGCCCCGGCAACATTTTTTGTGCAAAGCCCTTGAGTTCCGTTGCGCCTTTGGTCCTGTCGTCGGTCACGGTGTTGGCTTGTTTCTTGAACAGCTCGATGGCGTCTTCGTGAGCCTTGACCTGGTTGTTGGCATAGGCCGAATCGAAGGATTCGTCCCGCATGTCGAGGATCTTTTCCTTGGCCTGCTTCACCAGCGTCGTGTTGTCGGGCACTTCGATGTCATTCTTTTTCGCGATGGCCGCCAGTTCATCGTTGGCCTTGGAATGATCGGTGATCATCATGTTGGCGAACGCCTTGACGTCGGCTGACTGGCTTTTTTCCAGGGCCAATCGACTGGTTTCGATCTCGGCGATACCGCCGGCGGCCGCCTTGTCGACGAAATCATTGTCGGTTGCCGCGAAGGCCGTGCCCATGCTGGTGCTCAAGGCGATGGCCAAGGCGAGATGGCGCAGGTTGAATCTGTCCATTGGTTCTTCTCCACACGGTTGTCATGGGCGATCGAATTGATCGTTACGCTGTGGAGGCTGCGGTGGGGGTAAAGGTTTTATCGCATTTGCGACAGGACGACGAATGGGCACCGCTGGTCTGACAGATGGTCGACAGAACCGGTCAACCGAGGCCATTCTGATAGTTGGCGAACGCAATCAGTCGCGTTTGCTACCGATTAACAAACGGAGGTGTTCCATGCCGGTGCCCCACGACCTTTTTCAGGATTTGAGTTGCACAAAGGAAGAAATCCAGCAGAAACGCACCAAGGATCCGTTACTGGATTCACTGATCAACAAATACTCGCTAGCGGATGCCGAAGTGGTGAAGGCAGAGCAAGCCAAATCCAGTGATGACGCAGTGACAAAACTCAAGGCCAAGCGCCTGGAGGTCAAGGACAAGATCGTCAAACAGCTCCAGTCGTCGTCCTGATGCTCCGTGATGAGCCACCGACGATCGGTGGCCGGGCAATTGGAACGACGATCTTGACCGGCACCTCGAATGTTCAGAGCCCGATGACGCGGCGACAGGCGAGGTGCCCCATGGCTGATCCAAGATTTCCCAGCGAAGAACAAGGCGGCTACGACCCCATCCCCACCCATCCCGAACCCTTGAGTCCCGGCCGAACTACCGTCAACCCGGAGGACGAGCCGGGCATTGATGAACTGCCCGATAACGAAGGTGCCATCCCCATGGATCAGGATGACGGCACTGACGTCGATCGGGAGCGGGGGCATGAAAAAAATCGATAATGAGGTGGACCCAAATCCCTGTGGGAGCGAGCCTGCTCGCGATGGCGGTGTATCAGTCGCCATTGATGGTGTCTGACATTCCGCCATCGCGAGCAGGCTCGCTCCCACAGGTTCACCGCAAGGCCGCATCCAACGGCAATCGCACCATGTTTTTCGCTGTCAACGAGCCAAAATACAACCAGTCCCCGTACTCACGCACGGTGGTGATCGGCGCGTAGCTGTCGCTGCTGCCGTCTTGCAGGTTGGCGATCACCTTGCCCTCAAGGTCCAGTCCCAGCGCAAAGGCGCGTTTTTCCACCGGTTTGGGCAGAACCGTCAGCGCTCGCGCGATCATCTTGCGCACGAAAGGGTGTGGCGCGGTTTTGTCGAGCAAGGCGTTACGCGGCGCGTACAGCGCCACCCAAAAACGGTCGCGGCCGTTGAAAGACAGGTTGTCCGGCAGCCCCGGCAGGTTATCGATGAACAGGTCATGGGTGCCCGCCTTCGGCCCGCTCAACCAGTAGCGAGTGATGCGATAGGCGCCGGTTTCGTTGACCAGCACGAAGGCATCGTCCGGGCCCAGGGTGACGCCATTGGCAAACTCCAGCTTGTCCAGCAGCATCGTGGTCTTGCCGGTCTGGAAGTCATACCGCAGTAGGCGTCCGTCGCCGCCATGTTCGATGATTGCCTGGCCGTCCTCGCCGTAGCCGAAACGGCTGGAGGCATCGCTGAAGTAGGCGTAGTGCCCGGATTTGTCGATGGCCACGTCGTCGGTGAAACCCAACGGCACACCGTTGGCGCTGGTGGTCAAGGCCACCAGGCGACCCTGGGCGTCCAGCGACAACAAGCCCTTGACGGCGTCGGCGATCACCAGCAAGCCGTTGGGATGGCGGGCCAACCCCAGGGGCCGGCCGCCGGTATCGGTTAACACCTTGGTGTCCTGGCCGTCCAGGCTGGTGCGAATGACCCGGCCATCGTGCAACCCGGTGATCAGCGCGTTATTTTCCAGGAGCAGCGCTTCGGGGCCGTCGATGTTCTCCGCGCCGACGCGTGCCACGTCCTTCAGGCGCTGGTTGTCTGCGTACAGGCCGCTGCTGAGGGACGGCGCGGGTTGCGGCGTCCAGGCCACAGGGTCGACCTTGGTCGGCATCAATAGCAGGAAGGCGCAGAGGGCAACGATCAGCAGCAATAGCCCATGGTGAAACCTGAACGGTCGGCTCACGCACGGACTCCTGACGGTGCCAGGTGTAGTTGCGCGGTGTCGCGAAGCGCCAGCATCGATGCCGCCGATTCGCGATCGATCCGTCGCTTGAGCAGCAATTGGTTGGCTATTCGCATCGCCAGGCCGCTGAACCGGTATTCCAGCGTGCGCACGAACCGCGTGCCATTACCTTCGGCCGCGCATTCGTAAGTCAGCTGCAAGGACAGGCCGTTATCGCCATGGGCCCGGGCAATCCAGCGGCGTCCAGGCAGGTACTCATCGACCACCCAGCTCAAATGCCCGTCACGGCCACCGGCGCGGATGTCCTCCTCGAACCGCGCGCCAGCATGCAACGGCCCCTTCGGACCGTTGATCCGCAGGGACGATGGATGCCACTGCGGCCAACTGCTCACGGTGCAGGCATAGGCGAGCACGGCAACGGGATTACCGGCGATGTCGATCTGATGCTGCATGCGGGTCATGGGCGTTCTCTTGAGGTACTCGATGGCCGGTTCCAGTTCCGGTTCCGGCTCCCAGTAGAGGGTGCCGAACAGGTAATCCATCAACGGAAAGACGATGTTGAAATTACGTTGCTGCATCATCTCGCGGCGGTGATGCAGTTCATGCAGGCGACGCATCTGGCGGATCCATGGCAGGCGCGTAATCCGGTTGTGCGCCGGCAGATGCTCGCAGGCATGGAACACTTCATAGGTCAGGTACCCCAGGACCAGACAGCCGCCGACCAGCCCGGCGGCGTTGGCGTCCAAGGGCTTGAGCAGCCACCACAGGGGCAGGGCGATCAGCAGCGTGTGCACCACGATCAGCCAGGCCGGGAACAGGATCACCCGCCAGTCGCGGGCGCTGTCATAAGTCATTTTGCCGGGGGCGAAAAAGCTGTGATGGTCACCGGCATGGCGGGCATAAAACATCCGTGCGAAGCTTTTTTTGTGATGGCCAAGGTGGCGATGCACCATGTACACAATGAAACTGAAGAACAGCAGGGACACCGGTACCGCCAGCCATTCAAGGGGCTGAACCTTATGCACGGTGCTCCAGAAAATGCCGATCGCCACCAGGCCGAACATCAGCACGAAGGTGCCATGCAGCCAGGGGTTATAGCGGGGATGAATGTCACAACGGTAACGGGCGCGGAATGCTTCGGTGGTCTGCCTCACTGCAATCACCTGTCGTTATTGTTATCTCCAGCAGATTAGTCGATCCCGGGGTTTTGGTTGGCAGACGTCCGGGATTTTTGCTGGTGCTGCGATCATGGCGACTAACGATGGCGCTCTCACGGCTGATGACGGTCTCGTAGGAGCCAGGCTTGCCGGCGAAGAACGATAACGCGGTGCAACAGACAGACCGCGGCGCCTGGTTCGCCTGTAGGAGCGAGCGGTGCAGCGATCCGACTTGCCCGCGAAGAACGATAACGCAGTGCAGCAGATGCAACGCAGCGCCTGGTTCGCTTGTAGGAGCGAGCGGTGCGGCGATCCGACTTGCCCGCGAAGAACGATAACGCGGTGCAGCAGATACACCGCAGCGCCTGGTTCGCCGGCAAGTCGGATCGCCGCACCGCTGGCTCCTACAGG
>NZ_JAAVXC010000060.1:0-6911 GCF_013416725.1 Pseudomonas sp. SbOxS1
GTGGGTAAACCGGCATGGATGCCGGTTTAGCCGCGCTGGGCCAAGGATGGCCCATCGCGACGACCCACGGAGCAGGACCGGAGCGAGGGTATGCCGAGTATTAGCGAGGCACCGAACGCCAGGGGCAAGAGCCCTTGGTTACTTAGGGCCGGGCGGCGTTCCGTTTTTCCAAGTGACTCGCTGTAAGAGCGAAACCATAAGTGGCCGTTACCGCAGGAATGGATATGTACACCGTAAAAATAGATTCGCCTATAAGGCCGCCTTCGCCGGCAAGTCGGACCGCCGCACCGCTGGCTCCTACAGTAGATCGGGCACAGCCGCAAGAGATTGGTCGGCTGTCAGGCCGCCATCGCTGGCAAGCCAGCTCCCACAACAGGCGCGATATCAGTAGGGCTTGGGTGGGGCAGCATCCGTCGGGGCTTTTGCCGAACCCTGCTTCTGCGCGCGCCAAACCGCCGGCGGCATGCCGAACTGGCTGATGAACCAGCGCGTAAACGAACTCGCCATCGAGTAGCCCAGCATGTCGGCTATGCGACTGAGCGAGTAATTCGGGTTGTCCAGATATCGCAGCACCAGGTCGCGGCGCACATCGTTGATAACATCGTTGAACGCACAGCCATCATCCTTGAGGCGACGTTGCAGCGTGCGTACGTTCATGCCCTGGCTCTGCGCGACTTGCTCAATGGTGGCGCGGCCCATGGGCAGCAGCAGGTAGATGGCCTTGCGCACTTCGAACAGCATCGAAGTGCCTTGGTGGCCCTGCAGCGAATCGAGGTAGCCCTGGGCGTAGCGGGCCATGGCCGGGTCGGCGTTGGGGTTGGTCATGTCCAGGCTGGCGCCTGCGCAGACGATGCCGTTGAACTCACTGCCGAACTCCAGGGTGCAGCCGAACAGGCGACGGTGCAGCTGCAGGTTGTCGGGAGGCTGGTGGGTGAAATTGACGCTGTAGGGATGCCAGTGAGAGCCGAGGAGGGCGGCGCACAGGCGGAACATCACGCCGATGGCCAGCTCGGTGGCCTGTCGGCTGGGCAGCGGCGATTCGGTGACCACCTCTTCGCGAATGATCACCATCTTGCCGGCCTCTTCGATGAAGATGGCCAGCGAATCATTCATCAAGTGGCGGTAATGCACCACCACCTGCAAGGCATCACGCAACGTGCGTTGATGGCTGAGCAGCAGGCTGACCACGCCGAAATCCGAGAGCTGGCGTGATTCGGCCATGCTCAGGCCGAAGGTCTGGCAGCCGCTGGCGGCGGCTGAATCTTCCAGCAGGCGCACGGCCGAATCGATGGGGATACGGTGTTCCGGAGCCTGCAGCAGGCTTCTGGACAGGCCGACGCCGGCCAGCACATCGCGTGGGTTGAACCCCAGGTACTGGGTGACCTCCAGATAGTTGGTCAAGACGGCGGCGCGAACAAGCTTGGTCATGCGAAGGTCTTTCCTGGGCCAATTGCGATTCAAAAAAGCGTGGCGACTATATCCAGCACATCAGCAATTGAACAGTTGTGAAGTGAGCGAGATCACTCGCCCATTGCTGTCCGATTTACCACTCTTGCGCAAACGTCGTCTAGGCTCACCCATTGATTACAGTGACCCGCACAGAACCTGTCGGGATTTTAGACCGGTGGTCGCACCGCGCCACCCGCGAAAAATTTGTCATGAAAAGAAAAGTGCATGACGTCCAATGAAAAGCGCCTGGGGTGGGCGCTCTTTAATGTCAGTCCTACAAAAAGCCCCTGGCGACAGAGCCAGTCGAGTCATCGAGAAAGCGTAGGTGTTGAATTGAACAAACTGCAAACTGCCGCAACCGTTCTGATCGTACCGGGCCTGCGCGAGCACGTTGCCGAACATTGGCAAACGCTGCTTGAAGCCAGGTTGGACAACGTGCGCAGCGTACCGCCACTGGAAGCTGACAAGCTCGATTGCAACAAGCGCGTGCAAGCGATCCAGCACGCGCTGGAGCAGATCGATGGGCCGGTGATCCTGGTCGCCCATAGCGCCGGCGTACTGATGGTCGCGCATTGGGCCGCGCAGTACAGCCGACCGATCAAGGGCGCGCTGCTGGCCGCACCACCGGACCTCGATGCCCCTTGGCCGTCAGGCTACCCGTCGCCTGAAACCCTGCGTAGCCAGGGTTGGGACCCTCTACCCAAAGGCCCGCTGCCATTTCGCAGCCTGGTGGCCGCCAGTACCAACGACCACCTCGCCAGCCTGCAAGCCGTTACGCACCTGGCTGAAGGCTGGGGCAGCGAGCTGCTCAACCTGGGCGACGTCGGACATCTCAATCCCGCTGCCGGGTACGGGCACTGGCCGCAAGCCGAAGCCCTCATCCTCGAGCTGGATCGCTGATTCAGGCGCCGGTTGGCCCGCGCCATCCGGCATTCACCCCCACCCCTGAACAACGTAAACCCCTGGAACAAGGGGGTACGCGGGGGCTGCTGCGCTAAAAACAAATACAAAAAGGCGGAGACAACGCAATGCACAACAACAAGAGTCACGGGTTCACCGCTTCACGCTACACCTTGCTGGCCTCGGCCATTCTCGCGGCAACGGTGCCGATGGCCCATGCGGTAGAGATCGAGACAGGTAACCCGGACTGGAACGTTCGCCTGGATAACACCATCAAGTACAACTACGGCGTACGCACTGAAAGCGCGGACAAACGCATGTTGGGCACGCCCAACAACAACGACGGCGACTACAACTTCCGCAAGTCCGGCACCAACATCACCAACCGTGTCGACCTGCTGACCGAGATGGATGTGGTCTACCAGAACCACATGGGCTTTCGCGTCAGCGCCGCCAGCTGGTACGACAAGGCCTACGAGAACACCGGTTCCAATTCCAACCCGTTCGTCAACGGCAACGGTTCGACCTCGGGCCTGATCGCCAACGACCCGCGCCTGGCCGGGGTCACCAATGACAACGTCGGCAACGGCAGCCCGCACCTGAGCAACTATGCCCAGCGTTACTACACCGGTCCGTCCGGTGAAATCCTCGACGCCTTCGTGTTCTACAGCACCGAAGTGGGCGAGGAGTCGATGCTGAGCTTCAAGGCTGGCCAGCACAACGTGTACTGGGGCGAGACCATTCTCAACCCGGTGCATTCGATCAGCTACGGCCAGTCCGGCCTGGACCTGGCCAAGCTGGCCGCGTCGCCGGGCACCGAAGCCAAGGAGCTGTTCGTTCCGCGCAACCAACTGTCGATGTCGTTCACCGTCAACCCTGAGTTGACCCTGGCGGCCCAGTACTTTCTCGACTGGGACGCCGCACGCCTACCGGAAGCCGGCACCTACTACGGCGGCTCCGACCTGGTCGGTTTCGGCGCGCAGTCGTTCCTGCTGGGTAACACTAATGCTGTCGTGCCTGGCAGCCCTCTGGGTTGCGGCCTGGCACCGTGCAACGGTTTGACCAACGTGCGTCGCGGGCATGACCTGACGCCGGACAAGCACGGCGACTGGGGCCTCATGGCCAAGTGGTCGCCAGCCTGGCTGGACGGCACCCTCGGCGTCTACTACCGCGAAACCTCGGAAATCCTCCCGCAAGCCTGGCTGGATGCCCGCGGCCTGAGCTCGGCCAACCCGAACGGCACCCGGCCAGCCGGGCAGGTGCCCGCGGTGATCAATACGCTCAACTCGCTGAGCACCGCCACCTATCAGATGGCCTATGCCGACAACATCAAGATCGTTGGCCTGAGCCTGTCCAAGGACGTCGGCGGTGTGAGCGTGGGTTCGGACCTGAACGTTCGACACAACATGCCGCTGGCCAGTATTCCGGCGATTGTCAGCACCAACAGTCCGTTGGGCCTGGGCCAGGGTCTCGGCCTGTTGCCGGCGCGCACGCCCGGCACCGGCGTGGTCTATGACACCCCGGACAAGGGCGACAGCATGGCCGCCACCGGCGACACCCTGCACTGGACGGTCAACGGTCTGATGACCCTGCCGAAAACCCCGGTGTTCGATTCGGCTACCGTGCTCGCCGAGGTGTACTACAGCAACTTGCTCAAGCTCGATAGCAAGAACGAGGCGCTCTACAAAGGCAAGGGCACCTACCACGGCATCGACCAGCCGACCCGGGACAACTGGGGCATTGCGGTCAACTTCACACCGACCTGGTACCAGGTGTTTCCCGGTGTCGACCTCAACGCGCCGATGTCCATCAACCTCGGTCTCGATGGCGTGTCACCGGTCTCCGGTGGCGGTGCCAAGGATACCGGCAACTACGCCGTCGGCCTCGGGGCCGTCGTGTACAACAAATACTTCGTCGACCTGAAGTACGTGGACTCTTTCGGCAAGGCCGACAAGTGCAACGTCAGTGGTGTGAGTACCGGCCCGACTGGCGGTGACGGCGCTACGCCGAACGCTTTCAGCGGCAACGAAAACTATGCCTGTTACGCCGGTGGCTATTCGTCCTTTTCCGGAGGGGGTGCCACGACTGAGGACCGTGGCGCTGTGTACCTGACGATGAAAACAACCTTTTGATCCAACACTGATTTGCTCAAAGCAAGCAGGAGAATAACAAGATGAAATTCGTAAAAACCGTGTTGGCCGCTTCGCTGGCCATGGTCCTTGCCGCCCAGGTACAGGCCGCTGTTTCAACCCAGGACGCTGCCAAGCTGGGCAGCAGCCTGACCCTGGTGGGCGCCGAAAAGGCGGCAAACGCCGATGGTTCCATCCCGGCCTACAACGGTGGCCTGACCACGCCGCCGGCCAGTTTCAAATCCGGCGACAGCATGCGCCCGGATCCGTTTGCCAGCGAAAAACCCTTGCTGGTGATCGACGGCAAGAACGTCGACCAGTACAAGGGCTTGCTCACCGCCACCACGGTGGAACTGGCCAAGCGCTTCCCGACGTTCCGTGTCGACGTGTTCCCGACCCACCGCACCGTTTCGCTGCCCAAGGCCATCCTCGATAACGGCGTGAAGAACGCCAGTGGTGCCAAGTCCCTGGAAGGCGGGTTGGCGATCGACAACGTGCTGCCGGGCGTACCGTTCCCGATTCCGCAATCGGGCAACGAAGCCATGTGGAACTTCCTGCTGCGTTACCAGGGCGTGAGCATCAACTCCAAGTACGACTCCTGGAACGTTGACTCCGCCGGCGTGCCAAGCCTGGCCACCACCGGGCAGGCGTTCATTTCCTACCCGATCTACGAAAACCTTTCGCAGCCGATCAGCAGCGCCGACGTGTACTACCAGATGAAGCTGTCGTACACCGGCCCTGCGCGTCGCGCCGGCGAAGCGGTGATGCTCAAGGACGCCGCCAACCCGCTGCAGCAACCGCGCCGCGCTTGGCAATACCTGCCTGGCCAGCGTCGGGTCAAACTGGCGCCGAACCTGGCGTACGACACGCCGAACCCAGGCACCGCGGGTGCAGGCACCTACGATGACGTGTTCGTGTTCAACGGCGCGCTGGATCGCTACGACTGGAAGCTGGTGGGCAAGCAGGAAATGATCGTGCCCTACAACACCTACAAGCTGACCTACGTCCAGGATCCGAAGTCCATCACGACGCCCAATCACCTGGCACCGGACTTCGTGCGCTGGGAAAAACACCGCGTGTGGGTCGTTGAAGGCACCCTCAAGGCAGGTGCCCGGCACATCTACGCCAAGCGCCGCTTCTACCTCGACGAAGACAGCTGGACCGCTCTGGCCTCGGACCAGTATGACTCGAGCGGCAAACTCTACCGTGGCTCTTTCGCCTTCCTCAGCCAGAGCTACGACAAGCAGATCCCGGACTCCACGCCCTTCATGATCTACGACCTGGTCGGTGGCTCCTACAACATCAACGGTGTAGTCGGCCCTTACGGCGGCATCAAGTACATCGATCCACTCTCCAAGGCGCAGTGGTCGTCGGAATCCCTGGCCGGCAGCGGCATTCGCTAAGCCAACCGCAAGCAGACGCTCGCACGATCCACTGTGGGAGCGAGCCTGCTCGCGATGGACCGGAGGGCGACGCGGGCATCCAGACAGCACGCGTCATCGTTAACGTCCATCGCGAGCAGGCTCGCTCCCACATGACCTGCTCGGCGCAAGATTTGAACGTCGGACACACGGATGTGTGTCCCGGCGCGGTTTTCCGAAGAGGACGCGGTATGTGTTCATACAAGAATTTCAAGCACGTGGCGTTTGGCGTGGTGCTCGGCCTGTTGCAGGGCGTCACCCACGCGGCGGATTACGTCGATGTGCTGGACCTGCCAGCCAGGGTCAGTGCCTTGGCCATCAACAGCCCGTTGTCCGGCATGGCCCGCGCCGGTGAGCGCGTGATCGCCGTTGGCCAGCGCGGCCATATCCTTTTTTCCGATGACGCCGGCAAGCACTGGCAACAGGCTGCCGTACCGGTCAGTGCCGACCTCACCGCCGTGAGTTTTCCCGACGCCAGTCAAGGCTGGGCGGTGGGCAATGACGGCGTGGTGCTGCACACCAGCGACGCTGGCGTGACCTGGAACAAGCAACTCGACGGTCGCCAGATCGGCGCTTTGCTGGTCAAGCATTACACGGCGCTGGCCAGTGCCGAACCTGGCAACGAGCAATGGCCGCTGCTGGTCGACGAAGGCCAGCGCCTGGTGGAGCAGGGAGCGGACAAACCACTGCTCGACGTCTGGTTCGCCAATGACCAGGTCGGCTATGTGGTCGGCGTGTTCAACCTGATCCTGCGCACCGACGATGGCGGCAAGAGCTGGACGCCATTCCAGGATCGCACCGACAACCCGCAAGGCTTGCACCTCAACGCCATCGCCTCCACCGGCGACAGTCTGTACATCGCCGGCGAGCAAGGCCTGTTGCTCAAATGGGATGACCACACCCAACGCTTCGCCGCCGTGCCGACGCCCTACCAGGGCAGCTTCTTCGGCGTGCTCGGCAAGCCTGGCGAAGTGCTCGTCTACGGCTTGCGTGGCAACGTGCTGCGCAGTAC
>NZ_JAAVXC010000061.1:0-12129 GCF_013416725.1 Pseudomonas sp. SbOxS1
TAACCATAGATGTAAGAGCGAAACCATAAGTGGCCGTTACCGCAGGAATGGATATGTACACCGGAAGAACAGGTAGATCAGGCACATCCGAGAGCCACCTGGCAGTACACGGATGCCCCCCGCTCATTTCACCGCTACAATGCGCGCCTCGACCGTGACAGCCTGACTAAAAAATATTATGTCCCTGCCCAAACATCACCTGGAATTGCTCAGCCCCGCCCGTGACGTGGCTATCGCCCGCGAGGCCATCCTGCATGGCGCCGACGCCGTGTACCTCGGTGGCCCGAGTTTCGGCGCTCGCCACAACGCCTGCAACGAGGTGAGCGATATCGCCGCGCTGGTGGAGTTCGCCCATCGCTACCACGCCCGGGTGTTCACCACGATCAATACGATCCTGCACGACAATGAACTGGAGCCGGCTCGCCAGCTGATCCATCAACTGTACGATGCCGGTGTCGACGCGCTGATCGTCCAGGACCTGGGTGTGATGGAACTGGACATCCCGCCGATCGAGCTGCACGCCAGCACCCAGACCGACATCCGCACCCTGGAGCGGGCGAAGTTCCTCGACCAGGCCGGTTTTTCGCAACTGGTACTGGCCCGCGAGTTGAACCTGCAGGAAATTCGCGCCATTGCCGACGAAACCGAGGCGGCGATCGAGTTCTTCATCCATGGTGCGTTGTGCGTGGCGTTTTCCGGCCAGTGCAATATTTCCCATGCGCAGACCGGCCGCAGCGCCAACCGCGGCGACTGCTCCCAGGCCTGCCGCCTGCCGTACACCCTCAAGGACGAGAAGGGCGGGGTGATCGCCTACGAGAAGCACCTGCTGTCCATGAAGGACAACAACCAGAGCGCCAACATCCGCGCCCTGGTGGAAGCCGGCGTGCGCTCGTTCAAGATCGAGGGGCGCTACAAGGACATGGGCTACGTGAAGAACATCACCGCCTACTACCGCCAGCGCCTGGACGCTGTGCTCGAAGACCGCCCGGACCTGGCCCGCGCCTCCAGCGGCCGCACCGCGCATTTCTTCCTGCCCGATCCGGACAAGACCTTCCACCGTGGCAGCACCGACTACTTCGTCAGCGAACGCAAGATCGACATCGGCGCCTTCGACTCACCGACCTTTACCGGCCTGCCGGTGGGCGTGGTGGAAAAAGTCGGCAAGCGCGATCTGCTGGTGGTCACCCACGAGCCACTGTCCAACGGTGACGGCCTCAACGTACTGGTCAAGCGCGAAGTGGTGGGCTGGCGGACCAACATCGCCGAACCCAAAGGCGAGTTCGAAGAGGACGGCGAGAAACGCTATCGCTACCGCGTCGAGCCGAACGAGATGCCCAAGGGCCTGCACCAGTTGCGCCCGAATCACCCGCTGAGCCGCAACCTGGATCACAACTGGGCCCAGGCACTGCAAAAGACCTCCGCCGAGCGCCGGATCGGTCTGTCCTGGGTGGCGCGCCTGCGCGAGGAACGCCTGGAACTGACCGCCACCAGCGAAGAGGGCATCAGCGCCAGCGTCGCCCTGGACGGTCCGTTCGGCGTGGCTAACAAGCCGCAGCAGGCCCTGGAGCAACTGCATGACCTGCTGGGTCAGTTGGGCACCACCGAATACCACGCCACCGACATCAAGCTCGATGCTCCCCAGGCGTTCTTCATTCCCAACTCCCAGCTCAAGGCCTTGCGCCGCGAAGTGATCGAAGCGTTGACCGTCGCCCGCATCCAGGCCCATCCACGGGGTGGCCGCAAGGCCGAGACCAGTCCGCCGCCGGTGTACCCGGAGTCGCACCTGTCGTTCCTGGCCAACGTCTACAACCAGAAGGCCCGCGACTTCTATCATCGTCACGGGGTCAAGCTGATCGATGCGGCCTACGAGGCCCATGAAGAGACCGGCGAAGTCCCGGTGATGATCACCAAGCACTGCTTGCGGTTCTCCTTCAACCTGTGCCCCAAGCAGGCCAAGGGCGTGACGGGCGTGCGCACCAAGGTCGCGCCGATGCAGTTGATCCACGGCGACGAAGTGCTGACGTTGAAATTCGATTGCAAGCCGTGCGAGATGCACGTGATCGGCAAGATGAAGGGGCATATCCTCGATTTGCCGCAACCGGGCAGCGTGCAGCAGGTCGTCGGGCACATCAGCCCCGAAGACCTGCTCAAGACCATCCATCGCGCGCCCCATTGAGTGACCTTCGAGCGCGCAGCCGAGGCTGCGCGCTCGTCAACTCACCTCGTGGGTCCGCTCACCTCAGGTCGAAGCGGTCCAGGTTCATCACCTTGGTCCAGGCCGCCACAAAGTCCTTCACGAACTTCTCCTCACTGTTACTGGCATAGAACTCCGACAGCGCGCGCAATTGCGAGTTGGAGCCGAAGACCAGGTCGACGCGCGTGCCCGTCCACTTTTTCTGGCCGGTCTTGCGGTCGACTGCTTCAAACTCTTCCTGTGCCTCCGACAGCGGTTTCCACTCCACGCCCATGTCCAGCAGGTTGGTGAAGAAATCCTTGGTCAACGCCTCGGGCCGCGTGGTGAAGACGCCGTGGGCAGTCTGTCCGACGTTGGTCTTGAGTACACGCATGCCACCAATCAGCGCGGTCATTTCCGGCGCGGTGAGGGTCAGCAACTGTGCCTTGTCGATCAACAGCGACTCTGCCGATACGCGGTACCGGCCCTTGAGGTAATTGCGGAAGCCGTCGGCGATCGGTTCGAGAAAACCGAAGGACTCGACATCGGTCTGTTCCTGGGAAGCGTCTGTACGCCCCGGCGAGAAAGGCACCGTGATGGTGTGCCCGGCATTTTTCGCCGCCTGTTCAACGCCTGCAGAACCTGCGAGGACGATCAGGTCAGCCAGGGAGATTTTCTTGCCGCCGGCGTTGAACTCTTGCTGGATGCCTTCCAATTTCGTCAATACGCCCGCCAGTTGGTCGGGCTGGTTGGCCTGCCAGAACTTCTGCGGGGCCAGGCGCAGGCGCCCGCCGTTGGCACCGCCGCGTTTGTCCGAACCCCGGAAGCTGGAAGCCGCGGCCCAGGCCGTGGTGACCAGTTGCGAGACCGACAGGCCCGAGGCCAGCACCTTGCTTTTCAGGGCGGCGACGTCGCTGTCGTTGACCAGCGGATGATCGACGTCAGGTATCGGGTCTTGCCACAACAGTTCTTCGTTGGGCATTTCCGGGCCGAGGTAGCGCGAAAGCGGGCCCATGTCGCGGTGCAGCAGCTTGTACCAGGCACGGGCGAACGCGTCGGCCAGTTGATCGGGGTTCTGCAGGAAGCGCCGTGCAATCGGCTCATAGATCGGGTCGAAGCGCAGCGCCAGGTCGGTGGTCAGCATGGTCGGGTTGCGACGTTTGGACGGGTCGTGCGCGTCCGGGATGATCCCGGCGCCAGCACCGTTCTTCGGCGTCCACTGATGGGCGCCCGCCGGACTCTTGGTGAGTTCCCATTCGAAGCCGAACACGTTCTCCAGGAAGTTGTTGCTCCATTTCGTCGGTGTGGTGGTCCAGGTCACTTCCAGGCCACTGGTGATGGTGTCGGGGCCTTTGCCGGTGCCGAACTTGTTCTTCCAGCCCAGGCCCTGTTCTTCGAGACCAGCGGCTTCGGGCTCGGCACCGACATTGTCGGCGGGGCCGGCGCCGTGGGTCTTGCCGAAGGCGTGGCCGCCGGCAATCAGCGCCACGGTTTCCTCGTCATTCATGGCCATGCGGCCGAAGGTCTCGCGGATGTCCTTGCCGGCGGCCACCGGGTCCGGGTTGCCTTCAGGGCCTTCGGGGTTCACATAGATCAGGCCCATTTGCACGGCCGCCAGGGGGTTCTCCAGGTTGCGTCCTTGTTCGGTACGGCTCTCCTCATTTTCCCCGGGTTCTGCGACGAGCGGGCCTTCACCGGGTTCTTGCATGGCTTTTTGTGCTTTGTCGTAGCGCACGTCGCCGCCCAGCCATTTGTTCTCCGAGCCCCAGTAGACATCTTCGTCCGGTTCCCAGACATCAGGCCGACCACCGGAAAAGCCGAAAGTCTTGAAGCCCATGGTTTCGAGCGCGACGTTACCGGTGAGGACGATCAGGTCGGCCCAGGAAATGCTGTTGCCGTACTTCTGTTTGATCGGCCACAGCAGGCGGCGGGCCTTGTCCAGGCTGACGTTGTCGGGCCAACTGTTGAGCGGCGCAAAGCGCTGCTGGCCAGAACCGGCGCCGCCTCGGCCATCGCCGGTACGGTAGGTGCCCGCGGCGTGCCAGGACATGCGCACGAACAACGGTCCGTAGTGGCCGAAGTCCGCAGGCCACCAGTCTTGCGAATCGGTCATCAGGGCGGTCAGGTCACGCTTGAGCGCGGCAAAGTCCAGGCTCTTGAACGCCTTGGCATAGTTGAAGCCCTCGTCCGCGGGGGTAGACAGGGACGAGTGCTGGTGCAGGATCTTCAGATTCAGCTGGTTCGGCCACCAATCGCGGTTCGTGGTGCCACCACCCGCTGCGTGATTGAACGGGCATTTCGTTTCAGTTCCCATCTGTGAGCTACCTTTGGTCGTGTTCATTCAGCCAGCGTCCCGGTCAAGGTGCGATGGCGGTGAGTGAAATCAATGACTCAGGCTGTTGGCCCAGCAAGTCGATCAACTGATCATCGTGGCCAAATGGGCATCACCGGCACTGGCAAGCGAATTGCCAACGGGATGACCCACGGTATGCCTAGTCGGTTACTGACTCCTGCTTTATCTTCTTATCAGGTCTAGGCCGGCCAGACCGCACCGGCGTTAGATAAGGCTAGACCGCCCTTGGGCAGACGGCTAATAGCTGGAGTATTTGTAGCCGATAGGCGGAATCTTTCAAGGCGCCTTTGCCGCTATCGAGTTCGCCAGCGATGACTGGCGAACTTCCATCGGTGGGCGTCAATACTGCGCGCGCAGCGCCAGTGTCAGGGTGCGTGGGTCTCCATAGAAGTTGGTGCCCCAGGAAGCGTCTACGCGATCGTAGTATTTGCGGTCGAACAGGTTGTTGGCGGTCAGCGTCGTCGACAGGTTGTCGTTGATCTTGTAGCCCACCTGAGCCGTGGCGATGCCATAACCGCTCTGTTCGAATTTGACGTCACGCTGATAGTAGGTGTCGCTGACCACGCGCACGCCACCGCCGACGCTGAAGTCCTTGAGCGGGCCGTCGCTGAACTCGTATTTGGTCCACAGGTTGAAGTTGTGTTTGGGGGTGATGGTGCTGAAGGTCTTGCCTTCATTGCCATCATCGGAGTTCAGGTATTTGGTTGAAGTGAAGGCGTAGCCGGTGACGATGCTCCAGTTATCGGTCAGGTTACCGCTCAACTCGGTTTCCCAGCCCTGGCTGCGCGCCTTGCCCTGAGCCTCGTAGGCCGCCGTGGCGTTGTTGTATTCGGCGCGATTTTCGTCATAGATGCGGAACATCGCGACACTGGCGTTCAAGCGCCCGTCGAAGAATTCGCGCTTGAGGCCGACTTCATACTGCTGGCCTTCGCGCGGGCCGATTGGCGTGTTGTCCGAGCCCAGTTCGCTTTGCGGCTTGAACACCTCGGTGTAGCTGGCGTAGGCCGACAGTTCCGGGGTCAGCTTGCCGATGATCGCGCCATAGGGCACGACCTTGCGGTTGATGCTGGTGTGGGCGCTGCCGAAGTTGTTGAAAAAGGCGTTGGCGTTCTTCGCGTCGCTCTCGTACCAGGTCACCCGGGTGCCGCCGATCACGTCGAGCCAGTCGGTGACGTTGAATTTGGCGCGGGTGTAGAGGCCGTACTGGTCGGATTTGGACCAGTTGCCGTTGTTTTTCACGTAGTCCTGTTTCGGAATATCGATGCTGCCTGGGTCGAACACGTTGATCGGGAAGTAGTCGCCGCCCCCGTAGGTGAAGTCCTTGTCCAGGTGCTGGTATTCGGCACCGACGGTGAATTCGTGGGTGCGTCCCAGGGCGTCGAAGGGTGTGGTGATGAAGCTGTCGGCACCGATGGACTTGATGTGGGTGTAGTAGTTGTACGCCACGGCCCAGCTGTCGCCGGTGTCTGGATCGACCGCGCCATCGGCCCAGGTGAAGTTGCGCTTGGGGGTCTCGGCATCGCGGTAGGTCAGGGTGGTCTTGAACTGGCCGCCGTTGTCCAGGGCGTGATCGACTTCGGCAAAGGTTTCCCAGACTTTTTCGTTCAGTTCGTTCCACTTGGCGTCGACGAACGTCGAGCGCGGTACGTCCAGCAATTTGCCGGTGGCGTACGCCGGCAAGCCGAACGCCGGGGTGGAGTGGTTCTGCTGGTAAGCGCCGCCGAGCGACAGGGTGGTGGACGGGTCGAGGTCCAGTTCCAGGCGGCCGTACACCATCGGGCGTTCGTTTTGGGCGTAGTCGACAAAGGATTGGTTGTTTTCGTAGGCCGTGATGAAACGCCCGCGCACGCTGCCCTGGTCATTCAGCGGGCCGGTGACGTCCACCGAGGAACGGTAGTGGTCGTAGGAGCCTGCGGCCAGTTCGCCACCCAGGGCGAACCGGCCCAGAGCCCGCTTGCGCACCACGTTGATGGTGCCGCCGGGCTCGCCCGCCCCTTGATACAGGCCCGAGGGGCCGCGCAGCACTTCGACGCGGTCATACATCGCCAGGTCGAACGCGGTGGCCATGTCGCCCTGGCCGGTGGGTTGCGAGACGCCGTCGACTTGCACCTGGTCGACCAGGAAGCCGCGCATGTACACATCGTTGAGGCTGGAGCCCGAGTTGTAGGTCTTGATCGTGACCCCGGTGACCTGGCGCATGGCGTCCTGCAGGCTGTTCATGTTCTGGTCGTCCATGCGCTGGCGCGTGACCACCGACACCGACTGCGGGATGCCCTTGAGCTTGATGTTGCCCTTGCCGATGCTGACTTCGCCGGTGGTGTAGGAGTGCGTGTCTTCGGTCGTCACACCCAGGCGCTGGCCAGTGATCGAGGTCGCGCCGAGTTGCAGTGCGTCGCCGTGGCTGTCGAGCTCCAGGGTGTAGCTGGCGTCGGCGCGCTGGACCAGTTGCAGGCCGGTGCCGCTCAGCAGGCGGGTGAGCGCCTCGAGCGCCGAATAGGTACCGGTCAATCCGGGGCTTTGCAGGCCATCGGTCAGGCCGGGGTCGAACGAGAGCGCTATCTGGCTGTCGGCGGCGAAGCGCGACAGCGTTTGCCCCAGCGGGCCTGGCGGAATCTGATAACCACGGGCATCGGCGATGGCTGGCGGTTGCGACCCTGCCGCCCAGACGGGGGCGCAGGCGCCCGCGAGCATCAGGCTGAAGACGGCGCTGCAGGCGGTACGGCGCAGGGGAGGGGTCAAGCGTAAAGAGCGTTCAACGGGCATCGAGGGGGGTGATCCTGTCGGCAAGGGAGAGGGGGTGTCTTCCCTTGCCAGCCCAGCGCGAAAAAAGTATCACCGTTTTGCAAATATTTTTCTGAGTGGGTCAAACGGCTGCAATCGTCACCCAGTATCCGCCCAGGTGCGTTGTCACTTGCACCGGGTAGGTCGAGGCCAGCATGCTCAGCGCGCGCCGGGTGTCGTCCAGGGGGAAAGCGCCGGAGACGCGCAGCCGGCTGACGGCCGGATCGCAGCGCACCAGGCCATGGCGATAGCGCGCCAGCTCCTTGGCAAAGTCGCCCAGGTGCATGCCGTCGGCCACCAGCATGCCCTGGGTCCAGGCCGTGAGGGCGCTGTCGGCCTGGGTGATGGCGCCGATCGCAACGTCGGAAAAGGTGGTTTGTTGGCCGGCGAGCAGGATCACCGGCGCTGTCTGGGACTGCGCAGAACGTTCGATTTGCACGCGGCCGTCGAACACCGCCAGGCGCGTGACGCCGTCTTCCTCGCGCACCCTGAAACGGGTGCCCAGCGCCTGCAGGCGGCCCTGTGCGGTGGACACCCGCAACGGTCGGGCGGGCTTTTGGATGTCTGGCGCGGTCTGAATCAGGATCTCTCCCTTGCGCAGCCTGATCAGTCGCTGCTGCGGATCGAAATCCACATCGATCGCGGTGTCGGTGTTGAGGGTCACCTGAGTGCCATCGACCAGCGTCAACTGGCGACGCGCGCCAATCGGCGAGTGATAGTCGGCGGTCCAGCCCTGGCGCTCGTCGAGTTGCCATCCGGCCCAGGTGGCGGGTGCCAGCGCCAGCAGCGCCGCCAGGCGCCCGAGCAGCGCGCGGCGTTGCGGGCTGGCCGGGCGGTCGAGCGTAGGTATCGCCAGCTCCGGGGGCAAGCCCTCAAGTTTGCCCAGCAGGCACTCCGCCCGCTGCCAGGCGCATTCGTGCTCGGCGCTGCTGGCGCGCCACTGTTGCCATTGCACGCGTTCGTGTTCGCTGAGCGCACCTTCGCCCAAGCGCATCAGCCATTCTGCGGCCTCATCCAGGACGGCCGGGCTGATCATCGCCTGGCCGTTCATTGGTGCATCAACGTCAGGCACTGCACGAAGGCCTGTTTCATGTAGCGCTTGACGGTGATGAGCGAGACGTCGAGTTGCGTCGCGATGTCCTCGTATTTCATCGCGCCGATCTGCGACAGCAGGAACGCGCGCTTGACCAGTGGCGGCAGGGCATCGAGCAGTGCATCGACTTCATGCAGGGTTTCGAGGATCAAGAAACGCACTTCCGGCGAGGGTGCAAGTGCCTCGGGCATCTGCGCCAGGGCCGACAGGTAGGCACGTTCCAGTGCCTGGCGTTGATACCAGTTGACCAGGATGCCCTTGGCCACGCAGGTCAGGTAGGCCCGTGGCTCGGCAATCTCCGGCAGCGACCTGGCCGCCAGGATACGCGTGAACGTATCGTGCATCAGGTCGGCCGCGTCCACCCGGTTGCCCAGCTTGCGCAACAGCCAGGCGTGCAGCCAACCCTGATGGCCAACGTACAGGGCTTCGACACTGCGCACGTGAAGTTGGTGAGTGGCGGAAAGAGAGTCGCTCATCGCGTGATTGTTTTTTTGCTAGTGAGAATTATTAGCAATTGTAATCAGCGCCAATGATGACGGCAAGGGGGGCGACCCGGCGGCCGGCCACCGCACTCAAACGACCGCCGGCATGGCGAACGGCGCCATCCTGTGCCTTACTCGGGAAGCGATCCTGGGGAGGGTAGTGAATGCGACATAGAGGCGCACAGTTCTGGCTTTGGCTCAATAAACGCCTGCCCGTCAAAACCTATGAAGACGTGTTGGGCGACGGCAGGCAAATAGAGGTGCAGGCGCGCATTACGCCGCAGGGGATGACCCAGGTATTCATCGGGATCTACGCCGCAGAGGGGGCAGCGATCTGCGAAGAGTTTCATGACCGCGGCCTGCGCGAGCCGTTTGCACTGGCCTTGCAGTGGGGCGGACAGCGGGCCAGGGCGATCCTGCTGGAAACCCAGCCTTTCATCGCGCCCCATCGAGCGCAATTGACCTTGAGCACAGTCATCACCGACGAAACGGTATTGGCCTTGCGCCGCCTGGAAATGACCGCAGGCGAGCGCTTGAGGATCATGGCCGGCGATGCCCTGGAAGAATACCGGGCGGCACAGTCGGCCATGCTTGAACTGATGCGTTCGCCCAAGGTCGACCCCCAGGTGTGGGCCGAACACAGCGAACGGTTGCGACAGGCCATTGATCGACGGGTCAGCGTGCAGCGCGGTTATCTGTCTTGATCCATGGCCCTCGGATTAGCAGAGGCGACCACAGATCAACGCCCTACGCGAAACATTGTAGGAGCTGGCTTGCCTGCGAAAAGGCCCCCAAGACCACTGCAATATTCGAAGACGCCTTCGCCGGCAAGCCGGCTCCTACAATTACTGACGCCTGGGCAGGATCCAGTTCGGTCGTATGAAGTGGCAGGTGTAACCGTTGGGGTAGTGCTCCAGGTAGTCCTGATGCTCAGGCTCCGCTTCCCAGAAGGGGCCGGCAGGCTCTATCTCAGTGACCACCTTGCCGGGCCAGAGGCCGGAAGCATCAACGTCGGCCACCGTGTCTTCGGCGATGCGTTTCTGCTCGTCATCCCGGTAATAGAGTGCTGACCGATAGCTGGTGCCCAGATCATTGCCCTGACGGTTTTTGGTGCTGGGGTCATGGATCTGGAAGAAAAATTCCAGGATCTGGCGATAGCTGATCTGCTCCGGGTCGAAGACGATTTCGATCGCTTCGGCGTGGGAGCCATGGTTGCGATAGGTGGCATTGGGTACATCGCCGCCGGTGTAGCCCACCCGCGTGGAGATCACGCCAGGGTAGCGTCGCAGCAGATCCTGCATGCCCCAGAAGCAGCCGCCAGCGAGGATGGCGGTTTCAGTGTTCGACGTCATCGTTACGCACCTCCCATCAAAGAGCGGCCTCCGTGGGGGAGGCCGTCAGACCCTCAATGCATCTTGCTGTGATCCATATTGCCATGATCCATCGTACCCAGTGCCTTTGCCGGCGCGTTCACCTGGATCGTTTCTTTCTCGCCCTTGGCGTTTTCCACGGTCAGGGTCAGGGGCACGCTGTCGCCTTCCTTGATCTGGCCCGTCAGGTCCATGAGCATGACGTGGTAGCCATGGGGATCGAAGTTCACCGGCTTGCCGGCCGGCAACGCCACGGATTGGACCTGCTGCATGCTCATCACGTCGTCTTTCATGCTCGACTGGTGAATCTGCACCGTCTTCGCCACGGGTGACTGCACGCTGAGCAGCTTGCTGTCGGTGTCGGCCTGCAAGGTCATGAAGGCGCCGCTCGAAGGCTGGCCGGCTACCGTCGCCCGGACCCAGGCGTCGCTCACCCGGGTTTGCGCGGACACCTGCCACGCCATGCCGATCAGGGCCATTCCCAGTACAAGCTGTTTGATACGTGGTGCGCAGAACGAAGTCATCAGCAGACCTCCATGACGGTGAGCAGGTCTTCTGCGCACTCTTGAGCGGTAAGGGACGCGGACAGGCCCAGGCGCAGATTGCCACGGGAGTCGAACACGAAGCTGGTGGCGGTATGAGACAGGGTGTAGGTGTCGCCGCTGGGGACTTTCTCGAAGAATACGCCGAACTCCTTGGCG
Source organism: Pseudomonas sp. SbOxS1 (assembly GCF_013416725.1). Lineage (NCBI taxonomy): Bacteria > Pseudomonadati > Pseudomonadota > Gammaproteobacteria > Pseudomonadales > Pseudomonadaceae > Pseudomonas > Pseudomonas sp. SbOxS1. The sequence goes on from NZ_JAAVXC010000061.1 coordinate 10,954, forward strand.
GTGGCGGCGGTTTCTTCCAGCGTGCCGTACAGCGCTTCGAAACTCGGATCGAAGGCCTTGACGTATTTGTCGAGCATTTGCGGGGTATCGCGCTCGGGGTCCAGGGTGATGAAGACCACTTGCAGGCGCTCGCCATCGCGGCCCATCAGTTTCTTTGCCTGGGCGGCGCGGGCCAGCGTGGTCGGGCAGACGGCCGGGCATTGGGTGAAACCGAAGAAGATCATCGGCATCAGGCCCTGGTAGCTGCCGAGCATCCGGGTTTCGCCGTCGGCGTCCTTGAGCTTGAAGGAACGCCCCATGATCTTGTCGCTCAGGTCCTTGCCGTACTTGAACGACAGCTTGCTGCTGTCATCGCAGCCGGCGAGCAGGCCGAGGCTCAACAGGCTCATGCCTTGCAGGACTGTGCGGCGGGAATACAACGTACTCATGGAAAAAAGCTTCCTGTGTGCAACAGAGAAAACACAGTGCCTGACGAATCAGGCGAAAAAAAGCGCAGGGATGTTAACAAACTGTTGCCCATTGGCGCTCAATCGATGGCCAGCCGGTCATGCGCCAAAAGGTCGCGGGGGCTTGAATACATGAAAATACAAATGGCCTGGAAGCGGACACATTGCAGATACATCAGTGGGGTTATATCGGGCTGTCCAAACCTCATCGAGAGCACTGCCATGATCCGCAAATTGCAGCAAGCCGCCAGTTTCCTTAGCCAGAGCGCGCGTTTGATGGTGGGCGTGCCCGATTACGACAACTATGTCGCGCAGAGGGCGATCAGCCATCCGGGGGAGCCGGTGATGAGCTACGAGGCGTTTTTCCGTGAGCGTCAGGACGCGCGTTTTGGGCGTGGGAAATGTAATACGCGGTGTTGCTGACGCTGCAAACTCCCCCCAACTACAGAGCCGATCTACTGTAGGAGCTGGCTTGCCAGCGAAGGCGGCCCGACAGACGACCTGACCTTTATGGATGTACACAGCCCCCTGTAGGAGCCAGGCTTGCCGGCGAAGGCGTCCTCATAGCCGGCCATTTTCTTTCAGGTGTACATATCCATTCCTGCGGTAACGGCCACTTAGGGTTTCGCCCTTACGGCGAGTCACTTGGAAAAGCCCCAAGTAACCAAGGGCTCTTGCCCCTGGCGTTCGGTGCCTCGCTAATGCTCGGCATGCCCTCGCTCCGGTCCTG
>NZ_JAAVXC010000062.1:0-13585 GCF_013416725.1 Pseudomonas sp. SbOxS1
CACTGCGCAATGCCTGCGTTCGGCCAGCGTGGTTAACGGGGCACCCAGATCAAAAGCCAAAGCGAGGCGGCCTTAAAGCCGACCTGACTTTTCCAGACACTCCAATCCCCTGTAGGAGCCAGCGGTGCGGCGATCCGACTTGCCGGCGAAGAACGATAACGCGGTACAACAGGCACACCGCAGCGCCTGGTTCGCCGGCAAGCCTGGCTCCTACAAGGGGAACGCGTACGGCTCCCGATCAGGTCGGCTTTAAGGCCGCCTCGCTTTGGCTGTTGATCTTGATCTGGCTTTTGATTTTCTTGCCCCCTCGAGAGGCCGAGTGGAGGTTCTGCGCAGTGGATGAACCGGCATGGATGCCGGTTTAGCCGCGCTGGGCCATGGATGGCCCATCGCGGCGACCCACGGAGCAGGACCAGAGCGAGCCACCGAACGCCAGGGGCAAGAGCCCTTGGTTACTTAGGGCCGGGCGGCGTTCCGTTTTTCCAAGTGACTCGCCGTAAGGGCGAAACCCTAGGTGGCCGTTACCGCAGGAATGGATATGTACACCATCAAAACCTGCATCGCCCGACGTAACGCCTTCGCCGGCAAGCCGGGCTCCTACAGTACGAGCGAAACCCTAGCTGGCCGTTACCGCAGGAATGGATATGTACACCGGAAAAAAATCGTCGCCTAACACAAAACCATCGCCGGCAAGCCGGGCTCCTACAATGGATGTGCGCAGCCCCTTCCTTACCCTGGATCTGGAGGTACACCATGAGCGATAGCACCGAACTCACCACCTTTACTGGCTGGGCCGCCACCGCGGCCGGCGCGCCGCTGGAGCGCTACAGCTATGATCCCGGCCCCCTGGGGCAGGAAGAAGTGGAAGTCGCCGTGGAGTACTGCGGCGTTTGCCACTCGGATCAATCATTGATCGATAACGACTGGGGCATCAGCCGCTACCCTTTCATCCCGGGCCACGAAGTGGTCGGCCGCATCGTGCGCGCGGGTGCACAGGTACGCGGTCTCGAAGTGGGACAACGGGTGGGCATTGGTTGGTACAAGGGCAGTTGCATGCATTGCTCCTCATGCATCGAAGGCTCCCACAACCTGTGCCGCACAGCCCAACCAACCATCATCGGCAGCAACGGCGGTTTCGCCGATCGACTGCGTTCGCATTGGGCCTGGGCTTTGGCGATACCCGATGGCCTGGATCCGGCTATGGCAGGACCGTTGTTCTGCGCAGGCTCCACGGTGTTCAACCCACTGCTGGAATTCTCCATCAAGCCCACGGACCGGGTCGGTGTGGTGGGCATCGGCGGCCTCGGTCACCTGGCGCTGCGCTTCCTCAACGCCTGGGGCTGTGAAGTCACGGCCTTCACGTCATCCTTGGGTAAACAGGACGAAGCCCGGCGCCTGGGCGCGCACAAGGTCGTCGCCTCGACCGACAGCAACGCGCTGAAAGCCATTGCCGGCACCCTGGATTTTCTCCTGGTCACCGCCAATGCCGACCTCGACTGGCCGGCCATGCTCGCCACCCTGCGCGGTAAAGGACGCCTGCATTTTGTGGGCATCGTGCCCAGCGCCATACCGGTGCATGTGTTCGACCTGATACCGCAACAAAAAAACCTGTCCGCCTCACCGGTCGGCTCGCCGAGCAACACCGCGACCATGCTGGAGTTCTGCGCCCGTCATCAGATCCTTCCGCAGGTCGAGATGTTTCCCATGAGCCAGGTCAACGAGGCCATCGATCACCTGCGCAGTGGCAAGGCGCGTTACCGCGTCGTGCTCGACGCCAGCCAATGACAAAAGGCGCATCGGGTGATCCCGATGCGCCTTGCGCTAAAGCGTTGTGCCAGTGACGACGTTATGGCGCGGTGGCTGTCTTGAACTTGGTCCAGGTGCGCATGCGCGCCCGCATGTCCGCCTGGGGGATATCCTTGCCGGGAATCAGCCGCGCATAGGTGGCTTCGTCGATGTAGATATCGGGGTTGTTGCGCATGCTCGCATCGACGTCCGGTCGTGCCTTGGCGTTGGACGTGGGATAGCCTGTGAAGTTGCTGATGGCGGCCATGTTCTGCGGGCGCATGACGAAGTTGATGAACGCATAGGCGTACTCCGGATGCCGGGCATCGACCGGAATGGCCATGGTGTCCATCCACACCGTCGTGCCTTCGACGGGAATGCGGTACTGGAACATGGATTTCTTGCCGGCCGAATCGGCCGTTCGTTGCGCCTGGGTCATGTCACCGCTGTAGCCGAGCGACAGGCACAGGTTGCCATTGACCAGGTCGGTCACCGGCTGCGACTGGAATTTGCGAATGTACGGTCGCAGCTTGAGCAGCAATTGGCTCGCCGCCTCCAGGTCTTGCGGTTTGGCGCTGCGCGGCTCCCGGCCCAGGTAGTTGAGGACCACCGCCAGCACTTCGTCCGGCGAGTCGATCACCGAGATACCGCAATCGGCAAATCGCGCGGCCAGTTCGGGCTTGAACAGCATGTCCAGGCTGTTGACCGGCGCATCCGGCAGGCGCTGCTTGATTTGTTCGGCATTGTAGGTCAGGCCGATGGTGCCCCAGGTGTAAGGGACAGTGGCGTGGCTGGCGTGCTCGTAGTGGGCGCGCAGTTTCTGCAGGCCGGGTTCGATGTCGTCCACTTCCGTGAGTTTCGAGCGGTCCAGCGCCTGCAGGCTGCCAGCGCGCATCAAGCGTTCGGCCACGGTGTCGCCGGGGAAGATCAGGTCATAGCCGCTGCCGCCCGCGAGCATTTTGGCCTCCAGCGTCTCGCTGCCGTCCATGACGTCGTAGATCACCTTGATCCCGGTTTCGGCGGTGAAGCGGCTCAGGGTGTCTTCGGCAAAGTAGTCGGCCCAGTTGTACAGCCGCAGGGTTTTGTCCTCGGCGTGCAGCGACGGCACGACGCAGCACAGGGAAAACCCCAGGGCAGTGAGCAGGCGTTTATGGGAAGCGTGCATATCAGTCTCCCTGGTTGTTCCAGCGTGCGTTGATCCGGCGACCGTCCTGGCTCAACAAGGCCCCGTACATCTCCGGACGGCGGTCGCGGTAGATCCCCCAGCTCAGTCGCTCTTCGCGCATGGCCGCAAGATCCAGGGTTTGCACGAGCACGCCCGTGCTGTCGCGGTCGGCTTCAGCGAGCAATTTGCCCTTGTGGTTACAGATAAAGGACGAGCCGTAGAAGCTCATCTGCAGGTCCGGATCGGTGGTCGCCGCTTCCCGGCCAACACGGTTGGCTGCCACCACCGGCAGCAGGTTCGCCGCAGCGTGACCGCGCATGGTCATCTGCCAGTGGTCGCGCGAATCCAGGGTTGCACAACCCGGTTCAGAGCCGATGGCGGTGGGGAACAACAGGACTTCTGCGCCCATCAATGCCAGGCAGCGTGCCGTCTCGGGGAACCACTGGTCCCAGCAGATGCCCACGCCGAGGCGCCCGAACGCCGTGTCCCAGACGCGAAAACCGGTGTCGCCGGGGCTGAAGTATTCCTTCTCCTGATAACCGATGGCGTTGGGAATGTGGGTTTTGCGATACACCCCCAGCAAACGCCCATCGGCATCGGCGACGCTCAAGGAGTTGAAGAAGGCATTGCCCGCCTTCTCGAACCAGCTCAGCGGCAATACCACACCCAGCTCCCTGGCCAGGGCGGCAAAGCGCTTGAGTACCGCACTGTCGCGATACTCTTCGGCCAACAGCAAATGTTGGTGATGTTGCTCGATGCAGAAATACGGCGTGGCAAACAGCTCCTGCAGCAGGATGACCTGGGCGCCCTGGGCTGCCGCCTCGCGCACTTGTTGCTCGGCCTGATCGAGAGTGTGTTGCAGGTCCCAGGTGCAAGGCATCTGGGTCGTGGCGACGGTTACCAAGGTCATGGCATCAACCCTCCACCGGCCAGGCCGGCTGTTGCTGGGTGATGCAATGCACCCCGCCGCCACCATGGGCCAGGTGGTTGATGCGCACCGGTACCACCTCGCGTCCGGGGAATGCCTGCGCCAGTACTTCGGCTGCCGAGTTGTCCGCCTCGATGCCGTAGGCCGGCATGATGATGGCGCCGTTGGCGATGTAGAAGTTGGTGTAGGAAGCGCAGAACACCTGCGCCTCGGTGTCCACCGCCTCACTGGCCTCATACAGTTCGATCAGCTCGAACCTGCGCCCTCGCGCATCGGTAGCCAGCTCCAGGGCACGGCGGTTCTCGCGGGCCACTTCGGCATACACCGACTGTCGGTCGTGGGTGGCGTCCACCAGCAGCACACCAGGCCGGGCGAATGCGCAAACGCCATCGACATGCCCGTCAGTCATGTCACCGGTGACATAGTCTGGATCACCCGGCAACCAGATGGTCTTTTTCACGCCCAACAGGCGGGCAAAGATCTCCTCCATCTCAGCCTTGTTCATGCCCGGGTTGCGATTGGGGTTGAGCAAGACCGACTCGGTGGTGATCAGCGTACCCTCCCCGTCGACATGAATGGCACCGCCTTCATTGCTCAGGGGGGTGCCGAAACACGGCAGCCCCAGGCGATTGAGTGCGCGGCGCGCCAGGCCTTCGTCCAGCTCATGGGCCGACTTGCCGCCCCAGGCGTTGAACCGCCAGCTTACGCCGGCCAGGCCCTGTTGCGGATGGCAAACGAAGCTCGGGCCGGAGTCGCGGCACCAACTGTCGTTCACCGCCAGTTCGATCAATTCGATGTTGGGACCACACAAGCGTTTGGCACTGGCGACCGCCGACGGGTCGACGACCATTTTTACCGGTTCGAAACGGGCAATGGCATTGGCAACGCGAGCGAAGTCTTCCTGAACCAATGGCAGCGTGACGCCCCATCCCGACTCCCAGAGTGCCTTGTTGTGCGGCCAGACCATCCATGTCGCGGCGTGCCGGGCCCACTCCGCGGGCATCATCCAACCGGTATTCAAAGATTCATTCTGCTGCATGACAAAAAGCCCTTTCAGTTAAGTTATTGTGTTCAATGAAAAACAGCTTGTCGGCGTTGTCATGCATGCTACGACTGTGAAAACGGCGCAACAAACGATGGATTTAGCGCACAACTGATTAGAGGAACTTATCGATATGCTCAAACACTGGCCGCCGCTCAGTACCCTGCGCGGCTTTGAGGCGGCTGCCCGGTTGGGCAGTTTCCACAAGGCTGCCGAGGAACTGCACCTCACCCAGTCAGCCATCAGCCAGCAGATCCGCAGCCTCGAGGCGTACCTTGAGCAACCGCTGTTTTTCCGCAGTGGCCGCAGCGTCAGCCTGACCGATGCCGGCCATGACCTGCTCAGCACCACCCAGGCGCTGCTGCAGCAACTGGCAGTGGGCATTCGGCGCCTGGGGCAGTACCAGAAACCCAACCAGCTGGTGCTCAACACCACGCCAGCGTTCGCCCGTCACTGGCTGCTGCCACGCCTGGGAGACTTTCGCCAACAGCACCCGCAGGTGGACCTGTGGATTTTCAGCACCGACGAAGTCCCGGACATGACCACCCAAACCATCGACCTGGCGCTGCGCGACGACATCAGCTCCCAGGCCGAATGCAGCTTCAGGGTGCTGCACGCCGATCGCCTGTTTCCGGCCTGCCATCCAGGCGTGCTGGCCCTGCCGCTGGAACAGCGCACGACCCTTCATGGCGAGCGGGAAATGGACTGGAGTCATTGGGCGGTGGAAGCCGGCATCGATGTCGGCCAGCAGGATCAGGGGATGAACTTCTCCGACCCCGGCCTGTTGCTGGATGCGGCTTGTGCGGGGCTCGGCATTGCGCTGGTCAGCGAGTTGTTGAGCCGGCAGGCCTGCGCCAACGGCTTGCTGCAACCGCTGGTGGAACACAGCATCCGCGGACCGAACTGGGCCCTGCTGACCCATCGTGACAGTGAGAACAGTGCACGCAGTTTCAGCGAATGGTTGATGGGGCATCTGCAAGTCGAAAGCCCGGAGCGGGGGTAGTCTGACTCACCGTGTCGCCTGGTTCGCCGGCAAGTCGGGTCGCCGCACCGCTGGCTCCTACCCGCACTTCGGCTACCCTAAAAAGGCGCTTGCACCTACTTGCGCTCATGAACCGGAGAACTTCCATGCTCAAACGCACCCTGGCATTGGCTGTCGGCTTGACCCTGTCGCTTTCCACCCTGCTGGCCCAGGCTGCCGACGCCTTGAAGGTCAGCGCCATTCCGGATGAAGCCCCCACCGAACTGCTGCGCAAGTTCCAGCCCCTGGGCGCTTATCTGGAACAGCAACTGGGGATGAAGGTCGAGTTCGTCCCGGTCAGCGACTATCCGGCCGTGGTCGAAGCGCTGGCCACCGACCGGATCGACCTGGCCTGGCTGGGCGGCTTCACCTTCGTCCAGGCGCGCCTGAAAACCGGTAATGCCATGCCATTGGTGCAGCGCGAACAGGATGCCCAGTTCACCAGCAAGTTCATCACCGCCGACCCGAACGTCAAATCCCTCGCCGACCTCAAGGGCAAGACCTTCGCCTTCGGCTCGGTGTCTTCGACCTCGGGCAGCTTGATGCCGCGTTACTTCATGCTGCAGGACGGCATCAAGCCGGAAACGTTCTTCAGTCGCGTGGGCTATTCCGGCGCCCATGACGCTACGGTTGCCTGGGTCCAGGCGGGCAAGGTCGACGCCGGTGTCCTGAACGCCAGCGTCTGGGAAAAACTGGTCAAGGCCGGCAAGGTCGACACCGACAAGGTCAAGGTTTTTGCCACCACGCCGGCCTACTACGACTACAACTGGACCGTGCGCGGCACCCTCGACCCGGCGCTGGCGGCGAAGATCAAGGCCGCCTTCCTCGCGCTTGATCCGGCGAACCCCGAGCAAAAAACGATCCTGGACTTGCAGGCCGCCAGCCGTTTCATCGAGACCCGGCCCGAGAACTACAAGGGCATCGAGGAAGCCGCACGCGCCGCCGACCTGCTCAAATGACCTTGCACCTGACCCGGGTCAGCCTCACCCACGCCAACGGGGTACAGGCGCTGCGCAGCCTGGACCTGCACATCGAAGCCGGTGAACAGGTCGCCATCATCGGCCCGTCCGGCGCGGGCAAGTCGAGCCTGCTCAACGTCCTCGCCACCGGCCTGCGCCCTGGCATCGGCGAGTTGCAGGTGCTGGGTGAACAGCCCTGGCAGCTGTCGGCCCGCCAGCGCCAACGCCTGCGCGCGCGCATCGGCCTGGTGCATCAAGCGCCGCCGCTGCCACCCCGGCAGCGGGTGATCACCGCGGTGCTGGCGGGGAAAATCGGCCAATGGGGGTTGGGCAAGAGCCTGTTGAACCTGGTGCATCCGCTGGATGTTCCGGGGGCTCGCGCGGCATTGGCCAGGCTGGACCTGCACGACAAGCTCTTCGCCCAGTGCCAGCAATTGTCCGGCGGGCAACTGCAACGCGTGGGCATTGCCCGGGTGCTGTATCAGGCGCCCGAGGTGTTGCTGGCCGACGAACCGGTATCGGCGATGGACCCGGTGCTGGCCGGCCATACGCTCAAGGTCCTCTGTGAGCATGCGCGGGAGCACGCCGTCACCCTGGTCGCCAGCCTGCACGCGGTGGAGCTGGCGCTGGCGCACTTCTCGCGGATCATCGGCTTGCGCGACGGGCAGATCCTCTTCGACCTGCCGGCCAGCGCCGTCGACCGCGAGCGGCTCGACACCCTCTACGCCAACGAACAGTTGCAGCCCTCGCCAGCCCCGGTTCCCCCCTTGAGCGTGCAGATTCCCCGATGCTGAGCCGTGACACCCGCGATCCCGCCGCCCGGCCACGCCTGCTGCTCAGCCTGCTGGCGATTGCCCTGTTGTGGCCGGGCATGCGCTTGAGCGAACTGGACCTGCGCGTGTTGCTGGCCAGTGACAGCCAAAGCGAGATGGGCCGCTTTGTCGCGACCTTCTGGCCGCCCGCCCATGGCGCAGAATTCCTCCAGTTGTTGTGGCAAGCCACCTTGCAGACCCTGGCCATCGCCACGGCCGGCATGGCCCTGGCACTGCTCCTGGCGATCCCCGCCAGCCTGCTGGCCAGCCGCGCCCTGTCGCTGTCGGCAGCGTCCCGTGCCGGTCGCCCCAGTTTTTGGGGGCAACTGCTGCGCTGGCCGGTACGCGGCGTGCTGATATTCCTGCGCAGCGTGCCGGAGATCGTCTGGGCCCTGCTGTTCGTGCGCGCGGTCGGCCTGGGTCCGACGGCCGGGGTTCTGGCCATCGCCATCACCTACAGCGGCATGCTGGGCAAGGTCTACGCGGAAATCTTCGAATCGGTCGACCAGCGCCCCGCCCACGCGCTGCTGCAAGCCGGCAGTGGTCGGCTCGCGGCGTTCTGCTACGGGATCCTGCCCAATGTCGCGGCGGAGCTGTTGTCGTACACCGTGTACCGGTGGGAATGCGCCATTCGCGCTTCGGTGGTGATGGGCTTCGTCGGGGCCGGTGGCCTGGGCCAGCAAATCGACCTGTCGATGCGCATGTTCGCCGGCGGTGAAGTGGCCAGCCTGTTGCTGACCTTCCTCGTCCTGGTGCTGTTCGCCGATCAACTGAGCCGGCTGCTGCGCTGGAGGCTGGCATGAAACGCCTGGTCAACCTGCTGCTGGTGCTGGGCATCGGCGCCGCAGTGTTCGCTTCGTTCCGCTACCTGGGCATCGACCTCGGTGAACTGGGCGCCAGCGCCAACCTGAAACAGATGGCCGCCTACGTGCAGCGTTTTCTCAGCCCGGACCTGAGCACGGGGCATTTGCAGGCCATTGCCCGCGGCGCGCTGGAAACCCTTGCCATGTCGGCCCTGGGCACGCTGTTGGCGACGGTGTTCGGCTTGCTGCTGGCGTTGCCGGCGGCCGGTCGATTCGGCTGGCCGTTGCAGGGTCTGTCGCGCCTGATGCTCAATGCCTTGCGCGCGATTCCGGAGCTGGTGTGGGCGGTGCTGATGGTCCTGGCCGCCGGGCTCGGGCCCAATGCCGGCACCCTGGCGTTGGCGCTGCACACCACCGGCGTACTCGGCCGGCTGTTTGCCGAGGCACTGGAAAACACCCCGCCGGAACCGGCCGATGCGATCCGCCTGCAGGGCGGCAACGCCGTGTTTGCATTCTGCTATGGCACCCTGCCCAATCTGTTCCCGCAGTTGCTGGCCTACATCCTCTACCGCTGGGAAAACAACATCCGCATGGCCAGCGTGCTCGGTTTCGTCGGCGCCGGCGGTCTGGGGCAAATGCTTTACCTGAGCCTCAGCCTGTTCCAGGAGGCCCAGGCCAGCACGGTCATTCTGGCGATGCTGGTATTGGTGTTTGCCGTCGACACCCTGAGCAGCTGGAGTCGCCAGCGTTGGGTGAAAGCCTGAGGTCATGGTGTTTTGTATCAATCTGTATTGATCGCTGGCGAACCTACACAGCGATACACAACCGTCGGTTCAAGACACATTCGCCTGACATGGAGATGAAACAGTAGGCGGGTCGCCCTTCAGCCAGGGCTGAAGCACCCCAATCTCAGCAGGAGACTTCCATGGTCAATCAAATCGAAACCATCCTTTACACCGGCAAGACCGTCACCACCGGCGGTCGCCAAGGCGCGTCGCGCAGTGACGACGGGCGTCTGGACATCAAGCTGTCCCCACCCGGTTCTTCCGGCAGCGGCACCAATCCGGAACAGCTGTTGGGTGCGGGCTGGTCGGCTTGCTTCATCGGCGCCATGGGCAAGGCAGCCACTGCGTTGAAGGTGAGCTTGCCAGCGGACGTGAGCGTTGCTACCGAAGTGGACCTGGGCAATACCGGCAACGCCTATTTCCTTCAGGCGCGCCTGAATGTCAGCCTGCCGGGCCTGGACCCTGTTCTGGCCAGGACGCTGGTGGACGCGGCGCATCAGACCTGCCCGTACTCCAAGGCAACCCGTGGCAACATCGATGTCACGATCAACCTGGTGTAAGCCGGTATTGAATAGTCGGTAGTAAATGGCAGACAAACAAATGCCCCGGAAGTCGGGGCATTTGATCTTGGCTAGCTGCATATATTCAGCTGCACAAGTCGGCTTCAAGAGCCAAGTAGGTGGCCAGCGCTGGTCTCTGGCTTACGAGGTTTATCAGGACTCTCACAGCAACAGCAATAAGCGCTGTCCTGCTTCACACGGCATAAGGGCTGGATCTCAGCGCGGAGATCTTTCTAACCGTGTACCCTTCGGAGCGCGCCCCACGCGTCCTCGCTATCCGCTTGCGCATCAGTCTGCGTTTTCACCTACAACCTCAGATTAGCAAAACACCCGGTGTGTGGGAGGGTATTTTTAGATCGATTTTTTCCTGTAGGAGCCGGCTTGCCGGCTAAGGCGATCTTACGGACGCCTTCGCCGGCAAGCCGGCTCCTACAATGCCTGCGCACCACCATTGATCTCATTAACGCGCTGCGCGTTTGCCGATTATGCTGCAATAACGCAGCACTCGGTCATCACGGCAGCGCGCATGCCCTCCTGTTCAGTGGCTTTCGAGTTGGCATGCGATATGCCCTTGTCAAATTGCCCTGGCCCTGTGTGCCCAGGTCCCATTAGCCGAATCGAGCCGATCCACCGATGGATATCCTGAATTTGCTGGTAAACAAAGCCCAGCCCCTGACCAGTACCGTCGCCGCCGACGGGCAATTACTCAGCCTGTCCTCCAGCCTGAGCGATCAATTGGGCTATGCGCCTGAAGAGTTGCTCAACCAGCCGATCGAACGCGTACTGAGTCTCGAGTCGCTGCGCACGGTGCAGGCGCTGTTTGCCAGCCCGCCTGCCGACGAATTGATCAACAGCCTGGAACTGACCCTGATTCGCCGCAATGGCGGCCTGCTGCCTGTGATTGCCAGCGGTTTGCTGCAATGGCGCGACGTGCAGCCGGCACGCCTGCACCTGTTGAAGATTCCGTTAGGCACGCTGGGGTACCGGCTGCGGGAAATGCACAACGCCAACGAGGTGATGAACCAGATGCTGCAGAGCGCCAAGGTCGCCTACTGGTGCATCGAATTCGCCGAGGCAGTGGACATCAACCATGCCCCGGATGAAATCGTCCGCCAGGTGTTCGAAAACGACTCCCATTGGCGCCTGTGCAACCGGGCCATGGCCGAGGTGTACGAGATGCCCTCGGATGTCGACTTCAACCAGCAACCGGTGCGCCTGTACTGGCCGCGCAGCCCGGCCAACGAAGAATTCGTGCGTCGCCTGATCGAAGCCGGTTTTCACGTCGACGGTGCACTGTCGGTGGATCGCCGTCACGACGGCTCGCCTGCCTACGTGGAAAACGACGTCCGGGCCACCATCGTCAATGGCCAGCTGTTGCGCATGTGGGGCAGCATTCGCGACGTCAGCCAGGAGTTGCGCATGCAGCACGATGCCGAGCAACGCATCGATGCCTTGCGCCGGGTCTTCGATGCCGTACCCGACGCGGTGCTGGTGATCGATGAACACCAGCAACCGCAATGGCGCAACGCAGCCTTCGAGGACACCTTCGGCATCACCCATGGCGCCGGCATCGCCCGTTTGCTGCTGGACAACGCCTTGCCTGAACGCACCTGGCACAGCCTGCCCCTGCCGGACCTGAGCGGGCGCGACCTGAACTTCAACGTGCATTGCTCGCGCATCCTGATTCGCGAAGGCGTGGCTTGGCGCGTGGCGGTGTTTCGCGAAAGCCAGGGCGTTCGCACTCCCCTAGAGTTGCATCCATGAAAGACACCAACCTGCCACCCACCTTGCAGATGGGCATGCGCTCTTCGGTCAATGTCAGCAGCGAAGTACTGGGCGCGCTGCTGGAAACACCCGCCTTGCATGCCTTGCTCGACAGCTTCAGCGAAGCGCTGATCGTCACTGACGGCGAAGGCCGGCTGCGCTTTATCAACCTGGCCGCCGAGCGGGTCAACCGGCTGTCAAAACAGCAGGCCGTGGGACTGTCCGAGAGTGATTTTTTCCAGCGCTCGGCGTTGAACTACGACGACTTCCTGGCAGCGCTAAATCGTGGTGGCAACAGTGCGTTGACCCGCTCCCGGGAAGGCCGGGTGCTGCTCAGCAGTACTCACGCGATTCCCACCGGCGCCTACGAAAAACCGTTCAGGATGCTCACCCAGAAAGACTTCGACGCCAGCCAGCCGCAGCGCCGGGCATCGCTCAACACCCGGCCTCTGGAGCCTCAAGGCTTGCGCGATCCCCAGGACAACGCCTTGCACCTGTCGCCACAGCTGTCGAGCATCGCCGACACCGGCGTGCGCGCTTTCCGTCGACGCGCGCGCCTGTTGCTGCTGGGTGAGCCGGGGGTCGGCAAGACCGCCATCGCCCGGCACATCCATCGTGCCGCCGGCTGGGGCGATCGTCCGTTCATCCACGTCAATTGCGGGAGCATCCCGGAGAGCCTGTTCGAGTCCGAGATGTTCGGCTACGAGCGTGGCGCCTTTACTGGCGCACTGCAGGGCGGCAAGCAAGGCTATATCGAAGCGGCGTCGGGCGGCACGTTGTTCCTCGACGAGATCGGCGAGATCCCGTTGCACGTACAGGCCAAGCTGCTGAAATTTCTCGAAGACAGCACGATCCAGTCGGTCGGTTCGCCCTTGAGCAAATCGGTGCAGGTACAGGTCATTGCCGCCACCAACAAGGATTTGCGTCATCTGGTGGACATGGGTGAGTTTCGCGCCGACCTTTATTATCGTCTCGCCGTGCTGCCGGTGGAGATTCCGCCGCTGCGCCAGCACCGCGATGACTTGCCGTTTCTCATGGACATCCTGCTGAGCCGCATCAATGGCGATCGCGTACCGTCCCTGAGCCTGTCCGCCGGGTGTCGCAAGCGCCTGATGAGTTACGACTTCCCCGGCAATATTCGCGAGTTGGTGAACATTTTCGAACGCCTGGCGGTGCTGGCTGACGATGAGGCGCAGGAGCATCACCTGCCGGCTGAACTGCTCCAACCGGTGCGCACCCGGGAACAGTCGGCCCCCTCGGTTGTGCAGGATGAAACCTCGGACGACCCTCAGCAAAACCTCAAGCTTCAGGTTCAGCATTTTGAGCGGCAGGTGATTTTGCGCGCGGTGCATTTGTGTGGGAGTAAGCGTAAGGCTGCGCAGCATTTGGGGATTGATATAGGGACTTTGATTCGTAAGCTGCAGCGCGACTGACTTTAGGTTGTGGTCGGCGTACATATCCATTTCTGCGGTAACGGCTACTTAGGGTTTCGCCCTTACGGCGACTCACTTTTCCAAACGCCAAAAAGTAAGCAAAAGGCTTTGCCCCACCACTCGGTGCCTCGCTAAGGCTCGGCATGCCCTCACTCCGGCATTGCTCCGTGGGTCGCCGCGATGGGCCATCCATGGCCCAGCGCGGCTAAACCGGCGTCCTGCCGGTTTACCCACTGCGCAATACCTGCGTTCGGCCATCGTGGTTAACGGGGCACCCAGATCAAAATCAAAAGCGAGGCGGCCTGACAGCCGACCTGACTTTTCCAGATACCCCCAATCCCCTGTAGGAGCCAGGCTTGCCGGCGAACCAGGCGCTGCGGTGTGTCTGTTGTACCGCGTTATCGTTCTTCGCCGGCAAGCCTGGCTCCTACAGGGGAAACGCGTACGGCTCCCGATCAGGTCGGCTGTCAGGCCGCCTCGCTTTTGCGTTTGATCTTGATCTGGCTTTTGATTTTCTTGCCCCATCGA
>NZ_JAAVXC010000063.1:0-6383 GCF_013416725.1 Pseudomonas sp. SbOxS1
GGTTTCCCCATGTGAGAGTAGGTCATCGTCAAGATTAAATTCCAAAACCCCTATCTGCGCATGCAGGTAGGGGTTTTGTTTTTGTGCCCGTTTTTCTGTAGGAGCGAGCATGCTCCGGGCGGCGTTCCGACGATGGACGTCAACGATAACGCGGGAAGCCTGGCACCCCGCGGCGTTCTCGGGTTCATCGCGAGCAGGCTCGCTCCTACAACATAAAGAAAATGACACGAAAGTGATTCAGCTGTTTTGGTATGGTGCAGCTCGTTTTTTAGCGGACTGATTTCAAGCCCAGGGATCGGTGTTTCTTTCAAAAGAGTTGCCACAGAAATGCCCCAGCCGATTCCGATCAAAGACCACGAAAAAGAGACCCGCCTGGTCAACAAGCGACTGATGGCCTGTGCCTTGTTCGTTGGCGCTATTACCTGTGCACTGGTGGTGCGCCTGTACGTCCTGCAGGTGGTGGAATTCGACTATCACTCCACGATTTCCGAAAACAACCGTGTACACGTGCTACCGATCACGCCTACCCGTGGCTTGATCTATGACCGCAATGGTGTGGTCCTGGCGGACAACCGGCCCAGCTACAACCTGACCATCACTCGCGAACGCGCATCCGATGTCAACCAGGAGCTGGACCAAGTGGTCAGCCTGCTGCACCTGCCTGCTGAAGAACGCACGGTGTTCGACAAGGCGATGAAGCAGGCGCGGCACCCGTTCGTGCCGGTGACGTTGTTCTACGAACTGAGCGAGGAGCAGATCGCGATACTGGCGGTCAACGAGTTCCGCTTGCCGGGCATCGATGTCGAGCCGCAGTTCGTGCGCCATTATCCGTTGGGCGAACACTTCGCTCATTCGGTCGGCTACGTCGGACGGATCAACGAGAAAGAGTCCAAGGTGCTGGATACGGTTGAGTATCGAGGCACCCAATCCATTGGCAAGACCGGGATCGAAAAATTCTACGAGTCGCAACTGCACGGCCATGTCGGTTACGAGGAAGTCGAAACCAATGCCCAGGGCCGTGTATTGCGCGTACTCAAGCACACGGATCCGGTGCCCGGTGAAAACATCGTCCTGAGCCTGGACATCAAGCTGCAGGAGGCCGCCGAGCACGCCCTGGGCGATCGTCGTGGCTCGGTGGTCGCGCTTGATCCGTCGACCGGTGAAGTGCTGGCCATGGTCAGCAACCCGAGTTTCGATCCGAACCTGTTTGTCACCGGTATCAGCTCCAGGGAATACTCGACGCTACGCGATTCCATTGACCGACCGCTGTTCAACCGTGTGCTGCGCGGGCTCTATGCGCCGGGCTCGACCATCAAGCCGGAAGTCGCGATTGCCGGGCTCGACGCCGGCATCGTCACGCCGCAGACCCGGGTCTTCGATCCGGGGTACTACCAACTCCCGGATTTCGATCACAAGTACCGCAACTGGAACCACAGCGGTGACGGTTGGGTGGACATGGACGCGGCGATCATGCGCTCCAACGACACCTACTTCTACGACCTTGCGCACAAGCTGGGCATCGATCGGCTGCATGACTACATGGCAATGTTCGGCCTCGGGGAAAAGGTCTCGCTGGACATGTTCGAAGAGTCCCCAGGGTTGATGCCATCCCAGGCCTGGAAGCGCGCCACGCGTCGTCAGCCATGGTTCCCTGGGGAAACCGTGATCCTCGGTATCGGTCAGGGCTATATGCAGGTCACGCCGTTGCAACTGGCCCAGGCCACGGCGCTGATTGCCAACAAGGGAGTGTGGAACCGACCGCACCTGGCCAGGACCGTGGACGGGGTCGCGCCGGTGGACGAGCATCCGATGCCCAACATCCTGCTCAAGGACCCGCGCGACTGGGAGCAGGTCAACCACGGCATGCAGATGGTCATGCACGATGCCCGCGGGATCGCCCGGGCGGCGGCAGCGGGGGCGCAGTACCGTATCGCTGGCAAGAGCGGCACCGCGCAAGTGGTGGCGATCAAGCAGGGCGAGCGTTACAACCGCGAGAAAACCCGCGAGCGCAACCGCGACAACGCCTTGTTCGTCGGTTTCGCCCCGGCCGAACATCCGCAGATCGTGATTTCGGTGATGATCGAAAACGGCGAGGCCGGTGGCCGTGTCGCCGGTCCCGTGGTGCGGCAGATCATGGACGCCTGGCTACTCGATCAGGACGGCCATCTCAAGCCGCAATACGCTGTGCCGAACAAGGCACCGGGCGATCCTCACGTCTGAACCATGGGTTCGGCATAGATGATCCCATGTCATCCATCCCTTGAAGATCCATCCTTTGTCAGGCCCCTGTGCCGCGTTCTCTAATGCCGGAAAGCTGAGTGATCCCGATCACTGATTTCAACAATAAAAGCGCTTTTCCGGAGATTGTATGCACAGTGGTCCCACCCTATTGCTGGTGCTGTTTTGCGCCATCATTCTGATTGTTTTCCTGATCGTCAAAGTGCGTGTCCACGCCTTCCTGGCCCTTACTGCCGCCAGCTTCGTGGTGGGCATCGGTTCCGGCATGCCGCTGGCACAAATGGCCGCAGCCTATGAAAAAGGCGTCGGTGGCACGCTCGGGTTCCTGGCAACCATCATTGGCCTTGGCGGCATACTCGGCAAGATGCTGGAAGAGTCCGGTGGCGCCGAGCGCATCGCCCAGACGCTGTTGAGCGCCCTGGGTAAGGAGCGTGCTTCATGGGCCATGATGCTCGTTGGGTTTATCGCGGGCATACCGGTGTTCTTCGAGGTAGGTTTCGTCCTGCTGATTCCGCTGATCTATGTGGTCGCCAAGGAGACCCGGATCAATCTGCTGTACCTGGGCGTGCCCCTGGCAGTATCGCTGATGGCCGTGCATTGCATGTTGCCGCCGCACCCGGCCGCCATGGCGATCACTGGCATGCTCGGTGCCGATGTCGGCAAGGTCATCATGTATGGCCTGATTGTCGCGCTGCCGACTGCGATCATCGCCGGGCCGCTGTGGATCAAGCTGGTCTGCAAGAGTGAAGCGCCTGAGACCCAGGAAGCGTTTCTGGAGGAACACTGCGTTGACAGCGCGACCCGGGAGCTGCCGGGCCTGGGTGTGACGCTGCTGACCATCCTGTTGCCGCTGGTGCTGATGGTCGGCAAAAGTCTTGCCGCCGGACTGCCCCATGACTCCGGGCTGTTGAGCGTTGTGGCGTTCCTGGGCACGCCGCTGATAGCCCTGTCCATTGCCGTGCTGTTCGCTTACTGGGCACTGGGTTTGCGCCGCGGCCTGACCATGCCTGACTTGCTCGCGCACACTCAAAAGAGCTTTCCGCCACTGGCCGGCATTCTGCTGATCATCGGTGCCGGTGGGGCCTTCAACGGCATCCTGGTCGACAGCGGGGTGGGTGACGCACTGTCCGCTTCCTTGACGCAGTTGAACATGAATCCCATCGTCCTGGCGTGGCTGGTGGCAGGCTTGATGCACTTCGCCGTGGGTTCGGCGACGGTGGCGATGATCAGCGCCGCGGGCATGGTGATGCCGATGCTGGGCGCGCATCCAGCCGTCAGCAAGGAAATCATCTGCATTGCCATCGGTGCCGGCGCCATCGGCTGGACCCACGTCACGGACTCCGCCTTCTGGGTGGTCAAGGAGTACCTGGGTGTGTCGCTGGCCGAAGCGTTGAAGAAGTTCACCTCGGCCACGGTACTGGCTTCCTTGATCGCGCTGGGACTGACCCTGTTGCTGGCGCAGTTTGTTTGATTCAACCCGTATTTTCCGCCTGATTGTTTAGAGGGACCCCGCCATGATTTTGGGCAAGACACTTGAAAACTGGTATGCCAGCCATCCTTTGATTCGCGACCTGGTCGCGCTGCAGGAAACCACCTGGTTCAACCCTGCGGTGGCGCCAGTTGCGCAAGCGCTTGGCGATGTGGGATTGACGGCCGTAGACGTCGCCGATGCCAGCGCACGACTGACGCGTTTTGCTTCTTACCTGCGGCGTGCGTTTCCAGAAACGCAATGCAGTGACGGCATTATCGAATCGGACATTCTGCCCGTGCCCC
Organism: Pseudomonas sp. SbOxS1; assembly: GCF_013416725.1. Classification (NCBI taxonomy): domain Bacteria; kingdom Pseudomonadati; phylum Pseudomonadota; class Gammaproteobacteria; order Pseudomonadales; family Pseudomonadaceae; genus Pseudomonas; species Pseudomonas sp. SbOxS1. The sequence continues at coordinate 4,012 of NZ_JAAVXC010000063.1, forward strand.
AACTGCAGCAATTGCTCGGCGAGCGCTACGGCCGGGCATTGCCAGGGGCTCTGTGGCTCAAGCGCGACAGCCATCTGCCGATCTCCGGCTCGATCAAGGCCCGCGGCGGTATCTATGAAGTGCTCAAGCACGCCGAAGACCTGGCGTTGGCGGCAAACCTGTTGACGCTGGATGACGACTACGCGGTGCTCGACAGCGATAAGGCACGGGCCTTTTTTGGCCAGTACAAAATCGCGGTCGGCTCGACCGGCAACCTTGGCATGTCCATCGGCATCATGGGCGCCGCACTGGGCTTCCAGGTGACCGTGCATATGTCGGCGGATGCGCGGCAATGGAAGAAAGACAAGTTGCGCTCACACGGCGTTACCGTGGTCGAGTACGCCTCCGACTACAGCGTGGCCGTTGCCCAAGGTCGCCAGCAAGCGGAGTCCGATCCGGCCTGCCATTTTGTCGACGATGAAAACTCGGTCAACCTGTTCCTCGGTTACTCGGTGGCTGCCGAACGCCTTAAAGGGCAATTGGCGGCGGCCAACATCAGCGTGGATGCGCAACACCCGTTGTTTGTCTATCTGCCCTGTGGCGTGGGTGGCGCACCTGGCGGCGTGGCCTTCGGCCTGAAGCTGGCTTTCGGTGATGCGGTGCACTGCATCTTCGCCGAGCCCACTCACTCGCCCTGCATGATGCTGGGGGTCTATACCGGGCTTCACGACGAAGTGAGCGTGCAGGATTTCGGCATCGATAACGTGACGGCCGCCGACGGCCTGGCGGTCGGTCGCGCTTCCGGGTTTGTCGGCAAGGCGATGCAGCGCTTGCTCGATGGTTTCTACACCGTCAGCGACGAGGACATGTACAGCTTGCTGGCGCTGATGGAACGCAGCGAAGGGGTGCGCCTGGAGCCCTCCGCGCTTGCCGGTGTACCCGGCATTGCCCGAGTCCTTGGCGATCAACAAGGCTATCTGGCACGTGAGGGCCTGGACAACCAGGCCATGGCGCAAGCCACTCATCTGGTCTGGGCCACAGGCGGCAACATGGTGCCGGGCGACGAGATGGACGCTTACCTGGCCAAGGGTCGTCAATTGCTGGCCAAGGGTTGATATCGACTCGAGCGGCTTGAGCGCGGCAGGCCGTCGCTGATTCAAGCGCAAAACCGGATGTGGCAAGATAACCGTCCTGCTACATCCTGGATGCCTGAGGGAAAACTGTCGTGCTCAACCTTCCTCCGCGTATCGGTTCCAGGCTCAACAGCAGCCAGTTCGCGAACCTTCACACCTTTCTGGTGGCCGCCCGGCACCTGAGCTTCGCCCGTGCGGCGCAGGAGTTGTGCCTGACCGCAAGCGCCGTGAGCCACCGCATAAGTCGCCTGGAAACGGCGTTGGACATGAAGTTGTTCCAGCGCCTGACCCGGCAGGTCAGCCTGACCGATGAAGGCGAACGGATCTTCGAGATTCTGCAGAATGCGATGGGCGAATTGTCCGAGGCGCTCGAGCAAACGTCACAAGCTGAGGTAGCCGGTTCCCTCGCGGTCTATGCAAGGCCTTCCATCGCCCAATGCTGGCTGGTTCCCCGGCTGGCGGACTTTGTCGAACGTTACCCCTGGGTGGCATTGGACCTGCGCGTGGGCAATGACAATGTCGACTTTCGCACCCGCAAGATCGACCTGGCCCTGTACTACGCCAACGGCGAGTTCCCCGGGCTGGTGAGCCAGCGCCTGATGCGCGAGCGGATGGCCCCGGTGTGCAGTCCCGAGTACGCGCGACGTCATCGCCTGGAGCAGGACCCGCAGAATTTGAGGCACTGCACGACACTGCATGACTCCCTGGCCTGGGATCATGCCGCCTACGATGCAGAGTGGACGCTCTGGGCAGAGCAACACGACATGCTCGCGGCACTTCCCGAACGTAGCCTGACCTTTGATCGCTCTGATTTGAGCGTGACGGCAGCCATGAACCACGTTGGAATCGCAATTGGCCGTCAGCAGCTGGTGCAGAAACGCGTGGACAGCGGTGAGCTGGTTCTGCCCCTCGCTGGATTCAGCCGCTCAGGTCACTACGATTATTACCTGGTCCACCCGCCGCTGGGGACGTTGCCCAAGCGATTGCTGGTGTTCATGAACTGGTTGCGGGAATGTGCGCGTCAGTCGTCGCCTTTGAATGAGCACGACGACACGTTCTGATGGTAATACTGTTCACCTAAGCATGGGGTTGTATATAAGAACTGGATTGGGTGTATATCCATTGCTGCGGTAACGGCCACTTATGGTTTCGCCCTTACGGCGACTCACTTTTTCAAACGCCGGAGTGCCGGCCCAGCAAAAAGTAAGCAAAAGGCTTTGCCCCACCACTCGGTGCCTCGCTTAGGCTCGGCATGCCCTC